>NZ_JALQDA010000011.1:0-1673 GCF_023631485.1 Caballeronia sp. GAFFF2 | reverse complement strand
TGTCAAAGCAAAATTGAAATGTCGTACCGCCGGCTAAATACAGATGTCGGGTTTTTGATGTGTGATTGGCTCTGTTTTCAACGGTTTGAATCCACGTAGTGTTGAAGGACGGCCTTAATCGGACCGGGGCGTTTCAGAGTGTTCAGCGAGTGCGAGCAGAGCGTTGGCCAGGTGTTGAAGGCGTCTTAGACTGCTGCGCGACCTGCACGATTGCTTGGTCCAGATCGGCTCGGGTGAATGCGCGCGCCTTCTTCGTGCCGGGCAAGGGCTTGTGAGTGCGCACCGCAGCACCTCGGTTTGTGCGAGACGGCGAGCCTGAGATCCGACGGTTATCGCGCTGCGCCTGTAACGCTCGCGCGACCTGCAACGCATGACCAAGACGCTTGTTCTCGATGATCGCGCCTTGGTCGATGTCTGCGAGCTTGTCATACGGCACAGCATGCAGCACGCCGCCGTCAGCGCGGATTTCGAGGCGCCCATCCGGGTATTCCCACACGTCGATGTAGCGGCCGATCAGCCTGCGGTTCGCTGCCGTGTCATCGAGCAGCCAGAGTACGCGATCGTTCAGCAACGTCAGCGCATCCGATACCTTACGCTGTACCTGCCAAGTCAAAACAGCGTCGAGATTCTCGTCATCGCGCAGCGGTCGGTGGGCGTCGTACGCGCTTCTTGGCGGCTTGGCGAAGCGTGCGTTATAGGTCGCCATGAAAACGCAGGCAAACGCGTTGGCAGCTGCAATGGTGCTGATATCACGCAGCCGCAGCTCTTTCACCAGGCGATCCTGCAGCGTCAGATGAGCCCGTTCGACGCGTCCTTTGGCGGGGCTGCTGTTGGCGCAAAAAGTGTCGATGTTTAGCTCGTACATTGCACGACCAAACTGGGTGACGCCTTTGCCCGCTGTCTCATCGCGCTTGTGGACGTAGAACACGCTCGCGCGGTCGCTATAGAATGCCACCGGCTTGCCGTGGCGTTCGAGATACGCGCGCGTGGCCTCGAAATAACTGAAAGTCGATTCGGTCGGCGCGAAGTGCAAGTGCATCAGCCGGCTCGTCGCGTCGTCGACAAAGACCAGCAGTGCGCACGCGGGCCCCCGGTCTTCAAACCAGTAATGATCGCTGCCGTCGATTTGTACGAGCTCACCGAAACAGGCTCGTCGGGCACGCGGTTGGTAGACCTTCGGCGGGCGTTGCTTGCGGGGCACCCAAAGGCCGGCATCCGTCATCAGGTGCCGGACGGTTTCCTTCGACAGCACGAGGCCATGGCATTCACGCAGCTTCTCGCACGCCAGCGTCGGTCCGAAATCCAAGTAGTGCTCGCGAATAAGGGTCAGCGCACGTAAGGCCAAGCCTTCGTCAAGCTTCCGGTTGCCCGGCTTGTTGCGTTTGCGTGACGTAAGTCCCGCCGCGCCCGATTCGCGATATCGCCGCACCAGCCGCTCGACTTGGCGTACCGTCAGGCCGAGACGCTCCGCGGCTCGACCGGGTTTGACTCCCATATCCACCACGGCCTGGATTACCTTCAGACGGTCGAGTTCGCGCATGTTCAGTGTCACAAGTGTCGCTGGCTTCATCGGCGGCTCCTGCAATGCTGCAGTAAATCGCCAGCTTGCCAGTGGGTACAAAACCCGACATTTGTATATTGCTAGAACACGACATTCTCATATTGCTTCTACA
>NZ_JALQDA010000010.1:0-179276 GCF_023631485.1 Caballeronia sp. GAFFF2 | reverse complement strand
CGATACTAGGGCTGACACGCAGAGTGTTTGCAAACGAGGAGGAGTCCATATACGGACATTACAATCTAGCCGCTACACACGCAAAACTGCGCTAATTTATCTTATGTAAACTCAAAGATTAGACACAGCAACCACGACCCCAACATCACCCCATTTCCTCCGCCCGCCCCAAAAGAAACGCCTGCTCCCGAGCATTCCTGGTCAACGCAGCCGCACGCGCGAACTCCTCGCGCGCTTCATCTTTGCGTCCCAACTTCGCCAGTAAATCCGCACGCACACTCGGCAACCAGGGATAAGTCCTGAGCGCTGGCTCGTTACGCAAATCATCAACGATATCGAGCGCAGCCTGCGGCCCATAAGCCATGCTCACCGCGACCGCGCGATTCAGCTCGACCACCGGCGTGGACGCCGTTTGCATGAGCGCGTCGTATAACGCGACGATCATCAGCCAGTCAGTCGCGTCGGCGCTCGGTGCGCGCGCGTGACACGCGGCAAGCGCCGCCTGTAGCGCATACACGCCGCGCGCGCCGCCCAAGGTCTCCGAGCGCTGCAAGGCCGTCAGCCCGCGACGAATCAAAAGCGGGTCCCAGCGGCTGCGGTCCTGATCGGGCAGCAAAATCGGCCGTCCTTGGGCATCGACACGCGCCTTCGTGCGCGACGCCTGAATCTCCATCAACGCGACGAGGCCGTGAACTTCGCTCTCCGTGGGCATCAGCTCGGCGAGAATGCGTCCGAGACGCAGTGCGTCTTCACAGAGCGCGGGGCGCATCCAGTCGTCGCCGGCGGTCGCTGAATAACCTTCGTTGAAAATCAAATAGATGACTTCGAGCACCGACGCAAGCCGCGCCGCCCGCGCGTCCGCCTGCGGCACCTCGAACGGCACGCGCGCCGCCGTCAGCGTGCGCTTCGCGCGCACGATCCGCTGCGCGATGGTCGGCTCCGGCACCAGAAACGCGCGCGCGATTTCATCGGTCGTCAAGCCGCCGAGCAGGCGCAAGGTCAGCGCGGCGCGGGCATCGACGGAAAGAACGGGATGACACGCCGTGAAAATCAGCCGAAGAAGGTCGTCGCCGATGTCGTCTTCGCGGGCCGCGTCGAGGGCATCGACGAAATCGGGCGTGATGTGCATCTCCTGGGCGTCGAGATCGCGGCCCAGTTCCTCGTGCTTGCGCGCGTGCAGCGTGTGCTGCCGCAGCCGGTCGAGCGCCTTGTTCTTCGCTGTCGTCATGAGCCACGCTCCCGGCTTGTCCGGCACGCCCGCATCGGTCCAATGCTCGAGCGCCGCGACGAACGCGTCCTGCGCGAGTTCCTCGGCAAGCGCGACGTCGCGCACCACGCGGGCCACGCTCGCAATCACTTTCGCCGATTCCATTCGCCAGACCGCGTCGATAGTCTTGCGCGTCGCGATCGACTGCGCCGCCCGCCCGGCGTCCGAACGCTCGCTCACGCCGCTTCCGGATTCATATGCACGAGTTCCCAGATGTGACCGTCCAGATCCTCGAAGCCGTGGCCATACATGAAGCCGTGATCCTGCGGTTCGCGCGGCGCCCGCCCGCCCGCTTTCAACGCCTTCGCGACGAGCTCGTCCACTTCCGCCCTGCTCTCGCACGAAAGACACACGAGCGTTTCGGTGGCCTCGTGCGCATCGACGATCGCCTTTGCGGTGAAGGTCTGGAAGAACTTCTCGACGAGCAGCATCGCGAAGATGTTTTCGCCGATAACGAGGCACGCGGCGTCGTCATTGGTAAAAGCCGGGTTGAACGAGAGGCCGAGTTCCTTGAAGAAGGTCATCGAGCGCTTCAGATCGCGCACGGGCAAGTTGACGAAAATCTGTTGATGCATGGCGTAAGGCTCCGACGCGAATGGAAAGACGAGCGAAATTGCCGGCTTCATTGGGACGACGTTCGACGCGCCCGCCGATCGACAGGAAATCACCCGGGAGCAGCGAAACTCGCCTCAGAGATAGCACGGCCCGACTTTGCGGACCTCGATCGTGCACCACGCGGCCGCCGGGCACGTTGCGGCAATTTCAACTGCTTCGGCGTGCGTTTCGCAATCGAGCAGGAAAAATCCGCCGATCATTTCTTTTGCCTCGGCGAACGGTCCGTCGATGATTCTCGCGTCATCCGCCGATGCCCGCGAAACCCGCGACGCATCCTTGAGCGAAGTCAGCGACTCGCATGCGCGCAAAACGCCACGCGCTTTCAGGCCGTCGGCGAACTCTCCCATCTGCCGATACGCCTCGCGCCCCTCTTCTGGCGTGCGTTGGCTGCGTTGCTCCACGGGCTCGATCACAAGTAGCAGATAAGCCACATCCACCTCCACGAAAAGTTTTTTAGCGTCGCTCAAGTTAAACCGTCGTGGCGCTATCGGCAAGGCTGGCGTGGGTTTGCCATGCGAATTCAAGCAAAAATCTATCCTCATACGTAACATTTTGTTACTCAGTATTACTCAACGCCATTCAATCCATCGAGTAGTATTTGCTTCCGACGAGTCGGAAATGTCTTAGAAATGAGCAATAGTTACCTTGCATCGATTTCTTCTCATCATTAGTTCCAGCAGACCACCCGCTTTTCGTCACCCTTCTATCTCGCGATATCGAGCGATATAGCAAACGTTTGCGC
Organism: Caballeronia sp. GAFFF2; assembly: GCF_023631485.1. Lineage (NCBI taxonomy): Bacteria > Pseudomonadati > Pseudomonadota > Betaproteobacteria > Burkholderiales > Burkholderiaceae > Caballeronia > Caballeronia sp. GAFFF2. The sequence continues at coordinate 176,652 of NZ_JALQDA010000010.1, read as the reverse complement.
GTTCAACCGTTCGTGTAGCAAAAGCGGGATGCGTGCATGTCGAAGCCGGTTGGATGGCGTATCAGAACCCAGCCCGCCTGTCGAAAACCAGATGCTTTTTGCATCGCTGGGCGTAATCGAAATGAACGCCTGGTTTTATCTGCGCTTATGCGTTTTGAATCGATGACTAAAAGTCCTTTCCTGCTTTCGACGCTCGTTCTCGCTCTTGCCGGTTGCGGCGGCAGCGACGGCGGTTCTACCGCCTCCACGAGCGCGGCTAGCGCCGGCCCCGCCGGCGTGGCAAACGCCTCCGCCGCCTCCGGCTCCGAAGCCGATGCCACCGAACAAGCGGTTGCCAAGGCTGCCTCGAATTTGCGTCTGACGTGTGCTTCGCCGGCGGTGTCGTCGGCATCGGCCGGCAACGGCAAAATCACCGTCGATACCCCCGGAGGCGACGGTTCGCGCATGTTCGCGATCAACGCCAAGTTCAAGGTCGCCGTCACCACGCGCGCCGGCAGCGCCGATACGCTCAAGTGGACTATCGCCGATGCGCTCGGCAAGACGGTCGCGAGCGGCAGTTTCGCGGTGCCTTCCGTTGCAACGACCACTACCCTCACCTGCTCGTCCACGCTCGCCGGCTACTTTGCCGTGTCCGCGACGCTCGCCAATGGCGGCGGCCAGGTGCAAACCTCGGGCACGCGTCCGAATGGCTTCGCGAGCTTCGGCGTGACGCCGGATCTGAGCGGCACGATTCCGGCCGTGACCTACACGAAGCAGGAACAACATCGCTTCGGCATGCAAGGCTTCAACGACAACGGCGTCATGCTGTCGGCGCTCGGCATCTCCTCGACTATCGACGATCGTCAGATGTCGGTGATGGAACCGAACGGCCGCAACACCTTCAACCCAAGCGCGAACAACCTCGATCCGTTCTACACGTCGGGCAAGGTCATGCGTCTCGTGCGGCTCGACGGCATTCCCGGCTGGGCAAGCGGTCACGGCCTGAGCCCGGACTACGGCTATGCGCCGGCCGATCTCGGCTACTTCTCGAACTACCTGTCGCGCGTCGGTCAGGAAACGGAGGCGATTCGCCAGAAGTACTATCCGACGATGTCGTCGAACTACTATCAGGTGACGTGGGAGCCGTACATCCTGTGGAAAGACACGGATGCCAACTTCGTCGCGCTCTACAAGGCCGCGTATCAGGGCCTGCATGCGAAAGATCCGCACGCGGTCGTGATGGGCCCGGCCGAGCCGTTCCCGTCGCTGACGACGGATCGCCTCAAGCGCCTCGCGCCCTTGGGTTACGCGCAATATATCGACGGCATCGCGACGCACGGTTATTACGATGCGGGCACGTCGCCCTCGCATCCGCCGGAGCGTCATCACACGGACCCGGACCCCGCCGATGCCGCGAATTCGCTGCTCAACGAGATGCGCAACCTGCGCGCGGAGATGGCGAAGGAATACAAGCCGAACATGAAGCTGTTCGTGACGGAAACGGGTATCAGCTATGACATCGGTTCGAGCTATGGCCCGAACTATCCGTCGCCGAACATTCTGTACGCACAGGGCGCGGTGGTGGCGCGTACGCATATCATCATGCTCGGCGAAGGCGCGGATCAAACCTATGTCTTCTTCGGCCCGGACTTCCCGGGCGAACCTGGCTACGGCACGTTCTTCGACCTCGACAATCCGCAAGCGGCATTCGGCACGACGAACATCAGCCCGAAGCCGGCCGCGATGCAAGTCGCCACGATGACCCGCGTGCTCGACGGCACGGTGACGCTCGGTCCGGTCAAGAACCTGCCGGCCGGCGTGTACGCCTATCAATTCCAGCAGCTTGGCAGCGGCAAGATCATCACCGCGTTGTGGACGCATAACAATGCAGTGTGGCCCGCGGCCGACGGCACCTTTAGTTCGAGCTACAACACCTCGTACAAGCTGCAGGTAGGTGTGCCGGGCACGGCGGGCACGGTGGCGTTGATCGATCCGATGGGCAACGTGTCGAGCGCACCGTACAACAACGGCGGCATCACGCTCACGCTAACCGAGTCGCCGCGTTATATCGTGTCGACGCTGGCGGACATCGCGAAGAACAATACGACGAAGCCGCTGGGTTATAGCGGCAACTAAGCGCGATCGAGATACTCGAACGAAGAGAACCCGTACCGTGGCAACGCGGTCCGGGTTTTTTATCGCTTTGAAAATCCTGTCTCGATATTGACAGCGCGCCTGGTTCCAACTGATACTCCATTCCATGCACGCAGACCTCGTCCTCGCCATCGCCGCGATTAAAAACCCAATGAACGCCATTAAGCATGGCGGGTCATCGGGAGAACGTGTGCGCTAGCAGCCAAGGCTCAAGCAGACAAGTTGGTTCCGAAGGCCCCGCCGAAAGACGGGGCCTTTTGTTTGATGCGTGCTGGCCTTCCGTCTTCGGCTTACAACATGGAGAGCGAGATGGAAGAAGGTTCGGAAGTGCTACAACGCGGCGTGTTGCACGGCGTGGCAGCGGGCAAGCTGGATGCGAGCGGCGCACGCGTGGTGGTGTATGTCGAAGTCGCGCCGCATCAGACGGTGTCGTGGCGTCTTGCACGCGATGCCGACTTGCGTATCGCCGATGCATCCGTGTGGCTCACGCGTCATCAGGATTCCTACGATTACTGGATGAAGCCCGGCGATATCGTGCGCCTGAAGCGCGGCGAACGCGTGTGGTTGTCGTCGGAGAGCGAGCACGCGGTCGAGGTATCGCTGACGTCGTATCGCAAGAATAAGGCGCGCACTTGGGCGCGGATTCTCGCGCGCTTCATGCCGCGCGCCGCGAACGCGACCAGCTTCTGAGCGTGCGCTCAAGACGGGCGCTCAAGGCAGGCATTCAAGGCAAGACACAGCGAAAGTTCGCCGCGACATTGATGCTGCCCTTACCCAGGTAACGCGGATAGCCGGGGTAACGGCAGATCGGCCGCGTGCGTCCGTTGGTGGCCGGCGCAATGTCGCTGCCGATGAGCGTCTCGGGCGCCGTGCCATTCGTGACCCACTCGTCGAGCGCGCCCAGTTCGTCCCATGCGGGAATGAACACGCCGTTGCCATGCTGAAAACCCGGCACCATGTAAAGCCGCATGAAGGAATCGACGCTGTCTTGGCCGTACTTGTCGATGAGCCCGTTGAAGAACGCGATGGTCTGGTTCGGGCTGATGACTTCGTCGGAGAGTCCGTGCATTGCAATCAGCTTGCCGCCGTGCGCGATGAATGCCGCGAAGTCCGGGTTCATCGCGCCGACCGTGTAGGCGAGCGTGATGAGCCGTTGCTTGTAGCGCGCGGGATCGTTCAGGTCGAAATTGAGCGAGTTGAACGAGAGATCGCGCGTGACGAAGTGGCGGATATACGCGTCGCCTTGCGCGAAGAGATAGCCATTGGCGCCGAAGGTTGGCGGCGAAAGCAGCGTGGGTGAATCGCCGAGACCGAGCGTGCCGGAGAAATCGACGCCCTGAAACACGTTGTAGCCCGGATAAGTATCGACGTTATACGCGAGCGGATACGGCAGCTTCAGGCCATCGCGCAGGAGTTCGAGCGTCTCGATCTGCGCGTCGGAAAGACAACTGTCGCGCAGTGAAGGCCGCTGCCCGTTCGCGCAGCGCAACGACGCGATAATCTGCGGCTCGAGCTTCCGGCAAGCTTCCACATTGCCGACGATGCCATCGGCCGCGCCGTCGAGCTTGTCGCATTCATGCACGACCGTTTCGAACAACCGCCGCTGCTGCGCGAGGCCGACGAATCCGCCCGGCTTGGCATAGGACGCCTGCCCGACTTTCACGCCCATCAGCCGCACGCCCGAGAAGTTGATAGCCGGCGCATTGGCGATCACGCCGTCGTAATCGTTCGGAAAGCGTTCGATGACCGTGAAGCCTTCGCGTCCGCCGGTCGAGCCGCCCGCGAAGTACGTCTTCTCGGGCGAACGTCCATAGCCCATCTGGATGAGCGCGAGCGCGACATCGCGGGTCTTCTTGAGATGCGCGAAGCCGAAGTTGACGATGGCTTCGTCGTTCACGGCGAAGTCCGCGCGCCCCGCGTTGCCCGAGTGCCCCGAGTCGGAACCGAAGGTCGCATAGCCGCGCGCGAGCGGCGTCGAGTCGGGCGCGAAAGGCATGGGTTCGGTGCCGGAGACGAGCGTGCCGTTATAGCCGCCGCCGCCCATCTGCAACGCGCGGCCGTTCCATCGGCTTGGCAGATTCACTTCGAAGCGGATGTCGGGCGTGTTGTCCTGGATCGCCCGGATGATGCCCGTGACGCGGCAATACTCGCCGTTGCGATTACCCGGCGCGGCGGCCTTCGTCACCGACGCGCTCTCGATCAGCGCGCCGCGCGTCGGCAGACCGATGATCGATGCGGGCACCGTCTTGCCACCGAGGTCTTCGCAATGCTTCGTGAGATACGTGGCGGCATGCGCGCCCGCAAACGGCAAGACGAGCGCCAAGAAGACGAGCAACTGCCGCCATGTCCTCATGGACAGGCCCGCGAGACAGCTAGATGAAAGACAGCAAAGACGTGACACGAGATGGGTTGGCCGCTTCGAACGCCGCTCAATATATAAGAAGCGATCGGCGAAGGCCAATCGCACCGGCTGCACGTTGTTGCGGCACAACCGCCGCACATCTCGCGCCTGCCCTCTTTCGCTTCTGGTCGAAGCGTTCATTCGCCGTCCCATTCGCCGCGCAGGTCGCTGCTTTCGAGCAACTGAAGCAGGGTCTCGGCGGGCCGGCTCAGATGTTTCGCGCCGAACGCGATGAACTCCACCTCCGGCAATCCCGGCAACGCTTCGCGATTCACAGGCGGCGCGAGTCCGCGTCCCGCCAGAAAATGCGAACGCACCGTGAGCCCGAGTCCGCCGCGCGCCGCCGCGATGCAGCCCGCATGGCTGCTGCTCGTGCAGACGGTTTGCCAGCTCGCGCCGGCCATGGCGAGCGCATCGAGTACCACAGCGCGCGTCACGCTCGGCTCGGCGACCAAGATGAGCGGCAAGGGCTGAGTCGTATCGACGATGGTGCCTGGCTTTGCAAGCCACTCCAGTCGGCCGCTGAACAGCCGCGTGCCGCGCGCATCGCCGATACGGCGCTTGCCGACGGCAAGATCGAGTTCGCCAGCATCGACGAGTTGATACAGCCGTCCCGTCATGCCAATCGTGATCTCCAGTTCGACATCCGGATGCGTGTCGCGAAAGGCGGCAAGCACGCTCGGCAGCGGCCCGAGCGCCAGATCGTCCGATGAACCGAGCCGCACGCGTCCGCGCAGCCGCGGCGAACTGAACTGCGATTGCGCATGCGCCATCGCTTCGAGAATCACGCGGGCGTGAACGAGCATGGCTTCTCCGTCGGCCGTGAGCGCGAGAGAATGGGTATCGCGCACGAGGAGCCTTCGTCCGACGCTTTCTTCGAGGCGTCGAATGTGCTCGGAGACGCTCGACTGGCGCAGACCGAGCTGACGGCCGGCGTCGGTAAAGCTGTGCGACGTGGCCACGGTCGCGAAGGTTGTCAGCCAGACGGGATTCAGCATGCGGCATTGTGATCGGAAATCACGATCACAGTCAATGCGGTTAGCGGTCTTCCCGATAGCGCGCGGAGTCATTAACATTTCACAATGCGCGCTGACGGGCTTTTCACTGGCCTTTCATCAGGCTTTCGCGGCGCGCCGCATCCTGCCACCTCGCCCCTCAAATGAACAAACTGTCATCGCACACGGCTCTACTCTGGATCGTCGCCGTGGGCTTCTTCATGCAGGCGCTGGACACGACCATCGTCAATACGGCGCTGCCGTCCATCGCCCGCGATCTGCACGCGGCGCCGCTCGCGATGCAGTCCATCGTCGTTGCCTACACGCTCACGATGGCGCTTTTCACGCCCGCTTCGGGCTGGCTCGCCGACCGCTTCGGCACGCGGCGCGTGTACTTCGTGGCGATCACGTTGTTCGTGATCGGCTCGCTTGCCTGCGCGAGCGCCCACACGCTCGATCAACTCGTCATGGCGCGCGTGCTGCAAGGCATCGGCGGGTCGATGTTGCTGCCAATCGGCCGCCTTGCCATTCTTCGCACGATGACGGGCGAAGCCTACGTGTCCGCGCTCGCGATGATTTCGGTTGCCGGACAGGTCGGCCCTATTCTCGGTCCGACGCTCGGCGGCTGGTTCGTTCAGTCGTTCACGTGGCACTGGATCTTTCTGATCAACGTGCCGATCGGCGCGGTCGGCCTTTATGCCGTGCGGCGCTTTCTTCCCGACGACGCCATCAGGAACGCGCCGCCTTTCGATTTCGTCGGTTGCGGGCTCTTGTCCCTGTGCATGGTGGCGTTTTCGTTGGCGCTGGATAGTCCGGTGCAAACGCATCGCGGGCTCGTGTCGGCGGCGCTATTCGTCGTGGCCGCCGTCTCGGCCTTCGCGTATATCCCGTATGCGCGCAGAAAGCGCAATCCGCTCTTTCATCTCGCGCTCTTTCGCGAGCCGAACTTCAGCGTCGGGCTGATCGGCAATCTGGTTTGCCGGATCGGGTCGAGCGCGGTGCCGTTCTTGTTGCCGCTTCTCATGCAGCTCGAACTCGGTTACAGCCCGCTGCATTCCGGCTTGATGATGCTGCCTATCGCGTTCGCGGGCACCTTGTCGAAGCGCTGGATCGCGGGGCTCGTCAAGCGCTACGGCTACGACAATTTTCTGCTGGTGAATACGGCGCTGGTGGGCGCGTCGATCATCGGCTTTGCGTTGTTTTCGCCGTCGCTGCCGCTCGTCGTGGAGATCGCCATTCTCGCGCTCTTCGGCGCCTGCAATTCGATGCAGTTCGCGGCGATGAACAGCGTCACGCTCAAGGGCCTTTCCATCAAGGATGCGGGCAGCGGCAACAGCCTCTTCTCGATGGTGCAGATGCTTGCGATCGGGCTTGGCGTGTCGATCGGCGGGTCGCTCGTGCAGGTGTTCGAGCATCAGTTCGGCTCGGGCGCGATCGGTTTCAGACTGAGCTTCCTGTGCATGGGCGTGGTGACGTTGCTATCGGGTCTCGTGTTCAGACGGCTCGACAACGCGCCGCGCGCCGCCGCGCCCGCGTCTGCCGCGCGCTGATAGCGGCGTGCGCCCGGGTAGCCCCGAGCGCGCGGCACGCATAAAGACTATCCTGTCGATCGCTATTCAACCTCGGGAGCGCAATCGTGCAATATCGCAAATTCGGCAGCATCGGTCTCACCGTCTCGCGTCTCACCCTCGGCACGATGACCTTCGGTTTGCAGACGGAGGAAGACGCGTCGTTCGCCATCATGGATCGCGCGGCCGAGGCGGGCGTCAATTTCATCGACACCGCCAACGTTTATCCGCTTGGCGCGACGAACGACCTCGCGGGCCGCACCGAGGAAATCGTCGGACGCTGGTTGAAGGGCCGGCGGCATCAATACATTCTCGCCACCAAGGCCGTGCACGCGATGGGGCCGCTTACATGGGATCAGGGCGCATCGCGCAAGCATCTGCTCGATGCAATCGATGCGTCGTTGAAGCGTCTTGGCACCGACTACGTCGATCTCTATCAACTGCATAACGACGATCGCGACACGCCGCTCGACGAGATGCTCGAAGCGCTCGATATCATCGTGAAAAGCGGCAAGGCACGCTATGTCGGGGTATCGAATTTTCTGGCGTACAGGCTCGCACGTGCGCTAGGTCGCGCCGATGTACTGCGCACCGCCCGCTTCGTTTCCGTTCAGCCGCGTTATAACCTGCTGTTTCGCCAGATCGAGCGTGAACTGCTGCCGCTGACGGTGGAAGAAGGGCTCGCCGTGATCCCGTATAACCCGCTTGCGGGTGGCTTGCTGACGGGCAAGCACAAGCACGACGCCGCGCCTTCGGACGGACGCTTTACCGCGACGGTCGGCAAAGCGGGAGAAATGTATCAGCAGCGCTACTGGCATGAGCGCGAGTTCCAGACCATCGAAAAGCTGAAAGATGTGGCGCAGGAAAGCGGCCGGTCGCTTGCGAGCACATCGCTTGCATGGGTGCTGGCGAATCCGGCGGTGACCTCGGCGATCATCGGTGCAAGCCGCGTCGAACAGCTGGACGAGACGCTCGCGACAGTGGATCAGCCGATCGATGCCGAGCTCAAGGCGAAGCTTGACGATCTGACGGTGGAGTACCGATGGGGTGACGCGTTGCGTTGATCACCCTCGCCCCGGCCGCGCCCGATACAAGCCTTCGAGCGAATAAATCGCCAACGCCGCCCAGATCGCGCCATAGCCGATCAGACGGTCATGCCCGAACGTCTCCTGATAAATCACCACGCCGATGAGCAACTGCAGCGTCGGCGTGATGTACTGAATCAGGCCGAGCATCGACAAGGGAATGCGCCGCGCGCCGGCCGCGAACAGCAGCAACGGCACGGCGGTGATCGGCCCGGCCGCCGCGAGAAGCACCTCGATGCCCACGGACGCATCCAGGAAACCGCTATGTCCGTTCGCGCCGAGCACGAATAAATAAAGCAGCGCGACAGGACACAGCAACATGGTTTCGAGCGTGAGCCCTTCGAGCGCGCCGAGCTTCGCCGTCTTGCGCAACAACCCGTAGCCGCCGAAAGTCAACGCGAGCGCGAGACTGATCCAGGGCGGCGCGCCGTTCACCCAGGTGAGCCACAGCACGCCGAGCGCGGCGATGACAACGGAGAACCACTGCATCGGCCGCAACCGCTCGTGCAGGAAGGCCATTCCGAACAGCACGTTGACGAGCGGATTGATGAAGTAGCCAAGACTTGCCTCGACGATTCGCGCGTCGTTTACCGCCCAGATGTAAATGCCCCAGTTCGTCGATAGCAACACGGCGCTCGCCGCGAAGCGCGCAAGCAGACGTTTGTCGCGCAGCACCGGGCCGAGCCAGCGCCACTGACGCCGCACCGTCAGGACGATGAAGAGGAAGATCAGCGACCAGGCCATGCGGTGCGCAAGCATCTCTAGCGCGCTAATCGAATGCAACGCCTTGAAGTAGATCGGAAACAGGCCCCAAAGCGCGAAGGCCGCGAATGCGTAGACGACACCAGGATTCATTGTTGGATACATAAAGCGCACCGTGGCACGCACGTGGAACGCGCATTGCTTTTGCATCCGGCTCGATTGAGACCGGACGCGGTCCGCAAGGAATGAAAGCCGGATTTTAGTCGAGTGCGGTGTCAATGGTGGAACGCTGACCGAACCGCCGGTCGAAACAGCGCTCCAACGCAGTGCATAAATGACGTCGGCAGCCGCGTGCTAGCATGCGCGAACTCGAGCGGCGCTGCCCGCTCCCCTTCCGCTTAACCGGTCCCAATGAATAATCAGTCCGTCCATCAAAGCTTCTTTCATATCCTGTTGTTCGTCGTCACGCTCGCGCTTGCTTGGGTGCTGCTGCCCTTCTTCGGCGCGATCTTCTGGGGCGCGATTCTCGCTATCCTCTTCCAGCCAATGCAGCGGTGGCTCACCGTGCGCTTCGGCAAGCGGCGCAACCTCGCGGCGCTGACGACGTTGGCCGCGGCGATTCTCATCGTCATCATCCCGTTGGCCGTGGTGGCCGTGACGCTCGTGCAGGAAATCGCGCTTGTCTACGCGCGCATCAAGAGCGGCGACCTGAATTTCGGAGTGTACTTTCAGCACGTGCTGCATGCGCTGCCGACTTCGGTGCAGCAGATGCTCGGGCGCTACGGTCTCGACGATATCCCTGGCATCCAGCGTCGACTCATGGAAGGCGCGGCGCAGATCAGCCAGTTCGCGGCGGCGCAGGCGTTGTCCATTGGCCAGAACACATTCCAGTTCGTCGTGAGCTTCGGCGTCATGCTGTATCTGGTGTTTTTCCTGCTGCGCGATGGCGGCGAGATAGGCCGGCGCATCCGTCGCGCCTTGCCGCTCGATCCGGCGCCGAAGCAGCATCTGATCGCGAAGTTCACGACCGTCGTGCGTGCGACGGTCAAGGGCAACATCGCGGTCGCCGCCGCGCAGGGTTTGCTGGGCGGGCTCATCTTCTGGATTCTCGGCATCAACGGCTCGCTCTTGTGGGGCGTGCTGATGGCGTTTCTCTCGCTCCTGCCCGCGGTCGGCGCGGCGCTGGTCTGGGCGCCCGCGGCGATCTACTTCTTCGCGACCGGCCAGATCTGGCAAGGGCTCGTGCTGGTTGGATTTTGCGTGGTCGTGATCGGTCTCGTGGATAACGTCCTGCGCCCGATTCTCGTCGGCAAGGACACGAAGATGCCTGACTGGGTCGTGCTCATTTCGACGCTCGGCGGCATGGCGCTCTTCGGCATCAACGGCTTCGTGATCGGGCCGCTGGTTGCGGCGCTCTTCATGGCAAGCTGGGACATCTTCACGCAAGACGAGGAAGGCAAGGAAATCTGAAGCCTGCTTCGGACAAGAAAAAAACGGCTCCGCGAGGAGCCGTTTTTCTTTAAAGCTACCGATCAGCGCGCGTGATTCGGCGGCGTGTACCGACAGTCGAAGCGCTTTCTCACCGTGCCATTTTCATCGACGCTCTCCAGATAAACGTCGAACTGCCACAAGCGCGCCATGTGCTTGAGCACTTCGTCGCTGTCGTTCGACAGATGCCGGTTGTCCGTCATGAAGTGGCGCAGCGTGAGACTGCGGTCGCCGCGCGTGTTCACCGAATAGACCTGAATGTTCGGCTCGCGATGATGTATGTCGTATTGGCGCGACAACGCCTGCCGCACATAGCGATAACCGCTGCCGTCGTGAATGGCCGAGACTTCGAGCGAATCGCGCATGTCGTCGTCGAGAATCGAGAACAGGCGCATTTCCCGGATCAGATGCGGCGACAAATACTGCGCGATAAAGCTCTCGTCCTTGAAGTTGCGCATGGCGTAGTGCAGCGATTCGAGCCAGTCGCTGCCCGCGAGTTCGGGGAACCACTCGCGATCTTCATCCGTCGGGTTTTCGCAAATGCGGCGAATGTCGCTCATCATCGAAAAGCCGAGCGCGTACGGATTGATGCCGCTGTAATACGGCTTCGTCACAGGCGGCTGATACACCACGTTGCTGTGTGAATGCAGGAACTCCATCATGAAGCCGTCTTCGAGCCGGCCTTCGTTATAGAGCGTGTTGAGCAGCGTGTAGTGCCAGAACGTGGCCCAGCCTTCGTTCATCACCTGCGTCTGCCGCTGCGGATAAAAATACTGCCCGACCTTGCGCACGATACGAATGACTTCGCGCTCCCACGGTTCGAGCAGCGGCGCGTTCTTTTCCGCGAAGTACAGCAAGTTTTCCTGCGGCTCCGGCGGATAACGGCTTTCGATTTCCTCGGCGGACTGTGCCTTGCGATTCGGCAAGGTGCGCCAGAGTTCGTTGACTTGCGACTGCAGATATTGCTCGCGTTCACGCCGCATCGCGGCTTCCTTCGCAAGCGAAAGTTTCTGCGGGCGCTTGTAGCGATCGACGCCGTAATTCATCAGCGCATGGCAGGAATCGAGCAGTTCCTCGACGCGATCCAGCCCGAAGCGCTCCTCGCATTCGGCGATGTAATTCTTCGCATAAACGAGATAGTCGATGATCGCGTGCGCGTCGGTCCACAGCCGAAAGAGGTAATTGCCCTTGAAGAAGGAGTTGTGCCCATAGGCCGCGTGCGCGATGACGAGCGCCTGCATCGTCATCGTGTTCTCTTCCATGAGGTACGCAATGCATGGGTTCGAATTGATGACGATCTCATACGCGAGACCCATCTGCCCGCGCCGATAGCTCTTCTCGGTCGACAAGAAGTGCTTGCCGAAGGACCAGTGCCGATAATTCACCGGCATGCCGACGGAGGCATAAGCATCCATCATCTGTTCGGCGCTGATGATTTCGAGCTGAATGGGATAGACGTCGAGCCCGTATCGGTTGGCGACGCGCGATATCTCGGCGTCATATTCCTCGATCATCTCGACGGTCCAGTCGGACGGGCACGGCAGCGGCCGCTTTTCTGCAACATTCATCCTGCCTTCCTTGTGCGTCTCCTCGGACGCCTTGTCTTCGACTACTTCCTTGTCTGCTTCCTTCCCTTCTTCCAGTTCCAACGTCGATGCAACCGCACGATCGTCCGTGCCATCCGGTTGAGCCTTCCGCGCTTCCTTCTGCACATTCTGTTTCGTCATGCAGCCGCCTGTTGCTTTTCGAAGAGTTCGCGGAACACGGGGTAGATGTCCGCGGCGGAGTCCACCTTCTTCATGGCCAGTTCAGGCGCGCCGAGCGCAAGTTGCGCATATTCCACCCACAGATTTTGCTCTTCTGGCGCAACTTGAATATAGGCGAAATAACGTACCTTCGGCAGGATGTCGTCCGAAAGGAGCTTGCGGCACTTGGGGGAATCGTCGGTCCAGTTGTCGCCGTCCGATGCTTGCGCGCCGTAAATGTTCCATTCAGTCGGCGAATAACGCTCGTCCATGATCTTCTTCATGAGTTCGAGCGCGCTCGACACCACGGTGCCGCCGCTTTCGGTCGAATGGAAGAAAGTGTCTTCGTCCACTTCCTCGGCTCGCGTGTGATGGCGGATGAACACCACTTCGATTTTCTCGTAGTTCCGCTGCAGGAACAGGTAAAGGAGAATGAAGAAGCGCTTGGACAAGTCCTTGCGCTGCTCGTCCATGGAGCCGGAAACGTCCATCAGACAGAACATGACCGCCTTGCTCGACGGCGTGGGCTGCTTGACGCGATTCACATATCGCAGATCGAATGGGTCGATAAACGGGATACGCGTGATCCGGCCCTGCAGGATCACGATGTCCACTTCCAACCGCGCGATGTCTTCGGGATCGGCGTTATCGTTCTTGAGTGCTTCGAGCTGACGTTCCATCTCGCGCAGTTGCGCGGTGAGCGGCATGCCGAGCGCGATACGCCGCCCGAGCGCGCTCCTCAGCGAACGCACCACGTCGATGTTGTTTGGCGTACCTTCCGCCGCCCAGCCCGCACGCACGTTCTTCCACGTGGGCACCGCGAGCAGTTGCGTCTTCACGAGACGCGGCAGTTCGAGATCGTCGAAGAAGTACTGCATGAATTCTTCGCGCGACAGTTCGAACACGAAGTCGTCCTGGCCCTCGCCTTCGTTGCTCGCGCTTTTGCCGCCGCCGCCCGAACCGCCTTGCGGACGCGGAATCTTGTCGCCGCGAATATAGTCGGCGTTGCCCGGATGAACATACTCGCGCTTGCCGCCCGGTCCATGACGGAACGAGGGCTCGGCGATATCCTTCTTGGGGATGGTGATGCTCTGAGTGCTCTGAATATCCTTGATGCTGCGATCGCGCACCGCGTCCGAAACCGCGCGGCGAATGTAGTTCTTGACGCGTCGCAGAAAGCGCTCGCGATTGGCGATGCTCTTGTTCTTACCAGCTAACCTGCGGTCGATGATCTGGTGCAGCACATTCAGTCTCCCGCGTTGATGGCGAGGATGCGAGGCGCTGCGCGAGCCTTGGGCCTGCCGCGAAGGGCATGCCAGCGTCTCTCTCTCGCAAAGTGCCCGCTTTGCCGCTCAGGAAGTCACACCTTGCGGCGCAAACTTCGGTCCCGAGCGGCGCGGACCTACATTACAGCATGCCGCGTCCTGCTTACGACGACTTGCGCACGCGCAGATACCAGTCGCAGAGCAGCCGGACCTGCTTCGGCGTATAGCCCTTCGCGACCATGCGATTGACGAAGTCTTCATGCTTGCGTTGCTCTTCGGCCGAACCTTTCGCATTGAACGAAATGACCGGCAGAAGTTCTTCGGTGTTCGAGAACATTTTCTTCTCGATCACCACCCGCAGCTTCTCATAACTGATCCACGCCGGGTTCTTGCCGCCATTGGCCGCCCGCGCACGCAATACGAAGTTCACGATCTCGTTGCGGAAATCCTTCGGATTGCTGATGCCTGCCGGCTTTTCGATCTTTTCCAGTTCCGCATTGAGCGAGGCACGGTCGAAACTTTCACCGGTATCGTGATCGCGGAACTCCTGGTCCTGAATCCAGAAGTCGGCATACGTCACGTAACGGTCGAAGATGTTCTGTCCATACTCCGAATACGATTCCAGATAAGCAGTCTGAATTTCCTTGCCGATGAATTCGGCGTAGCGCGAAGCCAGCACGTCCTTGATGAACGACAGATACTTCTGCTCCGTCTCCGGCGGAAACTGCTCGCGCTCGATCTGCTGTTCAAGCACGTACATGAGATGCACCGGATTCGCCGCGACTTCCGACGAGTCGAAGTTGAAGACGCGCGACAAGATCTTGAACGCGAAGCGCGTGGACACGCCTGTCATGCCTTCGTCCACACCGGCAAAGTCGCGGTACTCCTGATACGACTTCGCCTTCGGGTCCGTGTCCTTGAGGTTCTCGCCGTCGTACACCTGCATCTTCGAAAAGAGGCTGGAGTTTTCAGGTTCAGCCAAACGCGTGAGCACGGCCATCTGCGCCATCATCTTGAGCGTGCCTGGCGCGCATACCGCCTCGGCCAGCGACGAGTTGCGCAGAAGCTTTTCGTAGATCTTGACCTCTTCGCCGTAGCGCAGGCAATACGGCACCTTCACGACGAAAATACGATCGAGCAGTGCCTCGTTGTTCTTGTTGTTGCGGAACGCCTTCCATTCCGACTCGTTCGAGTGAGCGAGAATCACGCCGTCGAAAGGGATCGCGCCGAAGCCTTCCGTGCCCTTGAAGTTGCCTTCCTGCGTAGCCGTCAACAACGGGTGCAACACCTTGATCGGCGCCTTGAACATTTCGACGAATTCGAGCATGCCCTGATTGGCGAGGCACAGGCCACCAGAATAGCTGTATGCGTCCGCGTCGTCTTGCGAATAGGTTTCGAGCTTGCGGATATCCACCTTGCCGACGAGCGAGGAGATGTCCTGATTGTTCTCGTCGCCAGGCTCGGTCTTGGCAATGCCGATCTGACGAAGAATGGAAGGATAGCGACGCACCACGCGGAACTTGCGGATGTCGCCGTTGTACTCGTGCAGGCGCTTCACGGCCCACGGAGACAAAATGCTCTTGAGATAGCGGCGCGGAATGCCGTATTGCTCCTCAAGCACGGGACCATCTTCGTCGTAATCGAAGAGGCCAAGCGGTGATTCGTTGACGGGCGAGCCCTTGATCGAATAGAACGGGACGCGCTCGGCAAGCTGCTTCAAACGTTCGGCGATCGACGACTTGCCGCCGCCCACCGGACCCAGCAGATACAGGATCTGCTTCTTCTCTTCCAGACCCTGCGCCGCGTGCCGGAAATACGACACGACGTTCTCGATCACTTCCTCCATTCCGTAGAACTCACGGAATGCCGGATACACCTTGATGACCTTGTTCGCAAACACACGCGAAAGCCGCGGGTCGAGTCTCGTGTCGACGAACTCGGGTTCCCCGATGGCCGTCAACATACGTTCGCCCGCTGTTGCATATGTGGCAGGATCTTCCTTGCAGAGCGCGAGATACTCTTCGAGCGAGAATTCCTCCTCGCGGGTTTTTTCGAAGCGGGTCGCGAAACTGCTGTAGATATCCATGCTACCTCCTCGCCGAAGTCAGAAAGCTATGCCGTGCGCAACGCGCGTAATCGAAACGACATCGCTTGAATTCATCCTAAACCCTTTCGAATTTTTTTTCACGCACTTGCGAAGCTATCCATCTGAGAAGAAGTGCTAGCTACACGAATTATTTTCGGTGCCCTACAATCCTCATCCCAATCTCCTCTTTTGCACATGGTCTTGCGCGGCGTTCTCGCCGCCTGTACGCATGACCGCGCTTCTGTCACTCTCACCCTGCCTTCATCCGCCAGCATCGTTGGGCGCCGCACGCTGTTGTTTCCATCTCATGACTCATACGTGCGCGCATGCATGTCAGATGCAATAACGCGGGTTACGCGGCTGTCGTGACAATAACCGCGCGTGGTGTGTGGACTCTATGAACGCGTGGTGCGACGTGACATGAAGCGTCAGGTAAGAACGAGTTCGAGCTCGCCGATGCGGTCGATCGCGCCATGCACCATCGCGGGACCTTCCACGCGATAAGCGCCCGTATAAGAACCCGTGGTGATGGTCCAGAACGGTTCGACCGTCAGTCCCATGCGCGAACAATGATTGACGAGCCACGGCAGCAAGACGCGGGGATCGCCCGCTGGATTGCCTTGCGCGGCCGGAGCAATCGGCAGGCCATCGAGCGTCAATTCGATACGCGGCGACAAGAAGTCGAAGCCCGCCGATACGACCTCATAAGGCTCCATGCCGCTCACGATGAGCGCGCCGTTGTTCTGCGAATCGGCAAGTTGCGCGAGTGGGTCGACGTTGGGCCATTGCGCGAGGCGGCTATCGACGATTTCGAGTGCGACGGCCATGCCGCCCAGTGCGTCGAGGACTTCGGCGTGGCTGTAAGGGTCGCTACGCGGCGGCAGCGGGTAGGCAAAGCGAAACGCTATTTCGAGTTCCACCAGTACGTGAAAAAACGAGTCGAACGCGAGCCGCGCAGGCGATACATGCACGAGGTCTGCATCGATGGGTGCGCCTGCGGCGAGGGCATCGGGCGCGCGGGCGCCGATCTTCCATGCGCCGATGCGCGCGTTTGCCGCACGCAGCGTCTCGTGCTGAATGGCATAGGCCGTGGGCGCGTCTACGGGAATGTCGCGCGGCGCAAGCGTCTCGATGCTCCGATGCTGCCGGCGCGCTTCCACGAGCTGTGCGGCGAGTGTCGATCCGGTCATGTCGATGGTCCTCGTATGCAAGATGATGCGGTGGCATCAGTGTACGGGGACGCGCTCGATGATGGCGACAGGTGCGTCTTGCGCTCGCACCTCCGGCTTTAGACTTGGCGCCGCCATGCGCGCGACGGCGAAGTTCCGTTACCGCAGCGGGCTCAAAACGTCTCCCAATCCCCGCTTGCAGCCGCCGCTGCAACCGCCGGCGTGGCAGCCGGCTTTGCTGCCTGCGAAGGCTTGACGGGGACGGGGCGCTTGCTTGCCGCCACCGCCGCTGGCTTGCGCGCAACGCGCCGGGCGGCGCTCACCGAAGCCGAAGCCAAAGGCGCATCCGCGCTGAAACCCTCATTCACCTGAAACACCGCAACCGCCTGACGCAAGCGTCCCGCCTGATCTTCCAGCGATTGCGCCGCTGCCGCCGCTTCCTCGACGAGCGCGGCATTCTGCTGCGTCACTTCGTCCATCTGCGTGACCGCGAGCGACACCTGGTCGATACCACTCGACTGCTCCTCCGACGCCGCCGCGATCTCGCCCATGATGTCGGTCACGCGCTGCACCGCGCCGATGATCTCGTTCATCGTGCGGCCCGCTTCATCGACGAGCGTGGTGCCCGACTGCACGCGCGCCACCGAGGTATCGATCAACTCCTTGATTTCCTTTGCCGCCGCCGACGAACGCTGTGCAAGCGAGCGCACTTCGCCCGCGACCACCGCGAAGCCGCGCCCTTCCTCGCCCGCGCGGGCCGCTTCCACGGCTGCGTTGAGCGCGAGAATGTTGGTCTGGAACGCAATGCCCTCGATGATCGTGATGATGTCCGCGATCTTCGACGAACTGCGGTTGATCTCGCCCATGGTATCGACGACCTGCATGACGACCGTGTTGCCCTTGCCCGCGATCTCCGACGCGTTGGCCGCGAGCGCGCTTGCCTGACGCGCATTGTCGGCGTTCTGACGGACCGTGCCGGTCAGCTCTTCCATGCTCGACGCGGTTTCCTGCAACGCGGATGCTTGTTCCTCGGTACGCGACGACAAATCGGTATTGCCAGCGGCGATCTGCTGCGTGGCCGACGCGATCGATTCGCTGCCCGAGCGCACGGTGCGAACCGTCGTCAGAAGGCTTGCGCGCATCTTGGCGAGTCCTTCGAGCAATTGCCCCATTTCGTCGCGCGAAGTGACCACGACTTCACGACGCAGGTCGCCCGCGGCAATCGCCTCGAAATGGCCGAGCGCGGCTTCGAGCGGGCGCGCGATGGCGCGTCGGAGCGAAACCCACGCGAACGCCGCCGCGGCCAGCCCGAGCGCGATGGCAGACATCGCGACCGCGCGGAACCACAGAAACTGGCTCTGCGCGTCTTCGTAGCTCTTGTGCGAGGACTCGGACAGAAACTTGCGCAGCGTTTCGTTGGCGTTGGCGTAATCGTTGTAGATCGCCTGCATCGACTTGGCGGAAGCGATGATCGCGTCGTGGTCATTGGCGGCAACGGCCTTGAGGCCCTTGTCGAGCTCACGCTGCAGTTCGAGACGTTTGGCCTGCGCCGCTTCCGCGAGGCGCGCTTCGCCGGGCTCTTGCGGCAGCGCCGTGTATTGCTTCCAGAAGCCATCGGCGCGCTCGCGCATGAGGCGTGAACGCTCGATGGTCGCCGCGACTTCCGCCGTGCCCGCGAGCAGCGCGCCGCGATCGAACACGAGCCGTTCGCGCATGGCGTACATCTCGGTGTTGCCGACGGCGATGGCGCTCGGCATCTGATTCGAGTAGGTATCGAGAAACGCGGTGTTCGAGTGATTCATGCCGCTGAGGCCGAGCGCCCCGATGGCGATCAGCAGCGCGCCGAGAAACGCCATCGAGATGCCGATGCGCGCCTTGATGGTCAAAGCCTTGTTCATGTGTCGTCCCATGCCGCTCGTCAATGCGGTCGTAGCCAGGTGAGGGCCGGCGCGCGCGGAGAGTCGCCGCCACCGATTCGCGTAGCGGCGCTTCTGCGCTCGCTCACTAAGTAAACGGCGCGAAAGGGACTGGCTTGAGGATATTTATTTCATCAGACGAAAAGAACGGCGCAAGCTACGCGCCGGTTTTCAGTGAAAACTGAACACTTATGCGGAAATTTCGCTGCGATGCGGAATCGAAGGCTGCGCGCCCTCACGCGTGACCGCAAGCGCGGCGGCGCGCTGGCCGAAACCAATGGCGTCGAGCACCGCCGAGCCGCGCGCGAGTTCCGCGGCAAATCCGCCGATGAAGGTATCGCCCGCCGCGGTGGTATCGACAGCCTGCACTTTCGGCGAAGGCAAGTGCTGGCCGCCGTCGTCGCCGTTACCGTCTGATTCGAGCAGCGCGAAGACGCCCTGCCCACCGAGCGTCACGATCACGTTGCGCGCGCCTTTTTGCCGGAGCGCGTGCGCGGCGCGGCGCGCATCGTCGGGTGTGGAAATGGCAATGCCCGACAGCGTCGCGGCTTCGAGTTCGTTCGGAATCAGATAATCGACGAGGCCGAACCAATCGGCCGGCAACTCGTTCGCGGCGGGCGCGGGGTTGAGGATGGTCGTGCGCTGCAGGCGCCGGCCGGCGGCAAGCGCCGCGCGCACCGTATCCGGCGGCGTTTCCAGCTGGCAAACGATTACGTCGGCGCGCGCAAGAAGCGCCTCTTGAGACGCGATGCTCTCGGGCGTCACCTGCGCGTTGCTGCCCGCCACGACCACGATGGCGTTCTGGCTCGCATCGTCGACGATGATGAGCGCGACACCTGTTGGCGCGTCGGTGCTGAGAGCCACCGTGGCGCAGTCGATGCCTTCCGCCTCGAGACTCGTCTTGAGCGTCGCACCGTTGCTGTCGTCGCCGACGCAGCCGATCATCGCGACCTCCGCGCCCAGACGCGCGGCCGCCACCGCCTGATTACCGCCCTTGCCGCCCGGCACTTGCGCGAACGCGTGGCCTGCGAGCGTCTCGCCGGGTTTCGGCAGACGCGGCGCGCGTGCGACCAGATCCATGTTCAGACTGCCGACCACGGTGACGCGGCCTTGCTTGGCTATTGACTTGTCGCTCATTACGCTCCTTGTGTTGCTTCCAACTTCTATCCGGCGCGTCGCGCCTCGTGCACGACCGCCGTCGATTCGCGCCGCACGAGACGCGGTGCCACGACGCGCCGCCGCGTATTGCCCGCGAGCTTGCCGGTGATCCGCTCGATCAGCGTTTGCGCGGCCATTTCGCCGAGCGCGCGCACCGACTGTCCGACGGTAGAGAGCGCGGGATACGTGTACCGCGAGAGTTCGACATCGTCGAAACCGATGATCGAGCAATCCGTCGGCACGTTGATATGGCGTTCCGCGGCCGCCCGCAATGCACCGATGCCCATCATGTCGTTGCACGCGAAAATGGCCGTCGGCTTCATCGAGTCGAACAGTTGCGATGCTGCCGCGTAACCGCCCGTCGCCGAGAAATCGCTCTGCACGATCGCGTTCGGCTCGATCTCGATACCGCGTTCGGCCATCGCGCGAATGAAGCCATGCAGACGCATAGCGCTCACCGCCGTCGCGACCGGCCCGGTAATGCAGCCGATCTCCGAATGCCCGAGTTGCAGCAGATGCCGCGTGGCGAGATACGCGCCCTTCTCGTGGTCGATCTGCACGAGATCGGCCGTGACGCCTTCGATATTCCGGTCGACGATCACGAGCGGTTCGCGCGATCCGGAAAGACTGTGCGCGAGCACCGAATCCTCCCCCGCCGATGCAATGACCAGCCCGTCGATGCGCTTTTCCTGCAGCACGCGCAGGTAGTGGCGCTGCTTCGCGGGATCGTCGTCCGAATTGCAGAAGAATACGCAATAGCCGTTCTTCGCGCAGCCGTCCTCGACGCCGCGCGCGAGTTCCGCGAAATAAGGGTTCGTCGCGTTCGGCACCAAGAGGCCGATGGTCGCGGTGGACTTCGCCTTCAGCGAACGCGCGACGGCCGAGGGCACGTAATCGAGTTCACGAATTGCCCGTTCTACCTTCGCCCTGACATCGGCCGATACCGGCCTCGAATTGTTGACCACATGGGACACCGTCGTAAACGACACCCCGGCAATGGCTGCCACGTCTTTTATCGTCGCCATACATCGTCCTTCGCTATCTTTGTGCTGCTGCTCTCTTATTTGAAATAGGCGTTCGGTGCGCACTGGCCTCGCGTGCGCTTTTTGGTTTCGCTGTTCCCGTCAGCTACGGCGTAATGCTGCCGCTTCCCCGATCGCCCTGGTCTTTGCTGCATGCTGCCTGTCATCCCGGCGCGCCCCGTGCGCGCCGTACTGCCTTACCCTTTGCTCCTTGGTCGAATTCGCCTGGCGCTCCCCGTCAAGCCCGCTTACGCCTGCTGCGATACGTGTCGAGCACGACCGCCACCACGATCACCGCCCCGGTGATGATGCGCTTGGTCGGTTCGTTCGCGCCGATCTGCGCGAGCCCCGCCGCCAGCACGGAAATGATCAAGACCCCGAAGAACGTGCTGATGACCGAGCCGCGCCCGCCCATCAGACTCGTTCCGCCGATCACCACCGCCGCGATCACCTGCAACTCCAGCCCCGCGCCGCCGTTAGGGTCGGCGGCTTCGAGGCGCGAAATCTGAAATAGCGCGGCGAGCCCGGAGAGAGCGCCCATCAACGCGAAAACGATTACCTTGTAAGGACGCGGATTCACGCCCGCAAGCCGCACGGCTTCCTCGTTCGTGCCTATTCCTACGAGATATCGGCCAAAAACCGTCCGAGTCAAGACCAGGTGCGCAATTATCATCACGGCGACCGCAATCACGAACGACGGCGAAATGCCGAAAGCGATCGGATTCGACAGAAAATCGAAGGCGTCGCCGATATACGCGGTCCGCGAATTGGTCATCTGGTAGGCGACGCCGCGCGCCGCTTCCAGCACGCCGAGCGACACGATGAACGACGGAATGCGCCACGCCACCGTGACGAGCCCGGTCAGCGTGCCCGTCAGCGCGGCGGCGGCCATGCCCATCAGCGCGGACGGCAACGCGGGCCAATGCCACTTCAACGCGGCGACGCTCACGACCGATGCGCCGAGCGCCAGGACCGACCCCACCGACAAGTCGATTCCCGCGATGATCAACACGAAGGTCATGCCCACCGACATCACGACCAGATCCGGAATCTGGTTGGCGATGGTGCTGAACGTCTCGTAGGTGAGGAAGTGCGAACTCAGCACCGAAAACAGCGCGATCATCGCGGCGAGCGCGCCGACGAGACCGAGGTAATTCGAAAAGCCGAGCCGCGTGCCGATGCCCTTCGGACTCTTCGGCGCATCGGCTGGCAGATTGGCTTGAGTCTGACCGGTCATTCAGTGCTCCACTTTTTGGTCTTGTTCGGGCGGCTTCGCGTCCGGCGCGAGCGGCTCGTGCAGCATGGCTTCGCGTTTCGCATAGCCCGCGAAGGCTGCGGCAAGCAGCGCATCCTGCGTCCAGTTGGCGCGCTCGAACACGCCCGTCATCCGTCCCGCCGACATCACGCCGATACGGTCGCAAATCAGCATGAGTTCGCGCAGATCGCTCGACACGACCACGAGCGCGCGTCCTTCGCGCGCCAGTGCGCCCATGAGCCCGTAGATATCGAACTTCGCGCCCACGTCGATGCCGCGCGTCGGTTCGTCGAACAGGAGCACGGTGCAGTCGCGGGCGAGCCAGCGGCCGATCACCACTTTCTGCTGATTGCCGCCCGACAGTTCCGAGACGGCCTGCGCCGGCCCGGATGTGCGGATACGCATGGCGTCGATCTGCGTCTGCGCGAGCGCGGCTTCGCGCTTCGTGTCGATCACGCCGTGACGCGACACCGCGTCGAGATTACCCAGTGAAACGTTCGCGGCGATAGGCAAGCCAAGCAGCAGGCCCTCGCCCTTGCGGTCCTCCGTGATGAGCGCGATGCCGTGCTTCACCGCATCCGATGGCGAATTCACGGCAACGGGCCGCAACGCCTGCCCGCCGTGCGCAATCGAGACCGTGCCGGAATCCGCGCGATCCGCGCCGTAAATCAGGCGCATGAGCTCGGTGCGGCCCGCGCCGATCAGCCCGCTCACCCCAAAAATCTCGCCCGCCTTCACTTCGAAGGAGACGTCGCGCACCACGCTGCCGCGCGTCATGCCGGCGACCTTCAGCGCCACGCCGCCGATTCTTCTCTCGCCCAGGTCGATACGCTCGCCGAGTTCGCGTCCGACCATCAGCGTGACGAGCCGATCGCTCGACAGTTCGGCCATTGGTCCGAGATGCACGAGACGCCCGTCGCGCAGCACGGCCGCGCGCTCGGCAACGCGGCGCAATTCCTCGAGCCGGTGCGAGATGTACACGAGCGCGACGCCGCGCGCTTTCAGGCGGTCGATCTGCTCGAACAGCAAATCGACTTCGCGCGCGGTGAGCATGGCGGTCGGTTCATCGAGGATCAGCACGCGGCAATCGCCGATCAGGTTGCGCGCGATCTCCACCATTTGCTGATGCCCGATGCCGAGCGCACCCACGAGCGTGTCCGGGTCGATGGCGTCGAGCCCGACTTGCGCCATTGCGTGGCGCGCATCTTCAGCGAGCTTCTTGCGGTCGATCCAGCCGAAGCCGCCTTTTTTCGGCAGGCGGTTGAGGAACAGGTTTTCCGCAATCGACAAAGTCGAAAGCAGATTCAGCTCCTGCATGACCATGCGCACGCCGAGCGCTTCGGCCTCGGTGCGGCTTTGCGGCGTGTACGGCTTGCCGGCGAGCGTCATCGTGCCGGCCGTGGGGTTCACCAGGCCGCCGATGATCTTCGACAAGGTGCTCTTGCCCGCGCCGTTCTCGCCCGTCAGCGCGAGCGCTTCGCCCGGCACGAGGTCGAGCGTGACGTCCGCGAGCACCGGCTCGACATAGGTCTTGCCGACGCCGCTGACTGTCAACACGCTGGCATCGTTCACGTCGTTCGCTCCTCGAAAGGGGCGCCATGAAATTGGCTACGCATCCTCGCTTTGTGTTCCGCTTGGGGCCCGACGGCTTGGCGCAAAGCGTCGCGCAGGCAAGAGCCTACGTCGACGTTCAAACGCGCTCGTTCGTGCTTTATCGGCATGAAAGCCGCGAAACTTGAATGGACCGAGGCTCGCGCATTCATGCCGAGGTGAAGGTTTGTGCCCGCTCCGTGTTCCGGCGGGCGGAGCTGACTGCTGCATCGCCGCGTGCGACGACAGGCAGCAGTTCGTCATGTCATGCCTACTTCGTGATCAGTTCGACCGGCGTTTCCACGACCGTCGACAGCTCCGACTGTTTCTTCTTGCCGGAAATCGCCTTCAGCGCCACGTCGATCCCGAACACCGCCTGTTTTGCGGCGTATTGATCGGCGGTGGCGAGCACGCGGCCGTCCTTCAACATCGGCTTGATGGCCGTGATGTTGTCGAAGCCGACCACCTGCACCTTGCCCGCCTTGCCTGCCGCGCGCACCGCCGACACCGCGCCGATCGCCATGTTGTCGTTATCGCACAGGAGCGCCTTCACGTTCGGGTTCGCGTTCAGGATCTGCGAGGCGACCGCGTTGCCCTTGTCGATTTCCCAGTCGCCCGACTGCAGCGCGACCACCTTCATGCCGCCACCTTCCATCGCGTCCTTGAAGCCGGCGCTGCGCGCCTGCGAGTTGGTCGTCGTGGTCACGCCTTCGACGATCGCCACTTCATCGCCCTTCTTCAGATGCTTGGCCAGATAGTCGCCGACCTTCTTCGCGCCCTTGCGGTTGTCCGGACCGACGAACGGCACGTTCAGATTCTTCGACTTCAACACGTCCGGGTCCAGCCGGTTGTCGATATTGACGACGATGATGCCCGCATCCGCCGCCTTCTTGATCACCGGCACGAGCGCCTTCGAATCCGCCGGCGCGATGATGAGCGCGTCGACCTTGGAGACGATCATCTGCTCGACGATGCGAATCTGCGCAGCGGTATCGGTTTCGTCCTTGATGCCGTTGGTGATGAGATCGAACTGGCCGGAGTTGTGTTGCTGATAATCCTTCGCGCCGTTTTCCATGGTCAGGAAGAACTCGTTGGCGAGCGACTTCATGACGAGCGCGACCTTCGGCTTGGCCGGCGTCTGCGCAAAGACGGACGACGATGCGAACGGCAGCGCGGAGCACGCGATCAGCGCGACGGCGGCCGACAGCACGCGGCGGCGGATGTTTCGATTCATGGATCTCCTCCAGTACTTTCGTTTTGAGTTGTCTGGGCGAAACTGATTCTGGTCAATCTCATAGCCTGACGAGCGTCGGCAAACGCGCATGTCCAGTCGCTGCTTTCAACGCTGTTCAACGTTTGCCCGCCGTCGATTCTCGTTGCGAAGCGGCGTCGGGTCAATCGGGCTAACGTGTAGTGGGCGCTTTGAACATGCGCCGAAATGATGGCTCGACCGCATTCGCAAGAAGAAAGCCGCCAGCCGCGGCCGTTGGCGGATGCAATGTGCTTGCGGTCAAGGGTTTCAAAGGTCTTCCACCGACTCGCCTTCGATCTCGTTGTCGATAATCTTGCGCGCGTAGTCGATGCCCGCGCGCACCGCGTCGATCGGGCTTTCGAAAGGTTCCTGATCGGGCACGCCGAACATCGCGGTGCGGCCGCTGTCGCCGTGCGCGCTGCGGGATATCGTCGTGACGATATCGAAATGGCGCGGACCGTCGTCGGGTTCGTCACGCTCCTTCGCGCGCCGCAAAGCCTGCACCTTGATTTCGAAACCCTTGTAGTGATCGGATAGCGGAGTGGACATGCGCGTGCTCCTTGTCGTTGGTGGCGGCCGTGGGTAGGACAGCCGCATTTTCTGAATGCTGCACTAAAAACTCTCGAGGCGTCCATGAACATGCCGGTCTTACGGCGAGCTGCATACGCAAGCTCTTTCGCCTTATCGCGAAAGCCGTTTGCAAGGCGTATTCCTTCTCGCCTCCCGATTTCACCCGATGCCACACATCAGTGATATTCGGTTTGCCATAATGCACGGGCGGATGGCGCGTGCTCGTCAGGAGCGCATCCGGCATTCGTCGTCCAAAGAACAAACTTCATTCAAATCAGGGAGCGTCACATGATCATTCGAGCCACCGCCCTTGCAGCAGTCATCGCTGTTTCCAGCCTCACGATCAGCGCGAGCCCGGCGTTCGCCGCCAACAGCCAGCAATCGAAGATGACCGACTGCAACAAGCAGGCAGCCGACAAGAAAGGCGATGAGCGCAAGGCGTTCATGAAGAGTTGTCTGTCGTCGTCGGCGCCCGCCGCCGCGCCCATGACCCAGCAAGAGAAGATGACCGCGTGCAATGGTCAGGCATCCGGCAAGAAGGGCGACGACCGCAAGGCGTTCATGAAGAGCTGCCTCAGCAACAAAGGCTGATTGCCGGCATTGCGTAATGCGCCGCGCGGCATCGCGCGGCGCCCATCCTTCGCCACTTGCTGCTTGGGGATATTGCACTTGCCGCTTGGGGATATTGCACTGCACCCAAGCAAATGATTCGCACCGTCGTCTTTTTCTCCTAAGATGGCGCGAAGGCGGCCCCCCAATATTCGAAGAAACACGCCATCGGCCGCCGCTCGTCTAGCGGGGCGTCATGCCTCGCACGGAGGCAATGGATGGCATGGAGACACAAGAACCGCTGGTTCAGGCGGTGGCTCGTCACGATCACCTTCTGGCTCGTGCCGGTGATGATCGTCGCGGTCAACGAAGTACGCGACGAAATGGCCTACAACACGGTCGATCTGCAAAAGTCGCTATCCACGTGGGAACTGACCGATGCCCAACGCGCATCGGGCGCCGCGGCCCGCTGTCATGGCGCGCCCGACGAAGCGCGGGCCGCCGGCTGTCCCGCCGACATCCTCAGCGCCAATGCGGGCAAGCATCAGGAAGCGCTCGACGAATACGATCATCGCAAATCCACGCTCGCGGGTTATCTCTGGCACGCGTTCGTCGGCTACTGGGTCGTTCCTGCTGCATTTTTGTTCGTGCTCGGCATGGTAATCGGCATCATTCGACGACTGCTACGGCGCACGCCAGGCGAGCAAAACGCTTCGGCAGCCGCGCCCGCGTCCAAAGTAAAAACGACGAGTCACCCTTGAAGCCGGGTCGGGAACGGTCGTTGCTACTGGTGACAGCGGCCGCGGCGTAACATCGACGGCCGTGCGGTGAAATAAATGCAAGCCATACGGAAACGGTTCGGGCGAAAACGCGCTGTCAGGTCTTTCCAATCGAGCGGTTTCCGGGTGAGCGTTGCGCTGTATCGCATGACGAAGGTTTTAGTCGTGTAGCTACGCAACAACGATATCAGTGACAGATTGGGAGTAAGCTTGCCAAGTCAAAGTTACCGAAGGGAGCGGCGGCACTGCGCGCGGGTTGGTTCGAAGCAATTTTTCGGGTCATCCGGCGGGGTCTGGTGGTTGCACGGTGCTGTGCTATAACTTGGCGAACCTCACCCTCCCGATCTAATGGGGTTTCCCAAATTCCACGATGGAGAACAACGATGCAAAGACGAAACTTCATGCTCAAGTCGACGGCTGTGCTGGCACTTGGCGGCCTCACGCTGGCGGGATGTACGACCAATTCCAACACGGGTCAGGAAAAGGCCGCAGGCACCGCTGACGACCGCCGCTCCATCGACGCGGACGTCGACAGCGCAATCCAGCGCCTCTATTCGACCGTCGCCGGTTCACGCGAACTGGTCGCCAAGTCGCGCGGCATTCTGGTGTTCCCGTCCGTCATTCAGGCTGGCTTCATCGTCGGCGCGCAATACGGCAAGGGTTCACTGCGCGTGGGCGGCGGCACGGTCGGCTACTACAGCACGACCTCCGGCTCATTCGGCCTGCAGGCAGGCGCGCAGTCGAAGTCGCTGATCTTCCTGTTCATGACGCAAGACGCGCTCGACAAATTCCGCAATTCGGACGGCTGGTCTGCCGGTGCGGATGCATCCGTGGCACTCGTGAAGATGGGCGCAAACGGCGCGGTGGATACGAACACGGCCACCAGCCCGGTCGAGGCGTTCGTGCTGACCAACGCCGGCTTGATGGCCGACGTATCGCTGGCAGGCACGAAGGTGACGCGCCTGAAGATGTAAAAGCCGGCTCGGGCGGCCTGGCCGCGCGTTTTGCTGCTTTTGGCGTCGACAAAGCATGACCGCCGTGTGTCGCGACCTGATGGTCGCGGCACACGGCGGTTTTTTTGTGCTTTCGAGTTGCGGACTTAAGTCGTCGCGCGATCGATAAGCTTGAAGCGCGAGCGCTTCTGCGCGCGCACGACGGACTGATACGCGTCGATATACTGCCGCGCCATCCGGTGCGCGGTGAAGCGCTCCTCGAAACGCTTGCGCACGCCTTCGCGCGACAGCGTATGCAGCCGATTCACGGCGGCGACCGCGCCGATCTCGTCTTCGACGATGAACCCCGAGACGCCCTCGTCCACCACTTCCGGCACGGCGCCGCGATTGAACGCGATGACAGGCGTGCCGCACGCCATCGATTCGATCATCGCCAGACCGAATGGCTCCGGCCAGTCGATCGGAAAAAGCAAGGCATGCGCGCCCGATAAAAACTCGGCCTTCTGACTGTCGTTGATCTCGCCGATATATTCCACGTACGGTAACTTGAAAAGCGGCGCGATCTCACGTTCGAAGTATTCGTGGTCCGCCGCGTCCACCTTGGCGGCGATCTTGATCTTCAAGCCACAACGCCCGGCAATGCGAATGGCCGTATCTACGCGTTTTTCCGGCGAAATGCGCCCGAGAAATGCGAGATATTCCTGCTTGACCGGTTGCGGTTCGTAGAGCTTTTCCGGCAGCGCGTGATAGACCGTCGTCACCCACTTCGCCTGTGGCAGCGGATGACGCTGCGCATCGGAGATGGACACCACCGGCGCGGTGTTGAAAGTATCGAAAACCGGCTGCTGCTCGGGCAGATCGAGCCGGCCATGCATGGTCGTGAGAAACGGCGTGTCCTGGCGCTTGAACAGCGAGAACGAGTAGTAGTCCATGTGGAAGTGCAGGACATCGAAGTCTTCCGCGCGGCGGCGCACCATTTCCAGCAGCAGCATGTGCGGCGCGATGCGGTCGCGAATGGCCGGGTCCAGACGCAACGCGCGCGGCCAGACGGCTTCGAGATTCGCTTTGGTTTGCGAGTCGCCAGTGGCGAAAAGCGTGACTTCGTGACCGAGCTCGACGAGCGCCTCGGTCAGATACGAGACGACGCGCTCCGTTCCGCCATACAGCTTGGGCGGCACCGATTCCGTCAACGGGGCAATCTGGGCAATTCTCATCGTTCTCGTCTCCCTGTCGGCCGTGAACTTCGTGCCGGCCGGCGTCAGCGCTGCAGTGCTCGTTTTCGCGTCATGCGAAAAGGTCGCGCCAGGTTCCCTATACGTTCGCGCAAGTCGCCTGAACGTGTGTCGAGTATGACAGTAGGCCGTAAGGTCTGGATAACGAGGTTTGCCCTAGGCGACGGCGCGCTCGTTTTGCGCGCTGGTTTGGCACGTGATGTCATTATCGATGGCTCATGCGTCAACACCGCCGCCTATTTCACTTTCATCGCTCTGTTACAGGTCCGAAACAATCGTTTCGGATGGCGGTTACGGGTTCTTTTTCATGACCGGTGCGGGCTTCTTGCGCGGTTTGCCACGAAGATCGGCAAGGAAATTGTCCCGCCACACGCCCAGATCGTATTTGCGCAGCGAAGTCATGTTGGTTTCGTAGCGCTGGCGGCGTTCCGCGAGCGGCATGGCGAGTGCGCGCGAGATGGCGTCGCTGGTGCCGACGATGTCATGCGGATTCACCATCACCGCGCCCGTCATTTCCGCGGCCGCGCCGGCGAATTGCGACAGCACGAGCACGCCCGGATCGTCGGGATTCTGCGCGGCGATATATTCCTTGGCGACGAGATTCATACCGTCGCGCAAGGGCGTGACGAGCCCGACTTGCGATTCGCGAAACAGCGACATCAGCTTCCACCGGTCGTAACGCTGATTCAGATACCGGATAGGCGTGTAATCGAGACCGGAATAGCGCCCGTTGATGCGTCCTGCTTCGTATTCCAGATTCTGGCGGATCTGTTGATACGTCTCCACGTCCGAACGCGTAGGCGGCGCAATCTGCACGAGCGTGACATTGCCGCGCCATTCCGGCGACTTCTCCAGAAAATGCTCAAACGCGCGAAAGCGCTCGACGAGCCCTTTCGAATAATCGAGCCGATCGACGCTCATGATGAGCTTGCGCCCTTCCAGACTCTGCTTGAGGTCCATGACATCCTGACGCGCTTCGCCGCGCTCGGCCTGTTCGGCGATCTCGTCCGGAAACACGCCGATGCGGTAGACGCCCGTCGTGAGCTTGCGACCGAACGCTTCGACATGTCCGTCGGGCGTCGCCGTGCCGTGCGCGTGCCGCACGATGTAATCGTGGAACGCGGTCTGATCGCCCTCGGTCTGAAAGCCCACGACGTCATAGCAGCACAGCGACTTGACGAGCTCCTCGTGAGGCGGAATGTTCAAGAGAATTTGCGGCGACGGAAACGGGATATGCAAAAAGAAGCCGATGCGATTCGTCACACCCGCGCTGCGCAACGCCTCGGCGAACGGAATCAGGTGATAGTCGTGCACCCAGATCACGTCTTCCGGTTCGAGCAGCTTGATGAGTTTGTGCGCGAGCCATGAATTCACGCGCCGATACCCTGCGTATTCGTCACGATCGTAGACGGCGAGATCGTTGCGATAGTGGAAAACCGGCCACAGCATGGCGTTGGAAAAGCCGCGGTAGTACTGGTCGTAGTCCTTCTTCGGCAGGCCGACGGTGGCGAACGTCACCGCGCCGTCCTGCTGTAGCGTCGGCCCCTGGTTCGCGACGGTCTCGCTCACCACGTCCCCGCTCCAGCCGAACCACACGCCGCCGCTGTCTTTCAGCGCGCCGAACACGCCGACGGCGAGGCCGCCCGCAGAGCCCTTGGTTTCGGTCGGGGTAGCGACCCGGTTGGATACGACGACGAGACGGCTCATGAGTATTCCTTTTTCGTTTGCTGACTACGATGATTCGGTTGCGGTGCTTCGCTTGAGATTTCTGTCGCTTCTATCGCTTCAGCGCATCCACCGGCGCGGTCGATGCCGCCGAGTTCGCGCGCGGATCGGGACCCGTGCGCTCGCCCCGGCTCGCGACCGGGTCCGCCGCGGTATTCGCGGTGGTGGGCGATGCCGTGTTGGCGCGTTCCAGCGGCGGCGCGAAGTCTACGTGCTTGCTGTCGGTGGAGAGATCGGCCCGTGCGCGTGGCAGATACTGCGGATACGCCGCCTGCACGAAATTCAGCAAGCCTTCGCGCACCCGGCAGCGCAAATCCCAATTGAGCGCGGAGTCGAAGGAACTGACGAGCGCGCGCAATTGCATGGCGTGCTCGGTGGCATCGGTGACTTGCAGCACTTGCACGCGGCCGTCCCACTCCGGCGCGCTCGCCAGAATGCGTTCGAGTTCCGCGCGCAGCGGCGCGATCGGCATGCGGTAATCGACGAAAAGAAACACCGTGCCGATGATCTGCGAGCTATTGCGCGTCCAGTTGGTGAACGGATTCTCGATGAACCATTGCAACGGCACGATCAGCCGCCGCTGGTCCCAGATGCGGATCGACACATAGGTACCCGTGATCTCTTCGACGCGGCCCCACTCGCCCTGAATCACGACGACGTCATCGAGACGAATGGGTTGGGACAGCGCGATCTGCAAGCCGGCGATCAGATTGCCGAGCACGGGCCGTGCGGCGATACCCGCGACCAAACCCGCCACACCGGCGGAAGCCAGCAAGCTCGCGCCGATCTGCCGCACGCTCGGAAACGCCATGAGCGCCCCGCCAAAACCGATGATCACGATCACCACCATGACCGAGCGCGCCAGCACGCGCGCCTGCGTGTGGATGCGGCGCGCGTTGAGATTGTCGTCGGTATCGAGCGGATGCGCCTGCACGATCGCCTCGCCCACCGCGCTCGCCGAACGCGCGGCGAGGAACGTGAGCGCGCCGATCAACGCGACGGTTTCGATATCGCGCAATACGCCGATGAGCGGCAGCGTGTCCGGCGCCTCGAAAATCACGAAGCCGAACGCGAGCATGATGATGAGGACGAGCGCGGGCGCGTCGATGTAGCGCAACACCGTGCTCATCAGCGGATACGGCCGCGCGACGCGCGTCAAGACGCGCGCACCGATCCGATGCACCCCGATGGCGACGATCAGTGCGATGGCGGCGGCGCACAGCGCGCCGGGCCAGGTGCCGAGCGGGCGCTCGGCCAGATCGAGAAAGCGGTCGAAAGAAAGCATGAGCGTCGCGGGATCAGCCTCGCAGGAAGGTGGATACGGCGGCCGCGTGCACGAGCCTCGCCACTATGCGCCATGTCGGACGCATCGTGCGCGGTTCGTGCTGCCGGGGTGCGTCTTTAGTCGGCGTCCAGGTCGGCTTCTACGTCTTCAAATGCAGCGGCGGGCGGCGTCGAGCATCAAGCAAATTCGCTGCCCGCCTCGCAGCCTTGCGATCAACGTTCCGCCTTGCAGGGAAACGCCTTGCCAAGTCCGAGCGACACCATGGTCGTCGCATTGAAGCCGGACTTGTCGGGATTGTCCGCGATGTACTTGCGTACTGCATCGGTCAGTTGTTGCGGCTTGACTTCGGCGGGCAGGCAAAAGTATTGGCCGACTTGCGGGCCGGAGGTTCCGCCAATTGCCTCGATGGTGTTATACACGCCGTCCGCGGCGCCTTCGATATAGGCCGCGCAGGCAGTACGGGAGTTCGGGTCGGTCTTGGTGCAAAGTTGATTCAAATCGCTGCCAGTGAATGCGAACGCGCTGACGGGCGTGGCGAGAACACAGGCGAAGACGAATTTCCGCAGCATGGTCTTCCTTTTATGTGGAGCGGCGGCTCGAAGGGGCGCGGCGGCCGCGCCTGGCCGCCCGCTCCCCGTGGTTACGTTATTTTGCACTGTTTGTGCTGCTTGCGGCGCCCGTCGAGGCCGCCGGCATGGCGTCGAGGCGTGCCTGCAGGCCTTCCGCGACGTCCTTCTCGTTGTACTTCTTCGCGAAATCCACAGCCGTCATGCCGAGTTGGTTCTTCACGCGCAAGTCCGCGCCTTCGTCGAGCAAAAGCTTGCAGGTGGACAGATGCCCGCCGCGCGCGGCCATCATGAGCGGCGTCGTGCCGTTCGGCGCGCCGGCATCGATATAGGCCGAATGGTCGAGCAGAATTTTCACGATATCGTCATGACCGTTGGTTGCCGCGTAGTGCAGCGGCGACCAGCCCTTCTTGTTCACTTCGGCATCCTTGGCGATCAGGAGATTCACGAAAGTCGCGTCGCCGTTGAGCGCGGCGAGCATCATCGCGTTTTCACCGGCCGGGTCCTGCTTCTCCAGATCGATCTTGGGATTGTCGGCAAGCGCCTGGCCTACCTTGTCCGACTTCTCGCGCGCGGCGATCACGATGAGCGGTGCGCCCGTGTTGTCGACGGTATTCGGGTCCGCGCCCTGCGAAAGCGCCTTCTTGACCGAGGAGATGTCGTCGAACTTGACGTCCTTGATGAGCGCGTCCACGGACTCGGCCAACGCGGGTTGCGCGAACGCGCACGCGGCGAGCAGCACGCCGACCAACATTTGCCGCGTGCTCGAACGTGTGCTCGTGCGCTTGCTTTGTCCCGCTTCACGCGAGGAAAACATCGGGGATTTATTCATAGTGAACCTTTGGATTACCCTTGAAACAGTGGTTCTCGCCGAGCGTGCCGGTCAGACGGCCTGCGCGCGCGGCGGGATCTTGAACAGCCGGAAGAAGTTGTCGGTGGTGGCTTTCGCGACCGCTTCGTCCGTCTCTTCGCGCAACTGCGCGATGTGACGTCCGACATAGCTCACGTAAGCTGGTTCATTCGGCTTGCCGCGATACGGCACCGGCGCGAGATATGGCGAGTCGGTTTCGATCAGCAGACGTTCGAGCGGCACGCGCCGCGCCACGTCGTGCACGTCCTCGGCCTTCTTGAACGTGACGATGCCCGAAAGCGAAATATGAAAGTTCTGCGCGAGCGCGGCTTGCGCCACTTCCCACGTCTCGGTGAAGCAATGCATCACGCCGCCCGGCACGCTCGCGCGTTCTTCTTCCATGATACGCAGTGTGTCTTCCGCCGACGAACGCGTATGGATGATGAGCGGCTTGCCGGTCTCGTGCGCCGCGCGAATGTGGTTGCGAAAGCGCTCGCGCTGCCATTCCATGTCGGCGATGCTGCGGCCTTCCAGCCGGTAATAGTCGAGCCCGGTCTCGCCGATTGCGCAGACTTTGGGATGCCGCGCCAGTTCCACCAACTGCGCGACGCTCGGTTCCGTTGCGTCTTCGTGGTCCGGATGCACGCCAACCGATGCGAAGATGTGCTCGTGCCGTTCGGCGATATCGAGCACCGATGGCAGCGTCTCCAGATCCACCGACACGCAAAGCGCGTGGGTGACCTTCTGCTCGCGCATCTTGTCGAGCACTTCAGGCAGCCGGTCGGCGAGGCCTTCGAAATTGATGTGACAGTGGGAATCGACGAACATCCGCTACTCCTTTGCTCTCGCGCCAAGCCGCAAGCCGAGAATGACGAGATCGCGCTCGACGCCGTCCAGCACCGCGACGCGCGGCAGCGTGCCCCACGACTCGAAACCGAAGCTGCCGAAGAGCTTCATGCTCGGCTCGTTATGTCCGAAGACGAAGCCGAGCACGGTATCCACATCAAGCGTCGGCGCGCGCTCCAGCGCCTCGTGCAACAACTGCTTGCCGAGCCCCTTGCCGCGCGCGCGTTCGTCGAGATAAATGCTCACTTCGACCGTGCGCGCGTAGGCCGGACGGCCGTAGAAATCGGAGAAACTCAGCCACGCGATGACTTCGCCGCCCTCTTCCACGACCCACAGCGGACGCTTGTCCGGTCCGTGCGCGTGAAACCAGGCAAGGCGGCTTTCGACCGGAACCGGATCGAGGTCGGCCGTGACGAGGCGCGAGGCGACCGTCGAATTGTAGATGGCGACGATGGCGGGCAGGTCGTCCAGCGTGGCGTCTCGGTATTGAAGACTCATGGCGTGATTGCGTTCAGGTTCAGGCGAAGATGCCGCGATATCCCATGAAGAGTTCCTCGAACACGAGACGCGCGTTCAACGGATGATTCTCCACGGCGCGTTGCCGCGTGACGGTTTTCATGTAGCGCGAAAGCGCGGCCGGGTCGGCGCTGGCGGCGCATCGCGCGAGCGCCTTGGCCGCGCCCGGAAAATAGCGCGGGCGGCCTGCCGTGCGCTCGGCGAGCACGTCGTAAAGCCAGCGTTGCAGCCAGCCGAGCACCAGCGGCACCGGCAGTTTCTGCAGGTTTTCGCCGCACGCGAAGGCGTCGCAGTTCGGGCCGGCCGCAAGTTGCGCCAACGTGAAATCGCGCAGCGCGCGGTTCTCGTCGCTTGCGAGCGCAAGCGCGTTGAGCGGCGCGCCGCCCGCTTGCGCGAGAAGCCCGGCGGCATCGTCGATACCTCGTGACGCAAGCCACGCGCGCGCTTCGTCGAAGGGCGGCACGCTCATCGGCCACTGTCGGCAGCGGCTGATGATGGTTGGCAACAAGCGGTCGATACGCGCCGACACCAGCAGGAACACGACGCCCGAAGGCGGTTCTTCCAGCGTTTTCAAGAGCGCGTTGGCCGCCGCGACATTGAGCGCTTCGGCGGGATACAGCAGCACGACACGCAAGCCGCCGCGATGCGATCCGAGACTGCAGAACTCGAGCAGCGCGCGTACCTGTTCGATCTTGATTTCCTTGCTCGGCGCGCGGCTCTTCTTGCCTTCGTCGCCATCGGCTTTCTCGGCGGATGCATCGGCGGAAGAATCCGCGCCTGCCGCCGCAAGCCCTGCAAGCGCCTCGGGCAACACCGCGCGGTAGTCGGGATGATTGCCCTGCGAGAACCACAGGCAAGCGGAACACGTGCCGCACGGCTCGCCGCTCGGCAGATGCGTTTCGCACAGCAGCCCCTTCGCCAGATGCTGCGCGAATTGCAGCTTGCCGATGCCCGCTTCGCCATGCAGCAAAAGCGCATGCGGCCAGTTCGCGCGTAGCTGCTGGAGACGCTGCCAGTCGTTGGCTTGCCAGGGATAAATCATCGGCGGTTCAGTGGGTTAGGCGTTGCTTGAGCGTGGATCAAAGGCTCGCGATGACATCTTCGAGCTGCGTGCGGATATCGTCGATGGGCCGGCTCGAATCGACGATGAAAAAACGCTGCGGCGATTCGGCCGCGCGCCGCAGATATTCGGCGCGCGTGCGCTTAAAAAATGCCTCCGATTCGCTCTCGAACTTGTCCGGCGCGCGCGCGGCCGAACGGCGTTCGCTCGCGGTCTCCGTCGGAATGTCGAACAGAACGGTAAGGTCCGGCTGAAAACCGCCCTGCACCCAGCGTTCCAGCGCTTCCAGCTTGTCGCGCGGCAGACCGCGTCCACCGCCCTGATAAGCAAAGGTGGCATCCGAAAAACGGTCCGACAGCACCCAGTCGCCATGCGCGAGCGCCGGTTCGATGACCTGCGCGAGATGCTCGCGGCGCGCGGCGAACATGAGGAGCGCCTCGGTTTCGAGGTCCATTGGCTGATTCAGCAGAATGCCGCGCAACGTTTCGCCGAGCGGTGTGCCGCCCGGCTCGCGCGTCATCACGACCGAGCGCGCGTGCGCGGCGAGTTTTTCGGCGAGCCGCTCGCGAAACCACTCCAGATGCGTGGTCTTGCCCGCTCCGTCGATACCCTCGAATGTAATGAACTTGCCCCGCGCCATTCACTGACCCCGGATGTATTTGTCGACGGCCTTGTTGTGGTCGCCCAGGTTGTCGGAAAAGATGCTGCTGCCGTCGCCGCGCGACACGAAATAGAGCGCATTGCTCGCGGCGGGATTGAGCGTCGCGGTGAGCGCGGCCACGCCGGGCAGCGCGATCGGCGTGGGCGGCAGACCCATGCGCGTGTAGGTATTGTACGGAGTGTCGGTCTGCAGATCCTTTTTCTTCAGATGCCCGCCGTAAGCCGGACCGAGGCCGTAGATGACGGTCGGGTCGGTCTGTAGCGGCATGCCGATCCGCAGCCGGTTGGCGAACACCGCCGCCACGAGCGGCCGGTCGGTTGCGCGCCCCGTCTCCTTCTCGACGATCGACGCCATGACGAGCGCCTCGTAAGGCGTCTTGTAAGGCAAATTCGGCGAGCGCGTGTTCCAGGCTTCGGTGAGCCGCTGCTGCATGATCCGGTACGCGCGCTTGTAGACCGTGAGGTCGCTCGTGCCTTTGTCGAAAAGATAGGTATCCGGGAAAAACAGTCCTTCCGCCGATGCCTTGTCCACCTCGGGCGCGCCGATTGCACGCAAGAGGTCCGTGTCGGACATGCCGGCGGTGTCGTGCGCGAGCGCGGGGTTGGCGTCGAGTTCGGCGCGCATTTTTTGCAACGTCCAGCCCTCGATGACGGTGGCCACGTACTCGTTGACGTCGCCGCGCGCGATCTTTTGCAGCACTTCATACGGTGTCACGCCGCTTTTGAACGCGTAATTGCCGGATTTGAGCTGCGACGAAAGCCCGAGCACGCGCGTCATCAACACGAAAAGCTCCGATTCGACCGGCACGCCGCCGCGAATCAATTGGGCGCTGACGCTGCGCAGGCTGCTATGAGGCTTGATGGTGACGTCGAGTTCGGCGGGCGTGAGGTTCATCGGCCGATTGGCCCAGTAATAAACGCCACCGGCGAGCGCCGCCGCGAGCACCGCGACGATCACCACCGCCACGACGCATTTCTTGAAAAGGGACATGCCAGACACACTAGGAATAAGACCAATATAATAACTTGCCCGCCTGCGCCCCGGTCAGTTTGACCGGCCGGACCGACTGACAGGATTGACCGCACTTGACGCCATGAATTCCCAAACCCAGCTTTCCCCCGGTTCCGCTCCAAGCGCCATTCCCGCCGACGACTTCGAAGCCGTGAAGACAGCGGGCGTTTTCGTGCCGCTCACGCAGTTCGGCGTGATCGACATCAAGGGCGAGGATGCCGCTTCGTTCCTGCACAACCAGGTCACCAACGACGTCCAGCATCTCGACGCATCCACGGCGCGCCTCGCGGGCTATTGCTCGCCGAAGGGACGCCTGCTGGGTTCGTTTCTCATGTGGCGTTCAGCCGATACCGTGCGTCTCTTGATCTCGCACGACGTCCAGACGCCCGTGCAAAAGCGTCTGTCCATGTTCGTGCTGCGCGCAAAGGCGAAACTGAGTGACGCGACGCCGGAACTCGCGGCAGTCGGCTTTGCGGGCGATGTGCGCGCGGCGCTCTCCGGCATCTTCGATGCGTTGCCCGACGGCGTGCATGTCAAGGTGGAAGGTCCGCATGGCGCGCTGATTCGTGTGCCGGATGCGGCGCATCGGGCGCGTTTCCTGTGGGTCGGCCCGAGGGCCGATATCGAAGCACGACTGCCTGAGCTCGGCGAGAAGTTGCGGCGCGCGGGACCGGCGCTGTGGGACTGGCTCGACATCCACGCGGGCGAGCCGCGCATCACGCAGGCGACGACCGAGCAGTTCGTCCCGCAGATGGTCAACTTCGACGTGCTGGGCGCGGTGAACTTCAAGAAGGGTTGCTATCCGGGACAGGAGATCGTCGCGCGCAGCCAATATCGCGGCACGATCAAACGACGCACGGCGCTCGCGCACGGCGAGGCGGCCACGCCGGGCGCCGAGCTGTTTCATTCGGCCGATCCCGGTCAGCCTTGCGGCATGGTGGTCAACGTGGCGCCGGCCGAAGGCGGCGGCGTGGATTGTCTCGTCGAGATCAAGCTGGCGTCGCTGGATAACGGCTCGGTGCACGTCGGCGCCGCCGATGGCCCCGCGCTCGAATTCGTGCCGCTGCCCTACGCCTTTCCTGCCGACGCCTGAACGCCATGTGCCTGATCGTCTTCGACTGGCAACCCGAGGCCGCGCCCGCCAACGGCCGCGCGCTGCTGACGCTGGCGGCGAATCGCGACGAGTTCTTCCGCCGCGAGACCGACCCGATGCATTGGTGGACCGACGCGCCCGGCGTGCTCGCTGGACGGGATCTGACGGGCGGCGGCACGTGGCTTGGCGTAACGCGCGACGGGCGCTTTGCCGCGCTGACGAACTATCGTGCGCCGAGCGAGATGCGGCCGGATGCGCCCACGCGTGGCGCGTTGGTCAGCGAATATTTGACGGGCGAGCGCGTCGAGCCTTTGACGTATTTGAAGCGCGTTGCCCTGGAAGGTCATCGGTACAACGGCTTCAATTTGCTGTGCGGGGATTTCACACGACGTGAGCTCGGCTGGTACGGCAATCGCGCCGATGCCGAGCCGGTTTTGCTCGAAGCGGGCGTGCATGGGTTGTCGAATAGCTTGCTGAATACGCCGTGGCCGAAGCTCGTCGCCCAGCGCGATGCTTTACGCGATTTGATTCACGCCGATGAGCGGCCATCGCTCGACGAGCTGATCGAAACCTTGCGTGACCCGCGTATCGCCGACGATCACGTCTTGCCATCCACTGGCCTTTCCATCGAGCGTGAACGCGTGTTGTCGGCGGCGTTTATCGAGACCGATGAATACGGCACGCGCGGGACGACGGCGTTGCAAGTGTTGCCGCTGACGCATGGTGTAGAGCTGCATGTCAAGGAACGCAGTGACGATGACGGTTCGCACAAGGTCGTGCGGCCGGGGGATTTTGTGCGGGCGTTCAGGTTTGAGGTGGCGTGACGCATGATCGCCGCGACCCACGTTTCAACAGAAAGAGCACTATCAAGGTAATCGCAATGGCGACAAATTTGCCATGTACTTTTCAGAATCTAATCAAGCGCTCAACCCAACGCCTTCCTCAACGCAGCCACCGCATCCGCATGCGCCCGCGCCACGTCGCGAACAAACCCGCCCATCTTGAAGAACTCGTGAATCATCCCTTCATATCGCATGAGTTCCACCGACACGCCCTGCGCTGAAAGTTTCTCCGCGTAAGCGACATCTTCATCGTAAAGCGGATCATGATCCGCAGCCGCGATCCACATCGGCGCCACGCCACGATAATCCGGCTGCCCGCCCGCCGCATCCAGCGGCGCAAAACGCCAGTCGTCCCGGTCGCGTTCATCGCGCACGTACTGCTCGAAGAACCATTGAATCGTCTCTGCGCTCAGCAAGTACCCTTCGGCAAGCCGCGCATGCGATTCGCTTTTCTGCCACGCGCTCGTCCCCGGATAAATCAGCATCTGCAATTGCAAGGCGATGCCTGTATCGCGCGCCAGCACCGAACACACCGTCGCGAGCGTGCCACCCGCGCTGTCTCCACCAATCGCGATGCGAGCCGGATCGATCCCCAACGTGGACGCCTCGCGCGCGAGCCATTGCAAGGCGTCGAAGGCATCGTTCACGGCGACCGGAAACTTGTGTTCGGGCGCAAGCCGGTAATCGACCGATACCACCGCGCAGCCCGCGTCGTGCGCGAACTTGCGGCACAGCGCGTCGTGCGTCTCGATGCTTCCCACCGTAAAGCCGCCGCCATGCAGATACATGAGCGCGCCAAGCGGCTCCGCCCAATTCGGCTCGATCGGATAATACGCACGCACACGAATGGACCCGCCATCGCGCATAGGAACGGGAAGAACTTCGACACGCGTCATGGGCAACGGCGCGACATCGAGAATGGGCGCGCTCATCGCATAGGCGGCGCGCGCTTCTTGCGGCGTGAGCGTGTGATAAGGCGTGCGCCTCGCGCGTGCGATCATCTGCAAGACTTGCGCGACCTGGGGATCGAGCTGCATTGTCATGCCGATGCCGAGGTCAACGCGACTTGAGCGACATGGGATCGCTCGGGTCGCGCAGCTGCGCGATGTCGTCCAGCCGCAGCTGCACCGAAGGCATGATGTTCGGATGCGTGACCACATAAAAGCGATTCGCGCGGATGGCGTCGAAGGTTAGTTCGGCGACATCTCGCGCCGATAGCTTGCCGTGCTCCACCGCCTTTGCCAGTTGCCGCGCCGCGAGCTTCTGCGACGCCGTCATCTCTTCGTCGTTGACGAGCGCGCCGGGCCGCGCGCGTTCGGAATCGGCGATACCGGTCGGCACGAACGCCGGACACAACAAGGACACGCCGACCGACGCGCGCGCGAGCCGCAGATCGTGATAAAGCGTCTCGGTCATGGCCACGACCGCATGCTTCGACGCGTTATAGACGCCCATTGCGGGCGCGGCGAGCAGCCCCGCGACCGAAGCCGTGTTGACGATATGCGCCGGTTCGTTCTGGGCCAGCATGATCGGCGTGAACGCGCGAATGCCGTTGGCAACGCCCATCACGTTGACGCCGAAGACCCATTGCCAGTCGTTCGCGCTGCTCTCCCAGATGAAGCCGCCGGCGCCCACGCCCGCGTTGTTGAAGAGCAGATGCGCGCCGCCGAAGGCATCGAGCGTGGCGCGAGCGAGTGCATCGACGTCCGCGGCATTCGAGACGTCCGTTCGCACGCCGCGCACCTCGGCGCCTCGTTCGCGCAGCGATGTTACGGTGGCATCGAGCGCGGCGGCGTCGATATCGGCGAGTACGAGCTTC
This sequence comes from Caballeronia sp. GAFFF2, assembly GCF_023631485.1. NCBI lineage: Bacteria > Pseudomonadati > Pseudomonadota > Betaproteobacteria > Burkholderiales > Burkholderiaceae > Caballeronia > Caballeronia sp. GAFFF2. The sequence continues at coordinate 135,465 of NZ_JALQDA010000010.1, read as the reverse complement.
ATGCCGAGCGCCGCGCCCTTTAGCGCAAACTCGCGGCCGAAGCCGCTCGCCGCGCCAGTGATCACGGCGACTTTTCCTTCGAAGCGGTCCAAGCGGGCTCCTTTCTCGCGTGGTGTGGTACTCGGCGCGTCAGATGAGCTTGACGAGCTGCTTGCCAAAGTTCTTTCCGCGCAAAAGACCGAGGAACGCTTCGGGCGCATTTTTCAGTCCCTGCGCAATGGTCTCGCGGTAGATCAGCTTCTTGGTCGCGACGCGTTCGCCGAGTTCCTTCAACGCTTGCGGCCACAATTCCATGTGCTCGCTCACGATGAAACCCTGCAGCTTCAGACGCTGCGTGAGCAGAATGCGCGGCGCCTGCAGCGGCAATGGCTGGCCGTCGTAGCCCGAGATCATGCCGCACAACGCAATGCGCCCGTGCGCGTTCATGCGCGGCAGCACGGCATCGAGCACTTCGCCGCCGACGTTTTCGAAATAGCCGTCGATGTCATCCGGCGCCGCGGCTTTCAGCTCGTCGTACAAATGGCCCGCCTTGTAGTCGATGCACGCGTCGAAGCCCAGCGTCTCGACGACATAGCGGCACTTCTCGGCGCCGCCCGCAATGCCGATCACGCGGCAGCCCGCCGCCTTCGCCAGTTGCCCGACCACGCTGCCGACGGCGCCGCTTGCCGCGCTCACGGCGACCGTATCGCCAGCCTTCGGTTCGATGATGCGATTCAGGCCATACCAGGCCGTCACGCCCGGCATGCCGACCGGGCCGAGATACGCGGACAGCGGAACGTGCGTGGTATCGACGGCATAAAGACCCGTGCCGTCCGATGTCCCGTATTCCTGCCAGCCGTACATGCCGACCACGTTGTCGCCGACCTTGAACTTCGGATTGCGCGACTCGACCACTTCACCGACCGTGCCGCCGATCATCACTTCGTTCAACGCCTGCGGCGCGGCGTATGACTTGGCATCGCTCATGCGCCCGCGCATGTACGGATCGAGCGACAGATAGTGATTGCGCACGCGCAGCTCGCCTTCCCGCAGCGGCAAAAGCGGTGTTTCGACGAGCCTGAAATTGTCGGTCGATGCCTCGCCTTCCGGTCGCGATACCAGCAATACCTGGCGATTCTTCTGAGCGTCTGCCATTGCGAATCCTCCTGTTCGGAATGAATCAAGCGTCGCTCGGTCCCGGCGTGGCCTTGGGATCGGAACGCATTTTCTGTTTCACGATATCGCGGCCCACTGCGAGCCTGCGCATGTATTTGAACGTGCCTAGCGCCTTGGCGACGAAATGCCCTTCGCTGTCGCGCACTTCGCCTTCGCAATACGCCATGGTGGTGGAGCGATGCAGCACGCGCCCGATGCCGCGCAATTCACCGCGCCCTGGCTGCATGAAGTTCACCTTCATCTCGACGGTAACGACGCCGATGCCATTGCCCGCGAGACTGCGTGCGGCGAGTGCCAGCGCGGAATCGAGCAAGGTCATGGTGACGCCGCCGTGCGCGATGCCCCACGTGTTCAAATGCGCATTTTCGAGCGCGAGCCGCACTTCTGCTTCGCCGTCGGCGGCCTTGACCAATTCCACGCCCAGCGAGTCGATGAACGGGCTTTCGATGGCGACGTCATGTGGCTTGTCGGTCATGGTCGTCACACTTCGTAGTCGACGCATTGACGGTCTTCGCGCACCGCGGCAATGAAGTCTTTCAGCGCCACGTGCTTCGGATGCACCTGATAGGCAACGAGCGCCGCTTTGTCGTCGAAGTCGGAGACGAGCACGACATCGTAAGTGCAGTCGAAACCCGGTTGCGCCGTACCGACCTCGAAGTGTCCCTGCCCCTTAACGATGCTGCGGCAGGTTTCGAGCTTCTCCTTGAGCTTCTGCGCATTCTCCGCGCGGCTCGCGCCTTCCGCCGACTCCTTCAGCTTCCACATGACGATGTGACGTAACACGGCAACTCCTGGTCAAGAAAACGATGAAAGCAGAAGCGTAGCAAAGATTCGACGGTAGCTTCGGAGGCTCACGCGAGCAAATAATCGGAGCGTATGCGTTCGATGCCCGCGTCGCGCATTTCGCGCCACGCTCGATCCAGCGAGCCGTCGAGATCGATCGCGCGGCACGCGTCTTCTATCACGCTCACTTCGAAGCCCGCGCGACGCGCATCCAACGCGGACCACGCAACGCAATAATCCGTCGCCAGTCCCGCGACCCATACGCGCTTCGCACCGACGTCGCGCAGATAGCCTGCAAGACCCGTGGGTGTCACGCGATCCGCTTCGAGAAACGCGGAGTAGCTGTCGACATGTTCGTGATGCCCCTTGCGGATCACGAGCCGCGCGTGCGGTAATTGCAGGCCGCGATGTAGCGCCGCGCCCTCGGTGTCCTGCACGCAGTGCACCGGCCACAGCACCTGTTCGCCGTAAGGCATTGTCATCATGTCGAAGGGCGCCCGTCCTTCGTGATTCGCCGCGAACGAGACATGCGAGCGCGGATGCCAGTCCTGCGTCAGAACGACATGCGAGAACGCGCGCGCCAGGCGGTTGATGACGGGCACCACCTCATCGCCTTCCTTCACGGCGAGCGCGCCGCCGGGCATGAAATCGTACTGCACGTCCACGACGAGTAAAACGTCTTCTACGGGTTTCATCATGCTCATCTTCAAGGGTTGAACCGGCCGTTGACCGCCGCGAGTTGCGTCACGCGGGCGGCGGGCTGCCATGCGTCGCCGTTGGGCTGTTGCGCGTAGCGGCGCATGGCGCGTTCCACGGCGGCAAGGCCGATGGTGTCGGCGTAGAACATCGGGCCGCCGCGCCAGAGCGGGAAACCGTAACCCGTCAAATAGACCATGTCGATATCCGAGGCCTTCGAAGCGATGCCCTCTTCGAGAATACGCGCGCCTTCGTTGACGAGCGCGAGCATGAGCCGCTCGACGATTTCATCGTCCGCGATACGCCGTCTTTCGATGCCTGCTTCCTTCGAATACGCGACGATCATGTCGTCGACCGCTTGTGATGGCAGCGCATCGCGCTTGCCTGGCTCGTAGTCGTACCATCCCGCGCCGGTCTTTTGTCCGAAGCGGCCCGCTTCGCACAGCCGATCCGCGATTTTCGAATAGCGCAACTCCGGCTGCTCGACATAACGGCGCTTGCGAATGGCCCAGCCGATGTCGTTGCCCGCAAGATCGCTCATGCGAAACGGCCCCATGGCGAAGCCGAAATTTTCGATTGCGCGATCGATCTGCGCGGGCAGCGCGCCTTCCTCCAGCATGAAAAGCGCCTGCCGCAAGTACTGTTCGACCATGCGGTTGCCGATGAAGCCATCGCATACGCCCGAGACCACGGCCGTCTTCCTGATCTTCCGCGCGAGTTGCATGACGGAGGCGAGCACGTCCTTGTCCGTTTTCGCGCCGCGCACCACTTCGAGCAGCTTCATCACGTTGGCGGGACTGAAGAAGTGCGTGCCGATGACATCGCCCGGACGTTTCGTGAACGCGGCGATTTTGTCGAGATCGAGCGTCGATGTGTTCGATGCGAGAATCGCGCCGGGCTTCGCGACTTCATCGAGGCGGCGGAAGACTTGTTCCTTCACGCCCAGGTCTTCGAATACCGCTTCGATGATCAAGTCCGCGTGCGCGAGGTCCGCATAGTCGAGCGTCGGTTGAATGAGGGCCATGCGTTCATCGACCTCGTCTTGCGTGAGCTTGCCCTTCTTCACTTGCGCTTCGTAATTGCGGCGCACGTTCGCCAAACCCCGGTCGAGTGCGTCCTGTTTCGTTTCGAGCAGCACGACGGAAAATCGCGCGTTGATGAAGTTCATGGCGATGCCGCCACCCATCGTGCCCGCGCCGATCACGCCGATGCGCTCGATCTTTCTGACGGGCGTGTTCGACGGCACATCCGCGATCTTGGACGCCGCGCGTTCGGCGAAGAACGCGTGCCGCAGCGCGCGGCTTTCCGGTGTCTGCACGAGCGCGAGAAAGCATTCGCGCTCGAAGGCGAGCCCGCGTTCGAAGCCTTCTTTCAGGCCTTTTTCGATGGCATCGATGCACTTGTGCGGTGCCGGAAAATGCTTCGCCGTCGCGATGGCGTTCGCGCGCGCGGCCTGGACGATTCGATCGGCATCCGTGTGTTCGATGGGGCGTTCGCGCACTTGCGGGTGCTTGCTGTCACGCTTGGCGACGTGCTGAGCGAAACGCACGGCGCCATCGAGCAAGTCGCCTTCGATCATTTGGTCGAAGAGCGCGGTATTCGCGAGTCGTTCGGCTAATACCGGCGTCCCCGACACGATCATGCCGAGTGCCCTTTCGAGGCCAACCACGCGCGGCAGCCGTTGCGTGCCGCCCGCGCCGGGCAGGAGGCCGAGCTTCACTTCGGGCAGCGCGATCTGCGCGCCGGGCGACGCCACGCGGTAATGCGCGCCGAGAGCGAGTTCGAGGCCGCCGCCCATCGCCACGGCGTGAATCGCCGCGATCACCGGCTTCGCGCTGCCCTCGATTGCTTCGATGACCGTCTTGAGCGTCGGTTCTTGCGTCGCCTTCGGCGTATTGAATTCGGTGATGTCCGCGCCGCCCGAAAACGCCTTGCCGGCGCCGATCACGACGATGGCGCGCACGTTGTCTTCGTCACGCGCGCGCTCGATGCCTTCCACGATGCCAAGCCGTGTCGCGTGCCCGAGGCCGTTCACCGGCGGGTTGTCGAGTGTGATGACGGCGACGCCGTCGTGGATCGTGAAGTGCACAGCCATGAAGATGTCTCCCGTTCGCGCGTCTTTGGCGAGGTTATTGTGAGTGATCGACGCAGAATACACAAAGGAGAACGATCGTTCAAATGCGCGTCGTCCGGCGAATGAAAACGCCCCGGATCGACCGGGGCGCGAGGTCAGCCGGAAGCGCTGGTATCAAGATGTCTTCTCACCCTTCTCCGGCAGCACATGCTCCCGATACAACGCGCGCAGCCGCACCTTCTGCAGCTTGCCCGTCGCCGTATGCGGCAACTCGTCGGCGAACACGACATCGTCCGGAATCCACCACTTCGCGACCTTGCCCTCGAAATGCGCGAGCAAATCCTCACGCGTGATGGTCGCGCCCGGACGCAGCACGGCGACGATCATCGGCCGCTCCGTCCACTTCGGATGCGAGCACGCAATGCACGCCGCTTCCGCCACCTGCGGATGCGACACCGCGATGTTCTCCAGATCGATCGAACTGATCCACTCGCCGCCCGACTTGATCACGTCCTTGCTGCGATCGGTGATGTTCATGAAGCCATCGGCGTCGATGGTCGCGACATCGCCCGTCGGGAACCAGCCGTCGATGAGCGGCGACTCGTCGCGCCGGAAATAGCGGTCGATGACCCACGGTCCGCGCACGTGCAGATCGCCGAACGACTGGCCGTCCCAAGGCAGTTCGTGGCCGTCGTCGCCGACCACTTTCATATCGACGCCAAAGAGCGCGCGCCCCTGCTTTTCGAGCGAGATGCGCTGTTCCTCGGCCGAACGCTGCTTCTGCCGGAAACTCAGCCGCGCGAGCGTGCCGAGCGGCGACATCTCCGTCATGCCCCACGCATGAATCACCTGCACGCCGTAGTCTTCCTCGAAGGTCTTCAGCATGGCGGGCGGACACGCCGAGCCGCCGATCACCGTGCGCTTCAACGTCGAAAAGCGCAAATCGTTCTGCTTCATGTAGGCGAGGAGCGCCAGCCATACGGTCGGCACGCCCGCCGAATAGGTGACGCCTTCCGCTTCCATCAACTCGTAGAGCGACTTGCCGTCGAGGTCCTTACCGGGGAACACCAGCTTCGCGCCGACGAGCGGCCCCGCATGCGGAATGCCCCACGCGTTGACGTGGAACATCGGCACGACGGGCAGGATGGAATCGCTCGATGACGCGCCCATCGCATCGGGCAAGGCCGCGCCATAAGCATGCAGCACCGTCGAGCGATGCGAATACAGCGCGCCCTTCGGATTGCCTGTCGTTCCCGACGTATAGCAAAGAAACGATGCCTGACGTTCATCGAGCATCGGCCATTCGTAGACGCCATCCTGTTCGCCGACGAGACTTTCGTAGCTCATCACCGGCACGCTCAGGTTCGAAAGATGCTGCTCGATGCAGGCGGCATCGCCGAGTGCGATCCAGCCTTTCACGTTCGGACACTGCGGCGCGATCATCTCGACGAGCGGCGCGAAGGTCATGTCGAACAAGACGTACGAATCGTCGGCATGATCGATGATGAACGCGACCTGATCCGGAAAGAGACGCGGATTGATGGTGTGGCACACGGCGCCCATGCCCGCCACGCCGTAATAGCACTCCAGATGCCGGTAGCCGTTCCAGGCCAGCGTGCCGATGCGCTCGCCCTGCTCCACGCCGAGCGCGATCAAGGCCTGCGCGAGTTGCTTCGCGCGCTTCTCGCAATCGCGGTAGGTGTAGCGATGGATATCGCCTTCGATACGCCGCGACACGATTTCCGTATCGCCGAAGTGGCGCGAGGCATGGGACAACAGGGACGACGCGAGCAACGGTATTTCCATCATCTGGCCGTAAAGCGGCGACGTCATGGGTGATTTCCTCGGTGAGTCGGTTGGCGAGTCTGGGCTCGAGTCATTGGATCGGTCATTGGCTTTGCGCCGCCCGATGCCCGGCCGGGCGCGGCCCTGCAGGCCCGCGGGCGCGGATTTACAATATCGTTTAACCAAAAGGCGCTCAATATGTCGTTTTCCCCAAGCAATGCCGTGCGTGCAGCGTCCGGCGAGAAGGCTTCCGGCGCTGATTCCATGGACGCCATCGCCGCCGCGATCAAGGTTGGCCAGCCCGGCTCGTTCGCGGCGCTCGGGGCCGCGTTTCTGACGCGCCTTCCCGCCACGCCGGTGCCCGATCCTTATCTCGTCGCGATCTCGCGCGAAACGGCGGACATGCTCGGCATCGATCCGGATGTCGCGGAAGGCAGCGAGCAAAAGCGCTTTGCCGAATACTTCGCCGGCAATCCCACGCGCGAATGGCCCGCCGGCGAACTGCCTTACGCAGCGGTCTATTCGGGGCATCAGTTCGGCGTGTGGGCAGGTCAATTGGGCGATGGCCGCGCACTTACACTCGGCGAGATCGAGCCAGACGCCGATCGGGACCATGACGGCACACGCTTCGAACTTCAGCTGAAGGGCGCGGGCCGCACACCGTATTCCCGCATGGGCGATGGCCGCGCCGTGTTGCGTTCGTCGATCCGCGAATTCCTGTGCTCGGAAGCCATGCACCATCTGGGCATTCCCACGACGCGCGCGCTCGCCATCGTCGGCTCCGATATGCCGGTGCGGCGCGAGAGCATGGAAACAGCGGCGATCGTTACGCGCGTCGCGCCGAGCTTCGTGCGCTTCGGGCATTTCGAACACTTCTATTCGAACGACCGCGTCGACGATCTGAAAGCGCTTGCCGATCACGTGATCGAGCGCTTCTATCCGCATTGCCGCGATGCCGACGATCCCTACCTCGCGCTCCTCGACGAAGCCGTGCGCAGCACCGCCGATCTGATGGCGGAGTGGCAAGCCGTCGGCTTCTGTCACGGCGTGATGAACACCGACAACATGTCCATTCTCGGTCTCACGATCGACTACGGCCCGTTCGGTTTCATGGATGGCTTCAACGCGCATCACATTTGCAACCACACGGACACGCAAGGGCGCTATTCGTACAGCCGTCAGCCGCAGGTCGGCTATTGGAACCTGTTTTGTCTAGCGCAGGCGCTGGTTCCGCTCGTCGGCGCGAACCTGCCGGAAGAAGGCCATGCGCAACGCGTGGTCGAGGAAGCGCAAAAGGTTCTCGAACGCTACAAGGCGCGCTTCGGCCCTGTGTTCGAAGCGAAGATGCGCGCCAAGCTCGGCCTCGAAATCGCGCGCGAAGGCGATGACAAACTCGCCAACGGTCTCCTCGAAATCATGCACGCGAACCGCGCGGACTTCACGCTCACGTTCCGGAACTTGTCGAAGCTCGCGAAATCCGATACCTCGAACGATTCGCCCGTGCGCGACCTCTTTCTCGACCGCGCCGCTTTCGACGCGTGGGCGGTGCAGTATCGCGAACGTCTCGCGCACGAAACGCGCGACGATACGGATCGCGCGGCCGCGATGAATCGTGTGAATCCGAAGTACGTGCTGCGTAATCACCTGGCCGAACAGGCGATTCGCCAGGCGAGCGAAAAGGATTACACCGAAGTGGCGCGGCTTCTCGACGTGCTGCGCCGTCCCTACGACGAACAACCCGAATACGAAGCCTACGCCGGCCTGCCACCCGACTGGGCGAGCGCTCTGGAAGTGAGTTGTTCTTCTTAGGATCGCCCCAAAATAGCTGGCCTGATCCGTTTTTCCGACTTTCGGCCGATAAAAGGAATGATATGAGCAGAGACGACACCATCGACAACACTGGCGCCACGGCGTATCCGCTGCAAAAGGACGATGCGGCGTATCGCAGCGAACTCAACGACATGCAGTATCAGGTCACGCGCCACGCGGCGACCGAGCGCCCGTTCTCCGGCGAATACTGGGACCACTTCGAGCGCGGCGTGTATGACTGCGTGTGTTGCGGCACGCCGCTTTTCGAATCCGCGACCAAGTTCGACGCGGGCTGCGGCTGGCCCAGCTACTTCAAGCCGATCAACGGCGAAGTGATCGAAGAGAAGACCGACCGCTCGCACGGCATGCTGCGCATCGAAGTGCAGTGCAAGAACTGCGGCGCGCATCTCGGTCACGTCTTCGAAGACGGCCCGGCGCCCACCGGTTTGCGGTATTGCATCAACTCGGCTGCGCTACAATTCGAATCCAAGTAAGCGCGGGCGGGTTGTGGCGGGCTAATCAATAAGCCCGTGCATAATTTTCTGCCGCATGGAACGCCCGCTTCTCGAGAGCGGGCGTTCGTTTCGCGCGCCGCAGCCTGCTCGCTGCCCACCTCATCGCCACGCCAATGAAATTTCTGTTCGATCTGTTTCCGATCATCCTGTTTTTTGTCGCATTCAAGATCTGGGGCATCTATACGGCAACTGCCGTAGCCATCGCGGCGACGCTCGTGCAGATTGCGTGGGTGGCGTTCCGCCATCGCAAGGTCGATCCAATGCTGTGGGTGAGTCTCGGCGTGGTCGTGGTGTTTGGCGGCGCGACGCTCGTGCTGCACAACGATACCTTCATCAAATGGAAGCCCACCGCGCTTTACTGGCTCTTCGCCGTGGCGCTGATCGTCGCGCAACTCGGCTTCAAAAAGAACCTCATCGAAGCGATGATGGGCAAGCAGATCGTCCTGCCGCATCGCGTGTGGGGACAATTGAACGTGGCGTGGGCGGTGTTTTTCGCGCTGCTCGGTATCGTCAATCTCGTGGTGGCGTTTCACTTCACCACGGACCAATGGGTCAACTTCAAGCTCTTCGGCGCGACGGGGTGTCTCGTGGCGTTTATCGTCGCGCAAAGTTTCTGGCTCGCCAAATACATGAAGGAGGATGGTCAATGAACGCTTCCTTCGATTTTCCGAACGCGAGCGCGGCCGACAAGATCGCGCATCTCGAAGCGCGCCTCGAAGCGGCGCTCGAACCGCAAACCGTGCATATCGAAGACGACAGCGCGGCGCATGCCGGGCATGCCGGCGCGGCTTCGGGCAGTCATTACACGGTCACGGTCATCGCCGAATGCTTCGCGGGCCGCGCGCGAGTGGCGCGGCATCGACTGGTGTATGATGCGCTGGCCGCGGAAATGCAGCATGGCGTGCATGCACTGGCCATCCGAGCTTATACGCCGCAAGAGTTCGCAGAACAATTCGAATAGACTCCGCGCGGGCTTTGGCGCCTGATTGCCGCGCTTTTGCCTCGCCTCTCCCGCGTGTCGAATCACTCAGCTTCTTCCAGATCAACCTCTCAATCAAGCGCCTTTCGAGGTCGCTCGTTGCTCAGTTAGGAACCTCCGATGACTTTGAAAAAAACCCGCGTCTGGGTCTTGCTGGCTGCGTTCGCCGCGGCTCCCGCGTTTGCGCAGAACATCGCCGTCGTCAATGGCACGCCGATTCCCACGTCGCGCGCCGATGCGCTCGTGAAGCAACTCGTCCAGCAGGGTCAGCAGGATTCGCCGCAATTGCAACAGGCGGTGCGCGAGGAACTCATCAACCGCGAAATCCTGATGCAGGAAGCATCGCGCGAAGGCCTGCCCATGCGTCCCGACGTGAAGGCGCAGATCGCGGTCGCGCAACAGACGGTCGTGCTGCGCGCGATGATCGAAGACTTCGTCAAGAAGAACACGCCGACCGACGCCGAGATCCAGGCGCGCTACGAGCAACTCGTGAAGCAGACGGGCGGTGGCAAGGAACTGCATCTGCATCACATCCTCGTAGAAAGTGAAGCGCAGGCGAAGGACTTGATCGCGAAGATCAAGGGCGGCGCGAGCTTCGAGGATCTGGCGAAGCAATACTCGAAGGACCCGGGATCGGGCAAGAACGGCGGCGATCTGGACTGGTCCGCGCCGCAAGCCTACGTGCCGGAATTCGGCGCCGCCGCCGAGAAGCTCAAGAAGGGTGAAGTAACGCCGCAGCCGGTGAAGACGCAATTCGGCTGGCACATCATCCGTCTGGACGATACCCGCGACGTCGCCCCGCCGCCGCTGGAACAAGTGAAAGCGCAGATCGCGCAGCAGATTCAGCAGGAGAAGCTGCAGGCGTTCGAGGAAGGGTTGCGGAAGAAGGCAGTGGTGAAATAAGCGCGCTGATCGCCCTTCGTCGCTGTCGGATAAAGCCGCCTTCGGGCGGCTTTGTCGTTTTCGGTGCCTATCTGCAATCGACAAAAAAACACCCCGAAAAACCACTTCGGGGTGCTCTCATCCCACCAATACGATCCATCCTCACCCCATGAACCGCCGCGCGTTCTGAAACACGCGCAGCCACGGACTGCCGTCAGTGGTCCAGTCATCCGGTGTCCAGCTCATCTGCACATTGCGATGCACGCGCTCCATATGCGGCATCAAAACGGTGAAGCGGCCGTCGGGCGTCGTGACCGACGTGATGCCTTGCGGCGAGCCGTTCGGGTTGAACGGATACTGCTCCGTCGCGCGGCCGTGATGATCGACGAAACGCATGGCGACGAGTGCCTTCGCGGCATCGCCCTGTTGCGAGAAATCGGCGAAACCTTCACCGTGCGCGACCGCCACCGGAATGCGCGAGCCTTCCATGCCGCTAAAGAAGATCGACGGCGAACTCTCCACTTCCACGAGCGAGAAGCGCGCTTCGAACTGCTCAGACTTGTTGCGCGTGAACTTGGGCCACGCCTCGGCGCCGGGGATGATCGACGCCAGGTTCGACATCATCTGGCAGCCGTTGCAGATGCCGAGCGCGAAGGTATCGGCGCGGCTAAAGAAGGCGGCGAACATATCGGAAAGACGCGGGTTGAAGCGAATGGTCTTGGCCCAGCCTTCGCCCGCACCCAGCACGTCGCCATACGAGAAGCCGCCGCACGCCACCGCGCCCGCGAAGTCGGCGAGTGTTGCGCGGCCTTCGAGCAGATCGCTCATATGTACGTCATGCGCATCGAAGCCCGCGCGGTCGAATGCATACGCGGTTTCGAGATGCGAGTTCACGCCCTGCTCGCGCAGGATCGCCACGCGCGGACGCGTGTTCGTCGCGATGAACGGCGCGGCGACGTCTTCCGCCGGATCGAAGGTCAACACGGGCGACAAGCCGGGATCGCCGGCATCGAGCAATGCGTCGTATTCGGCGTCGGCACAAGCGGGGTTGTCGCGCAGACGCGCGATGCGCCAGCTCACCTCGCTCCATGCGCGCTGCAACTCGGTACGCGGCGCATCGAAAATCTTCTTCGCGTCGCGATAGATCTCGACCGTGTCGCGCTCGTTCGGCTTGCCGATGACATGCGCGCACGCCGACAAACCATGCCCGCGCAACGCGCCGAGCACGGCATCGCGATCCGCCGCGCGCACTTGCACCACCGCGCCGAGTTCTTCCGTGAACAGCGCGCGGATCGTACGGTCGTCGCGCCGGCCGCTCGTCTGCTTGGTCCAGTCTTTCGCGTCGCCGTAATCGGATTCGTGGTCGGCATCGAGTGTCAGCATGTCGACGTTGAGCGACACGCCCACGTGCCCCGCGAACGCCATCTCGCAGACCGTCGCCCACAGGCCGCCGTCCGAGCGGTCGTGATAGGCAAGCAGCTTGCCGTCGGCGTTGAGCGCCTGAATGGACGCGAAGAAGCGCTTGAGGTCTTCGGGATCGTCGACGTCGGGTACGGCATCGCCCACTTGCTGCGTCACTTGCGCGAGGATGCTGCCGCCCATGCGATTGCGCCCGCGCCCCAGATCGATGGCGATCAGCACCGTATCGGACTCCGCGACGAGTTGCGGCGTGAGTTGACGGCGCACGTCCTCGACCGGCGCGAACGCCGAGATGATGAGCGACACCGGCGACACCACTTCCCGTGAGCCGCCGCGTGCGTCCTGCCACTTGGTGCGCATCGACAGCGAATCCTTGCCGACCGGAATGCTGATGCCGAGCGCCGGGCACAGTTCCATGCCGATGGCCTTTACCGTGTCGTAGAGCGCCGCGTCTTCGCCCGCGCTGCCGCACGCGGCCATCCAGTTGGCGGAGAGCTTGAGCTTGCTCAACGATTCGATCGGCGCGGCAGCGATATTCGTCACTGCTTCGCCCACTGCCATGCGGCCGGATGCGGGTGCGTCGATGACGGCGAGCGGCGTGCGCTCGGCCATCGTCATGGCTTCGCCGCGATAGCCCGCGTAGTCCATGGTCGTGATGGCGCAATCGGCCACCGGCACTTGCCACGGGCCCACGAACTGGTCGCGCGCCGTCGTGCCGCCCACCGAACGGTCGCCGATGGTGATGAGAAACGACTTGCTCGCGACGGTCGGGTGCTTGAGCACATCGACGGCGACTTCCGAAAGCTGCAGGCCGGTGACATCGACCGGCGTGAAGCTCGGATGTTCGCGCGCAACGTCGCGATGCATTTTCGGCGGCTTGCCGAGCAGCACATCCATCGGCATGTCGACGGGTTCCTGACCTTCGTTTTCATCGTCGATGAGTTCGAGGTCGCGCTCGTCCATCGCCACGCCGACCACTGCCACCGGGCAGCGTTCACGCTCGCAGATTGCCTGGAAGGCCGGCAGATCGGCGGGCGCGATGGCCAGCACATAGCGCTCTTGCGCTTCGTTCGACCAAATTTCGCGCGGCGACAGTCCGCTTTCTTCGAGTTGTACCTTACGCAGTTCGAAGCGCGCACCCTTGCCCGCGCCATCGACGAGTTCGGGGAACGCATTCGAAATGCCGCCCGCGCCGACGTCGTGAATCGACAGAATGGGGTTGTGCTCGCCCAGTTGCCAGCACGAGTTGATGACTTCCTGCGCGCGGCGTTGAATTTCAGGATTGCCGCGCTGCACGGAATCGAAGTCCAGCTCGGCGGTGTTCGCGCCCGTGGCCATCGAACTCGCCGCGCCGCCGCCCATGCCGATGCGCATGCCCGGTCCGCCGATCTGGATCAGCAGCGTGCCCGCCGGCAGATCGTTCTTGTGCGTGTGCTGGTCCGAGATATTGCCGATGCCGCCCGCGATCATGATCGGCTTGTGATAGCCGCGCACGCGGCCCGCGACGTTCTGCTCGAAGGTGCGGAAATAGCCGCCCAGGTTCGGACGGCCGAATTCGTTGTTGAATGCCGCCGCGCCGATGGGGCCGTCGATCATGATCTGCAACGGCGACGCAATGCGATCCGGCCGGCCATACGCCTCATGCGTTTCCGACGGATTGCGCGAGACGAGCGGCGTGGCGGCATCGCGGGCGTTTTCCCACTTTTGACGCGCATCGGGCAAGTCGAGGTTCGATACCGTGAAGCCCGCGAGACCGGCTTTCGGACGCGCGCCGCGACCGGTCGCGCCTTCGTCGCGGATTTCGCCGCCCGAGCCCGTTGCCGCGCCCGCGAACGGCGAGATCGCGGTCGGGTGGTTATGCGTTTCGACCTTCATCAGCGTGTGCGTCAACTCGACCTTGCGCTGATACTGCTCGCTCTCGCCGCGCGGAAACCAGCGCTCCGCGACGCCGCCCGCCATGATCGCCGAGTTGTCCGAGTACGCGACGATCGTGCCTTCGTGATTCAGCTTCTCGGTGTTGCGGATCATGGCGAAGAGCGACAGATCCTGCTTCTCGCCGTCGATAGTCCATTCGCCGTTGAAAATCTTGTGGCGGCAATGTTCGCTGTTGGCCTGCGCGAACATCATCAGTTCGACGTCGGTCGGATTGCGGTTGAGGTTTTTGAAGGCATCGACGAGATAGACGATCTCGTCTTCCGCGAGCGCGAGGCCCAGTTCCGCGTTGGCCGCTTCGAGCGCCGAACGCCCGGCGCCGATGATATCGACCGTCTGCAAAGGCTTGGCGGGCAGTTCGTCGAAGAGATGCAGCGCCTGATCGCGCGAGGCCGCGACGCTTTCGGTCATGCGGTCGTGCAACGCGTCGGCAACGGCGGCGCGCGCTTCGTCCGACAGGATTTTCTTGCCGCCGAGCAGACCGCTCTTCAGGACGACCGTGTATTCGACGCCGCGCTCGATACGCCGCACTTGCGTGAGGCCGCAATGATGCGCGATGTCGGTTGCCTTGCTCGCCCAAGGCGACACCGTGCCGAAACGCGGCACGACCAGAAACGTTTCGGCGTGTCCGCGTTCCTTGCCTTCTTCGAGCGGCGCACCGTAGTGCATCAGCGCGTGGATGCGGTTGCTGTCCTCATCGGAAAGCGGTTCGGCCGAATTCACGAAGTGCAGAAACTGGCCGCGCACGCCGACGATGTTCGCGTCGATGCGCGCGAGCGTCTCGAGGAGGCGGGTCTGACGGAAATCGGAGAGGGCCGAAGCGCCGGGGAAACACGAGAAGTGGGCCATTGTGACGGTGCGTCGATGACGTCTGTGTGCCGCTAGGTGCCGCGCTCGAAACGCCGGAAACGGCCACGAGCGTGGATGAGCGACGTGAGGCGAAAGGAAGACCGCGATTATACCCCGGATGCGTCTCAAATTCGGCCGGCCCGACCGGCGCCATTGCCCGTCGCGCGTGCGCATCCCGCCGCAAACGTGACGCATGGCTTATCCTGAAATCGATCCTGCAGTGTACGCAGTGCAGAAACGTTCGCGACGGACATGCTGCGATCTGGCACCTATGGTCCCGGCGCGGCTCATTTGGCGCTATCATGGCGCGCTTTCTTCGGGTGTGGCGAGTCTGCCGCGCCCGCCGTCTCATCGTCGACATGCGCGGCGCGCCCGAGCTTGCGGCGCGGTATGCGGCGCAAGTTCGCGCCTTCGGGCAAAAAAGTCATGGATGTCATCGTTATCGGCGGAGGAATCGCCGGCATCGCCACCGCTTACCAGTTGCATGCGGCCGGGCATCGCGTCTGCGTGGTCGAGCGCTACGCGACCGTCGCCCAAGGCGCCACTTATGGCCAGGGCGGCGCGCTTCTCCCCTCTCCGCTCGACGTCTGGTTCGGACCGACCTTCATGTCGTCGAACCGCGCGAAGCAAAACGGCATGGTCGTGAAGACCGGCTTTCATAGCGCCGTGCGCGATTTTCTGAAACAACTCGCCATGCTGCGCGAGCCGGACGCGTTCGCGGCGCAATATGCGTTGCTGGAACCGCTCGTCGCGTTGTCGCGCCGTACCGTCGCGGAAATCGAGAGCGCACTGCAACTCGAATTCGAACAGCGGCGCGGCATGTTGCACGTGTTTCGTCACGCGCGCGAGCTGGAGGAAGCGCAACCGGCCATCGATCTGTTGCGGCAGTTCAAGGTGCCGCATCGCGTGCTGACGCCTGAGGAATGCGTCGCGGCGGAGCATTCGGTGCCCGAATATCCCGAATTCGCGGGCGGCGTTTTGCTGCCCGAGGAGCGCACGGCCAATTGCCCGCTCTTCACCAAGCAACTGAAGCAGGTGCTCGAAGACGGCGGCGTGCAGTTCCGCATGAATCGCACGGTGACGGCGCTGCGTCTGGACGATAAGCGCGCGGCCGTCGAACTCGCCGATCCGGAAGCGAGCCGCACCAAGCGCAACGAGAATGTCGAGTTGATTACGGCGGATGCCGTCGTGGTCGCGGCGGGAGCCGAGACGCCCGCGCTCGTCAGGAAGTCCACGCCGTGGCTCTATCCGCTGCGCATGCATACGCTCACCGCGCCGATTGCCTACGAAGAGCGCGCGCCGCATCTGACGGTCGTCGATTCGATGAAGCGCATCACGATGACACGTGTGAACCAGCGTCTGCGCGTGGCGGGCGCGGGCGTATTCCAGAGCGCATCCAAGGCCGACAAGCCGCTCGATGCGAGCCTCGCCCGTCGTGCCCTCGACGTGCTCGGTCAGGGCACGCACGACTGGATTCCGGGCGCGGGACGCGTCTCGGCCGCGCGTCCGTGGGAAGGCCTGCGCCTCTTCTCCGCCGATGGCCTGCCGGCAGTCGGCGCGACACGGCATCCGCGTGTGTTCGTGAACGCGGCGCATGGTCCGGCGGGCTGGGGGCTCGCGTGCGGGTCGGCGAAGGTGGTGGCGGACCTCCTGTCCGATGTGACGTCCGAGGTTCCGGAACAGACGCTTGCGGCGTTAAGTATCGAGCGGTTTTGAAGGGTGAGTGTCCGTGCTCGCGTGGCGCGGTGCTCGTGGCTGCGTCGGCTTGGCATTCGGTTTGTGCGAGCCGCGCGCGTCTTTGAGCGACTCACGAAACTTGCGATCCTGGTCGAGCCGAATCGCCACCCGCTTCAGGCACGAACGGTGCGAATCGGCGCAATGTTCGCTGCACGCCTATCATCGTCGACATGACCGATCCCCGACCGCCCTACTTCACGCCCCGCGACGATGCCCTTGCGCTCCTGACGCTCACGGAGCTGCGTTCGCTCGAAGCGCGCGCCGCTGCCGCGCTGCCGCCTCACACGCTGATGGCCCGCGCAGGCGCCGCCGCCGCACAGCTTCTGCTCCATACGCGCGACTTTCATACGAAGAAGCCCGTCTGGATCGTCGCCGGCCCCGGCAACAACGGCGGCGATGCGCTCGTGATGGCCGAGCGGCTTCACCGCGCGGGCGTGACGGTGCGCGTTTGCATGCCGGTCGAGGTCAAGCCCGACGACGCCCGCTGGGCGCTCGAAGCGGCGCGTGCCGCAGGCGTGACGATCGACACCGCAGTCCCCGCATCGTTCGATGAATTCGGCTGGCTGGTCGACGGCATGTTCGGCATCGGCCTGACACGGGTGCTGGACGGCGTGTTCGCCGGCATCGCGACACGTCTGTCGCAAAGCGCGCGCGATGCCGACAGCCGCGACCATGGCCGAGTGCTCGCGCTCGATGTCCCGAGCGGTCTCGACAGCGACACCGGCGCACCCGTCGCGGGTGGCGCAAGTGTGCGCGCAAACGAGACGATCACGTTCATCGGCGCGAAGCCGGGCCACTTCACGGCGGAAGGCCGCGATCTGTGCGGCACGCTGCATGTCGCCACGCTCGACATCGAGCCGCCCGCCGCACCTTCCATCGTGCTCAACGTGCCGGCCCTTTTCGCAGCCCACATGCCGCCGCGCGACAACGCGACCAACAAGGGCACATTCGGCACGCTTGCCGTGATCGGCGGCGATACCGGCATGTGCGGCGCGCCCATCCTCGCCGCGCGCATGGCGCTCTACGGTGGCGCGGGCAAGGTCAACGTGGCGTTTCTAGGCGAAGGTGCGCCGTCCTACGATCCGCCGCATCCCGAACTGATGCTGCATCACGTCGACGACTTCGCGCTCGAAAAAATGGACGCGCTTTCGATCGGCTGCGGCATGGGCAAGAGCGACCGCGCGAGAAAAGTGCTCGCCGATGTCCTGAAGCTCGACGCCGCCAAGCTGCTCGACGCCGATGCGCTCAATCTCGTCTCGAAGGACGACGCCCTCGCCGCAGAAGTCGCGGGACGTGGCGCCAAGGGCAATCCGTGCGTGCTCACGCCGCATCCGCTAGAAGCCGCGCGGCTCTTGCAAAGCGATGCAAACGCGGTGCAGGCCGACCGCATCGCGGCCGCGCGTCAGTTGGCAGCGCGTTATTCGGCGGTCATCGTGCTGAAAGGCTCGGGCACGGTCATCGCGTCGCCGGATGGCCGCGTCGCCATCAATCCGACCGGAAACGCAGGACTCGCCACCGGCGGCACCGGCGACGTGCTCGGCGGATTGATCGGAGCATTGCTCGCCCAAAAGTTGCCTGCGTATGAGGCGGCGCTGGCAGGCGTGTACTTCCACGGCCAGGCCGCCGAGCATCTGGCGAGCGAAGGCACCGGGCCTGCGGGACTGACGGCGGGCGAACTTGCGCCTGCCGTGCGCAGTCTCATCAATCGGCGCTTCTATAAACGGCAGCAGCGCGCCTGATTTGTCCGAGGCTTGCACGGCGCCGCGATGACGCCTTGCAAGCATTCGTTCATGCATCGTCGCTATACTGCCTCTTGCTTCTTACATTCGAGCATCCGCGGCACCGCTGGTCGCGTTCACGAACTGACTGACGCCTCCCGCCAAGCCGCCGTTGCACGAACGTTTCCTTTGTCACTCAGGACTATCGAACCGTTATGACGCTCAAATCGCTACCCGCCTGGTCGGCGCTCCAATCGCACTACGATGCCATCTCCGGCGAGCGCCTGCGCGACTGGTTCGCGCCGCAAAACGACACCGCGCCCACGCGCGCCGAGCGCTTCACGTTCGACGGCGGCGGTATCAGCATCGACTTCTCCAAGAACCGCATCACCGACGCCACGCTCAAGCTGCTCATTCAACTCGCCGAAGAGGCGAAGGTAACCGAGCGCCGCGATGCCATGTTCGCGGGCGATATCGTCAATATCACGGAACATCGCGCGGTGCTGCATACGGCGCTGCGCGCGCAAACCGACGACGCGCCCTTCGCCGAACAGGTCCGCGCCGAGCGCGCGAAAATGGCCGCGTTCGCCGACAAGGTCCGCGACGGCTCGTGGACCGGCTATACCGGCAAGCGTATCCGCCATGTGGTAAACATCGGTATCGGCGGCTCGGACCTCGGGCCGAAGATGGTCGTGCACGCGCTGCATCATCTGGCATCGAAAGAACTCGACACGCATTTCGTCTCCAATGTCGATGGCGCCGATCTCTGGAACGTGCTCCAGCAAGTCGATGCCGAAGAGACGCTCGCGATCATCGTCTCCAAGACCTTCACGACGCTCGAAACCATGACCAACGCGCACTCCATGCGCGATTGGTTCTTGAAGCAGGGCTGCCCGGAAAGCGAGCTTTCGAAGCACTTCGTCGGCGTCTCGGCGAACCCGGCGGAAGTGGTCAAGTTCGGCATCGCGAAAGAAAACGTCTTCGAGATGTGGGACTGGGTCGGCGGGCGCTATTCGCTGTGGTCGGCGGTGGGCCTGTCCATCGTGATCTCGGTCGGACCGAAGAATTTCGACGCGCTGCTGGAAGGCGCGTACGCGATGGATCAACACTTCCGCGAAGCGCCGCTCGACAAGAATCTGCCCGTGCTGATGGGCATGATCGGCATCTGGTATCGCAACTTTTTCGGCTCGCAGAGCGATCTGATCGCGCCTTATTCGCAGGCGCTGCACTATCTGCCTTCGTATCTTCAGCAACTGGAGATGGAAAGCAACGGCAAGTCGGCGACGCTGGCAGGCGGCATGGTCGATTACCCGACCGCTGCCGTGATCTGGGGCGAGCCCGGCACGAACGGCCAGCACGCGTTTTTCCAGATGCTGCATCAAGGGCCGACCATCATCCCGATCGATTTCATCGCCGTGCTCACGCCTGAGCATCCGCTCGTCGATCACCATGCGAAGCTGCTCGCCAACTGCTTCGCGCAAAGCGAAGCGCTGATGCTCGGCCGCACGCTCGAAGAGGCGAAGAAGGTCGCGGGCCCGGGCAAGGAAGAACTTGCCACGCATTTGAGCTTTCCGGGGAATCGGCCGACCACGACCATCATTCTCGATGCGCTCACGCCCGAGGCGCTCGGCGCGCTTATCGCGCTGTACGAACACAAGGTGCTCGTGCAGGGCGCGGTGTGGGACGTGAACTCGTTCGATCAGTGGGGCGTGGAACTCGGCAAGATTCTCGGCAAGGTGGTCGAGGCGGATATCACCGCCGCGAGCGCCGATCCGAAGAAACACGATGCCTCGACCTCCGCGTTGATCGAGCGCGCACGCAAGGCCTTGAAGTATTGACGGCTGGTTGCGTCGTTAAAGCCCGCATCGGCCCGCATCGGTCGATGCGGGCTTTTTTATACGCTCAGGCCATTGACGAGCCGCCCTGCTTCGATCGTCACGGTGGCATCGCAACGTTCGGCGAGTTCGACGTCGTGCGTGACGAGCACGAGCGTCGCGCCGTTGCGTTCGTTCATCGCGAACATGAGATCGATGATGGCATAGCCTGTGGCGGCGTCGAGGCTGCCGGTGGGTTCATCGGCGAACAGCACCGCGGGATGCGTGACAAAGGCGCGCGCCAACGCCACGCGTTGCTGTTCGCCGCCGGACAGCAGCTTGGGATAATGCGCCGTGCGTTGCGCGAGACCGACCTGATCGAGCAGCGAGCGCGCGCGCGCGGCAATCTGATCGTGCGGCAACTCCGCGCGCAGTTCGAGCGGCAGCATGACGTTCTCGAGCGCGGTGAGATGCGGCATCAACTGGAACGACTGGAACACGAAACCGACCGCGCCGCTTCTGAGCGCGGCGCGCTGGTCTTCATCGAGCGTGGAAAGCTCCTTGCCCAATAAACGAACCGAGCCCGCGCTCGCGCTGTCCAAACCCGCGAGCAGGCCGAGCAGTGTCGACTTGCCCGAGCCCGATGCCCCGACGATCGCCACGCTGCTGCCCTTCGCGATGGACAGATCGATCTGATCGAGTATCGTGAGCTCGCCCGTTGCGTCCTTCACCCGCTTGCTTAAACCCCGAACTTCGATGACCGGCTCGATATTGTTTTGCATGGACACCCTGAAAAAGAACTGGAGCGCGCGTGCTTGCGTCGCCTTGACAATGCTTGCGACAAGTTCCGCGCTGCATGCACAAGACGCAGCGACGAACAAGCCTGCAATCGTCGTGCTTGGCGATAGCCTCTCCGCCGAATACGGCTTGCCTCGCGATACCGGCTGGGTCAATCTGCTGCGCCAAAGGCTTGCGAAAGAGCGTCTCGATTATAGCGTCGCCAATTCGAGCATCAGCGGCGACACCACGAGCGGCGGACGCGCGCGATTGACCGCCGTGCTCGCGCGTATCAAGCCGGCGGTGGTAGTCGTGGAACTCGGCGCGAACGATGCCTTGCGCGGCGTGCCGCTTGCCACCACCGAAACGAATCTGCGTGGAATAGTCGAGGCATCGCAGGCGGCGCATGCGAAGGTTTTACTCATCGGCATGTACGTTCCGCCCAATTACGGCCCCGACTATTCGCAAAAGTTCCACGCCATCTATGAACGCATCGCCAAGGACAAGAACGTGGCGCTCGTCCCTTTCCTGCTTGCCGGGATCGAAAACAAGCCGACGATGTTCCAGTCGGACCAGATTCATCCGACGGTGCAGGCCCAGCCATTGCTATTAGAAAACGTCTGGCCAAGCTTGAAACCCTTGCTGGGCGCAAGTGCGTCGTAACAACGAAGACGCCAGCCGCGACAGCTTTTCCAACAAACGCGGAACACGGCCAAGATTCAGTTATCTGAGACTTTCGCGTAACTCTTATAACCCCGCTCGCAAGAGAGCGCTCTACAAGGAGGTCACGTGAAATACTTCCCTCTGGTTGCATTGACCATCGCGATTTCGGCATGCGCCGCTCAACCGCCCGCAGGCGTGCAGCAAGTCGGCATGAGTGACAAGCCGGTCAAGGCGGTCGCCGAATGCGTCTCGCATGCATGGGCTGACAAGACGCAACAGCAAGTCGTGTCGCAAGATACGCTTGCCAACGATCAGGCCGTCGATGTCTATGTGCCGGGTCAGCAGCCGCCGAATGGCGCGGCCGCCGTGGTGCGCCCGAAGTGGTCGGGTCCGGGCTCGTGGGTGGGTTTCCGCGCATCGGGTGCCGCTGGCAGCCAGGCGACGGGCGACATTCAGGCTTGCCTGTAAGGACACTGTTGCTGGTTACATCGGGCAGCAATGAAAAAGCCCCGCGTCCTTTCGGACGCGGGGCTTTTTTGTGCGACTGACGTTTTACTGCTTCTTATTGATTGGCCGCAGGCACCGGCGCCTGACTTAGCTTGACCTTCGAGCGCGCCTTCAACGAGTCGATATACGCTTCCATCTCGGCTTGAGCATAGACCTGCGCGATCTGCTGCTGCGCGCCGGCGAGACGATCCGCGGCCACCGCGTTGGCTTTCTCGATACCGTTGACGCGATAGATCGCATAGCCGTCCGTGCCGAGGTCGACGCCGACGTACGCGGGCAACTTCGAGGCATCCGCCTTGAAGATCGCGCTCAACGCGGCAGGCGGCAAGCCCTGCGCGTCGTTGCGCGAGACGATGATCGGTGACGTGAAGCCATCGGTCGACTTCGATTTCTGCAGATCGGCAAGCTTCGTCTGGCCTTCCTTGAGCGCCATCGCAGCTGCGTCTTGCGCGACGACCTTCGTGCGTACCGCGTCCTTCACGGCGTCGAACGCGGGAACGGTCGAAGCCTTGTAGTCGGTCACGCGCGCGGCGATCAGCGTGTTGTTGCCTGCATCGACGGCTTGGGTGTTGTTGTGATCTTTCACCGAGTCCGGTGAGAACACGGCCGCCAGAAACTTCGCATTGTTGAGCGGATTGTCCTGCGGCAATTGCGTGTTGGGCTTCGGACCGACCGTAGCGGTCTGAACCGTGAGCTTGTATTTGTCGGCCGCGGGCTGCAGCGACTTCGCCTGTTCGTAGACGGTGTCGGTGAAGCCTTGCGCTGCTTCTGCAAAGCCCTTGCTGCCCTGTTGCGCGGCGTAGTCCTTCGCGAGCGCTTCCTTCACTTCGTCGAACGACTGCGTAACCGACGGCTTGACGTCCGTTGCCTGAATGATGTGGTAACCGAAGTCCGACTCGACGATATCGCTCACTTCGCCCTTTTTCAGGTTGAACGCGGCGTCGTCGAAAGCCTTGCCGCCCGCGATCTGACCGCGCGCGAAGTAACCGAGGTCACCGCCCTTCGCCGCCGAGCCCGGATCTTCCGAATTCTTCTCCGCTACTTGCGCGAACTGATCGGGATGCGCCTTTACTTGCGCGAGCAGTTGTTCGGCCTTCTGCTTCGCCTTCGCCTTGTCGGCCGCGCTGGCGTCTTTCGGCGCGTTCACGAGGATGTGACTCGCGCGCACCTGACCTTCCGTGCGGTAGCGCTGGATGTTGTCGTCGTAGAACTTCTTGAGATCGGCGTCGCTCGGCTTCGATGCCGCCGCGAGCGTGGACGGCGACAGCACGAGGTACTGAATGGTCGCGGTCTCGGGCGTGGCAAAGTCATTGCGATGCGCGTCGTAGTACGAATGCAGTTGCGCGTCGGTGGGTTGAACCTTCGCGGCGTAATCCGCCGCGCGCAGCGACATGCCCTGCACCGCGCGACGCTGCTCGGACAATTCGGTCAGGCTCTGCGCGAGCGACTTCGAGGTGAACGAAGACTCCTGAATGCTTGCCGGGATCTGCTGATTTGCGATTGTGTAGCGCATGCGCTCGTCGTACTGCGCGGGCGTCATGCCCTGCATGGCGAGCATTTCCTTGTAACGCTCGATGTCGACGGAGCCATCGGGCTTGCGCAGCGACGCGACGATCGGATCGGACAGCAGCGCGCGACGCACGGCGTCGTCGGATGCGGTCAGATGCAGGCGTTGCGTCTCGTCCGACAGCGCGCGCTGTTGCACGAGACTGTCGACCATGGCGGCGCGCGCTTCGGGCGTGTCGAACATGCGGGCGTCGAACTGAGCGCCCAGCATGGAGCGCGCGCGATCCACCTGCTGGCGGAAGGCGTTATCGAATTCGGGGCGCGTGATCTTGTGACCGTTCACGCTGGCGACGTAAGCGCTTTCGTCGAAAAAGTTGCTGAAGCCCTGAATCCCGACAATGCCGAGACCCGGCACGATGATCAGGATCAGCAGGGCCATCATCAGGCGCTGGTGATTACGGAAGAAGTCGAGCATGCGTAGCGCTGCGTGGTTAGAACAAAACGCTCGATATTACAACAGCGCGAGGGGAAAAGGCGACAAGTCGGGGTGTAAGGCTTCCGGTGGGCGCCGAGTTTGATGGTCCGTCTATGCTCCAGGAAGCGGAAAATCCTTCGTACTCAAAGGCTTAACCGTTCATGCGGAAGATTCGGCGGCATTATCGCAATGCCTGCAAATTTGGCGATATACGAGACGCGTGGACGCTGGGAATTGCTTCGGAATCTTAATCAAGAAGCGGAAAAGAGAAAGTCCCGCAAGCTTGTGACTTGCGGGACTCTTTCAGTCGATCCTGGCGGAGCGGACGGGACTCGAACCCGCGACCCCCGGCGTGACAGGCCGGTATTCTAACCAACTGAACTACCGCTCCTTGGTTGATGCTCAACCCAAACTGCTGTGAACCGGAAACTGGTGGGTGCTGAGAGGCTCGAACTCCCGACCTACGCCTTGTAAGGGCGCCGCTCTACCAACTGAGCTAAGCACCCGTTCCGCGATTCAAGCGTTGCTGCTTTTTGCTACTCCGCGCTAACCAGCAGCTCATGTAAGAGTTGCCGTATCCAGCGAGTCCGCTAGTTTAGCGCATCCTTCAGCGCTTTGCCAGGCCGAAATTTCGGCACCTTGGCCGCCTTGATCTTGATGGCCGCGCCCGTGCGCGGATTGCGTCCCGTACGCGCCACGCGCTTGCCCACGGCAAAGGTTCCGAACCCCACGAGCGTTACCGTTCCGCCCTTCTTCAAGGTCGCGCTCACGCCGCCGATCACGGCTTCGAGTGCACGCCCCGCTGCCGCCTTGGAAAGATCGGCTTGCTCCGCGATATGGTCGATCAGGTCATTCTTGTTCATTGCGATCCCCGAATCTGTAATGGCACGATGTGGTCGATGTCGTTTCGCATCGAAACGAGCAGCATCGATTTTTCGATTCGATGCGCGGCCATTAAACGCAGCCGAAACGGGAGTGTCAACGAGGGTTGCGCCTGATTTCATCTGCTTTGGAAGCACTGCTCGAATTCGTCGACGCAAACAAAAAGACCCCGCAAGCGTGAACCTGCGGGGTCTTTTTTACGACTTGGGCCGTAAGTGCGGCAGCGTCAATGAAGCGTGCTTCAGTGCTTCACGAACTCGCCGACAGCCGGACCATCTTTCTTCGCTTCAGCGGCCACTGGCGGCTTGGCTTCTTCTTCCGGCAACGGTGCCGGCGCGCGTTCGAGCGCCAGTTCCAATACGCGATCGATCCAGCGAACCGGAATGATCTCGATGGCGTTCTTCACGTTGTCCGGAATGTCGGCCAGATCCTTGGTGTTTTCTTCAGGGATCAGCACGAGCTTGATGCCGCCGCGATGCGCCGCCAGCAGCTTCTCCTTCAACCCGCCGATAGGCAGCACTTCGCCGCGCAGCGTGATTTCGCCCGTCATCGCGACATCCGCGCGAACCGGAATACCGGTCAGCACAGAAACCAGCGCCGTCGTCATGGCGATACCGGCGGACGGACCGTCCTTCGGCGTCGCACCTTCGGGCACGTGAATGTGGATGTCCTTCTTCTCGAAGGCCTCGTCCGACACACCGAGACGACGCGAACGCGAACGCACCACCGAGCGCGCCGCTTCGACGGATTCCTTCATCACGTCGCCGAGCGAACCCGTGCGGATCACGCCACCCTTGCCGGGCATGACCGCCGCTTCGATCGTCAGCAAATCGCCGCCGACTTCCGTCCACGCAAGACCCGTCACCTGACCGATCTGGTTTTCCTTCGCGGCCAGACCGAAGTCGTACTTGCGCACGCCGAGGAAGGTGTCGATGTTCGTGCCATCGACCTTCACCGCGCCTTCGGCCTTCTTCAGCAACAGCATCTTCACGACCTTGCGGCAGATCTTCGACACTTCACGTTCGAGCGAACGCACGCCCGCTTCACGCGTGTAGTAGCGAATGATGTCGCGGATGGCTTGTTCCGCCACTTCGATCTCGCCGTCCTTCAGACCGTTGTTGCGCTTTTGCTTCGGCAACAGATAACGCTGCGCAATGCTGACCTTCTCGTCTTCCGTGTAACCCGAAAGGCGGATGACTTCCATCCGGTCGAGCAGCGGCGGCGGGATATTGAGCGAGTTCGACGTCGCGACGAACATCACGTCCGACAGGTCGAAGTCCACTTCGATGTAATGGTCCGCGAACGTATGGTTCTGTTCCGGGTCCAGCACTTCGAGCAACGCCGATGCAGGATCGCCGCGGAAATCCATCCCCATCTTGTCGACTTCGTCGAGCAAGAAGAGCGGATTGCGCACGCCGACCTTGGTCAGGCTTTGCAGAATCTTGCCGGGCATGGAACCGATATACGTGCGACGGTGCCCGCGAATCTCGGACTCGTCATGCACGCCGCCAAGCGCCATGCGCACGAATTTGCGATTGGTCGCGCGAGCGATGGACTGCCCAAGCGACGTCTTGCCGACGCCCGGAGGCCCGACGAGGCACAGAATCGGCGCCTTCACTTTCTCCACGCGCTGTTGAACCGCGAGATATTCGAGAATGCGTTCCTTGACCTTTTCCAGACCGAAGTGGTCTTCGTCGAGCACGCGCTCGGCATTGGTCAGGTCGTTGTTGACCTTGCTCTTCTTGCGCCACGGCAAACCAATAAGCGTGTCGATGTAATTGCGCACGACAGTGGCTTCCGCCGACATCGGCGACATGAGCTTGAGCTTCTTGAGCTCGGCGTCCGCCTTCTTCTTGGCTTCCTTCGGCATGCGCGCGGCCGTGATGCGCTTCTCGAGTTCTTCGAGATCCGCACCCTCTTCGCCTTCGCCCAATTCCTTCTGGATAGCCTTGACCTGTTCGTTCAGGTAATACTCGCGCTGGCTCTTCTCCATCTGGCGCTTCACGCGGCCACGGATACGCTTCTCGACCTGGAGGATGTCGATTTCAGCTTCGAGTTGCGCGAGCAAATGCTCGAGGCGTTCGATCACAGGGAACATCTCGAGGATGTGCTGCTTTTGATCGAGCTTGAGCGGCAAATGCGCGGCGATGGTGTCCGCGAGACGACCCGCTTCGTCGATGCCCGACAGCGACGTCAGGATCTCGGGCGGAATCTTCTTGTTGAGCTTCACGTACTGATCGAACTGCGACACGATCGCGCGACGCAGCGCTTCAGTCTCGGCGCTGTCGGCGTGGTCGGGTTCGAGCGGCATCACATCGCAGGAAAATTGCGTTTCCTGTTCTTCGATGGACAGCGTCTTTGCGCGCTGCAAGCCTTCGACGAGCACCTTCACGGTACCGTCCGGCAGCTTGAGCATTTGCAGGATGTTGGCGACACACCCTACTTCGTACATGTCCTTTTCGGTCGGCTCGTCCTTCGCCGCCGTTTTCTGGGCGACGAGCATGATGTGCTTGCCACCTTCCATCGCGGCTTCGAGCGCCTTGATCGACTTGGGCCGCCCGACGAAGAGCGGAATCACCATATGCGGGAAAACGACTACGTCGCGCAGCGGGAGCAGCGGCAACGTGATGCGTTCCTGCGGGAGGAGTTGGGTTCCTGACATTTCATTTCCCCATTAATGGAATCGGTTCGTTCGTAAGTAAGGCCGTTAAGAGCTATTGCAAGCCTTTATCGGAAGGGAAAAGTCGTTAGTCGACGACCTGGTCAGTAACGTCCACAATAAACCGAAAAAATAAACAAAGGCCGTTCACGTTGCCATGAACGGCCTTTCGCCGGGACACAGCCTGCTTCAGTTCGACCCTGCTACTTTCGGTGCGTCTTCGTAGATGAGCAACGGCTTGCCGTCGCCGTCGATCGTGTTGTCGTCGACGATCACCTTCGAAACGCCCTTCATGGTCGGCAGCTCGTACATGACATCGAGCAACGCTTGTTCCAAGATCGAACGCAACCCGCGCGCACCCGTCTTGCGACGAATGGCTTTTTGCGCGATGGCCTGCAGTGCCGCCGGACGAATCTCCAGTTCCACGCGTTCCATGGCAAAGAGCTTGTGATATTGCTTCACCAGCGCATTTTTCGGCTCGATCAGAATCTTCACGAGCGCGGCTTCGTCAAGCTTGCCGAGCGTGGCCACAACCGGCAGACGGCCGATCAGTTCGGGAATAAGACCGAACTTGATCAGATCTTCCGGTTCCACATCCCGCAGTACTTCGCCGGCATCGCGATCCTGCTTGCTCTTCACGCTCGCGCCAAAACCAATGCCAGTTTTTTCCGTACGATCGGTAATGACTTTCTCGAGCCCGTCGAACGCGCCGCCGCAAACGAACAGGATGTTGGTCGTGTCGACCTGAATGAAGTCCTGGTTCGGATGCTTGCGCCCGCCTTGCGGCGGCACCGAAGCCATCGTGCCTTCGACAAGTTTCAGCAGCGCCTGCTGGACGCCCTCGCCCGACACGTCGCGCGTGATGGACGGGTTATCCGACTTGCGGCTGATCTTGTCGATTTCGTCGATATAAACAATTCCGCGCTGCGCCTTGTCGACTTCGTAGTTGCAGTTCTGCAGCAGCTTCTGGATGATGTTTTCGACGTCTTCACCGACATAACCGGCTTCGGTCAGCGTGGTGGCGTCGGCAATGACGAACGGCACGTTCAGCATGCGTGCAAGCGTCTGCGCGAGCAGCGTCTTGCCGGAGCCGGTCGGCCCGATCAGCAAGATGTTGCTCTTCGACAGCTCGATCTCGTCTTTCTTGTCGAGGTGCTTGAGACGCTTGTAGTGGTTGTACACGGCCACGGCGAGAATTTTCTTCGCGCGTTCCTGGCCGATGACGTACTGGTTGAGGATGTCGCTGATTTCCTGCGGGCTCGGCAGGTCGGACTTGGTCAGCCCGGCCTCTTCTGCCGCGCCGGCCGCTTCGTCGCGAATGATCTCGTTGCACAAGTCGATGCATTCATCGCAGATGAACACGGACGGCCCAGCGATGAGCTTCTTCACCTCATGCTGGCTCTTGCCGCAAAACGAGCAATACAGCAGCTTTTCGCTGCTGGAACCTTTTTTGTCCGCCATAAATGTGTGAGCCTCCGGACACTCTTGTTACATGATACGCCCTTCGATCCGGCCACGCAGTTTCGCCTGTGTGGCCCGTCCGAAGCGCGTTTTGGCGCGGTTCGCGTGACGCCGCATGCGCCACTCGCAACAGCCGGCTTCGTGTTTCGTGGAAGCCGGCGCGGCGTCGTTCCGGACGCCTTAAGGACGCTTGTGCAAAACCTGGTCAACGATGCCGTACGCTTGCGCGTCATCGCCCGACATGAAGTTGTCGCGGTCGGTGTCGCGTGCAATGCGCTCGACCGGCTGGCCCGTGTGATGCGACAGCAATTGGTTCAGACGCTCCTTCAAGTACAGGATTTCCCGCGCTTGAATTTCGATGTCCGACGCCTGACCACGCGCGCCACCTAGCGGCTGGTGAATCATCACGCGCGCATTCGGCAACGCGACGCGCTTGCCCTTTGCGCCCGACGCCAGCAGGAACGCGCCCATGCTTGCGGCGAGCCCCATGCAAAGCGTGGTGACGTCGGGTTTGACGAATTGCATCGTATCGTAGATTGCCATGCCGGCTGAAACCGAACCGCCCGGGCTATTGATGTAGAGGCTGATGTCCTTGTCCGGATTTTCGCTCTCGAGAAACAGCAACTGCGCGACGACAAGATTCGCCGACTGATCATTGACTTCGCCCACGAGAAACACCACGCGCTCTTTCAGGAGGCGCGAATAGATGTCATAGGCACGCTCGCCGCGGCCGCTGGTTTCCACGACCATCGGAACGAGGCCGAGCGCCTGGGCTTCGAAGTCCCGCGATGCGTGGGACGCCAGTGTGTCGAGCAATTCAGCGCGAAAGGTCATGCAATTTCCTTGTTCGGAATAGGGATACTGATCGACGAAGGAGCATCCGGTAGAACGGCATGCGTACGCACAAACTTTAATGCAAAAAAGGCGTGAGGGCCGTCAGTCCGACGACCCGCACGCCCCCGGGCTCTACGCGTCAGGCTTGCGCCGTTGCGCTGGCCAGTTCCTCGAAGCTGACTTCCTTGTCGGTCACCTTGGCCTTGCCGAGAACGAAATCGACGACGTTGCTTTCAACGACGTACGCTTCCATTTCGGAGAGGCGCTGCTGATTCGAATAATACCAGCGGACGACTTCCTTCGGGTCTTCGTAGCTCTTGGCGAATTCGTCCACTTCCGCGCGGATCTGCTCGGGCTTGGCCTGCAGTTCGTTGGCCTTCACCAGTTCTGCCAGCACGAGGCCCAGCTTCACGCGACGCTCGGCTTGTTCAGCGAACATTTCGGCGGGGATCGGTGCGTCGGCAGCGTTCGGCACGCCACGTTGTTGCAGATCCTGGCGCGCCATTTCGACGAGACGTTCCTGGTCCTGTTCGATCAGCGCCTTCGGCACGTCGAGTTCGGAAATCTTGAGCAACGCGTCCATGACCTGATTCTTCACGATCTGCTGCGTGCGGCGCTTTGCTTCGCGCTCAAGGTTGTCCTTGATCTCGCCGCGCATTTTCGTGAGATCGCCGTCTTCGATACCGAGCGACTTCGCGAATTCCGCGTCGATTTCCGGCAGATGCGGCCACTCGATCTTTTTCACGGTGACGGCGAACTGCGCGGTCTTGCCGGCGACGTCCTTGCCGTGATAGTCCTCGGGGAACGTAAGGTCGAACTCGCGCGTTTCGCCGACCTTCAGGCCGGTCGCTGCTTGTTCGAATTCCGGCAACATGCGGCCTTCGCCCAAGACGAACGCGAAGTCTTCCGCACTGCCGCCTTCGAACGGCACGCCGTCGAGCTTGCCGACGAAGTCCAGCGTGACGCGGTCGCCTTCCTTGGCCGCCGTGTCAGCGCCGCCGTCGCCATGCTCGCCGCCTTCGCCGCGCGCGTGGAAGTGCACGCGCTGCTTGCGAAGGATGTCGAGCGTACGGTCGACTTCGGCTTCGGAAATGGTCGTGACGGTGCGTTCGATTTCAGCGGTGGCGACGTCGCCGAGCTTCACTTCGGGATAGACCTCGAAGGTCGCGTCGAATGCGTAGTCTTCCGCAGCGGCTTCGACCTTCGGCGCAAAGCTCGGCTGGCCCGCGACGCGCAGGTTTTCGGTGCGCGTGACGTCGAAGAATTCCTTGCCGACCTTGTCGCTCAGCACTTCGGCTTCGACCTGACCGCCGTATTGCTGCGTGACCATCTTGAGCGGCACCTTGCCCGGGCGGAAGCCCGGCATGCGCACGGTCTTGGCCAACTGGCGGATGCGCGAGTCCACTTCCTTCTGCACGGTGTCTTTCGGCAGCGAGATGGTGACGCGGCGTTCGAGCTTGCCGAGGTTTTCAACTACGTTAGCCATGGCTTCAATCGTCCTAGAGTATTCGGGTGTTCGGTGTTCGGTTCTTCCGCGGTTCTGGTTGCGCGGGTCCGGATGAGTTCTGCATGAGCCGCGCCGGGTGCGATGTCGGGCTTCGAAAACGCGCCGCCATGTCGAGACAAGGGAGCGCATCTCGCGACCGCCAGATGTTCGCCAACGCCGAGTCAGCCGGCAGAGCCAAGTATTCTAGCAAACAAATCGCACGGCCTCTGACCACGAAACCCGCTTGGCCCGTTTCGAGCGATTTGCACGGTTTTTCAGCGCAATTCCACTCGAAATACACATTTTGAGTCCATCGGCGCGACACTGCGATGGCGGTTATCGCACCTTCGCTATTTTGCTGCGGGCGGAGCGCTGATAAGCTTGCCGGCGCGTGATTCACGAGAAGCGAAAGGAGCGCGCATTGCGTTGCGCGCTCGATTACCTCAACGCATGAAGCGCATGCGCCATACGCATGGCGACGCGCGATGCAATGCGCTTACATCGGGCTTCGCTTCGGCTTTTCAACGTCCACTCACACAGAAAATATTCGAGACACCATGCCTAACGTCACGTCTGCCACGTCTGCCCCTGTCGTCGTCATCGCGCCCGATTCGTTCAAGGGTGCGCTTTCCGCCGAGGGCGTTGCCAACGCCATTGCAGAGGGCATTTTGCGCGCGCGTCCGGATGCCGAAATACGCATTCATCCAATGGCCGATGGCGGCGAAGGCACGCTCGACGCCATGCTCTCCGCAGGCGGCGAACGACGTCTGCTCAACGTGCGCGGCGCGGCTTCGGCCCGGCGCGACGCGGCGACCGGATTGCTGGCGGATGGCGGCGCGATCATCGAGACGGCCGAAGTAGTCGGCATCACGGACCCGGACGGCATGGCGACGCCCGTCACGGAGCGCAGCACGCTCGGCATGGGCGAGGCGATTCGCGCCCTGCTCGATTCGGGCGCGCGCACGTTCTACGTTGCGCTGGGCGGCAGCAGCACGAACGACGGCGGCGCGGGTCTGCTCGTCGGGCTCGGCTTGAAGCTTTTCGATGCGAACGGGCGCGAACTCGAGCCGGTGCCGTCGGCGTTGGCGAAGATCGCGCGTATCGATGCGTCGGGGCTCGATCCGCGCGTGAAGGAAGCGGAGTTCATCGGCATGTCGGACGTCGATAATCCGCTCACCGGCGAGCACGGCGCGACCGCGATCTTCGGTCCGCAGAAGGGGGTGACGCCGGAGCAAGTGGCGACCATCGATGCCGCCCTCGCGCATTTCGCGGATCAACTCGAACCGGCGATGGGAATCGTCAAGCGCGACGAGCCGGGCGCGGGCGCGGCGGGTGGCCTGGGTTTCGCGCTGCATATGCTGGGCGCGCGCTTCGAAACCGGCGCCGAAGTGGTTGCGCGAGAGATCGGACTGGATGCGGCACTCGAGGGCGCTGACTGGCTCATCACCGGCGAAGGCCGGTCGGACGTGCAGACGCTGCACGGCAAGGCGCCGTTCATCGCCTGCAAACACGCGCGGGACGCAGACGTGCCGGCGACGCTTTTGTCAGGCGCGGTGGATTCGGCGGCGCTGCCGCGTCTGTCGGAGTTTTTCAGCGGATGCTTTTCGCCCGCGCCCGGCCCGATCACGCTCGATGTCGCAATTCGTGATGCCGCGCGCTTGCTGGCGAACGAAGCGGAGCAGTTGACGCGGTTGAGGTTTGGAGCGAAGTGAAGGGTCGGTGCTTGCGAAATGGCAAGCGCCAACAAAAAACCCCTTTCAGAAACAAAGGGGTTTGTTTGGTGCGAGGAGCGGGACTCGAACCCGCACACCATTGCTGGCGTCAGGACCTAAACCTGGTGCGTCTACCAATTTCGCCATCCTCGCAGCACGACTTCGAGCGGGGTTTCGTTTTGCCGCGCAACCTTGGTTGCGTGGCGCCGCAAAGCGCCCGGCGCTGTTTCGCCGTGTTCGACACCGGTCCAGTGTGTCGAGCCCGAGATTCTAACGCATTCGTCTGGTGATGTCTGGGAAAATCCGTGACAGCTTTCTAGGGGCGTAATTTAGGCTCAGGGAAGGCATTGAATCTTCAGGAATCCTCGACGTCGATTGTTGCCAGGTTCGAGGATAGTCGCGTCTGTTGTGAGCCACCCGACAGCGAACGATTCAGGGCTCACGCATCCGTTCACGGTTCAAAGCGTCTCCTCCGGCGCGGCTCGTCAAATTGCGACGCGCGATCGAGTGCGAGAAGCCGCAGCGTGCATCGTCAGACGGACACGCCGCCCAACTCCACCATGACCACTTCGCCTTTGGCCTGCGAGCGTCCGGCGAAATCGATACCCGATTGCCCCATCAGCTTCCTGATCTCGTCAGGCATCCTTTCGCTTGCTTGCGCTGCCGCAATCGGCCTGTCGATATGCGACAGAAACTGCCGCACGCTAGATGGCGGCAGGAACACGAAAACGTTCAGCGGATAAGACAGCTTTGCATCGCTGGCGCGGTTGGCCGTGATGTGCAGTCCCATGGTCGGCGAGACGTGCATCTGACGCGGACACACTCGAAAATCGAAGCCGAAATCGCTTGCCACGCTTCTCAGGAGAAACGGCAGGCATCTGTCTCCAAACTGCTTGTTCTCGGTCTTGCTGAGGGCCATGGCAGCCTCCGGTGCGCGCACGGTTCGTTCACGAGCGCCCAGTGTTGCGCGGCGCGAAAACGGCGTCGGTGGGTCGGCGCACATCCGCGTCGATCACCGTGCATCGGGAAGACGTTCGCCGCGCCTGGCAGCGGAGCCTTTCGCGGGCGGATAAAATAGACATCGCGTCACGTTCATGCGTCAGAACAATCAAAGCCGGACGCCCCGCCCCACTTGGCCTACCCCACAAGCTCAGTTCGTGAATTTCGACGATTATTGCCAGCAAAAAGCCGCGCCCGAAGGCTCGGGCACTTACTACGCGCTCCGTCGCGCGCCCACGGCGCGTCAGCCGCTTTTGAGCGCGCTCTATGCGTTGCGGCGCGAACTCGAAGAGACCGTGAAGGAAACGAGCGACCCGACCATCGGGCGGACCAAGCACGCGTGGTGGCAAAACGAACTAGGCAAGCTCGATGCCGGTGCACCCACGCATCCCGTGACGAAAGCCTTGCTGGCGCACGCGCCGTCCGCGGCGCAACCCGTGCTCGAAGATGCCGGCCGCGCGCTGATCGATGGCTTCGGCATGGATCTCGATCAGGCGCGCTATCTGGACTGGCCAGGACTGCGTCGCTATCTGGAGCAGACTGGCGGCGCGTTCGGAACGGCGGTCGCGCGTGCGACCGCGCGCGATCCGGCGCAGGCCGCGTCGTGGGCGGCGCCGCTCGGTTCGGCGCTCTTGCTGGCCGAGCGCGTGCAGGAGATCGGCGACGACGCGCGACATGGACGCATCTACGTCCCTATCGACGAACTGCAGCGCTTCGGCGTGACGGCGGCGGACATCATCAATCGCAAATACAGCGATAGCTTCACGGAACTGATGCGCTTCCAGACCGAACGCGCCCGACGTGCGCTCGAAGATGCGCTTGCCGCAATACCGCCGGCCGAGCGTTCATCGCAACGTGTTTTGCGCTCGCAGGCGGCGCTGTCGCTTGCGCTGCTCGACGAGATCGAGCGCGAGGGTTTTCAGGTGCTGCACCAGCGGATAGCGCTAACGCCAATTCGGAAGCTCTGGATCACCTGGCGGACGCGATAGGTGCGTGGACAGCGCTTTTCATTGCTGTTGATTCTTCGGCGCGTCGATTGGACGCGGGTCGCAACAGGCTGACGTCGTCACCGCGATTCGAAGGCGCTCGTGAATACCGCCTCCGCCATTCGTGTCTGCAAACGGCCAATGCACGCGAATAAACCGCAGCGCTTGCGCAGCAGGCCCAATGCGGCTAGCGATCGGGTCGAACGCGTGAGCGGCGGCTCTTCAATGGCGCGAGCCGGAAACGGAAGACAACTTGACCGTAGCAATAACGTCTACGCACGAATCAATGGCAGCGCGTCTAAAGACGGCCCCAGGCTCGCCACCGATTCGAGCTCCGCGCACGCGCTCAGAACCGTCGCATAAACCCGCCTGAAGTCGATGCCGACGCTCACGCCGCCATCGACGTCCAAGTCATCCAAACGTGGCGCTGCCCCATACAGCCCGCCGCTCACGCTTCCACCCAACACAAACTGCGGTGCGGCCGCGCCGTGATCGGTGCCTCGCGCATCGTTTTCACGAGCGGAGCGCCCGAACTCCGAATGACTCATCACGAGCGTGCTGCGCCAGTCGCCCGACGCGATCAACGCGCGTCGCAACGAAGCGAGCCCGTCCGCAAGCTGCGCCAGCACACGCGCGTGCTTGGCCGCCTGATGCTCATGCGTATCGAACCCCGGCAGCGTAAGACGCACGAGCGCGACCTTGTCACGTTCAGCGCGCCCGACGATGAAACCCGACGCCGCATCGCATGAAGCGGCAAACGAAGCGCGTGCCTGCCCGATCCATTCGACCGCGCGGCCGGCATTTGCGAAAGGCCCCGCCTCCGCCGTGCCAACGACGCTCGCACGCGTTGCGTCCGAACGCGCAAGCCAGCCATCACGGCGATATTCGGCGGCGCTCGAAGCCGTATCCCAGATTTCGCGGGAGCGAAAATGCGAGCGGCTGGAGCTCGCATACCCCACGCCCTGGACGATGGCCAATTCGCGCGCTTCCCAAGCCGGCATCAACGCGAGCAAGGAAGGATGCAGCCCGGTTTGCTCATCAAGATGCAAGACATGCTCGCGCGGGATCGCAAGCGTCGGCCTGAGCGCGCGATAGCGATCATCGTTGAGCGGGATGACCGTGTTGAGGCCGTCATTGCCGCCGCTGAGTTCGACGAGCACCAACGTCTTGATCGAACGTCGCGCACGCGCCGTGGCGAATCCGTCCGCGCTCGCGCCACCTGCAAGCGCGCCGGCGATCTGCATGAAGCGGCGTCGGTTCATCGCGGCTCGCGCTCAACGCTTGTAGAGATCGCGCACGGCCTCTTCGATATGTTGACGCAAGAGGCGCCGCTCATCGGCGGTCATGACGGTATGGCGCGGAGGACGCGCGGGCGGTGCCTGATCGACTTGCTGAACAGGCTGCATCGTGGCGGCTTTGGTGTCGCGGTCGGGAAGATTGCCGTTCTTGGACGAGCGCTGCTGCGCGCGAATCATACGGCCGTCGAAGCGATTCGGCCGGGTGTCGGACGTGGTGTCGAAAGCGGTTGAGGGACGCGCGAAGCCCGGCGTCTGGGCGAAAACATGGTGCGTGCTCAGGATGGCGCAGAGCGCGCTGGCGAGAAGCGTTAGCTTGAAGATGCGCTCGACGCGCACGGGTCCGCGTTGCCGCGCTCCCAACATGTTTTTCCCTTCGTTGCTCGACAACCGGACAGCCTCATTCTTTTAGCGCACGTCTCAAAAGGCTTGGTCCGGCCAAATGACGCGCTGGTCTAATGGAGTATCTACCGAATGGCGGGCTTAGGTAAGGGAGTGTACGCATAGAACCTTTTGGGCGTGCCACAGTCGCCGTAAATTTTGTAACGGACTGTTACACTCGCTTTTGTTACAAACTCGACGATTGAACAAACGCGCTAAGATGCCGCCATGGAAACCAAGAACCCATCCAAAATTCTCGTCGTCGACGACGACCCGCGCCTGCGCGATTTGCTGCGCCGTTATCTGGGCGAGCAAGGCTTCAACGTGTATGTCGCGGAAAACGCGCCGTCGATGAACAAACTCTGGGTGCGCGAGCGCTTCGATCTGCTCGTGCTCGACCTCATGCTGCCCGGCGAAGACGGTCTTTCCATCTGCCGCCGGCTGCGCGGCAGCAACGACCGCACGCCGATCATCATGTTGACGGCCAAGGGCGAGGACGTGGACCGCATCGTCGGTCTGGAAATGGGCGCGGACGACTACTTGCCGAAGCCGTTCAATCCGCGCGAGCTCGTCGCGCGCATTCACGCGGTGCTGCGCCGCCAGACGCCGTCGGAGTTGCCGGGCGCGCCGTCCGAAACCACCGAGGTATTCGAGTTCGGTGAATTCGCGCTGAATCTCGCCACGCGCACGCTTACCAAGAACGGCCAGGAAATTCCGCTGACCACGGGCGAATTCTCGGTGCTGAAGGTGTTTGCACGGCATCCGCGTCAGCCGCTCTCGCGCGAAAAGCTGATGGAACTCGCGCGCGGCCGTGAATACGAAGTGTTCGACCGCAGTCTCGACGTACAGATTTCCCGCCTGCGCAAGCTGATCGAGCCGGACCCGAGCAGCCCGCGTTTCATCCAAACGGTGTGGGGCCTGGGCTACGTGTTCATTCCCGACGGCGCGGCCTGATGCCTCATGCTTTGACGCGAGTCCGCCACGCTTTTTTTCCTCCATCGAGCCGAACCCGATAGACCCATGCGCATCGACAGGCGGCTACTGGCGCTTGCGTTCGGCGGCCTGTTCTGGCGAACCTTCGCGCTGATCGCGCTGCTCATCGCGGTCAGTCTCACGGCATGGTTCCAGAGCTTTCGAGTAATCGAGCGGGAGCCGCGCGCGCAGCGCGTGGCGCTTCAGCTCGTCGCCGTGGTCAAGCTCACGCGCACGGCCCTGCTCTATTCCGATCCCGATCTTCGTCGCGCGCTCCTGCAGGATCTGGAGAGCAACGAAGGCGTGCGCGTGTATCCGCGTGAGACCACCGACAAATACCGCCTGCAGCCGGATGAATCGCTCAACCGTCTGATCGAGCGCGACGTGCGCGGACGCCTTGGCAACGACACGATCATCGCGCAATCCGTGAACGAGATTCCCGGCGTGTGGATCAGCTTCAAGATCGACGACGACGACTATTGGGTTGCGCTCGACCGCGATCAACTGGATACCGTCACCGGTCTGCAATGGGCCGGCTGGGGCGTCTTCGCGCTCGCGCTGTCGCTCTTCGGCGCGGCGTTTATCACGAGTCTCGTGAACCGGCCGTTCGCGCGACTGGCGCTCGCCGCGCGCAAGGTCGGTTCGGGACAATCGCCCGAGCCCTTGCCGGAGCGCGGCATGGGCGTCGCCGCGGAAACCAATCGAAGCTTCAACCAGATGGTGCAAGACCTCGAACAGCTCGAAGCGGACCGCGCGTTGATGCTCGCGGGCATTTCGCACGATCTGCGCACGCCGCTCGCGCGTTTGCGGCTCGAAACCGAAATGAGCCCTTCGGACGAAGCCACCAAGCTAGCGATGATCGACGACATCGAACAGATGGACATGATCATCGGGCGCTTCCTCGACTACGCGCGGCCGATGCAGCGCATGCCCGAGGCCGTCGATCTCTCGATGATCGCGAGCGAACTCGTCGCGCGCTTCCAGGCCGACGAAGGCGTCGTGATGCGCACCGACCTCGCGCCCGGCGCGGTGATCGAAGGCGACCCGACGGATGCGCGCCGCGTGGTCGGCAATCTGCTCGAAAACGCGCGCAAGTACGGGCGCAGCGAGCAGGACGACATCGCGCGGATCACCGTGCTTACGCGCGTCACACATGGCAAGGTCGAACTCTCGGTGATGGACGAAGGCCGCGGCATCCCCGACGATCAGGTCGCGCTCATCACACGGCCCTTCTATCGTGTCGACGCCGCGCGCACGCAGGCGAACGGCACGGGTCTCGGCATGGCGATCGTGCAGCGGCTCGTCTCGCGTCAGCGCGGCACGTTGCGCCTGCGCAATCGCACGCCGCTTGCGGGCTTCGAAGTCACCATCGATTTCCCGGTGATGAAAGGCGCACGTTTCGACGGCGTCTGACACCTCCCGCGTTTCCTGGAAATTCGTCAAAAACTATTTGAAGTTATAGTCAAATACTATTGCTTCGATTTAGTGATACGCTTAATATGGATTTGTGCAGCGCGATGGCATGACGATTGTTTTCATGTCCGCGTTACGAAGATTCAGTAGCCTCATTTTGCGTTTGTCCTTTCAACGAACACAGGAGTCACTGCATGAAGACCGTTGGCGATAAAGTCGAAGCATTCACCGTCACCGCTGCCAAGCCGGGTTTCAATCACCACGAAGAAAACGGCCAGTCGGCATTCGAAGAAATCACCGAGCAGTCGTTTCCGGGCAAGTGGAAAATCATCTACTTCTACCCGAAGGACTTCACGTTCGTCTGCCCGACTGAAATCGTCGAGTTCGGCAAGCTGGCAAAGGACTTCGAAGACCGCGACGCCATTTTGCTCGGCGGCAGCGTCGACAACGAGTTCGTCAAACTCGCATGGCGTCGGGAGCACAAGGACCTGAACAAGCTGAACCACTACTCGTTCGGCGACGTGAAGGGCGAACTCATCGACCAGCTCGGCGTGCGCGACAAGGAAGCCGGCGTGGCGCTGCGCGCGACATTCATCGTCGATCCCGACAACGTCATTCAGCACGTCTCGGTCAATAACCTGAACGTCGGCCGCAATCCGGAAGAAGTGCTGCGTATTCTCGACGGCCTGCAAACGGACGAACTCTGCCCGTGCAATCGCGCGGTCGGCGGCTCGACGCTTTAATCGCACGAGCCTTTGAGCGCCTGAGGCAACGCCCGTAGCCCGCCCTCTTTCGAGCGCCCGCTTGGAAGCCGGCGGGCTTTATTGACGCCATCGAATAAGGAGAACGCATGGAATTCCTGTCATCGATCAAGGAGCTGGTGCCGGACTACGCGAAAGACATTCGCCTGAATGTCGACGGGACGATCGCCCGTTCGTCGCTGGAAGGCAACGACGCAGTCGGTGTCGCGCTCGCCGCCGCGTATGCCGCGAAGGCGACGAAGATCGTGAATATCATCCGCGAGTCGGGTGTCATGGCGCCGGAAGAAGTCAATGCCGCGCTCACGGCGTCCGCGCTGATGGGCATGAACAACGTCTGGTATCCATACCTGGAGATGGCCGACAACGCCGATCTCAAGACGCAGCCGGCTGGACTGCGCATGAACGCGTATGCATC
Organism: Caballeronia sp. GAFFF2; assembly: GCF_023631485.1. NCBI lineage: Bacteria > Pseudomonadati > Pseudomonadota > Betaproteobacteria > Burkholderiales > Burkholderiaceae > Caballeronia > Caballeronia sp. GAFFF2. Next base: position 95,134 of record NZ_JALQDA010000010.1, on the reverse strand, counting down.
GCACGGCGGCGTCGACAAGCGGCGCTTCGAGATGTACGCGCTCGCGGCGTCGATCATCGGCAAGTGTCACTTCTGCGTGAAGTCGCACTACCAGAATCTCGTCACCGAAGGCATGTCGACGACCCAGTTGCGCGATGTCGGGCGCATCGCGGCCGTGATCAACGCGGTGGCGCTCGCCATCGAGGCCGAGGCGAAGTAAGCCCTTGACGCCACGCGCGCGTGGCGTTCGACTTCAACTATCGATCGACGTGCGCCGCAACAGCACCGCGGCCTGCGCCTCGATACCTTCCTTGCGGCCGAGATAGCCGAGCTTTTCGTTGGTCTTCGCTTTCACGTTGACGCGATCGACGGCCAAGTCCAGGTCTTCCGCGATATTCGCGCGCATCGCCTCGATGTGCGGCGCGAGCTTCGGCGCCTGCGCGATGATCGTGCTGTCGATATTGGCGATGGCGAAACCCGCTTCCGACACGCGCTTGAACGCTTCGCGCAGCAGCACGCGGCTGTCGGCGCCGGCGAATTCCGTCGCGGTATCCGGAAAGTGCCGGCCGATATCGCCGAGCGATGCCGCGCCGAAGAGCGCGTCGGTGATGGCGTGCAGCAGCACGTCCGCGTCCGAATGGCCGAGCAGGCCGCGTTCGTAGGGAATCGTCACGCCGCCGATGATGAGCGGGCGGCCCTCGACGAGCTGATGTACGTCGTATCCCTGTCCGATTCTGAAATCCATCGATGCAACCTTGCTGTAGAAAGTGTGTGTCGGAGCCGTCAGGCCTTCGTGGCGAGCATTGCGCCCGCGAGCGCGAAGTCTTCCGGATAGGTCACCTTGAAGTTGCGCAGGCTGCCCTGAACTAATTGCGGCGAGTGGCCGAGCCATTCGATTGCGCTCGCTTCGTCCGTGAGATCGTGACCGTCGTGACGCGCACGTTCGATCGCTTCGCGCAACATGCCGAGGCGGAACATCTGCGGCGTTTGCGCCTGCCAGAGCCCGTCGCGCGATTCCGTGCGGGCGACACGCGGGTGGTCATCCGCCGCATCGGGCATGCTCGGTGCGACCCGTTTCAGCGTATCCGCGACCGGCAATGCGAGAATGCCGCCCACGGCGTCGTGACGCAGGGCGCCGACGAGCTTGCGAATCAGTTCCGGCGTGATGCCGGGACGCGCGGCGTCGTGGACGAGCACCCAGTCGTCGTCGCGTGCGCCGAAATCGGCCAGCGCGACGAGACCGTTATACACCGATGCCTGTCGTGAAGCCCCGCCGCAGCGCTGCACCGCGAAGCGCAGGCCGGCAAAGCGGCGCGCATCGAAATGATGATCGTCGGGAGCAAGTACGACGAGGGTCTGCGAGAATTCGGAACACGCGTCGAAGGCGGATAACGTGTAACCAAGCATCGGGCGGCCCGCGACGGTCTGATATTGCTTCGGCATGGGTGCGCCGGAGCGGCTGCCGTTGCCGGCGCACGGAATCAGCGCGAACAGGCGCGTGGTAGTGGCGGGTGAAATCGATGGCGCAGTAGACGGCGCATTTGACGAATTTGCAGTCGTAGTCACGGGCAGATCACTGAGCCAGGTCAAAGTGGAGCCCGGATTTTATAATAGGTCTTTAGCGACCACGTCCGGCGCGTCCTCGAAGAGGGCGAAAGAGCCGACGGTTAATTGCATATATATGTCCTCGAAAGCCGTCAACGCGCAGTCCAGTTCTCCCATCCCGCTCGTGAAAGCGGGTCAGCGCTTTGTCTTCGACGGCGCGCCCGGTTCATCCGATGCCCTCGCCATCGCGCGTTATTACACGGCTAATCGCGAGTCCGTGCGGCTCTTGACGGTGCTCTGCGCAAGCGCGGTCGATGCGCAACGCCTTGCAACCGAAATCCCCTACTTCGCGCCGGATGCCCGCGTGCGTCTCTTGCCGGACTGGGAAACGCTGCCGTACGACACGTTCTCGCCGCATCAAGACCTCGTGTCCGAGCGTCTCGCGACGCTGCACGATCTCGGCGAAGGACGTTGCGACATCCTGCTCGTGCCGGCGACCACGGCGCTTTATCGCATGCCGCCCGCGTCGTTTCTCGCGGCTTACACGTTTTCATTTACGCAGGGCGAGCGCCTCGACGAAAGCAAGCTCAAGGCGCAGTTGACGCTCGCGGGTTACGAGCACGTGAGTCAGGTCGTGCGTCCCGGCGAATATTGCGTGCGCGGCTCGCTGATCGACCTTTATCCAATGGGCTCGCCGCTGCCGTATCGCCTCGACTTGTTCGACGATCAGGTCGATTCCATCCGCGCCTTCGATCCCGACACGCAACGCAGCCTGTATCCCGTGCGCGACGTGCGCCTCTTGCCGGGCCGCGAATTTCCGTTCGACGAAGCCGCGCGCACCGCGTTTCGCAGCCGCTGGCGCGAAGTGTTCGAGGGCGATCCGAGCCGCTCGCAGATTTACAAGGACATCGGCAGCGGCGTGCCGTCGGCGGGCATCGAATATTACTTGCCGCTCTTCTTCGACGACACCGCAACCCTCTTTCACTATCTGCCGGAGAACTCGCAACTCGCGTTCGTCGGCGACATGGACGCCGCGATCAAACGCTTCACGGCCGACACGAAGCAGCGCTACAACTTTCTTTCGCATGATCGCGAGCGGCCTTTGCTCGAACCGCGCCGCCTCTTTCTCAGCGACGACGACTTTTTCACGTTCGCCAAGCCATTCGCGCAACTGAAGTTCCCGGCGTCGCCCGAAGGCGGCTGGGCCGTGCCGCTGCCAGGGCTTGCTATCGACCGCCACGCGGACGAACCGTTGCTCGCGCTGCGCCATTATCTGGAGCAGACCGAAAACCGCGTGATGCTGGTCGCGGAATCGGCGGGACGACGCGAAGCCATCCAGCAATTGCTCGTCGATAACGGCTTGCGCGGCGAACTGCGCGACACGTTCCAGGAATGGCTCGGCGCGGATGCCAAATTCACGCTCGGCATAGCGCCGCTCGCGAACGGTTTTTCGTTGCCGGAAGCGAAGCTGTCTATCGTCACCGAGACCGAGCTCTACGGGCCGCTCGCGCGCCGCGCCGGACGCCGCCGCCAGGAACAGGCGAGCAATGTCGATTCGATGGTGCGCGATCTCGCCGAACTGAAAATCGGCGATCCGGTGGTGCACGCGCAGCATGGCATCGGCCGATACATGGGTCTCGTGTCCATGGACCTCGGCGAAGGCGAAACCGAGTTTCTGCACCTCGAATACCAGAACGACGCCAAGCTCTACGTGCCCGTCGCGCTGTTGCATGTGATCTCGCGCTATAGCGGCGCCGATCCCGAAAGCGCCCCGCTCCACACGCTCGGTTCGGGCCAATGGGAAAAAGCCAAACGCAAGGCCGCGCAGCAGATTCGCGATACCGCAGCCGAACTGCTCAACCTCTACGCCCGCCGCGCCGCGCGCGAAGGCTACGCGTTCAAGCTCGATCCACGCGACTACGTGAAGTTCGCCGAGAGCTTCGGCTTCGAGGAAACGCCCGACCAGGGCGCCGCGATTGCCGCGGTCATCGGCGACATGACGAGCGGCAAGCCGATGGATCGGCTCGTGTGCGGCGATGTCGGCTTCGGCAAGACGGAAGTGGCATTGCGCGCGGCGTTCATCGCGGTGATGGCGGGCAAGCAAGTGGCGATACTTTCCCCCACCACGCTGCTCGCCGAACAGCATACGCAGACCTTCACCGACCGCTTTTCCGACTGGCCCGTGCGGATTGCCGAACTGTCGCGCTTCAAGAGTTCGAAGGAAGTCACGCAGTCGATCGCGCAGATCAACGAAGGCAGTGTGGACATCGTCATCGGCACACACAAGCTGTTGTCGTCGGATGTGAAGTTCAAGCGGCTTGGGCTCGTCATCATCGACGAGGAACATCGCTTCGGCGTGCGGCAGAAGGAAGCGCTCAAGGCGTTGCGTGCGGAAGTGGATGTACTCACGCTCACCGCGACGCCCATTCCACGCACGCTCGGCATGGCGCTCGAAGGCCTGCGCGACTTCTCCGTGATCGCGACCGCGCCGCAGAAGCGCCTTGCCATCAAGACCTTCGTGCGGCGCGAGGAAGACGGCGTCATTCGCGAAGCCATGCTGCGCGAGCTGAAACGCGGCGGGCAAGTCTACTTCCTGCATAACGAAGTGGAAACCATCGAGAATCGCCGTTCCATGCTCGAAGCACTCGTGCCCGAAGCGCGCATTGCCGTGGCGCACGGCCAGATGCACGAGCGCGAACTCGAACGCGTGATGCGCGATTTCGTCGGCCAGCGCGCGAACGTGCTGCTGTGCACGACCATCATCGAAACGGGTATCGACGTGCCGAGCGCGAACACCATCATCATGCATCGCTCGGACAAGTTTGGACTCGCGCAACTGCACCAATTGCGCGGGCGTGTCGGGCGTTCGCACCATCAGGCTTATGCGTATCTGCTCGTGCACGACCCGCAGTCGCTGACCAAGCAGGCGCAGCGCCGGCTCGAAGCCATTCAGCAGATGGAGGAACTCGGCTCGGGCTTCTATCTGGCCATGCACGACCTCGAGATTCGCGGCACGGGCGAAGTGCTCGGCGACAAGCAATCGGGCGAGATTCACGAGATCGGTTTTCAGCTTTACACCGATATGCTCAACGACGCCGTGCGCGCACTGAAGGAAGGCCGCGAGCCGGATCTCAACGCGCCGCTCGCCGCCACGACCGAGATCAATCTGCACGCACCGGCCATCTTGCCCGCCGATTATTGCGCGGACGTACAAGAGCGTCTTTCGCTCTACAAGCGGCTTGCGAACTGCGAATCGAGCGATGCCATCGACGGCATTCTCGAAGAGCTCGTCGACCGCTTCGGCAAGTTGCCGCCGCAAGCGCATGCGCTCGTGGAGACGCATCGGTTGCGGCTTGCCGCGAAGCCGCTCGGTATCTCGAAGATCGACGCCAACGAGAGTTCCATCGGCTTGCAGTTCGTGCCGAATCCGCCTGTCGATGCCATGAAGATCATCGAGATGGTGCAGAAGAACAAGCACATCAAGCTCGCGGGACAGGACAAGTTGCGCATCGAAACGCGCAGCCCCGATCTCGCGGTGCGCATTGCCACGGTGAAGGAAACGTTGCGCGCGCTCGGCGCGCCGGTGCGGCAGTCGGCGGCCGTGGCGCGTTAGGTTCATCCGGCGCGTTGGTATCGACGGGAGGCACGGCGCGCGCATCGACCGGAAGAAGGATCAAGCGCCGCGCCCGACGCACCCCGTCATGCCGCTCTTTGAAAGGCAGTGGCGGGAGCCATGCCGCAGCGCATATATTGACCGGAAGGTCAGCAAGCGTGGTTTCGGCTATGATCGGCTTCTACCCCGCAGGAGCGAAAAATGTCCCAAATCGCCGCTGAGGCGCAACAAGCCACGACCTCCGCCACGCCTCAATCCTTGCCTTGGATCGAACGTCTCGTTTCCTTCGATACAGTCAGCCGCAATCCCAACCTCGGCCTCATCGAAACCGTGCGCGACGAACTGCGCAAGGCGGGTGTCGAAGCCAGCATCACGACCGATTCACGCGGCCAGTGGGCCAATCTCTTCGCCACGGTGCCCGCGCACGACGGTCAGACAAACGGCGGCATCGTGCTGTCGGGACACACCGACGTGGTGCCGGTCGACGGTCAAAATTGGAAAAGCGATCCTTTCAAGCCCGAAATCCGCGATGGTCTGCTCTACGGTCGCGGCACCTGCGACATGAAGGGGTTCATCGGCGCGGCGCTCACAATGCTGCCGAAGATGCAGGCGACAAAGCTCGCCAAGCCGATCCACTTCGCGCTTTCGTTCGATGAAGAAGTAGGCTGCGCGGGCGCGCCGCTCATGATCGCCGACTTGCAAAAGCGCGGCGTCAATCCGGATGGCTGTATCGTCGGCGAACCGACTTCCATGCGCCCGGTCATCGCGCACAAGGGCATCAACGCGTTCCGCTGCTGCGTGCGTGGCTTTGCGGCGCATTCGTCGCTTACGCCGAAGGGGCTGAATTCGATCGAGTACGCCGCGCGCCTCATCTGCTTCATTCGCGACGTCGCCGATGAATTCCGCGCCAAGGGCCCGTTCGACGAGTTCTACGACGTACCCTTCACCACCGCGCAGACGAGCACGATCAAGGGCGGCAACGCGCTCAACACCGTGCCCGCGGAATGCACTTTCGACTTCGAATTCCGCAACTTGCCGACCATCGACCCGGACCCTATCTTCAGGCGCATCGAAGCGTTCGCGCGCGACACGCTCTTGCCGAAAATGCAGAAGGAGCACGAGAACGCGGCCATCGAATTTTCGAAGATCGCCGCCGCGCCCGGACTCGACGCCACCGAGCAGGCCGCCATCACGCAACTCGTGCGCGCGCTCACCGAGAATCAGGAGAAGCGCAAGGTCGCTTACGGCACCGAAGCGGGACTTTTCGCGATTGCGGGCGTGCCGAGCATCGTGTGCGGACCGGGCAACATCGAACAGGCGCACAAGGCGAACGAATACGTGTCGCTCGACCAACTCGTCGCTTGCGAAGCGTTTCTCGGCAAGTTCATCCATAGCATGTCGGTCGAAGCCCAGGCGCGCTAATCATCGACCGTCGTACGATCCATCGAGCCATGTCCACAGCAACGCATTCCGACCATACGATCGACGGCACGCCCATTCCAACCCTCGACGAGATTGCCGAGCAGCATATGGCGCTCACGCCCTGGGTAGCGCGCACGCCGATCTTCGAGCGGCACGATTTTCCGACGCTCGAAGGCACGCCCGTCACGTTCAAGTTCGAGCTGCTGCAGGCAAGCGGCACGTTTAAGGCGCGTGGCGCGTTCTCGAACATCCTCGCGCTCACCGACAGCGAACGCGCGGCAGGCGTGACGTGCGTGTCGGCGGGCAATCATGCGGTCGCGGTGGCTTACGCGGCGCAGCGCATGGAAGTGGGCGCGAAGGTGGTCATCACGAAGAACGCCAGTCCGACGCGCATCGCGCTTTGCCGGCGCTTCGGCGCGGAAGTCGTGCTGGCGGAAAATGTGATCGAGGCCTTCGAGATCGTGCGGCGCATCGAGGCCGAGGAAGGACGCTTCTTCGTGCATCCGTTCAATGGTTATCGAACGGTGCTGGGCACGGCGACGCTCGGTTACGAGTGGACGTCGCAGGCGCCGGATCTCGATGCGGTCATCCTGCCAATCGGCGGTGGCGGGCTGTCCGCCGGCGTTTCGACCGCCATGCGTCTCGCCAACCCTTCGCTGCATGTCTATGGCGTGGAACCGGAAGGCGCGGATGCGATGAGCCGCAGCTTCGCCGCCAATCACACGATCAAGCTGAGTTCCCTGCACAGCATCGCCGATTCATTGATGGCGCCGCATACCGAGCAATACAGCTATGAACTGTGCAGGCGACATATCGACGAGATCGTCACCGTATCGGACGACGCGTTGCGGCACGGCATGCGGCAGTTGTTCAACGAACTGAAGCTGGCTGTGGAACCGGCGTGCGCGGCGGCGACCGCCGCGCTGCTCGGACCGTTGCGCGAGCGTCTGCAAGGCAAGCGCGTGGGCGTGTTGCTGTGCGGAACCAACACGGACCCGGCGACGTTCGCGACGCATTTGGCGAGTACGTGAGTGCCATTGCAGGCGCTGCGTGGAACCGAAGCATCTGGCAATTGCTGGCAATTGCCAGATGCTCACAGTGACATCGTAGGTAAAAGCGGCTTGAAGCGGCGCTTGCGGTGTTCAGGCGAACACGCGGAAAAGCGCGGCTCTCGCGGTTCCTCGTCAACGAGCGCAAACTAACGCGCCTGCGTTCACAGCACCTCGGCCAGCCTTCTGCGCTCATTGCGCTGCATGAAGTAATTCGCGGCGATCACCCCGACCGTCACCAGCGCGATGAACAACGTCGCGAGCGCATTCATCTCCGGATTCAGCCCAAGCCGCACGCGCGAAAACACGACGAGTGGCAGCGTGGTCGATCCCGGTCCCGACAGAAACGCGGAAAGCACGAGATCGTCAATCGACAAGGTGAACGACAGCAGCCAACCCGCCACGAGCGCCTGCGATATCAGCGGCAGCGTGATCGCGAAGAACACGCGCAGCGGTGTCGCGCCGAGATCGAGCGCCGCCTCTTCCAGCGACGGATTCAGCTCCCGCACGCGTGACTCCACGATGATCGCCACATACGAGATGCACAGCATCACGTGGCCGATCCAGATGGTGAAGAGCCCGCGCCCCGCCGGCCAGCCGATCAGCTTGGCCATCTCCACGAAAAGCAGCAGCAACGAGATGCCCTGAATGACCTCGGGAATCACGAGCGGCGCGTTGATCATGCCCGTGTAGAGCGTGAAGCCGCGAAAGCGTCCCATGCGCGCGAGCACGAACCCCGCCCACGTGCCGATCACGACCGACGCGCACGCCGTCAGAAACGCGATGCGCAACGACAGCCATGCCGCCGCGATAAGCTCGTCGTCGTACCAGAGCGCCTTGTACCAGCGCAGCGAAAACTCCGTCCACACGGTGACCAGCTGCGACTCGTTGAACGAATAGACGATCAGGCTGAGGATGGGGATATACAGGAACGCGAACCCGATTCCGAGCGCGGTGATCTGCAGCGGACGGCTCGGCTTGATCATCGTTTCTCCTCCAGTTGCTTCGCCTGGAAGTGCTGGAAAAGCGCCATCGGCACGAGCAGGAGGAGCACCATCGCGCAGGTGACGGAGGATGCCATCGGCCAGTCGGCGTTATCGAAGAACTCGTTCCACATGACGCGGCCGATCATCAAGGTATCCGCGCCGCCGAGCAACTCGGGAATGACGTATTCGCCCACCGCCGGAATGAACACGAGCAGACATCCGGCAATAATCCCGTTCTTCGACAACGGCAAGGTAATCTGCAGGAACGCCTTCCAGGGCTTGGCGCCGAGATCGTAAGCGGCTTCGAGCAAGGTGAGATCCATCTTCACGAGATGCGCGTAAAGCGGCATGACGAGAAACGGCAAGTACGAATACACCATGCCGATATAAACCGCGACATTCGTGTGATAAAGCTCGATTGGCGAATGGATGAGGCCGATCGACATCAGGAAGTTGTTGAGCAAGCCGTTGTTCTTGAGAATGCCGATCCACGCGTAGACGCGTATCAGGAACGACGTCCAGAACGGCAGCATGACGGCCATCATCAGCAGATTGCGCGAGGCCGGATTCGCCCGCGCGATGTAATACGCCATCGGATAGCCGATCACGAGGCACAGCAAGGTCGAAACCGCCGCGACCAGCAGCGAATTCATGTAGGTCGCGAAGTACAGGCTGTCGGTGACGAGAAACGCGTAGTGCGAGAAATCGAGCGCGATATTCAGCACACCCTCTTTCAACGCCACGATATCCGTGTACGGGGGAATGCCGAGCTGGCTGTCCGCGAAGCTGATCTTCACGACGAGCAGGAACGGCACGAAAAATAGCAGCAACAGCCACAGGAACGGCCCGGCGATGACCGCGGTGCGGCCGCTCACGCCCATCCGGTCGAGCAGTTTCATCATCATGCCGTCAGCACCACGCCCGCCGACGCGCTCCAGCGCACGTAGACTTCATCGTCGAAAGTGGGGGAATCGATTTCGCCGAGCGCGAGGCTCGATACGTTCGCGACCACCGTCTTGCCGCTTTCGAGCGTCACGTGATAGAGCGTGTAGCCGCCCATGTAAGCGATATTCGTCACACGTCCGCGGCCCCAGTTGAACGCGCCCTCGGGCGGCTTTCTCATGAGCGCGATACGTTCCGGGCGCACCGAGATGGTCACCGGCATGCCGAGCGGCCCGGTAATGCCGTGGTTCACATAGAGCCTGACCGGCAGTTCCGGCGACTCCACGAAGATATGGTCTGGCTCGTCCTCGACCACGTTGCCGTCGAAGAGATTGGTCGAACCGATGAACTGCGCCGAGAAGCGGCTGTTCGGATACTCGTAGACCTCGTGCGGCGTGCCGATCTGCACGATACGCCCTTCGCTCATCACGGCGAGGCGCCCGGCCATGGTCATCGCCTCTTCCTGATCGTGCGTGACCATGATGCAGGTGACGCCCACCTGATCGAGGATGTTGACGAGTTCCATCTGCGTGCGCTGGCGAATCTGCTTGTCGAGCGCGGACATGGGTTCGTCGAGCAAGAGCAGCTTGGGACGCTTGACGAGGCTGCGCGCGAGCGCCACGCGCTGCTGCTGGCCGCCCGACAACTGATGCGGCTTGCGCTTCGCATACTGGCCCATCTGCACGAGTTCGAGCGCGGCTTGCACGCGCTCCTTGAGTTCGCCACCGCGCACGCCTTCCTGCTTCAAGCCGAATGCGACGTTCGATTCCACGCTCATGTGCGGAAAGAGCGCGTAGGACTGAAACATCATGTTCACCGGCCGGCGATACGGCGGCATCTGCGCGAGGTCTTCGCCTTCGATCAGAATCTGCCCTTCGGTGACGGTTTCGAGCCCGGCGAGCATGCGCAACAGCGTGGACTTGCCGCAGCCGGAACTGCCGAGCAGCGCAAACAGTTCGCCCTTCGCAACCGACAGGTCGACGCCCCTCACGGCCACCGTCTCGCCGAACTTCTTCACGACGCCGACGACCTGCACGAAGTTGTCGTCCGACACGAGTCCGGTGGACGGAAAATTGTCCGGCGCTTGTCTGCCGGAATTAGGCGCTGCCTTCAACGCGCTCGACTGCTCACTCATGATTGCCTGTTCGACTCCTGCAACTTGTCCTTCATCGATGACTTCGTCTGCCCGGCTACGCGACGATCACGAACAAAGCCCCCGGAGGTCCAGGGGCTTCGTCGGTTCAAAGCATAACCCGCTTTTGCTGACTAGCGGCCGGATTTGAGTTCGGTCCACAAGCGCGTCTGCAGACGCTGGATTTCGGGCGGCAACGGCTTGAGCAGGAACAGCGTCTTGATGACATCCTGCGGCGGATAGACAGCCGGATCGTTCGCCACGTCCTTGTCGACGTACTTGCGCGCTTCGAGGTTCGCGCTCGGGTAATACACCGCATTCGTGATCGCGGCATGCACCTGCGGCGTCTCGATGTAGTTGATCCACTCGTGCGCGGCGTCCTTGTTCTTCGCGTCCTTCGGAATGGCCATCACGTCGAACCACACCGGCGCGCCGCCCTTCGGAATGTAGTACTCGATCTTGTAAGCCTTCTTCGCGTCCACGGCGCGATGCTTGGCAATGACGACATCGCCCGACCAGCCGTAGGTGAAGCACACGTCGCCGCCCACCAGGTCGTTGATATAGCCCGACGAGTTGAATTGCGTGATGTACGGGCGAATCTTCTTTAGCATCGCGAGCGCCTCGCGATAATCGGCGGGATTCGTGCTCATCGGGTCCTTTCCGATGTAATGCAGCGCGGCGGCGAACATCTGGTCGGGCGCATCCAGCACGGACACGCCGCACGCCTTCAGCTTCGAAATGTTCTCGGGCTTGAAGAGAATGTCCCAGTTATTGAGTTCGACGTTCGCGCCGAGTATCTTCTTTACCTTGTCGACGTTATAGCCGAGGCCGGTCGTGCCGTACGCCCAGGGCACCGTGTACTTGTTGCCGGGGTCCGCGCCTTCCACGAGCTTCATCAGTTCGGGATCGAGATACTTGAGGTTCGGCAGCTTGGACTTGTCGAGCGGCGCGAAGATGTTTGCCGCGATCTGCTTGCCCGCGTAGTTGCTCGTCGGCACGACGATGTCATAGCCCGAATTGCCCGTCAGCAGTTTGGCCTGCAACGTGTCGTCGCTGTCGTAGTTGTCGTACTTCACCTTGACGCCGGTTTGCTTGGTGAAGTTGGGGATCGTGTCCTTGGCGATGTAATCCGACCAGTTGTACACGTTGAGCTGCGTGTCTTTCGCCGATGCCGTGAGGGACATCAGCGGCAACAGCGTCGCCGCGCACGCCAGCGCGCCCGCGAATTTGGCCAGCTTGGCCACGGGGGCCGCCAGTTTCTCGTTCATCTCGTTTCTCCCTTGTTCCGACTGTCGACGGCGTCGTGTCGGGCCCGGCTCTCAAGGAACGGCCCGCGAACCCCATAAAAACCCGAAAACTACCATTAAACCGAAGCACGACAAAAATAATGTCCGGCTTGTCGCGCGAATCTCACGTGCGTCGAGGGCAGCCGCCTAGTCATAAGGCCTGCCCGTGCCACGGTTCATTGATCTGCTGTACGGAAAGTGCGCGCATTTTAGCGTTTAATGACGCCGTGCGACACCTGATAAAACCACACTCGTCAAAGGGAACCACGCCGCGAAAGCATCGCGAAATGTCATTATCGATGGAAGGGACTTGAGGCATCCACGTGCGACCGTCGCTCGTAAAGACAGAAGAGCGGCGCGACGGCACGGTTTGAGCCCAATTCCTTGCCTGACGAATAGCCAGCGGAACACTCGTTGCTAGCCAATTCGGATGTGCGTTGATTTTTCCCACGCATTCTCAACCGGCAACGCGTGCGCTCGTGCCGCGGCTTCAGAAGCCGTGACACGACAGCGCTGTTGCAACGCTATTCAAGGCAACCGACCGCATGAACACCAATCCGTCCGCGCTTGCGCAGCTTTCGGCTACCGAGCCCGACGTACCGCCTCAATCCGGCAATCGTCAAGACCGGCCCCGCGCGCCGCGCGGCCGCTGGTACACGTTCGTCGGCGCGGGTTCGCTCGTCGCGGTCGGCTACATGGACCCGGGCAACTGGGCGACGGCGCTGGCGGGTGGCGCGCGTTACGGCTATCAGTTGCTCTTCGTCGTGCTGCTCGCGAGTCTCATGGGCATGCTGCTGCAATGGGTGGCGTCGCGCGTGGGCGTCGTCACCGGCCGCGATCTCGCGCAGTTGTGCCGCGAGCGCTATAGCCGCCGCACGACGCTCGTGCTGTGGCTCGCATGCGAAATCGCCATCATCGCGTGCGACGTGGCCGAAGTCGTCGGCAGCGCGGTCGCCTTGCAGATGCTCTTCGGCGTCTCGCTGACCGCAGGCGTGTTGTTCTCGGCGGTCGGCACTTTCATCATGCTCGCGTTGCAAAGCCGTGGACAGCGGCCGCTCCAGCGTGCCATCACGGCGATGATCCTTTTCGTCGGCTTCTGTTTCGTCGTCGAACTGGCGCTGGCGCATCCCGTCTGGAGCGATGCCTTGCGTGGCTTCGCGCCCCCGCGCGAGCTTCTGCGCGATGCCGGCATGCTCTGGCTCGCCGCCGGCGTGTTGGGCGCGACCGTCATGCCGCACAACCTTTATCTGCACTCGGCGCTGGTGAAGGAACACGCCCCTCATCACGACGACGCAACCATCGGCCGCGCGCTCAAGGGCGTGAATATCGATACGTTCGCATCGCTCGGGCTGGCGTTTATCGTCAATGCGTCGTTACTGGTGGTGGCCGCGTCGGTGTTTCATGCAAGCGGCCACTTCGATGTCGATGATCTCGCGGACGCGCATCGGCTCATCGCACCGCTCGTGGGAAGTCACTGGGCCGGCATTGCATTCGCCGCCGCCCTGCTCGCGTGCGGCTTGAACGCGACGGTCACGGGCACGCTCGCCGGTCAGGCAGTGATGGAGGGCTTCCTGCAGCTGAAGATGGCGCGCTGGGCGCGGGCGCTTTTGACGCGCTCGCTTGCCATCGGCCCAGCGCTTTTCGCCGTCGCGAGCTTCGGGCAGCACGGTTCGAATACACTGCTCGTCGCGACTCAGGTCGTGCTGAGTCTGCAATTACCGCTGGCAGTGATCCCGCTCGTGCGCTTCGCTTCCGATGCCGGTCTCATGGGACGCTGGCGCGTCGCCCGCGTGCCGCTTGCACTTGCCTGGGCTTGTGCAGGACTGATTCTTGCACTCAATGGCGCGCTGTTGTGGCAGACGGTGGGTTCGGTCTGAGCGAAAGGCGTTGGTATCGGCGTCGGCGCCTGGGCAATCCTCCCGCGGGCTCGAGCAAGAAATGCCTGCAAGCGCGATAGTGCGAGTGCCCAACCAATGACTCGGCACAGCGCGCCGCGTCAGCAGCCCTGCCGCACACTCCGACAACAAAACGCCAAACTACCCGATGCATCGTCCAAATTCGTTTGTTTTGCCGACACTCCTTCGTGCGGCTCATGCCCAAACCGGCGCTCGGCGCCGTCTGCGCGCCGCGACGTTCGCACTTGCCACGCTGAGTGCAGCGAGCACGGCGCATGCCACTGTCTCCGTGCTGCAACCGGCACGCGAAGCGGCGGCGTCGCAGCCGCTCGAAATCACGCTGCTTTATACCGATGACGGTAGCAAACCGCTTTCCATCGATGTGCCGAAGCAACTGACGGTGAATCTCACCAATGGCGATCTGCCGCCTGCGCCGCTCACGCTCGCCCGCGATCCGAAGGTGCCGGACCATATGCGCCTCGCGCCTGGGCAGTATCGCCGGGTGCGCTTTACGGCTGCGTGGCCCGAAAGCGCGCGCGGCACGATGAAGATCGATCCGGTCGGCTTCGATGCTTCACCCATGCTCGTCACGCTCAACCGCGGCAATACGCAGACGCAGGTGGTCGCCGCCGAGAAACGCGAAGCGCAGGCGACGACGCCCGCGCAAATGGCCACCGCCACCGCCGCCGCGAACACGACGGCCGTGCCGACGACGACCATCGACACCATGCTGTCCGGCCGCCTTTCGACCTTCGAGCCGATGTACTTCGCCGATGGCGAAAACGGCGACAATCTCGCCAAGTTCCAGTTCAGCTTCAAATACCGGCTGCATCTGCCGGACGACCCGCGCTCGCGCGGCTTCCTCGACAATCTCTACTTTGCGTACACCCAGACGACCATCTGGAACCTCTCCGCGCCGTCCGTCCCGTTTCGCGATACGAGCTATCAGCCGCAGCTTTTCTACTACGTGGAAGACACGGGCGTGAAGAGTCCGTTGTTCACGCGCATGGGCGTGGCGGCGGGTATCGGGCATGAATCGAACGGCAAGAGCGGCGATGAATCGCGCGCAATCAACATCATGTTCGTGCGGCCGACGTGGGATTTTGGCGACCTGAACGGCGAGCATCTGACCATCTCGCCAAAGATCTATTACTACTTGTCGAGAAGCGGGAATCACGACATCGCGGATTATCGCGGCTACACCGACTTCCTGGTCAAATACGGCAGCCCGGATGGCTGGCAGCTCGCGACGACCTTGCGCAAGGGCACGAAGCACTGGTATGGCAGCGTGGATTCGCAGCTCACCTACCCGCTGGCTAAGCTGATCGGCAGCGCATGGGGCGGTTATGTGTTTGCGAGCTACTTCAACGGTTACGGCGAAGATATCCTCGATTACAACCAGCGTCGTCACTGGATCGCGCGAATAGGCTACAGTATTGCCCGCTAATGTCTTTCAATGCGCGCGTCATGGCTTTGGTCGTGGCGCGCGGCAATCAACGAATCCATGTCTTCGAATCTCCACGATCTTCCTGATAGTCCCTGCATCGGCGTGTGCTCCACGCTTTTCGACGACGTCTGCAAAGGCTGCGGCCGCACAGCGGGTGAAGTGTCGAATTGGGTGTTTCTTTCCGATGCCGAGAAGCAGGCCGTGTGGGAGCGGATCAGGCGTGAAGGGACGGCGATGCGGTTCAGGAAGCCAACGTGAACCGGCTCGGCTAAAATGGTTTTGGCGGACCCGGACGAACAGCATCCGCCTCAGTCATGGCGAAACCCGGGATGGGCTGCCGATGCGGGGTTGCTGGTTTCCCGACACAACAAAACCAGCGCCGTAACCAATGAAAAAGCCGCGCATACGTCTGTATACGCGGCTTTTGTTTGCAATGCCGACTGCGGCTTTACTGAATGCCCTGACTCGACAAGAAGTCCTCGTAATTCCCACCGAAGTCGCGCAATGTGCCATCCGTCTTCACTTCGATGATCCGGTTCGCCAGCCCGCTCACGAACTCGCGGTCATGCGACACGAAGATCAGCGTGCCTTCGAACTTGTCGAGTGCAATCTGCAGCGACTCGATGGACTCCATGTCCATGTGGTTGGTCGGCTCGTCCATCAGCAGCACGTTATGGCGGCCGAGCATGAGCTTGCCCCAGATCATGCGGCCCTTCTCGCCGCCCGACAGCACCTTGACGTTCTTCTTGATGTCGTCCGCGTTGAAGAGCAGGCGCCCGAGCGTGCCGCGCACCATCTGGTCGTCATCGCCTTCCTGACGATACTGGTCGACCCAGTCGGTCAGCGTCTCGTCCTTCGGAAACTCTTCGTAAGTGTCCTGCGGCATGTAGCCGACGTTCGCGTTCTCCGCCCACTTCACGCGGCCGCCGTCCAGGTCGAGCGCGCCCCTGAGCGACTTCAGAAGCGTGGTCTTGCCCGCGCCGTTTTCGCCGATGATGGCGATCCGCTCGCCCGGCTGCACGCTCAGGCTGAAGTTCTGAAAGATCGGGCGGTCGTACTTCTTCGTGATGCCCTCGGCCACCACCGCGATGTTGTGCAGCTTCTTCTCGAACTCGAAGCGGATAAACGGATTCTGCCGCGACGACGGCTTGAATTCCTCGATCTTGATCTTGTCGATCATCTTGAGACGGCTGGTCGCCTGACGCGCCTTCGACTTGTTCGCCGAGAAGCGGCGCACGAAGTCCTGCAGGTCGGCCACGCGTTCCTTCGCCTTCGCGTTCGCGTTCTGCTGACGCTCGCGCGCCTGCGTGCTCGCCAGCATGTAGTCGTCGTAGTTGCCCGGCCAGAGCTTGAGCGTGCCGTAATCCATGTCCGCCATGTGCGTGCAGACCTGGTTCAGGAAGTGTCGATCGTGCGAGATGATGATCATCGTCGAGTTGTACTGGTTGAGCACGTCTTCCAGCCAACGGATCGAGTTGATGTCCAGGTTGTTGGTCGGCTCGTCCAGCAACAGCACGTCCGGTTTCGAGAACAGCGCCTGCGCCAGCAGCACGCGCAGTTTCCAGCCTGGCGCAACGTTGCTCATCGGGCCATTGTGATCGGCGATATCGATGCCGATGCCAAGCAACAATTCGCCCGCGCGCGCTTCGGCCGTATAGCCGTCGTATTCGGCGAACTTCGCTTCGAGGTCGGCGGCGCGCATGTAGTCGTCGTCGGTGGCGTCGGGGTTCGCGTAGATCGCGTCGCGCTCGGTCATCGCGGCCCACATTTCGGTGTGACCCATCATGACCACATCGAGCACGCGCATGTCTTCATACGCGAACTGATCCTGACGCAGCTTGCCCAGACGCACGTTCGGCTCGAGCATGACATTGCCCGAACTCGGCTCCAGATCGCCGCCCAGGATCTTCATGAAGGTCGACTTGCCGCAGCCGTTCGCGCCGATCAAGCCATAGCGGTTTCCCTCGCCGAACTTGACCGAGATGTTCTCGAAGAGGGGCTTGGGCCCGAATTGCATGGTGATATTGGCGGTAGACAGCACGGCGCGTCCTTTGAGTGATGTACGGCAAAAAAACCTATGATTTTAGCAGATTTTGGTGGCGATTCTGGCCGGGAGCGGCATGAGCCTTGGCATTCCGGCAGATTACGCGGATCAAAAAACATCGGGGCGCCGGCCGAACCGGCCGCGCCCCGCGCTCAACCGCTCTCGATCCGCGCGCGGCGGATGCGCTTCAAGTCCGTTCAGCGATAAACGCCTTCACCACGGCTGCATCCGCAGGAACGATATCGAACCTTTGTGGCAGTTTTTCAAGTCCCACGAACGCGACGGGACGCTCCGGCTCGCGGTTCAACGCCTCGCGGATGGTCTCGCCGAATTTGATCGGCTGCGCGGTCTCGAGCACGATCATCGGCACGCCGGGTTTGAGGTTCTCGCGCGCAACCTTCACGCCGTCGGCGGTGTGCGTGTCGATCATCGTGCCGTAACGCTCGAACACATCGCGAATGGTTTTCACGCGGTCGTCGTGATCGCTCTTGCCCGACACGAAGCCGAATTGCTTCACCCGCGCAAAGTCGCCGCTCGCCGCGAGATCGAAGCCGCCCTTCTCGTCGACGTCGCGGAACAGTTGCAGCACGCGCGCCGGGTCGCGGCCGAGCAGGTCGTACACAAAACGCTCGAAGTTCGACGCCTTCGAAATATCCATGCTCGGGCTGGTCGTGTGATACGTCTCGTCCGCGCCGCGCACGCGATAGATGCCCGTGCGGAAGAATTCGTCGAGCACGTCGTTTTCGTTGGTGGCGACCACGAGCTGATCGATCGGCAGACCCATCATGCGCGCGATATGCCCCGCGCAGACGTTGCCGAAGTTGCCCGACGGCACCGTGAACGACACGCGCTCGTCGTTGCTCTTCGTCGCGGCAAAATAACCCTTGAAGTAGTACACGACTTGCGCGACCACGCGCGCCCAGTTGATCGAATTGACCGTGCCGATCTTGTGCTTCGCCTTGTAGGCGTGATCGTTCGATACGGCCTTCACGATGTCCTGGCAATGGTCGAAATTGCCTTCGACCGCGAGGTTGAAGATGTTCGGGTCTTGCAGCGAGAACATCTGCGCCGTCTGAAACGCACTCATCTTTTTATGCGGCGAGAGCATGAACACACGCACGCCGGTCTTGCCGCGCATGGCATATTCGGCGGCGCTGCCGGTATCGCCCGACGTTGCACCGAGAATGTTGAGCGTTTCGCCGTGCTTTTCCAATGCGTACTCGAAGAGATTGCCGAGTAGTTGCATTGCCATGTCTTTGAAGGCGAGCGTCGGACCGTTCGACAGTTCGAGCAACGACAGCGGCGTGCCGTCCTCCACGCCGAGCGTCTTCAGCGGCGTGATCTGCGCGGCGCTTTCTTCGTGGCGCACGTTGTTGTAGACCTGCGCGACGTAAGTCTTGCGCGTAAGCGAACGCAGGTCGTCGGCGGGAATGTCATCGCTGAATTTCGACAGCACTTCGAAGGCGAGATCCGCATACGACAGCGTGCGCCAGCGCGCGAGCTCATCGGCCGATACGCGCGGATATTCCGCCGGCAAATACAGACCGCCGTCCTTTGCGAGACCGCCGAGCAAGATGTCCGAGAACGTGTGGCGCTCGTTCGAGCCGGCGCCGCGCGTCGAGATGTAGTTCATGTCGCGTTCCTGTGCTTAATTCAGCGTTGCCATGCGCAGTTTCGTCACCTTGGAGACGACCGTGGAGAGCGCTTCGATCTGGGCGATCGCCGCGTTCGCGTTCTTTTCCACCGTCTCGTGCGTGATGAGGATGATGTCCGTCTCGCCCTTGTGCTCGCCGCCGACGTCTTCCGATTCCTTCTGCAGCAACGCGTCGATGGAGATGCCCTTGTCCGCGAGAATGCGCGTGATGTTGGCAAGGACGCCCGTCACGTCGGCGACACGCAAACGCAAGTAATAGCCGCTCGTCACTTCGTCGATTGGCAGGATGGGCGTGTTCGCCAGACTGCCCGGCTGGAAGGCCAGATGCGGCACGCGATGCTCCGGGTCGGCCGTATGCAGACGCGTGACATCCACGAGATCGGCGACCACGGCCGACGCCGTCGGCTCCGCGCCCGCGCCCTTGCCGTAGTAGAGCGTCGTGCCGACCGCATCGCCATGCACGACGACCGCGTTCATCGCGCCTTCGACGTTGGCGAGCAGACGCTTGGCCGGCACCAGCGTGGGGTGCGTGCGCAACTCGATGCCCTTCTCCGTGCGCCGCGCGATGCCGAGCAGCTTGATGCGATAGCCGAGATCCTCCGCGTAACGAATGTCGATGGCCGCGAGCTTGCTGATGCCTTCCACGTACGCGCGGTCGAACTGCACCGGCACGCCGAACGCGATCGCGCTCATGATCGTGACCTTGTGCGCGGCGTCGACGCCTTCGATGTCGAAAGTGGGATCGGCCTCCGCGTAACCCAGATCCTGCGCGCCCTTCAACGCGGTCGCGAAGTCCAGCCCGCGGTCACGCATCTCCGAAAGAATGTAGTTCGTCGTGCCGTTGATGATGCCCGCGATGTATTCGATACGGTTCGCGCTCAGGCCCTCGCGAAGCGCCTTGATGATTGGAATGCCGCCCGCCACCGCTGCTTCGAACGCAACCATCACGCCCTTCGCGTGCGCGGCTTCGAAAATCTCCGTGCCGTGCACCGCGAGCAGTGCCTTGTTCGCCGTGATCACGTGCTTGCCGTTGGCGATGGCGCGCAGCACCAATTCGCGCGCGAATCCCGTGCCGCCGATCATTTCGCAAACGATGGATATCGCCGGGTCGTCGACGACGGCGAGGAAGTCGTCGGTGACCGCCACGTTCGCTGCCGCTTGCACCTTCGACGGTGTACGCACGGCAATGCGCGTGATCTCGATACCCCGTCCCGCGCGGCGCCTGATTTCTTCCTGATTGCGGCGCAGCACCGTGAAGGTGCCGCTGCCAACCGTGCCGAAGCCCAACAGTCCTACTTTGATCGGTTCCATACAGCGTGAGTCTTCTAAGAAAAGTTAAGCGGAGTGACGTTTGCGATAGCCGTCGAGAAAGCGCGCGATGCGGTTGATCGAGTCGGCCAGATCGTCGAGGTTCGGCAGGAAGACCACGCGGAAGTGATCCGGCGTCGGCCAGTTGAAGCCCGTGCCTTGCACGAGCAGCACGCGTTCTTCGAGCAGCAGGTCGGTGATGAATTGCTGATCGTTTTCGATCGGGTACATCTTGGGATCGAGCTTCGGGAACATATACAGCGCGGCCTGCGGTTTCACGCACGTGACGCCCGGAATGGCCGTGAGCATGTCATAGGCGAGCTCGCGCTGTTTGAACAGCCGCCCGCCCGGCACGATCAGGTCGTTGATGCTCTGATAACCGCCGAGCGCCGTCTGGATGGCGTATTGGCCGGGCACGTTCGGGCACAAGCGCATGGACGCGAGAATGCCCAGACCTTCGAGATAGTCTTTCGCGCGACGGCGATTTTCCTCGATGAGGCCCGACACGGCCATCCAGCCCGCGCGATAACCGCACGAACGGTAACTCTTCGAGAGACTGTTGAACGTGACGGTTAGCACGTCCTCGGAAAGCGCGGCCATGGACGTGTGCGTCATGCCGTCGTAGACGATCTTGTCGTAGACCTCGTCCGCGAAAATGATCAGGCCGTGTTCGCGCGCAATGTCGATCAGTTCGAGCAGCAGTTCGTCCGAATACAGCGCGCCCGTCGGATTGTTTGGGTTGATGACGACGAGCGCCTTGGTGTTGGCGGTGATCTTCGAGCGGATGTCGTCGAGATCGGGCATCCAGCCATTGCCTTCGTCGCACATGTAGTGACGCGGCGTGCCGGCGGAAAGACTTACCGCGGCCGTCCAGAGCGGATAGTCGGGCGCGGGCAGCAACACCTCGTCGCCATCGTTCAGAAGCGCCTGCATGGCCATGACGATAAGTTCCGACGCGCCGTTGCCGATGAAAATGTCGTCGAGCGTCACGCCCGTCACGCCCTTTTGCTGCGTGTAATGCATGATCGCCTTGCGCGCGGCGAATACGCCCTTCGAATCCGAATAGCCCGACGAACCCGGCAAATTGCGGATCATGTCCTGAATGATCTCGTCCGGCGCTTCGAAACCGAACGGCGCCAGATTGCCGATATTGAGCTTGATGATGCGATGCCCTTCTTCTTCGAGACGCTTCGCGTGTTCGAGCACGGGCCCGCGAATGTCGTAGCAGACGTTTTGCAGCTTGTTGGATTTGAGAATCGGTTTCACGGGCGCGGCTCTTGTGTTTGGGCTGTCTGGTGGATTCGTTTTAAGGATTCGTTCTGGCGTTCTGGCGTTCTGTCGTTTCGGCGTTTCGATGCAGCAGGTGCTTCGGTCGATGCTCCGGCGGTTCGTGTCCGCTTCTGGAACGCGCACGCGAAGCGAGATGACACGAAGTGACGCGGGATGGCGACGAGCTGCGGCAGACTACGGCATGTTACTGGACTGCCGCCGCTTCTCGGGATTTTGAACCCTGGGCGAGGAACACCGCGCCGGATAGGGGCGCAGGCGTAACGGTACGGATTGCGTGTCGAAGGCGGCTTGTGGCGGCACGCGAGCGCAACGGGGGCCGCGCGAGCGGTCCGCGCGGCTGGAAAGTTATAATTTACTGATTATGGCCCGGTTCCGCAATGCACCAAACACTGGCGCGAAGCGCCTTTTGGTGCGTTTTCCGCCGCCTTCTCGCGCTTTTTTCAGCCGCGTACGGCGGATGCCGGGTTTTACTCCTTTCCTTGCCGGACCATCGTTTTGAAACTTCATCAAGACTCCAGCGGCGCGCTCAACACCATCACGAGCTACGGAGACGACTTCGTCGCGATCAATCTCGAACGCCATGAGGGCAGCGTGATCGTCATGCCCGAGGTGCCCGTCGTCAAATGGCTGGTGGCATCGTTCGACGCGCTCGCGCCCGAGCATTTCGAGGAACTCGTGAAAGCCGCGCCCGAAGTGGTCATCTTCGGCAGCGGTTCCAGATTGCGCTTTCCGCATCCGCGACTTACGGCGGCGTTGACCAAGCATCGTATTGGCGTGGAAACGATGGATATCGGCGCTGCCTGCCGCACCTACAACATATTGATGTCCGAAGGCCGGCGCGTGGCCGCCGCACTGCTGATCGAGGAATGAGCGGAAACTAAGGCTCGGCTAAGGATGCGCCGCAATACTTCGGCGACAGGCGCCTCTTTGGCGCACGCGCTGGCTTCTCGGCGCCCGGCGTGCGCCAATTTGACGAATCCGGCCTGGCAGTGCGATACACTCCCGCCCGGCGAACGTTGCGCCGAACCTGAAAGGCGGTAACACAGCGTGCGCCACGGCCAGTCCGGCGCTCATGCGAGCCTGCACGCAAGCGACGGCTTCGCGCCCCGCGCGGCCGGTTGCGCCACTCATTCACAAGCGCCGCGCATGGCGGCATCGAACAGGTCGACTTCATGAACGATACGCCTTCGCGGCTACCGCTCACGCGTCTCTCACTCATTCTTCTCGTCGTCGCGCTGGCCGTCATCTGGTTCGGGCCGCTTGGGCTCAGGCATCTCGTGCCGAGCGACGAGGGCCGCTACGCCGAAATGGCGCGCGAAATGTTCGTCACCGGCGACTGGATCACCCCGCGCTACAACGGCTACAAATACTTCGAGAAACCGCCGCTGCAGACCTGGGCGAACGCGCTGACCTTTGCGTGGTTCGGCGTCGGCGAATGGCAGGCGCGGTTCTATACGGCGCTTTGCGGCTTCGCGGGCGTGCTGATGGTCGGCTACACGGGCGCGCGGGTCTTCAACGCGATGACGGGCTTCGCGGCCGCCGTGATTCTCGCGACCTGCCCGTACTGGAACCTGATGGGCCACTTCAACACGCTCGACATGGGCCTGTCGTTCTGGATGGGGCTCACGCTCTGCGCGCTTTTGCTCGCGCAACGCCCAGGGCTGGCCGTGCGCGAGGTGCGGCTCTGGATGTGGCTTTGCTGGGCGGCGATGGGCGCGGCCATGCTCTCCAAGGGGCTCGTCGGCGTGATCCTGCCGGGCGCGGTGCTGATCATCTACTCGCTCGTGGCGCGCGACTGGGCGCTCTGGAAGCGGCTTTATATCGGCAGCGGGCTGATCGTGTTCCTGATCGTCGTCGCGCCGTGGTTCGTGCTCGTGCAGATGAAGAACCCCGAGTTCTTCAATTTCTTCTTCATCGTGCAGCAGTTCAAGCGCTATCTGACGCCCGAGCAGAACCGTCCCGGACCGTTCTATTACTTCGTGCCGGTGCTCATCGTCGGCTTTCTGCCGTGGCTGTCGATCGCGTTCCAGAGCGTGCGCCACGGTCTCAAGACGCCGCGCCAGCCCAACGGCTTCGCGCCCGTGACCATGCTGCTCGTCTGGTCCGCGTTCATTTTTCTGTTCTTCAGCGCTTCGCATTCGAAGCTGCTGTCCTATGTCTTGCCGATTGCACCGGCGCTCGCGCTCGTCTTCGGGCTTTATCTGCCGTCGCTGACGAAGCCGCGTTATCGCATGCATCTGATCGGCTATGCGGTGTTCCTGATCGCCGCGGCGTTCGGCGCGATCTTCATCGGCCGGGCGGGCAGCGCGAATACGCCCAATGCGCTGTATCGCGCGTTCCAGATATGGGTTTATGCGGGACTGGCGGTGGCGTTCGTCGTGACGCTCGCGGCGCTCTGGCTCAATCGCCGGAACGTGCTTGCGGGCGCGGCAGGGCTGGGCGCGGCGTGGCTGCTGCTCGGTACCATCGCGGGAACGGGTCACGACGTTTTCGGCACCGACAGCTCGGGCGTCAAGCTCGTGCCGGCCGTGAAAGCCGCGATGGCGAAACTCCCGCCCGGCACGCCCTTCTACTCGATCGCCAAGCTCGATCACACCATGCCGTTCTATCTCGATCAGCCGATGATCATGGTGCAGGAAGCCGACGAACTCACCTTCGGCGTGCAGACGGAGCCGCGGAAGTGGGTGCCGAGCATCGACCAATGGGTCAAGCTTTGGGACTCGCAACCGTATGCGCTCGCGCTGATGCCGCCTGGCCGCTACGACGACCTCGCCGCCCGCCATGTGCCGATGCAGGTCATCGCCCGCGACGCGCGCCGTGTGATCGTCGAGAAACCGCAACCGTGATGGCGCACTCTGCCACCTCGCGCGGCATCACGTCTGACACAGTGCGTGCCACGCGCGCAAGCGGATTGCACGACCGTTCGGCCAACCCCGTTGTGGCGGCCCGGCTTTTTCCTTATCGTGTGAGACCAGCAAGACCGTCGGCACGATCAACCAGGCGCCAACCCGCGACTAATCCGCAATGAATCCGATTTCCTTCGCTTGTATCCTCATCGGCGTATTGTTGAACGCGTGCGCGCAGTTGCTGCTGAAGGCGGGCGTCAACGCCGTCGGGCACTTCGAACTCACGGCGAGCAACATTCTGCCGGTCGGTTTCAGGATCGCGACGCAATGGCCGATCATCGGCGGCCTTGCCTGCTATGTGCTGAGCGTGGGCGTGTGGATCGTCGGCCTGTCGCGCGTGGATGTGTCGATCGCCTATCCGATGCTCTCGCTCGGCTATGTCGTCAACGCCTTCGCGGCGTGGTATTTGTTCGGCGAGGTGCTGTCGCTGCAGCGGCTGATCGGCATCGGCATCATTCTGCTCGGCGTGGTCGTGCTGGCGCGCGGTTAGGCGCCGCGACCGGCGTTGAATTCACTCGTGCCGCCAATACATCAGATCAACTCCATTTTCTTAAGCAAATAGTCCATGACTCAGACATCGCGGCCGTTCCTGCCCTTCGTCAAGCCCGACATCGATGAAGAAACCATTCAGGGCGTCGCCGACGTGCTGCGTTCCGGCTGGATCACGACGGGCCCGCAGAACCAGCAGTTCGAGGCGGAATTGTCGGCGTTCGTCGGCGGCAGGCCGGTGCGCGCGTTCAACTCGGGCACCTGCACGATGGAAATCGGCCTGCGAATTGCAGGCGTCGGCGCGGGCGACGAAGTCATCACGACGGCGATGACTTGGGTATCGACGGCGAACGTCATCATCGAAGTCGGCGCGACGCCGGTTCTGGTCGATATCGACTCGGCCACGCGCAACATGGACCTGAACTTGCTGGAACGCGCCATCACGCCGCGCACGAAAGCGATCATGCCGGTGTTTCTGGGCGGCCTGCCGGTGGATATGGACCGGCTTTACGCCATCGCGCGCGCCCACAAGCTGCGCGTGATCGAAGACGCGGCGCAGGCGTTCGGTTCGAGCTGGAACGGCAAGCGCATCGGCGCGTTCGGCGATCTCGTTTCGTTCAGCTTTCACGCGAACAAGAACGTGACGTCGATCGAAGGCGGCGCGCTCGTCTTGAACGACGAGGACGAAGCCGAACTCGCGCGGAAGTATCGCCTGCAGGGCATCACGCGCACGGGTTTCGACGGCATGGACTGCGACGTGCTCGGCGGCAAGTACAACCTGACGGATGTGGCGGCGCGCGTGGGTCTCGGGTCGCTGCGCAAGGTGGAAAGCATCACGCAACGGCGGCGCGAACTGGCGCAGCTTTACTTCGATGCGTTCGACGGCGGCGCGGCCGTGAAACTCGGTCTAGGCTTGCCGCCGCGCAACTTTAAGGACAGTAACTGGCACATGTTTCAGGTCACGCTGCCGCTCGATCAACTGAATCTCACGCGCGCGCAGTTCATGGGCGAGCTGAAGGAGCGCGGCATCGGCACCGGCGTGCACTATCCGGCCCTGCATTTGTTCACGCTGTATCGCGAGCGCGGCTTCAAGGAAGGCATGTTCCCGCACGCGGAGCACTTCGGCGCATCCAACGTGACGTTGCCGCTTTTCCCGCAAATGAGCGCGGAGGACATCGCGCACGTGGTCACTTCCATCGACGAGATCTGTGCGCAGCACGCCAGACTGCATGCCTAACAAGGACACCCAGCGCAACATGAGTCATACGGATTTCGCGGCGACGGCACCCGAGGTAACGGTCGTCATTCCGGTCTACAACGAGGAAGCCGGCCTCGCCGCCCTCTTTGAGCGCCTTTATCCGGCGCTCGATGCGCTCGACGCATCGTACGAGGTGATCTTCATCAACGACGGCAGCCGCGACAAGTCGGCCGCGCTGCTCGCGCAGCAGTTCCACGTGCGTCCGGACACCACGCGCGTGATCCTGCTCAACGGCAACTATGGTCAGCACATGGCGATTCTCGCGGGCTTCGAGCAATCGCGCGGCGAGATCGTCGTCACGCTCGACGCCGACTTGCAGAATCCGCCCGAGGAAATCGCCAAGCTCGTCGAAAAGATGCGTGAAGGCTACGATTACGTCGGCACCATTCGCGAACAACGGCAGGACAGCCTATGGCGCAAGAAGGCATCGCTTGCCATGAACCGTCTGCGCGAGCGCATCACCAAGATTCGCATGACGGATCAGGGCTGCATGTTGCGCGCGTACAGCCGGCATATCATCGACACGATCAACCGCTGCGGCGAAATCAACACGTTCATTCCGGCGCTTGCCTACACCTTCGCGCAGAACCCGATCGAAGTGGGCGTGGCGCACGAAGAGCGCTTCGCGGGCGAATCCAAGTACTCGCTTTATAGCCTCATCCGGCTGAACTTCGACCTCGTGACGGGCTTTTCAGTCGTGCCGTTGCAATGGCTGTCGTTCATCGGCGTGATTCTTTCGGTCGGATCGGCGGGCCTGTTCCTGCTGCTGTTGATACGCCGCTTTATGTTCGGCGCGGAAGTTCAGGGCGTGTTCACGCTCTTCGCCATCACGTTCTTCATGCTCGGCGTGATCATCTTCGCGCTCGGCCTGCTTGGCGAATATATCGGCCGGATTTATCAGCAAGTGCGCGCGCGTCCGCGCTATCTCGTGCAGACCATCCTCGAGCAGCGCGACGGCCTGCCCACGGCCAGCCAGCCGCGCCAGCAAGTGATCCATCTGGCGGTCGCCGATCGCGAGGACGAAGGCCGATGAAGCCGCGCGCCGTCGTATTCGCCTATCACAACGTCGGCGTGCGCTGCCTGCAGGTGCTGCTCGCGCGCGGCGTCGACGTGCGGCTCGTCGTGACGCACGAGGACAGCGCAAACGAGAACATCTGGTTCGGCAGCGTGGCGCAGGTCGCGGCGGAACATGGCATCGACGTGATCACGCCCGCCGATCCCAAAGCGCCCGACGTGCACGACGCAGTCGCCCGCGCCGCGCCGGAATTCATCTTCTCGTTCTACTACCGGCACATGCTGCCCGTGACGCTGCTCGCGTTGGCCAGGCGCGGCGCGTACAACATGCATGGCTCGCTGTTGCCGAAATATCGCGGCCGCGTGCCGACCAACTGGGCGGTGCTCAACGGCGAAACCGAAAGTGGCGCGACGCTGCACGAAATGGCCGAAAAGCCCGACGCCGGCGCGATCCTCTCGCAGACGTCCGTGCCTATCCTGCCGGATGACACCGCCGCTCAGGTCTTCGACAAAACCGTGGTCGCCGCCGAGCAAACGCTCTGGCGCGTACTGCCCGCCCTGCTTGCCGGCGAAGCGCCGCGTCTGCCGAACGATCTCGCCGCCGGCAGCTACTACGGCGGGCGCAAACCGGAAGATGGCCGCATCGACTGGACGGCGAACGCACAACGCGTCTACAACCTGATTCGCGCGGTGGCGCCGCCCTATCCCGGCGCGTTCACGGACATGGGCGGCGAGCGCTTCATCGTCGCGCGGGCGCGGCTCGTTCCTGAAACCGGTGCGCCCGGCGTTACGCGCGAGCGGCTCGCCGCGCTCAGGGATTTGCCCTGCGGCCTGACGCTGGCGGATAATGCGCTGTTTGGCGTCTGCGGCGATGGCCGCGTCGTCGCCTTGCACGAGTTGCGTCATCGGCCATTGAATGCCGAAGCGCAGCCCGTGGGCGAGGAGCGCACCGTCGAACCCGCCGAATTCGGCCGAATCATTCAATCCTCTCGTCATTCATGAAAAAAGTTCTCATCCTGGGTGTCAATGGCTTCATCGGCCATCACCTTTCCAAGCGCATCCTCGAAACGACCGACTGGGAAGTCTTCGGGATGGACATGCAAACCGATCGCCTGGGCGACCTCGCGAATCACGAGCGGATGCATTTCTTCGAAGGCGACATCACCATCAACAAGGAGTGGGTCGAGTATCACGTCAAGAAGTGCGACGTGATTCTGCCGCTCGTCGCGATTGCCACGCCCGCGACCTACGTGAAGCAGCCGCTGCGCGTGTTCGAACTGGACTTCGAGGCCAACCTGCCAATCGTGCGGTCGGCGGTCAAGTACGGCAAGCACCTCGTGTTTCCGTCGACCTCCGAGGTGTACGGCATGTGCGCCGACGAGCAGTTCGATCCGGAGAACTCCACGCTCTCCTACGGCCCCATCAACAAGCCGCGCTGGATCTACGCCTGCTCGAAGCAGTTGATGGACCGCGTGATCTGGGGTTACGGCATGGAAGGCCTCAACTTCACGCTGTTCCGCCCGTTCAACTGGATCGGCCCGGGCCTCGACTCCATCTACACCGCGAAGGAAGGTTCGTCGCGCGTGGTCACGCAGTTCCTGGGACACATCGTGCGCGGCGAGAACATCAGCCTCGTCGATGGCGGCGCGCAAAAGCGTGCGTTCACGGATATCGACGACGGCATCGGCGCGCTGATGAAGATCATCGAGAACAAGGACGGCATGGCGTCGGGCAAGATCTACAACATCGGCAATCCGGTCAACAACTTCTCGGTGCGCGAACTCGCGCACAAGATGCTCGCGCTCGCCGCCGAGTATCCCGAGTACGCGGAGACCGCGAAGAAGGTGCAGCTCGTCGAGACTTCGTCGGGCGCGTACTACGGCGCGGGCTATCAGGACGTGCAGAACCGCGTGCCGAAGATCGACAACACCATGCAGGAACTGGACTGGAAGCCGGAAGCGAGCATGGACGACGCGCTGCGCAAGATTTTCGAAGCGTATCGCACGCTCGTCGGCGAAGCTCGCGCGCTCGTCGAGCAGTCTTAAGGAACGGCGCGTGGCCCGTATCGTTCTCAAGATCGACGTCGACACCCTGCGCGGCACGCGCGAAGGCGTGCCCAATCTCGGCAGATTGCTCGACAAATACAGCGCCCGCGCGACGTTTCTGTTCAGCCTCGGGCCGGATCACACCGGCTGGGCGCTGCGCCGCGTATTCCGGCCGGGCTTTCTCAAGAAGGTGTCGCGCACGTCTGTCGTCGAGCATTACGGTGTGAAGACGCTGATGTACGGCGTACTGCTGCCAGGGCCGGATATCGGCCGCGAGGCGAAGGCCGAAATGCGCGCCATCCACGAAGCCGGGTTCGAATGCGGCATCCATACGTGGGATCACGTCTACTGGCAGGACAACGTGCGCGCGCGCGATCAGGCGTGGACCGTGTCGCAGATGCAGCAAAGCCATGCGCGCTTCATCGAGATTTTCGGCGCGCCGCCCGTCACGCATGGCGCGGCGGGCTGGCAGATGAACGGCTACGCGTTCGAACAGATCGACGCCTGGGGTATGCGCTACGCATCCGACGGGCGCGGCCATACGCCGTATATTCCAGTGCTCAATGGCCGCACGCTCGATCACATTCAGATGCCGACCACCCTGCCGACGCTCGACGAAATCCTCGGCGTCGATGGTGTCGACACGACCAACGTCGCCGCGCATCTCTTGCGTCACACGCAGAACAATCCGCGCGACCAGGTTTTCACGCTGCACGCCGAACTCGAAGGCCAGAAGCTCGCGCCGGTGTTCGAGCAACTGCTGGCGGGCTGGCGCGCGCAGGGACACAGGTTCGCCACGATGGGCGACTATCATGCGACGCTGGACCGCGCTTCCCTGCCCACGTACCCTGTCACGTGGGGCGAGATCCCTGGCCGCGCCGGCGAATTGATCGTTCAGCCGGGCTGATCCGCTTCTGCTTGCTAGTCCCGCTGCTTCAAATAAACAACATCTGACCAAGGTTGGGCTACGCGCCCGACCCTGGCCGACAAAGGAGAAACTTCGTGTCAGTCGCAGTCGATCAGCCCGTTCCCGACTTCACCGCACCCGCCACCGGCGGCGAGTTCACGCTCTCGAACCTGCGCGGCAAGAAAGTCGTGCTGTTCTTTTATCCCAAGGACAACACGCCCGGCTGCACGACGGAAAGCCTGCAATTTCGCGACCACTACGATCAATTCCAGGCCGCTGGCGCGGAAGTGGTTGGCATCTCGCGCGACAGCGTGAGATCGCACGACAACTTCAAGGCCAAACTGGAGCTGCCGTACACGCTGGTATCGGACGCCGACGAAGCCATCTGCTCGCTTTTCGATGTCATCAAAATGAAGAAGATGTATGGCAAGGAAGTGCGCGGCGTCGAGCGTTCCACGTTTCTGCTGGATGCAAAAGGCGTGCTGCGCCGCGAGTTTCGAGGCATCAAGGTGCCGGGGCACGTCGAGGCCATCGTCGAGGCTGTACAAGCAATTTGAGGCGCGCTATATTGGTCCGCAATGAGCGCCTGTCCAACCCATGACCTTCTACCGAGCGAAAGCTGCCGTACGCCTTTAGGCGCAATCGGCAGGAGCCCGGGCTATGCGAGGCATCTACGGCGGTACAGCGCACCAGACTCGAAGTCAGCCGCTGGTTCCGGTAGTCGGGACGGCGGCTTTTTTATTGGCGTCGCGCGAATGCCACAGTCGGCCACGAGGTTTTCCAGACCTTCGCACGACACCAGTGGACGCACACTCAAGGAGCAGATCGAAACTTAGGCGAACCGGCGTTTTCGACAAACGAAGCGCGCCGCCGGACGCAGACTGCGAACCACGATTCGCTGCGAGGGCGAACGAGCAGAATGCGACAGGCGGCGCGCAATATACGACCCGATTCCTTTCGAGGGAACACCATGCCTTTGCCTACCGCCCCGGCCAAGCTCGGCCATCTTCTCCCGGCTGAGGAATACAAAGCCAAAGCCCGGCCGTCGAAGCAGAAGAAACAGACGTCGTCATCCGGCGACGAAGAAAACGGCGCGGTCCAGACCGTCGCCGCCGAGCGTCCCGCGGCGAATGCCGCGCATACGCTGCGTTCCATCGCGAGCGAGGTGCTGACCCAGATTCCGCTCGAAGCGCCGAGCGAAGCCGTCATGCCCGCCGCGCCCGCACCCGCCACGCGCGCACGCCGCACCAAACAGACCGCCGCGCTCCTGCAGCCGGCGCCGAACGCGCGTCAGGCAGCCGATGAAGCCGCGCCCGCAACGCCTGCCGAACCCGCCGCGCGCGAAGCCCGTACCGGCCGCGCGGATGCACCCGTCGCGCCCGCGGCCACGACCGCCGCGCGCGCCGCGAAAGAGCCGGCCGCGCAGAACAAACGCCGTCAGCGCGGCGTGCAGGAAGCCGAATTGCACAAGCTTTTCGTGCTCGATACTAACGTGCTGATGCACGATCCGAGCTCGCTCTTCCGCTTCGAGGAGCACGACGTCTATCTGCCGATGATGACGCTCGAAGAACTCGACAATCACAAGAAGGGCATGTCGGAAGTCGCGCGCAATGCGCGTCAGGTGAGTCGCACGCTCGACGCGCTCGTCGCGCACGCGGGCGAGATGTCGGCGGGGCTGCCGCTCGCCGCGCAGGGTAATCGCGACGCGCTCGGACGGCTCTACTTCCAGACGACGCTTACCGATATCGAACCGGTCGAAGGCTTGCCTGTCGGCAAGGCGGACAACCAGATTCTCGGCGTCGTGCGCGCGTTGCAGAAAGAGCGCCCGGACCGGCAGGTCGTGCTGGTGTCGAAAGACATCAACATGCGTATCAAGGCGCATGCGCTCGGCCTGCCCGCCGAAGACTACTTCAACGATCAGGTTCTCGAAGACAAGGACCTGCTCTATTCGGGCGTACGCGCGCTGCCGCAGGACTTCTGGACCAAGCACGCCAAGGGCATGGAGAGCTGGCAGGACACGAAAACCGGCACCACGTATTACCGCGTGACCGGTCCGCTGTGTTCGTCGATGCTCGTCAACGAGTTCGTCTATCTGGAGCCGCAGAACGGCGAGCCGTCGTTCCATGCGGTGGTGCGCGAGTTGAACGGCAAGACGGCGCTCTTGCAGACGCTGCGTGACTACGGCCATCACAAGAACAACGTGTGGGGCATCACGGCGCGCAATCGCGAGCAGAACTTCGCGCTCAACTTGCTGATGAACCCGGAGGTCGATTTCGTCACCCTGCTCGGTCAGGCCGGCACCGGCAAGACGCTCATGGCGCTTGCCGCCGGCTTGGCGCAAGTGCTCGACGACAAGCGCTACAACGAGATCATCGTGACGCGCGCGACCGTGCCGGTGGGCGAGGACATCGGCTTTTTGCCGGGCACCGAGGAAGAGAAGATGCAGCCGTGGATGGGCGCATTCGACGACAACCTCGAAGTCCTGCAGAAAACCGACGATGCCGCCGGCGAATGGGGCCGCGCGGCGACGCAAGAACTGATTCGCTCGCGTCTCAAGGTGAAGAGCATGAACTTCATGCGCGGCCGGACGTTCGTGGATAAGTACGTGATCATCGACGAGGCGCAGAATCTCACGCCCAAGCAGATGAAGACGCTCGTCACGCGCGCGGGTCCGGGCACGAAGATCATTTGCCTAGGCAATATCGCGCAGATCGACACGCCTTATCTGACTGAAGGCAGTTCCGGCCTGACGTACGTTGTGGATCGCTTCAAGGGATGGACGCATAGCGGCCATGTGACGCTTGCGCGCGGCGAGCGCTCGCGTCTGGCGGATTACGCGTCGGATATTTTGTAAGCGCTTTTGACTTGACGAAACGGCCCGGTGAAGCGATTCGCCGGGCCGTTTCTATTCGTCCGATCGTTTCGCCACTGCAACACTTACGACGCAAACTTCATGTGATGCCTCAGGAAAACTTGCCGCACGTCCGTTCGGCGGTCTAGTATCGACAGACTGCCCTCTTTTGGCGAGATGCTGTTCGCCGTCTGCAATGCGTCGAATCTGGCTGCCGTTTCTTGTCTCCGTTCTGCTCGCCGCGTGTGGAAGCGTGCCGCAGGAGAGCGCGCGCAAGCCGGCGGCATCGTCGACAGCCGCGAATCGCACGTACAAGCCGCCTCCTGATTTCCCGACTTTCGTCGACCATAGCGTCGGGCGCGAGGAAATTTCGATTCAGGCGATGGCGCTCGTTGGTGTGCCGTATCGATGGGGTGGAAATACGCCGGAAGCGGGCTTCGATTGCAGCGGACTCGTACACTACGTGGTGGATCGCGCGGCGTCGGTGAATCTGCCGCGAACGACCGCCGAGATGAGCGGGCGCGGGGAATCGATCGAGCCGGACGGCGTTGCGCCCGGCGATCTGATTTTCTTCAACACGACGGGGCGGGCGCATTCGCATGTCGGGATTTATGTCGGCAAGTTGCGGTTCGTGAATGCGCCGTCGACGGGCGGGACGGTCCGGCTCGATTATTTGACCAATCCTTATTGGGCAAAGCGTTTCGACGGAATCCGGCGCGTTGCGCCGCCGAAGAGCGGGCCCGCGCCTTTCGATGCGCCGACGTACTTGGCGTCGCCTGCTGGATCTGACGTGCCGACGGCGGCGGGTGCGAGCGCTCAGGCTTCGGCTAATGGACGGTTATCTTCGACGCCTACCGATTCATATGCTCGGGAAAGCGCGGCGGGGACGAGTAACGAGGCATATCAACCGCCTGTATCGGCATTAAATGCGGGGGAACGGCGAAGCACGGTGACCAATGCCGCACGATCCAACGCCGATGCGTTCGAGCCGCCGCCATCCAGTTTGAGTGCGGCGCAGCGGCAGGCGCTTGCGGCCGGCGCGACGGCCAGTTCCGCGCGATCGAATGCCGATGATTTCGAGCCGCTCCCATCGACCTTGACCGCAGCGCAGCGGCAGGCACTCGCGGCTACCCGTACTGCACAATCCAGTACCGATGCCTTCGAGCCGCCGCCACCTACTTTGAGCGCGGCGCAGCGTCAAGCGGTTGCGGCAGGTGCAACCACCGATACCGCACGATCCAGCGCCGACGCCTTCGAACCTCCGCCGCCCGCCTTGAGCGCCGCACAACGCCAAGCCCGCCTTGCCGGTGCAATCGCGCCATCCGCGGTGGCAGGCTCGGCAAACGCTTCCCCCGATCCCATCCAAGCCGCCGCTGACGCCTTCGAACCGCCGCCGCCGACATCGAACGCCGCACGCAAGCAAGCGCGCGCGGCGCAGGCAACGAGCGATCCCGCCGATCCGCCCGCGCACGTCATCCGCGCATCGACCGGCTCGCTTACCGCGCCGCGTCCGAACCAAGCTGACGATCCCATCGCGCGCTTCGCCACCGGCAGCAACTGAGACTTACACGAGATTCAAGGCGCGCGGCCGCGTCCCGAACACCGACTTTGAGGCCGGAATCTCTTCGTCGCGCTGTTCGCGTCTGCCGTTTTGTTCTGTCCGCGTTGCCCTATATCGCCGGATTTAGGCTTTATGGATAGAAATAGCGCTTCGGTTACGGCAACGCCGCGCGCGGCTCAAGCGCTTCCGATACATATCGAACCGAGCGAAACGCAACTCCATCGCCATCCACAGTCGTCGCCCCTCTCTGCTATCGTGACTAGATCCCGCCGCGACAGGCGGCGCAATCAGAAGGAGCCAATCACCATGGACTTGGGTCTTGCCGGGAAAGTCGTCCTGATCACGGGCGGCAGCAAGGGAATCGGTTTCGCATGCGCAAAAGCCTTTGCAAGCGAAGGCGCAAAAGTCGCGATCGTCTCGCGCGATGCCGCCAACCTCGCGCGCGCCCGCGAACAACTCGCGACAGAAGGTCATCACGTGCATCTCGCCCGCGCCGATCTGCACGAAGCGCACAGCGCCGAAGATGTCGTCGAGGAAGCGAGCGCCGCGCTCGGCCCCATCGACATCCTGATCAACAGCGCCGGCGCCGCGCGCCGGTACGATCCCGACACGCTCGACGCTGCCGCGTATAAAGCCGCGATGGACGCGAAATACTTCTCCTACGTCTATCCGCAGCAAGTGGTGCTAAAGCGCATGGCCGAACGCTTGCGCGGCGATCCGAACATCGAGCCGGGCGCGATCGTGAATATCGTCGGCATGGGCGGCAAAATCGCGTCGGACATTCATATTGCGGGCGGCGCGGCCAATGCGGCGCTCATGCTCAATACCGTCGGCCTTGCGCATCACTATGCCAAGCTCGGCATTCGCATCAACGCGATCAATCCGGGATCGACGCTCACCGAACGCGTCGAGGAAGCCCTTGCGCTCGAAGCCGAACGGCAAGGCACGACACGCGACGCCGTGCTCGCCGAGAGCCAGTCGAAGGTGCCGCTAGGCCGCTACGCGAAACCCGAGGAAATCGCCGACGTCGCGCTGTTCCTGGCGAGCCGTCGCGCGAGTTATGTATCGGGCGCAATCATTCCGATGGACGGAGTGTCGTCGCCGATCATCTGAGAGCGACGCCGCCGAGCGCGGCAATCGATTTGCAACAGATGCAAAACGGCCCCGTCGTGAACGGGGCCGCTGAAGAAACCGACTACAAGATACGGTGGCCGATCCACCAACCGACCGCCGCGAGCACCGCGGATGCCGGAATAGTCAAGATCCACGCCCACACAATATTTCCCGCGACGCCCCAGCGCACCGCGCTGAATTTCTGCGTCGCGCCCACACCGACGATGGCGCCCGTGATCGTATGCGTGGTGGACACTGGAATGCCGAGGAACGATGCGACGAAGAGCGTGATCGCCCCGCCCGTTTCCGCGCAAAAACCACCGACGGGCTTGAGCTTGGTAATCTTCTGACCCATGGTACGCACGATGCGCCAGCCGCCGAACAAGGTTCCAAGACCCATCGACAGGTAACACAAACCGATAACCCAGATAGGCGGCGCATCTGCCGCGGAAGAAGCGTAGCCAGTCGCGATCAGCAGCATCCAGATGATGCCGATGGTCTTCTGCGCGTCATTCCCACCGTGGCCGAGCGAGTAAAGCCCGGCGGAAATGAGCTGCAAGCGCCGGAAGCGCCTATCTACCTTCGATGGCGGCGTGCGGAAATACAGCCACGACACTAGCAGCATGAAAAACGAGCCGAGCACGAAGCCGAGCAGCGGCGAAATGAAAATGAACGCGACAGTCTTCAGAAGACCGTCCATGTTGAGCGATCCCCAGCCCGACTTGGCGAGCGCGGCACCGACGAGTCCGCCGATCAGCGCGTGCGACGAGCTAGACGGAATGCCGTAGTGCCATGTGACGATATTCCAGCCGATCGCGCCGACGAGCGCGCCGAAGATCACGTAGTGATCGACGATATCGGGATCGATCGTTCCCTTGCCGACGGTCGCCGCGACCTTCAGGTGGAAGATGAAATACGCGATGACGTTGAACGCCGCCGCGAAAGCGACCGCTTGTTGCGGCTTGAGCACGCCGGTGGAGACCACCGTGGCGATGGAGTTGGCCGCGTCGTGAAAGCCGTTCATGAAGTCGAACGCGAGCGCGACTATGACGAGCAAGGCGACTGCCCAGATGGCGAGTTGAATCGAATGCATCGGTTGCTTTTGTTTTGACCAGCTGTGAAAAGCGCCGGTTTTGTCCTCTTGACCCGCCGCACAGAGCTTTGATCACGCGCTGGCGGGCATGGCCGGCGTGGTCAGGCGTTTTCCAGAACGATGCCTTCGATGATGTTCGCGACGTCTTCGCACTTGTCGGTGATCGTCTCAAGCAACTCGTAGATGGCCTTCAGCTTGATCAGCGTCTTGACGTCGTCTTCCTCGCGGAAAAGTTTCGACATGGCGGAGCGCAAGACGCGGTCGGCGTCGGATTCCAGGCGGTCGATTTCTTCGCAGATCTTCAGGATTTCGCTCGCGCGCTTCATGTCCGCGAGCAATTCCACAGCCTTCTGCACACGCAGGCATGTCGCCGTGCAGATGTGCGCGAGCTGGCTCGCCTCGGAAGTCACCGCGCGTACGTCGTAGAGCGAAATGGCCGTGGCGACGTCCTCCATCAAGTCGAGGATGTCGTCCATCGTCGTGATGAGCTTGTGGATTTCGTCGCGATCGAGCGGCGTGATGAAAGTCTTGTGCAGCAGATCGATGGTTTCGTGCGTGAGCTTGTCGGCACGCTTTTCGGCCGTCTGGACGTTCTGCTTGTGGACCTCGGCTTCGTCGAGGTTATCGATCAGCAATTCGAGCTCGCGGCTTGCATCGATGATGCATTTCGCGTGCGCGTTGAAAATCTCGAAGAATTTGCCCTCGGTGGGCATGAAACGACCGAACATGAAAATCCCGAAAAATGGGTCAATGAGACAGACATCAAACCGACATATTGTACCTTTGCCCGGCAGCCCACGCACCGCGCGCGAAGCGCCGCGCGGCGCGTGTCGACACGAAGTCTTGACATCGAGCAGAAGGGATGCGCGCGGCTTCGGGCGTTATTCGCCGTAAAAACTCTGCGCGCCGGCGAAATTGTCGAACTTCGTGTATTGGCCGTGAAAAGTCAGCCGCACGGGCCCGATCGGACCATTACGCTGCTTGCCGATGATAATTTCCGCCGTGCCCTTGTCCGGGCTGTCGGGGTTATAAACTTCGTCGCGGTAGATGAAGAGAATCACGTCCGCGTCCTGCTCGATAGCGCCGGATTCCCGCAAATCCGACATGATCGGACGCTTGTTGGGGCGCTGTTCCAGACCGCGATTTAACTGCGAAAGCGCGATCACCGGCACGTCGAGTTCTTTCGCGAGCCCCTTGAGCGAGCGCGAGATTTCCGAGATTTCGGTCGCGCGGTTTTCGCCGCCGCCGGAGCCGGACATCAGCTGCAAATAATCGACGATGATGAGCCCGAGCTTGCCGCACTGCCGCGACAAACGCCGCGCGCGCGAGCGCAGTTCCATGGGGTTCAGGCCGCCCGTTTCATCGATGAAAAGCTGCGCCTCGCTCATTTTTTGGACCGCGTGCGTGAGCTTCGGCCAGTCTTCGTCGGTGAGGCGGCCGGTACGCATTCTGTGTTGATCCAGCCGGCCGACCGAGCCGAGCATACGCATGGTCAGTTGCGTGCCAGGCATTTCCATCGAGAAAACGGCGACGGGCAGACCATACTCCACCGCCACGTATTCGCCGATGTTCATCGAGAACGCCGTCTTACCCATCGACGGACGTCCGGCCACGATGATCAATTCGCCGCCGTGCATGCCCGACGTCATGCGGTCGAGGTCGACGAAACCGGTTGGCGTGCCCGTGACATCGCTCGGATTGGCCGTGTGGTAAAGCGTGTCGATACGCTCGACAACTTGCGTAAGCAGCGGTCCGATTTCCAGAAAGCCCTGCGTGCCGCGCGCCCCGTCCTCGGCGATGGAAAACACACGCGATTCCGCCTCGTCCAGAATCTGGCGCACTTCCTTGCCTTGCGGATTAAAGGCATCGGCGGAAATTTCATCGGCGACGGAGACCAGGCGGCGCAGCACCGCGCGATCGCGCACGATTTCCGCGTAACGGCGAATGTTCGCCGCGCTCGGCGTGTTCTGGGCAAGCGCATTCAGATACGCGAGCCCGCCCACTTCCTCGGCCTTGCCGGCCATGTTGAGCGCTTCGTAGACGGTAATGACGTCGGCGGGCCGCGTGGTCGAGATCAGCTTGCCAATGTGCTCGTAGATGATCCGATGGTCATAGCGATAAAAATCGCCTTGCGACATCACGTCGGCGATTCGGTCCCACGCCGCGTTGTCCAGCAGCAAACCGCCGATCACCGATTGCTCGGCTTCGATCGAGTGCGGCGGAACCTTCAGCGCGTCGAGTTGCGGGTCTTTGGACGGAGCGTTCATGGGGTGGAATTATCGATGAAATAGACGCAAGCGGACAATAAAAAAGGCAGGAACCTGAAACGGTTCCTGCCCTTCTTTTCTGCCGGACTCGGCTGGCTGGGCGTGAAGCCTTACCAGCGGTCCGCAGCGACCTTAGGCGTGCTCGCCCAGCACCGACACCGTGACGTCGACCAGCACGTCCGTATGCAGCGCCACTTGAACAGCGTGGTCGCCCACCAGCTTCAGCGGGCCTTGCGGCAGACGCACTTGCGCCTTTTCCACTTCTGCGAAGCCTTGAGCCTTGAGCGCTTCGGCGATGTCGGCGTTCGTGACCGAGCCGAACAGACGGCCGTCCACACCTGCCTTCTGCGAGATCTGAACCGTGAAGCCGTTCAGCTTTTCGCCTTGCTTTTGCGCGGAAGCCAGCTTTTCAGCAGCAACCTTTTCGAGATCAGCGCGGCGCACTTCGAATTCGGCGATTGCGTCTTTCGTTGCGCGGCGAGCCTTCTTGCCGGGGATCAGGAAGTTACGTGCGTAGCCGTCCTTGACCTTGACGATGTCGCCCAGGTTGCCCAGGTTGACGACTTTTTCCAAAAGAATGATTTGCATTTTGGCTTGTTCCTTATGCGTCGTCTGATTAGGCCTTGTGCAGGTCGGTGTACGGCAGGAGCGCGAGGAAACGCGCGCGCTTGATTGCCGTGTCGAGCTGGCGCTGATAGTGCGCCTTCGTGCCCGTCAGACGAGCCGGCGTGATCTTGCCGTTTTCGCCGACGAAGTCCTTCAGCGTTTCCGTGTCCTTGTAGTCGATGTACTCGACACCGGCTGCCGTGAAACGGCAGAACTTCTTGCGCTTGAAGAGCGGGTTTTGTTGCTGACGACGCTTGTCGAATTTCTTACCAGTCGGGCGGGGCATGTTCAGTCCTTTCCAATGTCCTGCAATTCTGTGATGTGAAACACCAGGGTTCGTGCGTTGCGGCTTTTTTTAGCCAGAAAGCCGGTGAAGCGTGTTTCCACGCCCATCTGACAGCTTTCCAGTCTGCCGCTCACCTCGCCGGCGGCTACGGCCGGCATTGTCAGTTCGACTTGACGGGCAATGCCCGCTTCGACGACTTCCGTTCGGTGATGCAACGTGCAGCTTGCGATTGGTACGCCGGCGGGCGTGTATCGCACCGGTTCGCGTTCCACGACGCTTGCTGTCAGTTGCAGCCTGTTCACTTAATTCCTGGTGGCTGACGAAAATCTTCGCCTTAAGCCTGCGCTTCGGACGGCTGCGAGGCCGCCTTCTTGGCTTCTTCGCGCTGCACTTCCTTCATCATCGGCGACGGGCCGGTTTCGGCCTTCTTCATCTTGACGATGAGGTGACGCAAAACGGCGTCGTTGAACTTGAATGCGTGCTCGAGTTCTTCGAGCGTAGCTTGATCGCATTCGATGTTCATGCAGACGTAGTGAGCCTTCGCGAGTTTCTCGATCATGTAGGCCAGTTGGCGACGGCCCCAGTCTTCGATACGGTGGATCTGGCCACCGTGCGAGGTGATCGTGCTCTTGTAGCGCTCGATCATGGCGGGCACTTGCTCGCTCTGATCGGGATGCACGATAAATACGATTTCGTAATGACGCATATTCACTCCTTGTACTGAACTTTTGGATTAAAGCCACCCGGGCGTCGGACCGGTGCGGCAAGTGAGAAGCCCAAGACTATAACGCGATGCCTTCCCCAAGGCAAGCCAAATCGGCGGTTTCCGAAAGACTTTGGCCATGATTTCAAGCAGTTACAACGTGGCCGCACAGAGCCGCACGAGCCGCACAAAGCCGCGCGAGCGACGCTCAAGCTGCGTGCGTTCCGGCGGGCAATGGTTCGCCGGGAAGCGCGAGCGGACGGCTCCAATAACCGTCCTGCGCGTAAATTTCCTTCAAATAATCAATAAAGTAGCGCACGCGCGCCGGAACGTAGCGCTGCTGCGGATAAACCGCGAGGATGTCGTAGTCGGGCAACTCGAAGTCGTCCAGCACGGTTTCGAGTTCGCCCGACGCCAACTGACGCTGAATCTCCCAGGTCGAACGCCAGCCGAGCCCGAGCCCCTCCGACGCCCAGCGATGCAGCAACTCGCCGTCGTTGCAGTCGAGATTGCCGGTCACGCGCACCGTCACGAGCTTGCCGTTACGGCGAAAGTACCAGCCGCGGTTCTGTCCGCCTTGCAGATTGAACGCAAGACAGTTGTGATTCGGCAAGTCTTCGAGCGTCTTCGGCCGGCCGTGCTTCCTGAAATACGCGGGCGTGCCGCAAACCACGCGGCGGTTGCTCGCGAGCTTCACGGCGACGAAGTTCGGGTCCACCGCCCCGCCGATGCGGATCGACAAGTCATAACCTTCGCGCACCAAATCGACGACGCGGTCGGTCAGATTGAACGACATCTGCAACTCCGGTTTGTCGACGAGGAAAAGCGGCGCGTGCGGCGCGACATGCATGCGCCCAAACGCCGCCGGCGCCGACACGATCAGATGCCCGCCCACCGCGCGCCGGCCGGCCGCGAGTTCGTTCTCGGCCTGATCCCACTCCGCGAGCAGATTCTTGCAGCGGTCGAGAAACGCTGCGCCCTCTTCGCTCACGACGAGCCTGCGCGTCGAGCGATACATCAGTTTGACGCCTAGGCGCTTTTCGAGCGCGTCGATGCGCCGGCCCAGGATCACCGGCGACACGCCCTCTTCCAGTGCCGCCGCCGCGAGACTGCCGGCTTCGGCCACGCGCACGAAGGTTTCGATCTGCTTGAAGCGGTCCATCTCTTTGTCTCCGGCCTCATTCGATACTTTTTGTTTGGTAAAAAACGACTCCGGTTGATCTTATCAAACCTTTTGCACGCGCCTAAAGTGCATCGGAAGCCTGCTGCCATGCGCACGACCAAGACAGCAACCCCGAATAGAGACCCCTGGAAGGAGACAACCATGCCCAAGATGAGAGCCGTCGACGCAGCCGTCCTCGTGCTGGAGAAGGAAGGCATCGACACCGCGTTCGGTGTGCCCGGCGCCGCCATCAACCCGTTTTACTCGGCGCTCAGAAAAGCCGGCAGCATCAGCCACGTGCTGGCGCGCCACGTCGAGGGCGCCTCGCACATGGCCGAAGGTTATACGCGCGCGGCTCCCGGCAATATCGGCGTTTGTATCGGTACGTCGGGGCCGGCGGGCACGGACATGATCACGGGCCTCTACTCGGCTCAGGCGGATTCGATCCCCATTCTCGCGATCACGGGCCAGGCGCCGCGTGCACGTCTGTACAAGGAAGACTTCCAGGCCGTCGATATCGAATCGATCGCCAAGCCCGTCACCAAGTGGGCCGTCACCGTGCGCGAACCGGCGCTCGTGCCGCGCGTGTTTCAGCAGGCGTTCCATCTGATGCGCTCGGGCCGTCCGGGTCCGGTGCTGGTCGACTTGCCGATCGACGTGCAGCTCGCCGAGATCGAATTCGATATCGACACCTACGAGCCGCTGCCGATCTACAAGCCGAAAGCCACGCGCGCTCAGGTCGAAAAAGCGCTCTCGATGCTCAACGACGCCGAGAAGCCCTTGATCGTTTCCGGCGGCGGCGTGCTGAACGCAGCGGCGGAAGATCTGCTCGTCGAGTTCGCCGAAACGCTCGGCGTGCCAGTGATCCCGACTTTGATGTCGTGGGGCGCGATTCCCGACGATCATCCGCTGATGGCAGGCATGTGCGGTCTGCAGACGTCGCACCGCTACGGCAACGCGACCATGCTCGCGTCGGACTTCGTGCTTGGCATCGGCAATCGCTGGGCGAATCGCCATACGGGCAGCGTCGAGGTCTACACCAAGGGCCGTAAGTTCGTGCACGTGGATATCGAGCCGACGCAGATCGGCCGCGTGTTCGGACCGGACCTCGGCATCGTGTCGGATGCGAAGTTCGCGCTCGAACTCTTCGTCGAAGTGGCGAAGGAATGGAAAGCCGCGGGCAAGCTTGCGGACCGTTCGCAATGGGTCAAGGACTGCCAGCAACGCAAGAGCACGATGCTGCGCAAGACCCACTTCGACAACGTGCCGATGAAGCCGCAGCGCGTCTACGAAGAGATGAATCTCGCGTTCGATCGCGACACCTGCTTCGTCTCGACGATCGGTCTTTCGCAGATCGCGGGCGCGCAGTTCCTGCACGTGTTCAAGGCGCGTAACTGGATCAACTGCGGCCAGGCCGGCCCGCTCGGCTGGACCATTCCCGCCGCGCTCGGCGTGCGCGCCGCGGACCCGCAACGCAAGATCGTCGCGCTCTCGGGCGACTACGACTTCCAGTTCATGATCGAGGAACTCGCCGTGGGCGCGCAGTTCAAGCTGCCTTACGTGCACGTGGTCGTGAACAACTCGTATCTCGGTCTGATTCGTCAGGCGCAGCGCGGCTTCGACATGGACTACTGCGTGCAGCTCGCGTTCGACAACATCAACGCGCCGGAGCTCGAAGGATACGGCGTGGATCACGTCGCGGTCGCCGAGGGTCTTGGCTGCAAGGCGCTGCGCGTGCACAAGCCCGAAG
The DNA here is from genome assembly GCF_023631485.1 of Caballeronia sp. GAFFF2. Lineage (NCBI taxonomy): Bacteria > Pseudomonadati > Pseudomonadota > Betaproteobacteria > Burkholderiales > Burkholderiaceae > Caballeronia > Caballeronia sp. GAFFF2. The sequence goes on along the minus strand of NZ_JALQDA010000010.1, from coordinate 51,531 downwards.
ACATCGCGCCGGCGTTGAAACAGGCGCAGGCGCTCGCGGCGCAACATCAGGTGCCGGTCGTGGTCGAGATGATTCTCGAACGCGTGACCAACATCGCGATGGGCACCGAGATCGACGCGATCAACGAGTTCGAAGAGCTCGCCGAAACGCGCGCCGATGCGCCGACCGCCGTGACCGTGACGCCGCTCGACTGAGCGTCCTAGAACTGACCGACCATCAGGAATAAAGACATGCCGAAATTTGCCGCGAACCTGACCATGCTGTTCAACGAAGTCCCTTTCCTCGACCGCTTCGCGGCGGCGTCGAAGGCGGGCTTCAAGGCGGTCGAGTTCCTGTTTCCGTATGCGTACTCGACCGGCGATTTGCAAGCACGCATCGAGGAACACGACCTGCGGATCGTGCTGCACAACCTGCCCGCGGGCAACTGGGAAGCGGGCGAACGCGGCATCGCCTGCCTGCCGGATCGCGTGAGCGAGTTCCGTGAAGGCGTGCCCCGCGCAATCGAATACGCGAAGGCGCTGAAGGTGCCGCAAGTGAACTGCCTCGTTGGCATTCCGACGGCGGGGGTATCGAAGGAACAGGCGCGCACGACAATCATCGAAAACCTGCGCTTCGCCGCCGATGCATTGAAGAAGGAAGGCATCCGCCTGCTCGTCGAGCCGTGCAATGCCTACGATATTCCGGGCTTCGCGCTGAACCGTTCGTCCGAAGGGCTCGACGTGATCCGTGCGGTCGGCTCGGACAATCTGTTCCTGCAATACGACATCTATCACATGCAGCGCATGGAAGGCGAACTGGCCGCGACGATCAAGAAGAACCTGCCGTCGATCGCGCATATCCAGCTCGCCGACAATCCGGGGCGCAACGAACCGGGCACGGGCGAGATCAACTACGCGTTCCTGTTCGATCTGCTCGATTCGATCGGCTACGAAGGATGGATCGGCTGCGAATACAAGCCGCTTGCAAGCACCGAAGCGGGCCTTGGCTGGCTTCGCACGATCGCCGCCGCAAAGCCGCGCGCCGCCGCTTAAAACCCGAGACACAAGGAGAGCAAGAGAGTATGGCAACCATTGGATTCATCGGCCTTGGCATCATGGGCGCGCACATGGCGCGCAACCTTTTGAAGGGCGGTCACAAGCTCGTCGTGAACGGCAAGTTTCCGGTGCCCGACGACATCCGCGCACAGACGCAAGTCGCGGCCGATTCCACCGGCGTGGCGCAAGCGAGCGAGATCGTCATCACGATGGTGCCCGACACGCCCGATGTCGCCAACGTCCTCTTCGCCGATGACGGCGTGGCCAACGGCCTCACGAAGGGCGAGCTCGTGATCGACATGAGCTCGATCAACCCGCTCGATACGCAGGACTTCGCGAAGAAGATCAACGCGCTCGGCTGCGACTATCTCGATGCGCCCGTGTCCGGCGGCGAAGTCGGCGCGCGCGAGGCATCGCTCACGATCATGGTGGGTGGCCCGCAGAAATCGTTCGATATCGCGAAGCCTCTGTTCGATCTCATGGGCAAGAACATCTCGCTCATCGGCGACAACGGCGCGGGTCAGACCTGCAAGGTGGCGAATCAGATCATCGTCGCGCTCAACATCGAAGCCGTCGCCGAGGCCTTGTTGTTTGCCTCGCGTTCGGGCGCCGATCCGGAACGCGTGCGCCGGGCGTTAATGGGCGGGTTCGCCGCGTCGCGCATTCTCGAAGTGCACGGCGAGCGCATGACGAAGCGCACGTTCGACCCGGGCTTCCGTATCGAACTGCATCAGAAGGACTTGAATCTTGCGCTCGAAGGCGCGCGCAAGATGGGTCTCGCCCTGCCCCACACCGCGAGCGCGCAGCAGTTGTTCAGCGTGTGCGCGGCCAATGGCGGCAAAGCCTGGGATCACTCGGGACTCGTGCGGGCGCTTGAAATCATGTCGAACTTCCAGGTTGCTCAAGAACCGCAGAAGGCGAAAGCCGCGGCTTGAACGACCGGTACCGTGGGGCGTCCCGCGTATGGGCACGCGGGACAAATGCCGCTCTGGGCTGAGGGCGGCAAGTGGGGTCCGAGAGCGGCACCCGTCGGTCGAGCCGGGTAAGCCTTGGTCGGTCAGACGGTTTTCCGTCGGGTGTCCGCGTCGGATTGTTGGATCACGCATGAACCAGCCATTGTCACAATCTCCGAACTATCCTTGAAGTGATGCGACTAACGAAGCCTTGCCCTGGCGCAAGCGCTCACCATCGACACTTAAGGAGTTCAGCAATGGGAATCCTCAGCTTTATCAAGGAAGCAGGCGAGAAGCTCTTTGGTGCAACCTCGCAAACCGCGCAGGCCGCGCCCGCGGCCGTGGATGTCGCGGAGCTCAATCTCAAGGCCGGCGAAGCCATCGCGACGTACATTCGTTCGCAAGGGCTCGAAGCGCAGGATCTGCAAGTGAAGTACGACGGCGCGTCGCACACGGTCACCGTATCGGGCGAAGCCGCGGATCAGGCCACGAAGGAGAAGATCCTCGTCGCGGCGGGCAACGTGCAGCACGTGGACAAGGTGGATGACCAACTGACCGTGCCATCGCCCGCTCCGGAGTCGCAATTTCATACGGTCGTGGCCGGCGACAATCTCTGGAAAATCGCGGAGAAGTATTACGGCAGCGGCGCGAAAAACGATGTCATTTTCGAAGCCAACAAGCCCATGCTCAAGAGCCCGGACAAGATCTATCCGGGACAGGTTCTACGTATTCCGGCTGCAAGCTGAAGCAACGAAAAACGCGAACTCCGGTTCGCGTTTTTCTTTTCAGTTTCAGTATGTCTCGAAGATGCGCTGCAGGCCGGGCGCATCGCTCACGCCTTTCGCAAGCGCCAGTTGCAACAGCACGCGCGCCTTGTACGGATTGAGCGTGCCCGCGCTGACGGTGCCGAGCGCATCGTCGGATGCGGCGCCGTTGCGCATCACATGGCCCGAGCCGACGCGCGATGAACGCACCACCGCCACGCCTCGCCCAATGGCATCGGCGAAAGCTTGCGCGAGCGTCGAACTCATGGAGCCGTTGCCGGTACCCGCAAGCACGATGCCCTTCACGCCAGCGCCGACGAGCGCATCGACCGGAACACGCGATACGCCCGCATAACTCGCGACGATTTCGACCATCGGCCAGTCTTGCGGCACGGTGAACTCGCTCGCGAGCGTATGCGGCCGCACGACTGTGCGTTGAAACTCGACGCGTCCGTCCTGCACGAAACCGAGCGCGCCCGCTTCGGGCGAACGGAAGGCATCGACGGCATAGGTGCTCGTCTTCGTAACTTCGCGTGCGCTGTGGATCAAATGGTTGAACGCGATCAGCACGCCCTGCCCCGCCGCCTGCCTCGAAGCCGCGACCGTGAGCGCGTTGAGCAGATTCAACGGACCATCGGCGGACAGGGCACTGGAGGGCCGCATCGCCGCGGTCAGGACGACCGGCTTCGCGCTCTTCACCGTCAGATGCAGCAAGTAAGCGGTCTCTTCGAGCGTGTCCGTGCCGTGCGTGACGACCACGCCATCGATATCGTCTTGCGCGAGCAGTGCATCGATCCGCCGCGAAAGCGTCGTCCACAGCGCGGGCGTCATGTCCTTGCTGTCGATGCTCGCAATCTGTTCCGCGTGAATGCGCGCGACCGAGCCGAGCGCGGGCACGGCTTCGAGCAGCTTGTCGACGCCGACCACGCCTGCCTTGTAACCCGCTGTCCTGGATGCATCGCCAGCTTGTCCGGCGATGGTGCCGCCCGTCGCGAGAACGGCGAGGCGCGGCAAGGTATCGAGAGAAGTGTTCATGCCGGCGATTGTAAATCAGCCGGGATGAACCTGAACTCGCTCAAGCCGCTTCGCGCAGTTGCGCCGCGATCTGCGCCTCGTCGAGTTGCGGCGCGAACATCTCGATCAGCCGGTAAGCGTAGGCCCGCAAGAACGCGCCCTTGCGCAAGCCGACGCGCGTCGTGCTCGCCTCGAACAGATGCTGCGTATCGAGCGCGACGAGTTCGCTGTCGCGCTTCGGGTCATACGCCATCGCCGCGACGATGCCGATACCCATGCCAAGCTCGACATACGTCTTGATCACGTCGGCATCGATGGCGGTGAGGACGATATCGGGAATGGCACCCGCGCTCGCGAAGGCCTGGTCGATATGCGAGCGTCCCGTGAAATCCTGATCGTAAGTGACGACCGGATACTCGGCGATCTGTTCCAGCGTGATGTTCTCGAGTCCGACGAGCGGATGGCCCTTCGGCACGACGACCGTGTGATGCCACGAGTAGCACGGGAAGGTGACGATGTCGGGATAGCGGTCGAGCGCTTCCGTCGAGATGCCGATATCCGCTTCGCCGTTGATGATCATCTGCGCGATCTGCTGCGGACTGCCCTGACGCAGCGCGAGATGCACCTTCGGGAACACTTCCGTGAACTGGCGGATCACCTTCGGCAGCGCGTAACGCGCTTGCGTGTGCGTCGTCGCCACGACGAGATGGCCGTTGTCCTGATCCGCGAACTGGCGCGCGACGCGGCGCAGGTTTTCAGCGTCGAGCAACATGCGCTCGATCAGCTGATGCACCTGTTTGCCAGGCTCGGTGAGGCCGGTCAGACGCTTGCCGCGTCGGATGAAGATATCGACGCCGAGTTCGTCCTCGAGGTCCTTGATCTGCTTCGACACGCCAGACTGCGACGTATAGAGCACGTTCGCGACCTCGGTCAGATTCATGTTCTGACGCACTGCTTCGCGCACGAAGCGCAATTGCTGGAAGTTCATTTCAGCCTCTCTTTATGCCGTTGCTTTTGTTTGTTGTGCCCCGTTCGCATCGCCTGCCGGGAACACGCGCAACGCGCGCGGCACGGCGGTCGCGCCGTCGCCTACGTCGAGTCGCAGCGTGCGCCACGACTCGCGGTCGAGCTCCGCTTCGAGGATGCGCCCCGAGTTGCCTTCGAGTTCCACGCGCACCGAGCCGCCGAGCGTCACCACGCGCCGCACGCCGACCACGATGCCGTCGCGATGCGTGCCATCGACGGGATAGATCGCCAGATCGTGCGGACGCACGTAGGCCAGCGCGCGGCCGCTGAAATGCGCGGGCACGGCAATGGCCTGCGTGGCGCCATCGGCGACGAAGCCGTTGGCATCGACATGACCTTGCAGGCGATTGGCCGCACCGAGGAACTCGTAGACGAACGAGGTCTGCGGATGGTCATACACGTCTTGCGGGCTGCCCACCTGCTCCACGCGCCCGTGATTCATCACGACGATGCGGTCCGCCACTTCGAGCGCCTCTTCCTGGTCGTGCGTGACGAAGAGCGTCGAGATATGCAGATCGTCGTGCAGACGGCGCAGCCAGCTACGCAATTCCTTGCGCACCTTGGCGTCGAGCGCGCCGAAAGGTTCGTCGAGCAGCAGCACTTTAGGTTCGACGGCAAGCGCTCGCGCCAACGCGATACGTTGACGCTGACCGCCCGACAGTTCGGACGGAAAGCGCTCCGCGAGCCAGTCGAGTTGCACGAGCTTCAACAATTCATGCACCTTCTCGCGGATGACGGCCTCCGTTGGCCGCTCGCGGCGCGACTTCACGCGCAAGCCGAAGGCGACGTTCTCGAACACGGTCATGTGGCGGAACAGCGCGTAATGCTGGAACACGAAGCCGACTTGCCGCTCACGCGCGCCCACTTCGGCAACGTCCTCGCCGTTGAGCACGACCTGACCGGCATCGGCATATTCGAGGCCGGCGATCACGCGCAAGAGCGTGGTCTTGCCGCAGCCGGAAGGTCCGAGCAGCGCGACGAGTTCGCCCGACGGAAAATCCAGCGTGACGTTGTCGAGCGCGGTGAAGGTGCCGAAGCGCTTCTGCAGATTGCGAACGATGATGCTCATGATTGATCCACGCCTTCCATTTATACGGTTGCCTTCACGTCGCTCAGCGTGGCCGTCATGCGGCGCTCCGCGATCAGCTTCAGCCCGAGCGTGACGAGCGCGAGCAATGCAAGCAGCGACGCCACCGCGAAGGCGGCCGAGAAGTTGTATTCGTTGTAGAGAATCTCGACGTGCAGCGGCATGGTGTCGGTCTGGCCGCGAATGTGGCCCGAGACCACCGAGACCGCGCCGAACTCGCCCATCGCGCGCGCGTTACAGAGAATCACGCCGTAGAGCAGGCCCCACTTCACGTTGGGCAACGTCACGCGCCGGAAGATCTGCCAGCCCGACGCGCCGAGCACGTGCGCGGCCTCTTCCTCGTCGTTGCCTTGCGCCTGCATCAACGGAATCAGTTCGCGCGCGACGAACGGGAACGTCACGAAGATGGTCGCGAGCACGATTCCCGGCACCGCGAAGATGATCTGCACATCGTGCGAAATCAGCCACGGTCCGAACCAGCCCTGCGCGCCGAACATGAGCACGTAGATGAGGCCGGAGATCACGGGCGACACCGAGAACGGCAAGTCGATAAGCGTCGTCAGAAGAGCCTTGCCGCGAAACTCGAACTTGGCGATGGCCCACGATGCCGCGAGCCCGAACACCACGTTGAGCGGCACGGCAATCGCGGCGGTCAAGAGCGTGAGCTTGATGGCCGACCACGCGTCCGGGTCCTTGAGCGAATCGAAGTAATAGTCGATGCCCTTCGCGAAGGCCTGCACGAACACGGCGACGAGCGGCACGACCAGAAACAGCGCGAGAAACACGAGCGCGATACCCGTGAGTATCCAGCGCACGGCGCGCGGTTCGGTGACGGGATTGAGCCGGTTGGTCTCGCCGCGCGCGGCGGTGTTCACGGGAAGCGCCTTGCTGTTTGGCGTGCTCATGCGTGACCTCCGCCCGGAGTTCCGGCATGCAGCGATGGCCCCGCGGCCACCACGGGCGCCGCGCCCGTCTTGCTCGTGCGGCGTTGCAGGAACCATTGCAGCGTGTTGATGAGGAGCAGCATGAGAAAGGACACGCACAGCATCACGACGGCGATGGCCGTCGCGCCGGCATAGTCGTACTGTTCGAGCTTGGTGATGATGAGCAGCGACGTGATCTCCGATTTCATCGGTACATTGCCCGCGATGAAGATGACCGAACCGTATTCGCCGAGCGCGCGCGCGAACGCAAGCGCGAAACCGGTCAGAAGCGCGGGAAAGAGCGCCGGCAACACGACGCGGCGAAACGTCAGCCAGCGCGTGGCGCCGAGACATGCGGCGGCTTCTTCCTGCTCGCGCTCGAAGTCTTCGAGCACCGGCTGCACCGTGCGCACGACGAACGGCAAGCCGATGAACGTCAGCGCCACGAGCACGCCGAGCGGCGTGAACGCCACCTTGATGCCGAGCGGCGCGAGATACTGCCCGATCCAGCCGTTGCTCGCGTACACGGCGGCAAGCGAAATGCCGGCAACGGAGGTCGGCAGCGCAAACGGCAGATCGACGATGGCATCGACGACACGCTTGAACGGGAACGTGTAACGCACGAGCACCCATGCGACCAGGAAGCCGAAGATCGCGTTGATGACCGCCCCGCCGAGCGCCGCCGTGAACGTGAGCCGATACGACGCCAGCACACGCGGCCCGGTGACGGCGCGAACGAACTGCGCCCAGTCGAGCGTCGCGGTCTTGGCGAAGGTCGCCGCAAGCGGAATCAGCACCACGAGGCTCAGGTAAGCCACCGTGATGCCGATCGTCAGCCCGAAGCCGGGTAACGCACTCGGCTTTCGGAAAGTGAACGTTGTCATCTTTGCTTCATCCTTGATCGTCCTGCCTTCGGCGCCGGGGGATAAGCGCACTGTTTTTTTGTCTCGTCATGCGCGGCCGTCTTTGCGGCCGCTTTCATTGCGACTCGAGCGCCTCGCGGCGCCCGGTCTCTTGCCTGCTTACTGCGGCTGATAGATCGAATCGAACACGCCGCCGTCCGCGAAGTGCGTCTTCTGCGCTTTGGTCCAGCCACCGAAGGTGTCGTCGATGGTGTAGAGCTTGAGCTTGGGGAACTGCTTGGTCAGCTCGGCGGGCACCTTGTCCGAACGCGGACGATAGAAATTGCGCGCCGCGATCTGCTGGCCTTCGTCGCTATACAGATACTTCAGATACGCTTCGGCCAGCTTGCGCGTGCCGTGCTTGTCGACGACCTTGTCCACCACCGCCACCGGCGGCTCGGCCAGAATGCTCACCGAAGGAACCACGATCTGGAACTTCTCCGGACCGAATTCCTTGAGCGACAGGAACGCCTCGTTTTCCCATGCGATCAGCACGTCGCCCTGACCGCGCTGCACGAAGCTGGTGGTCGCGCCGCGTGCGCCGGAATCGAGCACGCCTGCGTTCTTGTAGAGCTTGGTCACGAACTCCTTCGCGGTCTCTTCGTTGCCGCCGGGCTTGTGTTGCGCATACGCCCACGCCGCCAAATAGTTCCAGCGCGCGCCGCCCGAGGTCTTCGGGTTCGGCGTGACGATCGACACGCCCGGCTTGGTGAGATCGTCCCAGTCCTTGATGCCCTTCGGGTTGCCCTTGCGCACTAGAAACACAATGGTCGACGTGTACGGCGATGCATTGTCCGGCAGACGCTTCTGCCAGTCCGTCCCGACGATGCCCTTGGAGGCGAGCGCGTCGATGTCGTAAGCAAGCGCAAGCGTCACGACGTCTGCCTGAAGCCCGTCTAGAACCGCGCGCGCCTGGCCGCCGGAACCGCCATGAGATTGCTTGAAGGTGACCGTTTCGCCGGTGTCCGCCTTCCACTTCTTCGCAAAGGCCTGGTTGAAGTCCTGATACAACTCGCGCGTCGGATCGTACGAGACGTTCAGAAACGACGTGTCCGCGTGCGCGGTGGCCGAGATTCCGAAACTCGCCGCCGTGATCGCCAGCGCGGCAAAGAGTTGTTTCGCGCCGCCCTTCAATCCAGCCCTGATGCTATGCATTCCCCGTTCTCCGTCTTATCGAATTGACGGAATCAGTCTAAAGGCGAGCTTATATGATTAGAAATAATTGTTTCTCACTTTTTTAGATGCAAAAGTGCTAAAGCAAGGTTTTTCGCAGTCCGAGCGACAAATAGCGACTGTTTGAGCGCGTTGCAGCCTTGTCAGTAAAGGATCTGGCGACGAACTTCAAGTAAAGCTTGAAAAGCTCGAAATACTGTATAAAAATACAGTTATCTGTCCATCCATACAGTGCGCCGAGGCTCCAGCAAGTGACCAAACCCTCAAAACTTACCGCGCGACAGCAGCAAGTGTTCGAGCTCATCCAGCGAGCCATCGACCGCACGGGCTTTCCGCCCACGCGTGCCGAAATTGCTGCCGAGCTTGGCTTCAGCTCCGCGAACTCCGCCGAGGAACATCTGCGGGCACTGGCGCGCAAGGGCGTGATCGAACTCGCGGCGGGTTCGTCGCGTGGCATCCGCCTGTTGGGAGGCTCCGCGCGCATCGACCGTTCGGACGATCTTCCGCATCAGTTCACCTTGCCGCATCAGAGCATCATGCAGTTGTCGCTTCCGCTGGTCGGGCGCGTTGCGGCGGGCAGCCCCATCCTTGCGCAGGAGCATATTTCGCAACACTACGCGTGCGACCCTGCGTTCTTTTCGGGCAAGCCCGACTATTTGCTGAAGGTGCGCGGCTTGTCCATGCGCGACGCGGGCATTCTCGACGGCGACCTGCTTGCCGTACAGAAGCGCAATGAAGCGAAAGACGGGCAGATCGTGGTCGCGCGTATTGGCGACGATGTCACGGTGAAGCGCTGGAAGCGCCGGCCAGATGGCGTGGAATTGGTCGCGGAGAATCCCGACTACGAAAACATCTTCGTGCGCTCCGGCAGCGGCGACTTCGCGCTGGAAGGAATCGCGGTCGGGCTCATCCGCTCCGGCGAGTTCTAACGCACGACTCGAGCGCGCGGCGCGTCAACACCGCCGCCCGCTTCGCCTCCTCGCCCTCGCGCGACGCGGCACGTTTCAAAAATTACAAGCATGACGGCCACCGCTCGCGGCGTGCCGCGGTGCGTCCTATCGTCTGTCGTCTGTCGTCCGCCGTCTGGAGAGTCATCATGGAACGTTTCGCCCGTTTGCTGCCCTTTCGTCAGTTTGGCCGTCTGCGTCATTTGCGCTCGCTGATCTCATGCGCCGTGGCGCGGCCTGAAGCGGCGCCCGATCTCTTCGACGAGATGCCCGCGTTGCCGTCGCGTCAACCCGCCTTCGCCCGTGTGTCGCTCAATAGCGCGGTGCATGCGGAATCGGAACAGCGCGCGCCGGTGCGGGTGTATCGCAGTGAGTCGCGGGTAATCATGGTCGGCAATATCGGCGAGGTGTCGCGCATGATCGACCGGTGTATCGACGAGGAACGCGCCGGCGTTAGCAGCGGCATTCTGGCCTGAGCGCGGTAGAGCGTTTGCCGAGTGAATTTGAGTTATGTGTAATGCAGGCAGTCCGCAATCTATCGGCTGCAAGGAATGAAGCTCGGGATATATCCGGCGTGAACATGGTCAATCGTTCTTTCATGTCACCCATGTCACGCCGGGGGTCGTTCCTTCGCATGTCCCGCACTACGCGTTATCTCGTCGTCACGCTCGTCATTCTCTTCATCGTTGCAGGGTTAAGCCTTGTCTATGCGTCGCCCTATATTGCACTGAACCGCGTCAAGCACGCGGCCGATGCACGCGATGCACAGACCGTCAACGAATACGTCGACTTCCCCGCACTGCGTGAAAGTCTCAAAGAGCAAGTCGGAGCACTGCTGACGCGGCGCGTCGATATCCAGAAGAGCGGCAATCCGCTCGCGATCATCGGTGCAATGATCGGCGCGGCGCTCGTAGGGCCGCTGGTGGATTGCTACGCTACGCCCGAAGGCGTCGCCGCGATTTTGAATGGCATTCCGCCGCGGGGAGATCCAGGCGAGCATCCACCCGCTGTCGTGCCACCGGTTCGAGACGGTCAGGCGGCGGCGAGTTCACCGCCTTCGGAAGCGGCATCGAGCATGGTTGCGACTCAAGAACCGCCGCGACAACCACCGCAGACCACGGCCGGATATCGCAGCTTCGATACGTTCGTGGTGACCTACCAGCACGGTGCCGGCGATGCGCGGTACTCCGCGATCTTTCATCGGTACCGGTTGATAACGTGGAAGCTGGTTGCGGTTGATTTGAACGGGTGAATTCGTTGTTGGACAACCATTAACGTGCCGGTAAGCGCTTCATGGATTTCTTGCGGCGTTAAGCGTGCGCTGCCGTCACGCAAGGAGACGACAACTAGCGGATAGCGCAAAACAGCACTGGCCCGACGCAGGCCAGCCTCATCGCGCAAACCTATCCTCAAACACTTACTTCGGCCCGGTCCGGCTTCGCCGCATAAGCCGCCTCATCTTCCGCTTCGGCCGACTCACCTGCCTGACAAACCGCAACCAATATGCTGCATGACACGCGATCGAGCAGCGGTGTGTTGCCCGCGCCCATCCACCAGCGCGCGAGACCGCTGCGGCATCGATGGCCGACCACGACCAGATCGACCTTGAGACTTTCCGCCAGCGTGGCGATTTCATCGATCGGATGCCCGAATGCGAAATGGCCCTGCGCCTGCAAGCCGCGTTCGCGCAGCCACTCCACGCCTTCTTGCAGGATGTCGCGTGCGGCATCCTCGAACCGTCCGCATGCCATGTCGGTCAGAAGACCGGCGCTTTGCGCAATGCTCGAACGCATATCCACCACCGCCAGCACGTGCGTCTCCGCGTTCAAGGCAAGCGCGAGATTCGCGCCCTGACGCAACGCCTTGCGGCCCTCTCTGGAGCCGTCGTAGCACAACAGGATTTTTCGATAGCCTGACATCATGATCTCCCTGCCGCGTAGCCGATGGTGTCGGCAAATCGAGTGCGGCGCATCTTCATCATGGTAGGTCGCCTCATGCGTGGCAACGATGGAAAACGCTTACATGGCAACAAGCGCTAGCGCACACCGTGCCAGAGGCCTGAGCGCCTTGCCGGACAAGCGCGCGGCGCCATTTGCCAAAACAACAGGAAGACGCGATGCACGCTTCGATCACAGGAACGATGCATGCGCTTGCATGCAAAGCGCCGCGCTGGTGCATTGGATTACACTAGCCGGCTGAGTTTTCTCCTCGCAGGACCGCCGCATGACCGACATAAATCACCGAGCTGGCGCGAACTCGAACGCGGCGCCAGCGATCGAATTCAGCGAAGTCAGAAAACATTACGGCGAGCGAAGTGTCGTCGATGGCTTGTCGTTCGACGTTCAGCCTGGCGAGTGCTTCGGCCTGCTCGGCCCGAACGGCGCGGGCAAGACGACGACGCTCAAGATGCTGCTCGGCATTACATCGCCCGACAGCGGTACGATCCGTCTCGTCGGCGAACCCGTGCCAGCGCGCGCACGCTTCGCGCGGCAACGCGTGGGCGTCGTGCCGCAATTCGACAACCTCGATCCCGACTTCACCGTGCGCGAAAACCTGCTCGTCTTCGGCCGCTATTTCGGCTTGGCAGGCGCGCGCATGGAAGCCATCGTGCCTTCGTTGCTCGAATTCGCGCGCCTCGAAAGCAAGGCCCAAGCGCGCGTCGGCGAACTGTCGGGCGGCATGCGGCGGCGGTTGACGCTCGCGCGCGCCCTCGTCAACGATCCCGACGTGCTCGTGATGGACGAACCCACCACCGGTCTCGATCCGCAAGCGCGCCATCTGATCTGGGAACGCCTGCGCTCGTTGCTTTCGCGCGGTAAAACCATTCTGCTCACGACGCACTTCATGGAAGAGGCCGAACGCCTGTGCGACCGGCTTTGCGTGATCGAGGAAGGCCGCAAGCTCGCGGAAGGAAGGCCGCGCGAGTTGATCGAATCGGTGATCGGTTCGGACGTCATCGAAATCTACGGACCCGATCCGCAGGCGCTGGCCGCCGAACTGGAACCGTTCGTCGCGCGCACGGAGATCAGCGGCGAAACGCTTTTCTGCTATGTCGACGACCCGCAGCCCGTGCATGCGCGCGTGAAGGGCCGGACGGACGTGCGCTATCTGCATCGTCCGGCGAATCTCGAAGATGTTTTTCTGCGCCTGACCGGGCGCGAGATGGTGGACTAATCAAGCGATGGACACTTTCGATCGATCAGGCGCAAGCATCGAGAAAACACGCGTGCGAGCCAAACACGCCGATACGCTCTCGCCCATGAGCAACGCGCTTCCCGCCAACGCGAGCAACTGGATGTCGGTATGGCGGCGCAATTATCTGGTGTGGAAGAAGCTCGCCATTGCATCGATGATCGGCAATCTCGCCGATCCGATGATCTATCTCTTCGGGCTAGGCCTCGGTCTCGGCTTGATGGTCGGACATGTCGACGGCGTGTCGTATATCGCGTTTCTCGCGGCGGGCACGGTGGCGTCGAGTGTGATGATGTCCGCGAGTTTCGAGGCCATGTATTCCGGTTTCTCGCGCATGCACGTGCAGCGTACGTGGGAAGCGATCATGCATACGCCGCTCACGCTCGGCGATATCGTTCTCGGCGAAGTGATCTGGTCCGCGAGCAAATCGGTCTTGTCGGGCGTGGCGATCATGCTGGTGGCGGGCGCGCTCGGCTATGCGAGTTTTCCGTCGATGCTGCTCGCGCTGCCCATCATCGTGCTTACGGGACTCGCATTCGCGAGCACGGCGATGATCGTCACAGCCATCGCGCCGAGCTACGACTTCTTCATGTTCTATCAGACGCTCGCGCTCACGCCCATGCTCTTGCTCTCCGGCGTGTTTTTTCCGGTCGCGCAATTGCCTGCTTTTGCGCAGCATGTGACGCAGGCGCTGCCGCTTTATCACGCGGTCGAGTTGATCCGCGCCGCCATGCTCGGCCGGCCCGTGCACGGACTCGCGTTGCATCTCGCGGTACTTGCGGCGTATTCGGTTGTGCCGTTCTTCCTGTGCGCGTGGCTGTTTCGCCGCCGCATGATGAAATAAAGGGCGATGAATCATCGCCCTTTATCCCGACAGACAACCACGGATTTACTTCACGCCGAACTCTTTGTGGCCGCCGAAGCCGAAGCGCATTGCCGAAAGCATGCGCTCGGGGAAGGCTTCGGCATCGCGCGACCGGAAGCGCGTATAAAGCGCCGCTGACAACACTTGCGCCGGCACCGCTTCCTCGATGGCCGCTTCGATCGTCCAGCGCCCTTCGCCGCTATCGGCCACTTCGGTCGAGTAGCGTTCAAGCGAACCATCGCCCGCAAGCGCGCCCGCGGTCAGATCGAGCAGCCACGACGACACCACGCTGCCACGCCGCCAGACTTCCGCGACATCGGCCAGATCGAGCGTGTAGCGCTCGTTTTCCGGCAATTCGGTCGATTCCTTGTGCTTCAGAATATGGAAGCCCTCGGCATACGCCTGCATCAATCCGTACTCGATGCCGTTGTGCACCATCTTCACGAAATGTCCCGAACCGACCGGTCCGCAATGCATGTAGCCGTTCTCGACACGCGCATCGCGTCCGTCGCGGCCGGGCGTCAAGGGAATGTCGCCGCGTCCCGGCGCAAGGGTCGCGAGAATCGGATCGATACGGTTCACCACCGCGTCATCGCCGCCGATCATCATGCAGTAACCGCGCTCCAAGCCCCAGATGCCGCCTGACGTGCCGACATCGACGTAATGCAGGCCCTGCGCTTTCAGCTCGGCGGCGCGGCGGATATCGTCCTTGTAGAAGCTGTTGCCGCCGTCGATGATCACGTCGTCCGGGCTCAGAATCTGCCGGAGATCGTTAAGCGTGTCCTCCGTGATCTTGCCGGCGGGCAGCATGAGCCAGACGACGCGCGGCGTGGCAAGTTTTGCGACCAGATCGCCGAGATCCTTCGCGCCGGTCGCGCCTTCGCTCGCGAGTGCGTCGGTTGCTTGCGGACTGTGGTCGTAGACGACGCATTGATGCCCGTCGCGCATCAGGCGGCGTCCGATGTTGCCGCCCATGCGCCCCAGTCCCACGATGCCAATCTGCATGTCCGTTACTCCTTGCCGTTGTGTTTGACGCGTTCGATCTGCTTTTTCGCTTCCTCGTAGACGCGTTCCGGCGTAAAGCCGAATTTGGCCTGAAGCGCCTTCAACGGTGCGGACGCACCGAACGTATGCATGGCGAGCACGGTGCCGAGCCGGCCGACGTAGCGGTCCCAGCCGAGCGTGCCGGCCTGTTCGACCGCAACGCGAGCATTCACCGCATTCGGCAACACCGATTCCTTGTAGGCTTCGTCCTGTTTCTCGAAGAGGTCCCACGAAGGCATCGATACGACGCGCGCCGCGATGCCTTCGGCCTTCAGCTTCTCGTAGACGCCCACGCACAGCGCGACTTCGCTGCCGGTGGCAAGCAACAGCACTTCGGGCGTCTTGCCGCCTTCGGTGTCGGCAAGCACGTAAGCGCCGCGCCGCACGCCTTCAGCCGACGCGTATTTCTTGCGATCGAAGGTCGGCAGCGGTTGACGCGTCAGCACGATACACGACGGCTCCTTGTGATACGACAGCGCGACGCGCCATGCTTCGCCGACTTCGTTGGCATCGGCGGGACGCAGCGTGGTGAGGCCCGGCACGCCGCGCAACGAAGCGAGTTGCTCGATCGGCTGGTGCGTCGGTCCGTCCTCGCCCACGCCGATGGAATCGTGCGTGAACACGTAGACCACCGGCAGTTCCATGATCGCGGAGAGGCGGATCGGCGGCTTCATGTAGTCGCTGAAAATCAGGAACGTCGATGCATACGGCCGCATGTTGGACAGCGCGAGTCCATTGGCAACCGAGCCCATGCCGTGCTCGCGAATGCCGAAGTGCAGATTGCGGCCGTCGTAGCTCTTTGCCTCGAAACTGCCCGCGCCGTCGAACTTCAGATTCGTTTTCGTCGATGGCGACAAGTCCGCCGCGCCGCCGATCAGCCAGGGAATGGACTGCGCGATGGCGTTCAGCACCTTGCCCGACGACTCGCGTGTGGCGATTCCCTTTTCGTCCGGCTCGAAGGTCGGAATGCTCTTTTCCCAGCCTTCCGGCAGCTTCGCTTCGAGCATCAGCGTGAGTTGCTTCGCGAGATCCGGATAGTCCTTGCCGTAGGAATCGAACTGCTTCTTCCAGGCTTCGTGCGCCGCCTTGCCGCGCGCGCCCATGCCGTCGGCGAAATGTTGCACTACGCCGTCGGGCACGAGGAACTGCGCGTCTTCCGGCCAGCCGTACGCGCGCTTCGCAGCCTTGATCTCATCGGCGCCGAGCGGTTCGCCGTGCGCGGCCGCCGTGTCCTGCTTGTTCGGCGCGCCCCAGCCGATGATGCTCTTCACCACGATCAGGGTCGGCTTGTCGGTGGTCGCCTTCGCCTTGTTGATGGCCGCTTCGAGCGCGGCGGCGTCGTTGGCGTCGTCGACGTGCAGCGTGTTCCAGTTGTAGCCGTGAAAGCGCGCTTCGACGTCGTCGCTATACGCGAGGTCGGTGTGTCCTTCGATCGTGATGCGGTTGCTGTCGTAGATCCAGATGAGGTTCGACAGCTTCAGGTGCCCCGCGATCGATGCCGCTTCGTGCGAGATTCCTTCCATCATGTCGCCGTCGCCGCAAAGCGCGTAGACACGGTAATCGAATAGCGGCGAATCGCTTTTGTTGAAGTGCGCTTCTTTCCAGCGCGCGGCCATCGCCATGCCGACGCTGTTGCCGAGACCCTGACCGAGCGGACCTGTCGTGGTTTCGACACCGGTCGTCATGCGGTATTCCGGGTGGCCCGGCGTCTTGCTGTCGAGCTGACGAAAATTCTTGATATCGTCGATCGAGATGGCCGGCTTGCCGGTTGGCTTGCCGAACTCGTCGACTTCCTTCACGCCGGACAGATGCAGCAGCGAATAGAGCAGCATCGACGCGTGCCCGACCGACAGCACGAAGCGGTCGCGATTCGGCCAGAGCGGCGCGTCGGGATCGTAGCGAAGATGGTTCTGCCACAGGTGAAACGCGACTGGCGCGAGCGCCATCGGCGTGCCGGGGTGACCCGAATTGGCTTTCTGCACGGCGTCCATCGACAGCGTGCGGATGGTATTGATCGTGAGCGTGTCAAGATCGGCGGAAGACTTCGGCGTTGCTTGAGACATGAGCGACGACTCCTTTGCTAAGGGCGCGCTGTGGCTGAGGGCGCCGCAGCGGGCAACCAGGACCATCGAGCAAGTGTAGTGCCTTACAGCCGGCACTGCATCGCAAGTGACACGTGGGGCGCGCCGTCGCCCTTATCTGGCGGTGATGCCGGGGCGCGGACAAGCGGCGGCGTTACGGCAGGATACGGACGCAATGCATCCTTGAAGCTTTGCAAAAGTAAGGCAAGGGCTAAGTAAGCGAAGCGCGCATCGCCGATATTGCGTGCGCGCGAACGGTCAATCGTGACACATCCGCGCGCAGGCCATCAGGTTTCGCGCCAAGGCCTTGTTCGCAAACGGTTTAAGGCGCGGCAAAGGCGTGACCGGAAGGACGGTTCAAGGCGCCGGGTTAGGCTGACGTTCATGAAGCGCTTCGATCTCGGCGATGATTTCGTCGGAAAGTTCGACGTTCACGCTGTCGATGTTTTCCTTCAGCTGTGCCATCGACGTCGCACCGATCAGCGTGCTCGTCGTGAACGGACGGCTGTTGACGAACGCCAGCGACAACTGCGCGGGCGTCAAACCGTGGCGCTTCGCCAGTTCGACATAGGAAGTGACGGCAGCGATTGCCTGCGGCTTGCTGTAACGCTGAAAGCGCTCGAATAGCGTGATGCGCGCGCCGGCCGGGCGCGCACCGCCTTCGTATTTGCCCGAGAGCCAGCCGAAGGCCATCGGCGAATAAGCAAGCAGGCCCACGCCTTCCTTGTGCGTGAATTCGGAGAGCCCGAGTTCGTACACGCGGTTCACGAGACTGTACGGATTCTGAATGCTGACGACGCGCGGCAAGCCCGCCTTTTCCGACGCGCGCAAGAATTGCGCGACGCCCCACGGCGTTTCGTTGGACAGCCCGATATGACGAATCTTGCCGGCCTTGACGAGTTCGCCGAGCGCGGCGAGCGTTTCCTCGATCGGCACCGTGTATTCATCGTCGATATACGGATAGTTCGGGCGGCCGAAGGTCATCGTGCTGCGGTCGGGCCAATGCAGCTGATACAAATCGATGTAATCCGTTTGCAGGCGCGCGAGGCTGCTGTCGACGGCTTCGACGATATTCTTGCGGTCGAACTGGTTGCCCGCGCCGCGGATGTGCCGCGGATTGTGCGGCTGGCGCGCGGGCCCGGCGATCTTGGTGGCAAGCACGATATCGGCGCGCTTGCCGCCGTTCCTCGCGAGCCACGTACCGATGTACTCCTCAGTGCGGCCTTGCGTTTCAGGGCGCGGCGGGACCGGATACATTTCGGCGGCATCGATCAGATTCACGCCTTGAGCGAGCGCGTAGTCGATCTGTTCATGCGCCTCGCTCTCGGTGTTCTGCTCGCCCCAGGTCATGGTGCCAAGCCCGATCAGACTCACGTCGACACCCGAATCTCCCAGCTTCCGATACTTCATTGCGTTCCCTCTTGTTGCCATTGTGTTGGCGTTGCGTTGGCGTCCTGTCGGCCTTTCGTCGGCGATGCAGTCGAACGGCGGGCCGCAACCGCAAAAATTACCATAGCCGTGCGAGATCTGCTGTCGTGGCTAAAATAGCGGGCCGCGTCACGGCTTTGCAGCGCATCCGAACCTACCCATTTTGCACAAGGAAGTCTCAGCCGATGCCCTCTCCCGCTGCTCAAACTGACAACGAACGCGCGCAGCGAGGCTCATCGCTCATCATTACGCTGGTCGCGGCCACGTTTTTCATGGAGAACCTCGACGGCACGATCATCGCGACCGCGCTGCCGCAGATGGCGCATTCGTTCAACGTGCATCCGGCCGAGATGAGTCTCGGCATCACCGCGTATCTGCTGACGCTCGCGGTGTTCATCCCGATTTCCGGCTGGGCCGCCGACCGCTTCGGTTTGCGCACGGTGTTCGGCAGCGCGATCGCCGTTTTCACGGCCGCTTCCGTGCTGTGCGCGACGACTTCGACCCTGCCCGCGTTCGCGGCGGCGCGCGTCTTGCAGGGCATCGGCGGCGCGATGATGGTGCCGGTCGGACGCCTGGCCGTGCTGCGCGCCACGCCGAAGAACGACCTCATGCGCGCCATCGCCATCATCACCTGGCCGGGGCTCGTCGCGCCGGTGATCGGACCGCCGCTCGGCGGCTTCATCACCACGTATTCGTCGTGGCGCTGGATCTTCTATCTCAATGTGCCGCTCGGCATCATCGGTTTCTTGCTCACGTTGCGCTTCATCGACAACGTGCGCGCGGATGCGAAGCGCCGCTTCGACCTCGTCGGCTTCGCGCTGTGCGGAATCGCCTGCACGACGCTGCTCTATGCGATGGAGCTGATCGGCCGCAACGAGACGTCGTGGCGCTACGCCGGCGTGCTCGTGATCGTCGGCGTGGTGGCGAGCGTCGCGTCGTGGTGGCATTTGCGGCGCGCGGCGCATCCGGTCGTCGATCTGTCGGCGCTCAAGGTAAGGACCTTTGCCGTGGCGATGGGCGGCGGGTCGCTGCTTCGCATCGCCATCAGCGCGGCGCCGTTTTTACTACCGCTGATGTTTCAGGTCGGCTTCGGGCTGAACGCCTTCGAATCCGGCCTGCTCACGCTCGCAGTGTTCGCGGGCAATCTTTCGATGAAGCTCATCACCACGCCCGTGATGCGGCGCTTCGGCTTCCGGCCGGTGCTGATCGTCAACGGCGTGATCGCCGCGCTTTCGCTTGCCGTGATGAGCTTGCTCACGGCATCGACGCCGACGTTCGTGATCGTCGCCGTGCTGTTCGCGAGCGGCTTGTCGCGCTCCTTGCAGTTCACGGCGCTCAATACGCTGAGTTTCGCGGATGTGCCGAAATCGCAGATGAGCGCGGCATCGGCGTTATCGAGCACGCTCTTTCAGATGACGATGGGCGTGGGCGTCGCGGTCGGCGCCATTGCCCTGCGCTTTGCCGAATGGCTGCATGGGCACGACGCGCAGTCCATCGCGACGGAAGATTTCAGCGTGGCATTTCTGATCGTCGGGCTGGTGGGATTGATCGGCGTGGTGGATCTGTTCAGCCTCAAGCGCGATGCGGGAGCGCTCGTGTCGGGGCATAAGGGGAAGGTTTGACGGATTCGTCCTGTGTTGGGTTTCGGAGCGACGCCGTCGAGATCAAGGCCGCGTTTTTTGCGGTGATCTCCTGAGCGACCTTTGCCTAGCCTCAAGTTTCGCTCCGACGCGCCGTAATCCGCGTTATGAACACGCACAGTCTCGACTCCATCGCCGCTCTCAGCGAAGCCGTAGCCGTCATCCGTCACGCGCGCGGGCTGAAGAATCCGAACGACCTGCCCACCGGCACGCCTGAATGGAAAGCCGCGAGCGATGCCTTCGCCGACGACTTCGTTCGCGCGCTCGACGGCGAACCGAGCGTGCGCGCCTGGTGGTGTTTCTGATCTTCCGATCGTCGATGCAAGCCGGCGCGTTGGACGCTGTTTCCCGCGCGAATCCGGCAATTCCTACGAGCCTCTTTTCCGAAATTCCGGTTTCCCGAGTCAAGTCTTCCTAAATCGCTCAACGTTTGCGCCTGGCTATCAAGACCACCGGCCCCCACGCCGAAAACTTGCATATCACCATGATCCTTTCGGGAGCCGCCTGTGAAGTGGGCCGTTTCTTTTCTATCTATCGTCGTTGTCAGTTCCTTGACCGGCTGCGCGCCGCTGCCGGCCGCCAATCCGGTCGCGCAGACCGATAAGCCGCCGGTCGCCACGGGCATCATCAGTTTCGAGATTCCCGCCGATGCCCTCGGCGCCCGCGATGCGCAGCTCAGCGCAATCCTCACCAAAGCCGGCTCGCTTGCAGCCGCGCAGAAGCAGCCGACCACCATTCTCGTCACCGCGCTCGCGCAGGATTTGCCCTATATCAATCAGGCGATCTGGAAAGGCGTGCCGGCGAAACGCACCGTCCGGCTGAGCCTCGAGAACCGCACCGCCGGCGCGCGCGAGCCGTACAGCGTGTCGATCAAACCAACGCAAGGAGGCTGACATCATGCGACGCACTCTCTTGGTCATCGGCGGCTTGCTGGTTTTTTCGACCGCATCCGCCGGTCCGCTCGATGTCAGCGCGCCCGGCGTACAAACCTTGGCCGCGCTCATGCCCGGCTCGCCACGCGTGTATCCGCCGCTGCCGACGCTCGCCATGCTGCCGCCTTCGACCGGCGACGACGAACTTCCCGCCAAGCCATCCGCGAAAAAGAGCAGAAAGGCGCGCCTGGTCGCGGATTGCCGATGCGACGGTCCCGAACCGCGTCTCGTGGTATCGGGCGAATCGCGCAGTTATATGAAAGACATCGAACAGCGGCTGGACGCCGCGTTGATCCGCTGAACGCCAGCAGGGGCGGACAACAAACGCCTATCGACCGCTTCGTATAAGACCAACACGGGAGCCACGATTCATGTTTCCACCAGCGATAGCCGCCACGCGGCTTGCCCTCGCCGCCTGCGCCGCGCTCGGATTGTCGCTTGCATCCGGCGCTGTGCACGCCGATGACTGTTTCGAACTGGCGGGCGCGTATCAGGGCGTCAATCCGCTCGTGCTGCGCGCGGTTGCCTGGCGCGAGTCGAAACGCGACGCCAGCGCGATCAACCGCAACGCCAACGGTTCCATCGATGTCGGCCAGTTGCAGATCAATTCGATTCATTTTCCCGACCTGGCGCGCCAGGGCATTCCGCACCGCGCGCTCGCCGATCCGTGCGTAAACGTGTTCGTCGCGGCATGGCTGCTCAAGCAAAAGATGGTCAAGTACGGCAACACGTGGCGCGCGATTGGCGCTTATCACTCGGAATCGCCGAAACATCGCGATGCCTATGCGCGAAGCATCCAAAGCATTCTCGTGAGCTGGGGCGAATTGCAGCCGGCGATGCCCTGAGGCTTCGGCATCGACGATTCAGCGCCTTAGCGCCTTAGCGTTTGAGCCAGTCGAGCCAGCCAAGCGCGATCGCCGCGTTGACGATCACACCGGCCGTGGCCGCGATTGCCGCGATCATCGTCCAGAAGGCCGAACGGCGCGATGCCTGCGCGGATTCGCGGGCGAGTTGCGCGGCGTCGTTGGCCGAATTGACGGATGCGAACATCGCGCGAAACTGCTCGTCCTGATGCGCGACCTCCTTGCCGCGCAACCACGCGCGCTTGGATGCGGCTTCGGGGTCGCTCGTGGCGGCATCGTCGAGATCGGCGCGGACGGACGCTTCGCCCGCGGCGTCGTAGCGGCGAAAGCGTGCTTCGCGGGTGCTGCCGTGGTCTTCTTCGGGTGGATGGCTCATGTGACGCTGATTTTGATTGTGGCTTCGAGAACAGTCGATTCTGCCAGCGGTCCGAGGCGCGTCGTGTCCCGTTTCGCAGGCAGCACGACATGACCGCGCAACCACGCGCGGCCGTCGATCACCGCACCGGCTTCAAAGCTGACTCATCCCGCCATCGATCACTAGTTCAGAGCCCACGATGAACCCCGCCTCCGCCGACGCCAGCAGCAGCACCGTCGCCGCCACTTCGCTCGACTTGCCGAAGCGCCCGAGCGGAATCTGGCTTTGCAGTTGCGCGGCGGCTTCATCGGCGAGGCCGAGCTTGTCGTGCAAAGGCGTTGCGATGGGACCGGGGCTCACCACGTTCACACGCACGCCGCGCGGCAGCAATTCCGCCGAGAGCGTCTTCGCAAGCGAGATGAGCGCTGCCTTGCTCGCGGCATAGATCGACGAAGCGGGCATGCCGATATGCGCGTTGATTGAACCGTTCAGCACGATGGATGCGCCTTCGTTCAGTAGCGGCACGAGCGCCTGAATCTGAAAATACGGACCCTTCACGTTGATCGCGAAGGTTTCGTCCCACGCTTTCTCGTCGATATCGACGAACGGAGCGAACGTGGCGACGCCTGCATTGACGAACACAGCGTCGAGCCGGATGTGCGCGTCGCCGAGATGCCGCGCGAGTTCCTGCGCGGCGGCGATGGTGCCCGTGACGTTGCGTATGGCGACGGCGTTAGCGCCGAGCGTCTCGCGCGCCTTGGCGAGAGAGACTTCATCGCGACCCGTGATGACGACGCGCGCGCCTTCCGCGGCGAATGCCTGCGCCGCCGCCAGACCAATGCCGCTGTTGCCGCCCGTAACCAGAACTGTCTTGCCTTCGAAGCGATTCATGACGTTCTCCTTTGAACGTTGATCAGTGTGAAGGCAGTATGGCGGGCTTTGCGAGCAATGCCGTACGGGTAAATCGAGGAAAACGTGCGGAATTGTCGAACGAGTTTAGCGGCCCACGGCTGCGAACCGTGCGTATTGCCAATCCTAGCCTCAGCGATCGTTGCTCATGCCTTTTAGCTGATCGTTGCCGGCGTCGCGCGCGGCATCTGCGGTAGCGAAATTTTCTTCCGATACGAGCGCGCGTCTCACTTCGCGCGCTTCGAAATCGACTAGCACGAGTACCCAGACGAATCCGCCCGCTTGCTCGGCCGTCTGCACGAACGCGCGGACGTTGCCTTCTTTTGACGATGTCATCCTGACCTCCTCCTTGGTGGAACCACGACACGCGCGGTGACGACGAACGCCGCTTCAGGCTTCGAAATCCAGACCGCCAAGCAGCACGGAAGTCTCGGCCTGCGAGCGCGTGACCATATCGACATCGCGTGCGCCTTGCCAGGCCGCGAACTTGATGTCGAGTGCGTCCAGATAGCGCATAAAGCGCGCCTCCCCGTGAGGATGCATGAGACGCTCGATCTCCTCGTCGTCCCACGTGAGAAAGATGTTGAGCGGCAACGGATAACCGCGCGCGCGCTCGTCGTTCGCATGCGGTGGGGTTTGAGCGCTGAGGTGCAATTTGGCAGGCTGGTGCGGATATTCGCCGGGAACGATATCGACGCGCACGCCGTGAAGCAGCGCCGCCACTCGCTCGGCGATACGCGGCATGAATTCGCTTTCGAAGCGAAGCGCCTGCTCCCGGTTCAACGCCCTTCTCCGTGTGCTTTCAATGCGTGCGGCGCGCCGTCAGACTGGCGGCAAATCCTCGAGCGATTTTTCGATCTGCCCGTCTTGCACGCGCGCTTCGATGCCGATATGGCCGTTCGCGTAGGGCAGCGAGCTGACTTTCGGACCGAGAAAAGTGCGACCGCCGAGGGTAAAGAGCGTGCGGACCTCCTTGCCGCTCTTGATGGCGTCCACGACCTCCTGCACTTCCACGATGGTGGTGGGCGCGGCCCAGTCGTTGGTCGCGGAATCGAAGCTGCCCCAGCGGACGTTGGTCACGCGATCGTTGACCCAGCGCACGCCGTCTATCGCCAAGGTGGTCATGGCTGCCTCCGTTGCCGTGTTCGGAATGGTGGTTTGATGATGCTAGCACGGGGGAGGTGTGGGGGTTGGCTGGTTCGAGTGTCTGTCGAGACGTGCCTTTCGACAAAGCGCTTCGCCGCACTGCGGTAAAATTACACCTTCGCCTTAAACCGATGCAGACCGCGCCACGGTCATTCGCTCCACATGTCCGCCGTTCAAAAAATCAGCCCCCGCCGCGTGTCCGTCGCTCCGATGATGGACTGGACCGACAGGCATTGCCGCTCGTTGCATCGGCTCGTGTCGCGGCACGCTTACCTCTACACAGAGATGGTGACCACGGGCGCCCTGCTTTACGGCGATGTCGCGCGTCACCTTGCGTTCACGCCCGCCGAAGCGCCGGTTGCGTTGCAGCTCGGAGGCAGCGAGCCGGCCGATCTGGCAAAGAGCGCGAAGCTCGGCGAGCAGTGGGGTTATGACGAAATCAATCTGAATTGCGGCTGCCCGTCCGAGCGCGTGCAGCGCGGCGCGTTCGGTGCATGTCTGATGAAAGAGCCGCAACTAGTAGCGGACGGCGTGAAAGCCATGCGCGATGCCGTATCGATTCCCGTGACGGTCAAGCACCGTATCGGCGTCGATTCCATCGAGGACTACGCGTTCGTGCGCGATTTTGTCGGCACCGTCGCCGATGCGGGTTGCGAAGTGTTCATCGTCCATGCGCGCAACGCTATCCTGAAAGGCCTGAGCCCGAAGGAGAACCGCGAGATTCCGCCGCTCAAATACGAATATGCGTATCAACTGAAGCGGGATTTTTCGCATCTGGAGATTTCGATCAACGGCGGCATCAAGACGCTCGACGAGGTCGAGGAACATCTGAAACACGTCGATGGCGTCATGTTGGGCCGTGAGGCTTATCACAACCCGTATGTGCTCGCGGGCGTCGATACACGCTTTTATGGCGCGACGACGGCGATTCCTTCACGCGAGGAAATCGAAGCCGGACTCATTGGCTATGCACGCAACGAACTTGCGCGCGGCACGTATCTCGGCGCGGTGACACGTCACGCGCTTGGGCTGTATCGCGGCACTGCCGGTGCGCGTGGATGGCGGCGCGTGCTTTCCGATAGCCGGCGGCTGGCAACCGGCGATCTTGCGATTTTCGACGAAGCGCGTGCCCATTTGCGCGAAGGTGCGGAAGCTATCGAATCTTGAAGCCGTCTCGCGAACGAAGATGCGTGAAAGGGCTAGGCAAGCGCAATTTTAGTTCGTATAATCTCGCTTCTTGATTGCTGAGCAACTTTCAGCAAGATGGAATCAGGTAGTTCAGTGGTGGCTGTAGCTCAGTTGGTAGAGTCCAGGATTGTGATTCCTGTCGTCGTGGGTTCGAGTCCCATCAGCCACCCCACGGAATTAAAGCAAAAAGCCCGGTCAATTGACCGGGCTTTTTGCTTTTCCGAAAGACGAAATCTTCCGCGAATTTTCAGCCGACGCGCCTGTCTCATGAAGACCGCGGCGCTCCCGCCGCGGCTTCGCTCGTGGAGACTCGACATGAAAAAAACGACCCTCGCGCTTCTCCTCATCTGCTCGGCCGTAGCGGTGCAAGCCCAAACTGCGCGCCCCGACGATAACGCCTCGATGGTCAAGCCGCCGAGCGCACCCGGCTCGCCTTCCGCCGAGACCACGCGCCCGAACAATCCCGACAACATGCCGGTGAAGCGCCCCAACCCGCCGCCCAACAGCGACCGCATGCTGCATCACAGTCCGGCGAGCGACGCCATCGCAAAGTAAGCGCGCCCGCGTCGTATCTGCTTAGGCATCGCTTCGACACCGGCTTGCGCCCCCCTATAATGGCGCGTCACGACAACCAACGAGAGCCGCGGTTCGCCGCAAGCGGTCCTGCCAATGCATAAAGTCATTCTGCCGTTCGTTTCTGGTTTTCTTGCCGCACTCTTCTTTCGGGAATCGACGCTCGCGCTGCTGCATGCAGCAGGTCTCATCGATCAAGCCGGCTTTTCCATCACCCCTTTTCTGCCGCTCGGCATTCCAACTTTCATCGCGAATGCGTTATGGAGCGCGGTGTTCGGCGTGCTGCTCTCGTGGCTCTTGCGCGTCGCGCCGGAGAACCGCGCGCCGTGGATTGGCTCGCTCGTATTCGGCGGCATCGTGCTGACCGCGGTCGGCGCATTCGTGATCGATCCCGCGCGCGGCATCTGGCCAAGCGGCAACATGCTGCCGCGACTCGCGCCCAACTTCATCGCCAACGCAATCTGGGGCTGGGGCGCGCTCGTCTTCATGCGCGCTTTCTCGGCCGGCAACGAGTCGCGTTGATCGCGCGTTCTCGCTAAGAACGCTCAGTCCTTGAGCAAACGCAGCGGATGCGTCGCCGGCGTCCAGGCGCTCTCGAACATACGTTCGACATCCTTGACGCCCACCTCCTCCGCCCGCGCGATCTTCCAGCTCGGCTGATTGTCCTTGTCGACGATACGCGCCCGAATGCCCTCGATCACATCGCCGCGTTCGAACGTCGTGCGCGTGAGATCGAGGTCGCGGCGCAAGGTCTCCGCCATCGATGAATACCGCGCGCGATCCACCTGCTGCAGCGAGACATCCACCGACAAAGGCGAACGTTCGCGCAGTTCCGCCGCCACGCGCTCGGCCCACTCGCGCGCGGCGCCATCCGTCTCACGCGCGAGCGATGCGAGAATCGCCGCGCCATTGCCCGTGGCGAAATGCTTGTCGATGAGCGTGCGTCCCTCGGCAAGCGCGCTGCGGTCGAGCGTCGGGCTCACCTTGTATTTGGTCGTCTCGTTTTCGACGAAGCGAACGATCGCTACGCCATCGAGAAAGCGCTGATGCCGTAGCGATTCGATCAAGCCCGGCAACGCGCCATCGTCGAGATAAGCGTCGGCCATGCGCGCATAGAGCGCGTCGGCCGCGCCCATGCTCGCGCCCGTCGCGGCCAGATAACGCCCGATCGCGCCAGGCGCGCGCGCGAGAAACCAGCTCACGCCGACATCGGGAAAGAGTCCAATACGCGTCTCGGGCATCGCCATCTTGGTCGACTGCGTGACGATTCGCAGCCCGCCCGTATGATGCGCGCCTTGCGAGATACCCATGCCGCCGCCCATCACGACGCCGTTCATCACCGCGATATACGGCTTCGGGAAGGTGAAGATCGCGTGATTGAGCTTGTACTCGTCGGTGAAAAACGCGTCGATCGAATCGCGGTCGCCCGCCTGCGCCGACTCGTAGAGAAAGCGGATATCGCCGCCCGCGCAAAACGCCCGCACGTGCGGGCTATACACCACGACGGTGCGGATTGCCTGGTCGTGACGCCAGGCGCGCAAGGCCTCGCTAATCGCGCGCAACATGGGCGCGGACAGCGCATTCAGAGCCTTCGGGCGATCGAGTGCAATGAAGCCGATGCCGTTGGCGGAGTCGATACGGATATCTTCGGTGGTCATCGTGTTGGAGTGTCGGGTCGGTTCGTTCTGTCAGTCAGTTTGGCAGGCCAGATGCCAGCCAGTACTCAACCTGCGGTCAACCTGTTGTTCACTACGCGAGCCACGCGTCGAGCGATAACTCGAGTATCTCGGCCGCAGGCATTGCCCGCGATACGCCGCACAGCGCCAGCGCGACGATGCCATGCAAAGTCGCCCACAACGCCTGAGCGCAATCGGCCGGCAGTGTCTCCGGCGGCAGGCGCTTGAGCCGCCCCGCGGCGCGTAGTTCGACGAAGGCATCGGTCATCAACGAAAGCGCAGCCATGCCGTCATCGGTGCCGTTGGTTCCATCGCCGCGGCGGTCCGCGTCCATGAACATCAGCCGATACGTCTCGGGCTCGGCCAGGCCAAATTCGACATAGACGCGCGCCATTGCTCTAAGACGCGCGGCGGGATCGGCAATGCTCGCTTGCGGCGCAAATGCCGCGCGCAATGTCGCATGTCCTTCCACGCACAAAGCGTACGCGATGTCCGCGCGGCTCCGAAAATGCAAGTACAAAGCGGCAGGCGAATAGTCAATTGCCTGCGCGAGCCGGCGCATCGAAAGTGCTGCGAAGCCTTCACGCTTCACGATAGCTCGCGACACGTCGAGTATGCGCCCGCGCAAGGCATCCCGCTGCTCTTGCCGCAGCTCACGCGCCTTGCCCGGTGGTGTCGATATGTGTCGCGGCAGATCCATGCGGGATATTGTCGACATCGCCTGTCGGCTAGTCAAACCCGAATTTGCATGACGCGAATGGTCACCGCGCAAGCGGCGCGGCTAGCCAGCAAAACGATCAGACGATCATCTTGCCGCTGTCGCTATCGCGAGGCGCGGCTCGATAAAGCGGCTCGTCGGTTTCGCCCAGCAGCACGGAGGCGAAGACGATGCATAGACCCAGGAAAACGACACCGACGGCTGCCCAGATGAGCCATAGTGCGTTCGACTCGATAAGCGAGTGGAAAAAGGAGAGAAACATGACGACCCCGCGCGACTTTTTATAATGGTTGCTCGTTGTGGCTTGCACAATAAAGCGCAGATGCCCGAGCAAATGTCGTGCCGCACGAATCGCCATGCGTGCGGCCTGTAGCGAGATAGTACCCGCAAAGCGGAGATACGCAGTCGAATTAACGGGACGCTAGCGTGCGCCGCTTTCAGGCAAGCACGCGTCCCGGCGGAAAATGACCGCTCTTGAGAAGCACGGGCATGCCATTCGTGACTTCCAGATGCTCGCGCGCCACGGCTTCGATGCGCGCACGGCCTGCATCGAAAGCGTCGATCCAGCCGTGGCTGTCGTAAGTCTCGGCGCCGAAATGATCCTCCAGCGCTTCCACCGATATGGCGCACGGTACGCGTCGTCCGTCGACGAGCGCGGCGAATTCGATGGTGAGGTTGGAGTCGCAATAACCGGGTGCGTCCGGAAGGAAACGGATGTCCATGATGTTCTCGTGGCTCAGGCGCGGTTGCTGTCCGAAGAAACCGGCCCCGGAGTGTTACAGCACCGACGCAAAGTCGTTCAGGCATTCCCTGCAGGATTGGTTTCGAGCAAAGGACCGAGGCGCTTATGGTAACTGCGTCGATGCGGCGCGGTCCAGCGGCGCGCAGTGTAAAGCGTCAGGCTGCGAGCACGTCCTCGTTCACATCGACGACGAGCAGCGAGCTCGCCAGCGGATCGGCGTAATTGAAATCGAGCAGGCGGCTCATGTCGCGCACCCGCTCGCATACGCGCTCACGCGCCTCCTCCGACAGATGCGGATAATCGCGCAGTACCTGCGGCTCGAACCGATAATGCACACCCCAGGCAATGTTGCCCGGATGATTCGCCACCCCGCTCGTGCGCCAGCTCACGAACAACGCGGGCGTGGCTTCGAGGCCGATCTCCGCGATGTCCGCGCCGCTCGGAAAAAGGTCGATCAGGCAGTTGGCGATGTCATAAAGCACCGCGTGCCGGAGATGAACGGGGCGCATCACGTCATCGGTTTCAACAAGCGGTCGATATACTCGCGCCCCGCCTGTTCGACGTGCGCAAGCGCGGCATCCTCGGTGGCGAAGCGCCGTTCCGGGCCGAGATCGACGAGCGCCTCGAAGCGATGCACATCGTCCGGACCGCCACGCGCCAGGCTCACCGAGCCGACATAGATCGGCTTGAGCGCCTGTCCGGCGTTGTCTTCGTTGCGATCGCCATCGTGCACCTGCACGAGCCGGGCGGACGCGCTGATGTAATACCCTCGGTAAGGACCGGTCACTCTTTCGGCCATCGTGTTGACCTCCTTTTTATGTTGGCGACGAATCACACGTTATGCGGCAATTACAACCGGCCTTTGCTATCTATCAGGCGCGCAATCCGGAAAATAGTTCACGCGAAACTGTCTTTACCGCTTAACGCCGTTCGTTCGATGATTCGCAAGCCTCGCGCCCGGTTCGGGCCATCGTGCTTTTTCACGGCGCGCGTAGCGTATGGGACAATGCGTATCCCAAAAAGCCGCCGAAAAAAGTACCGCGGCGAAGTCATTGCAATCACGAGGAAAAGATGAAGGAATTCGATCGGCGCTCACGCCGGCTCATCGCGCGCGCGGCGGCGCCTGGCATCGCCTTGATCGCGGTTTTTGCCATCGCCGGAACGAGCGGGTGTGCTTCGTCCAACGATGCATCGCTCATCAATCTTCCCGATGGCCAGACGGGCTACGCAGTGAACTGCAGCGGCGCCGATGCCGGATCGAGCTGGGCGAGCTGCTATGTGCTCGCGGGCAAGGCATGCGGCGCGACGGGTTACGACATCGTGTCGAAGGACAACGAGGAAGGCGGTCCGAGCGGCGGCGGCTTGAGCAACGTCGTGACGGCAAACGTCAAGAATCGCTCGATGATCGTACGCTGCAAGTAGCGGTGCCGCGCCGCGTCAATGCGCTCATCTTCGAAAACACGTTCAGCACGATGACGCCCGCGACGATCAGCCCCATGCCCAACATGGCGGGAATATCGGGCGTCTGCTTGAAGAAGAACGTGGCGACGAGCGTAATCAACACGATGCCCGCGCCCGACCACACGGCATAGACGAGGCCGACCGGCAAGGTCCGCAAGGTCAGCGACAGCAGATAAAACGACAACCCATAGCCGATCACGACGATGGTCGCGGGTAACGCGCGCGTGAAGCCATCGGAGGCGCGTAGCGCGGAGGTCGCGACGACTTCCGCGACGATCGCAATCGCAAGCAACACATAAGCGGTGGAACGCATCGGCTGGTTCGGTCTCCGTTGAGTCTTTGGAATGCGTGACGACGCTCAGACGCGGCCGAGCGACAATGCGGCGAAGTCATGGCCGAGCACCGCGCATAGCGCTTCGACCACCATCTGATGATCTTCGCGCTGCGGCAGCCCCGACACCGTCACGGAGCCGATCACGCCGACATTCGCGACGCGCAGCGGAAAGCCGCCGCCGTGCGCCGAGTAATCGGCGGCGTTGAGGCCGTACTTGTCGGCGAGCGTGGTGCCCGCCTGTTGTAGCGAGAGACCGAGCCCGTACGAACTGCGGCGAAAGTGTTCGACAGTCCTCGCCTTGCGTTCTGCCCAGCGCGCGTTGTCGGGCGTGGCGCCATCGAGCGAAGCGAAGAACATGCGCTGACCGAACGTGCGCACATCGATGACCACGACCGCGCCGCGCGCCATCGCCATCTCGCGCAGTTGCGTGCCGGTTTGCCAGGCTTCATCGGCATGAAACTGCGGGAACACAAGCGCGCGTTCCTGATGCGCGATGATCTGCAGATCGTGAGGAATATCCATGATGGCGTGTGTCCTTTGAAAAGGTTCGATGTGCGTTAGCGCTGACGAGCTTTAGGGGATTTTGACACGAGGGATACGCAGGCGTTGCGCCGCGTCTAGTCATGAAGTGGAGGTATTGCGACTTGCCTTACTTCCAGTACTGCGCCCATACATGTATGCAACTGCGTGCTGGAAAAGCAAAAAGCCCGGCTTTAACCGGGCTTTTTGCTTGAATGCTTGGTTGCGGGGGTAGGATTTGAACCTACGACCTTCGGGTTATGAGCCCGACGAGCTGCCAGACTGCTCCACCCCGCGTCCGTCGAAGAAAAGATTATAAGTCATCACTTACTCAAGCGCAATGGTCTTCATGCGTTCTTCTTCGTGAGCTCATCTCACGCGGGCAGCAAAACTTCATTGGTTTAGTCGAAAGGCCATCGCGGGACGCATGGCATAATCGATCGGTCATCGAGCATTGAAAAAAGATTCGGGCACGGCATGCATTACTTGCGTCGCGGCATGATCAGAAAGTTAAGCGGGTTCGCTGCGCTATGCGCGATCCTGCTGCTTTCGTTCGCGCCGCTCGTATCGCAAACGCTGGATGGCAAGCGCGTCGAAGCGCTCTTCTCGTCCATATGCGCGTCGAGCTCGAATGGCATCGCGCATACGGTCGATACCGCATCGCACGCGAACCATGACGCTCTTTCGCATCTGCAAGCGTGCGGATATTGCGACCTGCTTGCGCATGCGCCTACGCCGCCATCGATGCCGCACGGCTTCGCGGCATCGACTTTGGCCGACGATACTTTCGTCGCCAAGCAAAACAGCACCGCGCCGCATCGCATGCCGCCTGGCGTGGCGCTGCCTCGCGCGCCGCCTGCTCTCGCCTGATACGCGTTCCCCTCTTCCGACATGCCATACCTCGCGTTTGCACGCTTCGCGCGGCAAGCGTGAAAATCACAAGGATGCATCATGAGTACCCTATCCGCCTTGCGCGGCGCGTTGGCTTGCGCATTCTTCGCATCGGCGTCGTTTGCGTTCGCGCACGCGCTGCCGAAGCTGCAACAGCCTGGGCCCGGCGCGACCGTCAACGCGCCGCACGAAGTATCGATCGACTTCGGCGAAGCGCTCGAACCGACCTTCAGCAAACTGACCGTGACCAATGGTCAGGGCAAGCAGGTCAACACCGAAAAGTCCGTCGTCGATACGAAAGACAAAAAGCACATGAGCGTCGCACTCCACGACTTGCAGCCGGGCGTCTACAAAGTGCAATGGACAGCTGTCGCCGCCGATGGTCATCGCACGCAGGGCAACTATAACTTCACGGTCAAGTGAGAAAGCAATGAAGAAAATCGCTGTATTGTTCGGCGCGCTGACGTGCGCATCTTTCGCGACGCTGTCTCATGCCGCGCCGCTCGAAGCGCGCGATTGCTGGGTTCGCGCAATGCCGCCGAACCTGCCTTCGTCGGGCTACTTCACGCTGGCCAACAATGGCGACAAAGCCGTCACGCTCACGGGCGTCGATACCCCCGCGTTCGGCATGGCGATGATGCACAAGTCGGATACCAAAAGCGGCACCGCGACGATGGCCCCCGTCGATTCCGTCGATGTCCCCGCGCATGGCACGCTACAGTTCGCACCGAAGGGTTATCACGTGATGCTCGAACAGCCGGGCAAGCCACTCAAGATCGGCTCGACGATTCCGCTCACGTTCAGCTTCGCGGACAAGAGCACGCTCGATGTGAGTTGCGCGGTGAAGTCCGCGGCGACGGTCGGTAACTGAAGCACCGTCACCAATAGAAAACGCGCCGGGTTCGTTTAGAACCACGGCGCGTTTTTTTATCCTGCCTTATCCATCACGGCTTATTGAACATATCCATGATCTGCTTGCGCTCATCGGTGGTGACTTGCGGCGCGGGCGGCGCCTGCATGCCCGCCGGGCCGACGCCGCCGGTAGTGTTGGTATCGCCCGCTGTCGGATTGACGTTGTCCATGCCGATGCTCGCAACGAAGCCCGCACCCGGCGTTCGATCCGCATAGAACAGTTCGCCGTCCACGGTGGTCACGCCGTCGGGCCGCTGCATCTGTTCCTGCGGGATGCCGCGCAACGCGCGTCCCATGAAGTCGACCCAGATCGGCAACGCAAGCTGCGCGCCGAACTCGCGGCTGCCCAGCGTCTTCGGCTGGTCGTAGCCCATCCACGCCACCGCGACGAGCTGATGCTGATAGCCCGCGAACCAGCCGTCCTTGGCGTCGTTGGTCGTACCCGTCTTGCCTTGCAGGTCGCTGCGCTTGAGCACGTTGGTGCCCGAACCCGTGCCCGCCGTCGCCACCGTATGCAACAGGCTGTTCATGACGTAAGCGTTGCGCGGTTCGAGCGTCTGCGGCGCGTTCTTGCTGGCCGTGAGCGGATCGGCGCGCGAAATGACGCTGCCGCGCGCATCGGCGACTTCGCCGATCAGATACGGGTTGATGCGATAGCCGCCATTCGCGAACACCGAGTACGCGCCGCTCAACTGCAACGGCGTGACGAGTCCCGCGCCCAGCGCGAGCGGCAGATACGGCGGCGTCTTGTCCTTGTCGAAGCCGAACTTCTGCGTGACGAAGTCCTGCGCGTAGCTCGTGCCGATATACGACAGGATACGAATCGACACCAGGTTCTTCGACTTCTGCAAGCCGGTGCGCATGGACATCGGGCCGTCGGGTTGATCGTCGTCCTTCGGTTCCCAGGCGTCGCCACCGGGCGATGCGGGCGGAAAGTACAGCGGCGCGTCGTTGATGATGGTCGCCGGTCCCAAGCCCTTGTCGAGCGCGGCCGAATAGATGAACGGCTTGAAGCTCGAACCCGGCTGACGCCACGCTTGCGTCACGTGGTTGAACTTGTTCTTGTTGAAGTCGAAGCCGCCGACGAGCGCGCGGATCGCGCCGTCTTGCGGCACCATCGAAACGAGCGCGCCTTCCACTTGCGGCAATTGCGTGATCTGCCACGTGTCCTTTGCGTCCTTCGCCAGCCGAATGATCGAACCCGGCTTGATGGCAAGCGCCTTCGATGCATTGTTGCGCAGCGCGGCCGCGACGAAACGCAGGCCCTCGCCGGAAATGGTGGCCGTATCGCCGCCGACGAATTGCGCGACCACTTGCTTCGCGTTCGCCACGGTCACCACGGCAGCGACGAGTTCGCCGTTGTCCGGATGATCGACGAGCGCATCCTCGATGGCTTCGGCGCGATCGTCCGCGTTGCCCGGCAGAGCGATGCTGCCTTCCGGCCCGCGATAACCGTGACGCCGCTCGTAATCCATGATGCCCTTGCGCACGGCGCGATAGGCCGCGTCCTGATCGGCGGAATCGATGGTCGTCGTGACCGTCAGGCCGCGCGTGTACGCTTCTTCCTTGTACTGCGCGTACATCATCTGCCGCACCATTTCCGCGACGTACTCCGCATGCACGCCGTATTCGGTGCCACCCGACTTCGTGCGAAGTTCTTCGGCGACCGCCTGATCGTATTGCTCGCGCGAGATGAAGTGCAGATCGAACATGCGCTTCAGAATGTACTGCTGACGTACCTTCGCGCGCTTCGGATTGACCACCGGGTTATATGCCGACGGCGCCTTCGGCAAACCGGCGAGCATGGCGGCTTCGGCAAGCGTGATGTCCTTCAGGTCCTTGCCGAAATACACGCGCGCCGCGGCGGAAAAACCATAGGCGCGTTCGCCGAGATAGATCTGATTCATATACAACTCGAGAATCTGGTCTTTCGTCAACGCGCGCTCGATTTTGTAGGCGAGCAGCATCTCGTAGATCTTGCGCGTATAAGTCTTTTCGCTCGACAGAAAGAAGTTGCGCGCGACCTGCATGGTGATCGTACTTGCGCCTTGCGACGCGCCGCCGTGCGTGATGTCGCTTACGCCAGCACGCAGAATGCCGATGAAATCGACGCCACCGTGATCGTAGAAGCGGTAATCCTCGATGGCGAGCACCGCCTTCTTCATCTGGTCGGGAATGTCCTGAAAACGCACGAGGCTGCGGCGCTCTTCGCCGAATTCGCCGATCAGCACGTGATCCGACGTGTAGACCCTAAGCGGCACTTTCGGGCGATAGTCGATCAGCGCATCGAGCGAAGGCAGGTTCGGCTCCATCACGACGAGCGCATAGCCGACGATCAGCCCGCCCACCACCACGCCGATAGCCGCGAGCCCCGCCAACCACAGCGCGACGCGCGCGAGCGGCGAGCGTCGGGAATCGCGCCCGTCGCGGCCATTCTTTCCATTGCGGCCGCCATTGCCGCCATTGCCGCCATTGCCGCCATTGCCGCCATCGCGTCCGTTGCCGCCGCCGGCATCGTTGGATGAGTCGTTCCAGCGAGGTTCGCGATTCAGTCGCGATGAATTCGTAGAGTCGGGTCGTTTGATGATAGGCATGACTGGGATCGTTCCGCGCGCTTCGAAGCGCGCGCTCTGTGGCGCCTTGGGTATGTCAGCGCCTGAGCACTTTCAGAAAGACGGGACCAAGCGAATGGGCAGGCCGGCTTCGACCGTATGGGACGGGTAACCGTGAATAACAGCGCATTTTAAAGAATTCGCAGGCGACGCTACAAAACCCGTCGCGATTTTTTGTAAGTAATTGCCGATGTGGCGCCCGAAGCCCGGTCTTCGGCGGAAACGGTCGGGGTTGCACCGAGGTTATCCACCGAAAGTGTTGAAAGCCTTGTGGACAACCGTATGAGAAAATAGCCAAGTGGTTGATCGCAGAGCAGTTTTGCGAAATGCCCGAGGATCGTTGCCATGCGGTCGCGGCCGCACGCGCGAGCCCGCGAAACCGATATGATTAGTTTTAAGCCGCTCAGGTTTTAAGAGTGGCGCCAGAAGTTGCGGTAAAGAAGTCGTGCCGTTTGATGATAGGGAACGCGGTTCAAGCGCCCAACTTGTGCCAACGCGCTTACGCGCTTACAACCGCCCTACTGTTTGCGAGCTGCCCATGACGACCAAGCCTACCGAACGCATCGTTGTTTTCGTGACCCCGGCGCAGAAACTCGCCATCAGCAACACGGCGGATCAGCTCGGCATCAGCGTGAGCGAGCTGATGCGGCGTGCAGTGCTCAACTTCAACGCGACGAGCGAGCAGATCAAGGCAGCGGGTATCGTCGATCGCCTGCGCGCGCCCAAGGCGCCCGATCCACTGACCGCGGCCTTGCGCAGCGTCGCTGCCAAGGCCGCGGCCCGCGAGGCGCGGGAAGCAGCGGCAAGCGCCACCAAGCGCGCGGCCGCGAAGCCTGCGCACCTTCCTGTGCCCGACGAATCCGCAAGTCCCGACGAACCTCTGGACGACGATGCCTCTCTAACCGACGACGGCCGCGCGGACAACTGAAGCACGCGCTGTATTCCGCTTCGTTCGTTTGCACGACGTTACACTCCTTCACCTTGCTTAAGCCCCGATTAAGGCGCGGCATGCTCTAATAAGCGGGGTAAACCCGGTCGTCATCGGCTGGTCAACGACGCTTGCAATCCTGCGCCATGCGCCTCACATTCGAGCCGCGCGGGCTTGCATGCCGCGGTCTTCATCAAGGAGAAATACATGTCGCTTCTGGATTCCATCACGCGCACGGTCAAAGGTCTGCTCAACGACGCAGCCGACACCATGCAGGACCCATCGCGCGATGCGCGGCAGATCGTGCGCGAGCTCGACGACAGCATCGCCAAGGCTGAGAACTCGTTGATCGAAATCGAGGCGCAGGTCGCCACGCAGCAGAGCAAGCGCGACGTCGCGGCCGAGAAAGCGAAGAAGTACGAAGACGGCGCAAAGCGCGCGCTGCAAACCGGCGATGAAAGCCTCGCGCGCGAAGCTCTCGCCGCGCAAGCCAACGCCGAGACGGAACGCGATGCCCTCGCCGGCGAATTGCAGACACTCGTGCCTTCGGTGGAGCATTTGAAGCAGCAGATCAACGACATGCGTCAACGTCGCAACGACTTGAACGCGCGCTCGAACATTCTGCAGGCCAAGCAGCAGATCGCCACCGCGAAAGACACGGCCGCGACCGCGCTGGGCGGCATCGGCGGAAAGAATCTGTCCGAAGACTTCCAGAAGCTCGAAGACAAGGTGCAGTTGGCCAACGCGCGCTCGGACGCGCGTCTGAATTCGGCGGATCAGAAGTCGGGCAAGGCGCTCGATGACAAACTCGCGGCGCTCAATCGCGGTCCGTCCGTGGAAGACCGTCTCGAAGCGCTGAAGAAGCAGTTGAATACGCCGGCGCAGTAATATGTTCGTCAGTGCGCGGCGCGGCCCTGGCGGCTCGCGCGCGCGCCGGACGAATCAGCGGGAATCGCGCTTGCATGCAAGCATTCGCTTTCCCCGATTGCAGCTCAGAAAGGAGACGGGTGCTTATCGCGCCCGGCCTGCAACATGAAAAAGACTCTGTCGGCTCTTGCGCTCTCGCTATCCCTGGCCCTTTGCCTGTCGGTTGCGTCTCCGCTCGCCTTCGCCGTGCCCACCGCGCAGCAAGTCGAGCAGTCGATGACGCAAGGCAACTGGCAAAAGGCCGATTCGCAGTTGAGCGAAGTGCTCGACGCGCATCCGAAGAATGCTCACGCGCATTATCTCTATGCGCAGGTGCTCGATCGCGAAGGCCGCTATAGCGACGCGCTTTCGCATCTTCAACAGGCGCAGTCCATCGATCCCGCGCTTGGCTTCACGACGCCCGCGCGCTTCAACGAAACGCAGGCGCGCATTCAGGCCGATGCGAATCGCGCCAGCATCAGCCCAAACGCCGGTAACGAGACGCGCAGTTCGACCGGCGCGGTCGCGACCAATCCGTTCAATCAGGGCGCACCGGTCGCGCCGCAGAAACATGGACCGTCGATCGGCATGTGGATCGGCTTGATCGTGCTGATCGGTGCGATTGCGCTCGTGCTGCGCTGGGGAATGAAGCGCGCCCGCGTCCGTGACGATGGCCGCGCCGACGACGATCGTCGCACGCAACTCAAGCGCGCGACCGAACTGCTGAACGAAGTGCGTTCGCTCAAGCTCGACGTCCGGCTTTCCACGACGCCTGGGCATGAGGCATTGCTAAAGGAAGTGGAAGGCGCCGAGACGCAATTGCGTGAGATGGTCGAGGCGTTGTCGGATGCCAAAAACCCCGTGCCGCCGTATGCGATTCAGGATTTGGAAAATCAGGTGGCGAGTTTGAAGGCGCGCGCCGAAGGCCGTCCCGACCCGAACGCTGCCCAGGCCGCGGCGCAGGGACAGTCGGCGTATGCGCAAGAAGCGGAGCGCTTCGGGCGCGGGCAGCAGCAGCCTTACGGACCGCAGGGGCCTTATCCTCAACAGGGTCCGTATCCGCAGCAAGGGCAACAGCCGCCGGTCGTCATTCAGCAAGGCGGCGGTGGATTCGGCGGCGGCATGGGCGGTTTGTTGACGGGCGTGCTACTTGGCGAAGCGCTGTCGAACGGACGAGAACGCGTAATCGAGCGTGACGTGCCAGTGGAACGTCGCAACGACAACGGCGGCGGCCTGGACTTCGGCAATGGTGGTGGCGGCGGCGGCGGTCTCGACCTCGGCAACGGCTCGAACGATTGGAGCGATGGCGGTGGCGGCGTAGACCTCGGCAGCACGGATGATAGCTGGCGCGATACGTGATTCGCGCGGTTGGAAACTGGCGTTATGAGCCCCGCTTCGTGCGGGGTTTTTTTTGGGGGCGCTCGCTTGGCTTTTCGGCCGTAACGTTCAGCATGTGGAGCGTGCGCTAAAGCTCGATATTTCGAGCATTAGCAGCTATGGAGACCGACCCAGTCCGGCACATCGACGAGTGTTGCTGCCATAAGCCCGCGCAAAAGCTCAATACATCAGGGACGCAAAAGGCTCACCCCCCGCCACCCAAAAACCGCAACAACGCCCACAAGAACTTGAAGAACCCAACCACGAATTCCCAAATGCGTTCGAGCTGATCCCACGTTGCAACGCGCATCAACGCTTGCAGCATCATGCGCCAGGCGCCGCGCGAAGTCTTTCATGCAACCGCACAGGGAAAAAGAAGCGAAATGGCATGGTTAAAAAAAGAGGCGGCTCGCCGCCGCCTCGTCGTCATCGAGGGAACTGCATGATAACCGCTTGCGTCCGGTCACTACGCAAGGGTCATCTCATTCCTCACGCGGCCGGCTTGTCTTCCGGCGTATCGGGCGGCACGTCATCCGTCAGCGCTTCTTCCAGTCGCTTGAAGATTCGCCGCGTCGCGCCGCGCGCATGCAAGGCCAACAGCAGCAGCGAACGCCCCGTCACCTGATACACGTTCCCCGAGTCGAAATCTTCCAGTTCCTCGCGAATCGGCGCGTTCGTATCGATGAGGCAACTCCACTGATCCGAGCCCGGGATATCAGGCAGCTTGAAATCCACGACATCGTGATATGAATTGACGATCAGCAGCAACGTCGCATCGGATGCCGGCTTGCGAATGCCCGTCGCCTGCGCGCGACCGTCGAGCACCATGCCAAAGCAGCGCATGTTTGGGTCGCCCCATTGCTCGTCCGACAGTTCCTGGCCGTCCGGACTAAGCCACTTAACGTCCGCGACTTCGAGATCCTGGCGATACTCGCCCGTCAGGAACCGCTGACGCCGCAGCACGGGCAGCGTATGACGTAACGTCGTCAATTTGCGGACGAACTCGGTAAGTGCGCGACCTTCGTCGTCGATATCCCAGTTCACCCAGCTGATATCGTCGTCCTGACAATACGCGTTGTTGTTACCCTCTTGCGTGCGGCCGAATTCGTCGCCGGCCAGGATCATCGGCGTGCCTTGCGAGAACAGGAGCGTCGCGAGCAGATTGCGCTTCTGGCGCTCGCGCAGCGCGCGAATCTCGGGATCGTCGGTCGGACCTTCCACGCCGCAGTTCCACGACTTGTTGTCCGAATGGCCGTCCTTGTTGTCTTCGCCGTTCGCGTCGTTATGCTTGTCGTTATAGGAGACGAGATCGTTGAGCGTAAAGCCGTCGTGCGCCGTGATGAAGTTCACGCTCGCCCACGGACGGCGTCCGCGCTTGTTGAACTTGTCGCCCGACGCGGTCATGCGCGTGGCGAGTTCTGGCGCTTCGCCTTCGTCGCCCTTCCAGAAACCGCGCACGGTATCGCGATAACGGTCGTTCCATTCCGCCCAGCCCGGCGGGAAACCGCCGACCTGATAGCCGCCCGGACCGCAATCCCACGGCTCCGCGATCAGCTTCACGGTCGCGAGGATAGGGTCCTGACGGCAGCTGTCGAGGAACCCGCCGCCTTCGTCGAATCCATAGGTCTCGCGTCCGAGAATGGTGGCGAGATCGAAGCGGAAGCCATCGACGTTCATTTCCGTCACCCAGTAACGCAGGCTGTCGGTGACCATCTGCAAGACACGCGGATGCGAAAGATTGAGCGTGTTGCCCGTGCCCGTATCGTTGATGTAGTAACGCGGCTCGTCCGGCATCAGCCGATAGTACGACGCGTTGTCGATACCCCGGAACGACAGCGTCGGCCCGCGTTCGTTGCCTTCGGCGGTGTGGTTGTAGACCACGTCGAGGATCACTTCGAGGCCGGCTTCGTGCAGGCGGTCGACCATCTCCTTGAACTCCGCGATCGCACCCGAACCGCGCGCAAAGAAGCGCGGATCGGCAGCGAAAAAGCCGATGGTGTTGTAGCCCCAGTAGTTCGTGAGTCCCTTGTCGAGCAGGTAGCTGTCGTTGACGAACGCCTGGATCGGCATCAGTTCGACGGACGTTACGCCCAGACTCTTGATGTAATCGACGATTTCCTTCTGGCCGAGCCCTTCGAACGTGCCGCGCATATGCTCGGGAATCGCCGGATGGCGTTTCGTGAAGCCGCGCACGTGGGTCTCGTAGAAGATCGTGTGTTCCCAAGGCACGCGGCCACGTGTCGGGTGCGTCCACGAGAACGTCTGATCGACGACCTGGCACTTCTGCATGAAGGGCGCGCTGTCGCGTTCGTCGAAGGTGAGATCGTCGCCTTCCGCGTTCAGCGTGTAGCCGAACACGGCGGGGTCCCATTTAAGTTCGCCAACGTGCGCCTTGGCATACGGGTCGAGCAGCAACTTGTTCGGATTGAAGCGATGTCCCGCTTCGGGCTCGTACGGTCCGTGCACGCGATAACCATAGACCGCGCCAGGCGCCAGGTCGTTGATGTAGACGTGCCAGACTTCGTCGGTATATTCGGGCAATTCGATGCGATGCGTCTCCTGCTCGCCCTTTTCGTCGAAGAGGCACAGCTCGACTTTGGTGGCGTGGGCGGAAAACAGCGCGAAGTTGACGCCTTTTCCGTCCCAGGTCGCGCCGAGCGGAAAGGGAGAGCCCTCGGCAATGCGGAGTTCGTTCGGCATGAGATGATGAGTTCGAATAGAGTGACGCGTAAAGCGTCGGGATGATGTGTCGCGTTGGGCGATTCCAGCGGACATGAGTGAGCACATCGCGTGCCCACGCACACGCAGGCTCCTCCGGCGTGATGCTTGCTTCGGCGCAAGATTAGATCGACACGCCGACCGAATGAGTGGGCGTGCCTTGTAAAAACTATCGGCGCGTAAGCGTCTGAAGGAGAATTCGCTTGCCCACGCGCCCGAACTCCTTGGCATCGACATCATCCGATACGCTTGGCACGGCCGAGGAAAGCCGCGCCAAGGGCCGCGCGCTGCGCGACGCCGTGCCCTTCGAAGCCCACGCGGGCTGGCAGCCCGAAGCCAACCGGCCGAACCCTGTCGAGCGCGTGCTCGCCGTCAACGCCGGCCGTCAAGAGCGGCTCATCCCGCTGCGCATGGCGCGCATGGCCGAGTCGCCGTTTGCGTTCCTGCGCGGGTCGGCCACGGTCATGGCCTGGGATCTGGCGAAGTCGCCCTCTATCGGGCACAACGTGATCATCGACGGCGACGCGCACATCAATAACTTCGGACTCTTTCGCACGCCGCGTCAGGACGTGGTGTTCGACCTCAACGATTTCGACGAAACACTCGTCGGTCCGTGGGAGTGGGACCTGAAGCGCCTCACCGCGAGCATCAACGTGGCGGCGCGCGAAAATGGCGTCGATGCGAGCGGTCGCGAGCGCGCGGTGCGTTCGGCATGCGCGGCGTATCGCACGTCCATGGCTTCGCTCTGGCAGGTGAGCCCCTACGATCTCTGGCAAATGCGTTCATACGCGAGCGCCCTCCACATCGACGCGCCGACCAGGCTCGATGCCAGCGAGAAGGAAACCATCACGAAAACGGTCGAGCGCGCAATGAAGCGGTCGCACGCGACCATGCTCGCCAAGGTCGCCGAACCCGCTGGCAAAAGCTGGCGCTTCAAGGTCGATCCGCCGATTCTCACGCGCCTCGACGCCGCCGAGAAGAATCATGTGGTCGATGGCCTGAAGCCGTATCTGCAAACCATCGCGGGCGAATGGCGCATCATGCTGGAACGCTACGAAGTCGCCGATGTGGCGCATCGCGTGGTGGGCGTCGGCAGTGTCGGCACACGCGCCTATCTCGTGCTCATGCTCGGCCGGGCGCTCGGCGACCCGCTGTTCATCCAGGTGAAGGAAGGCATCGTGCCGGCCGCCGCGCCCTTCGTCGCGCCACTCGACGAGACGCAGCAGCATCAGGGGCGTCGCGTCGTGCAAGGGCAAAGGCTCATGCAGAGTTCGTCGGATGCGCTGCTTGGCTGGACGACCATCGCCGGGCGCGATTTCTATGTACGCCAGATGAAGCAGATTCGCGGCTCCATTCCCGTCGATTGGCTGCATGGCGCGACCTTCGATTTCTACGCGTGGTGTCTCGGCCTTCTGCTCGCTCGCGCGCACGCCCGCACGGGCGACGCCGCGCTGATCACGGGCTATTGCGGCACCTCCGACAAGTTCGACGCCGCCTACGCAAGCTGGGCCGAACGCTACGGCGCACAGACCGTCGCGGATCACGCGGCTTTCTGCGCGGCTATCAGCGTGGGGCACGTGAGCACGACCTGAAAGGCATGTCCCGCGCGCCGCGCGCACGTTCATCGAGCGAATTGACTATCATGCTCGTGTCTCCGGACGAAGCGCGCGCCTTATGGCGTTTCGTCTGTGGATCAATGGCATAGCCCTTGCTGCCGCTTTTAGCTCGCAAAAAACGTCTCACACCAACTGGAGGAAGCCGCGCATGAGCATGATCGACGAATTCAAGAACTTCGCCCTCAAAGGCAACGTGATGGACCTCGCCGTTGGTGTGATCATCGGCGGCGCTTTCTCGACGATAGTCAACTCCGTCGTGAAGGATCTGATCATGCCGGTGGTCGGTCTGGCCACGGGCGGGCTCGACTTCTCGAACCTCTTCATACGTCTGGGGCAGATACCGCCCAGCTATAAAGGCAATCCCGATTCGTATAAAGACTTGCAGACCGCGGGTGTCGCGGTGTTCGGCTACGGTTCGTTCATTACCGTGCTGATCAACTTCATCATCCTTGCGTTCATCATCTTTCTGATGGTCAAGTTCATCAACAATTTGCGCAAGCCCACCGAAGCGCCGCCGCCGCCCGCCGCCACGCCGGAAGACGTGTTGCTGCTGCGCGAGATCCGCGACGAGCTGAAACGGCCGCGCGTCTGATTCGATCACGGCCGCAAGCCGGGTTTGTCGAGCGCGTGAGCGCATTGCATCCGGG
Organism: Caballeronia sp. GAFFF2; assembly: GCF_023631485.1. NCBI lineage: Bacteria > Pseudomonadati > Pseudomonadota > Betaproteobacteria > Burkholderiales > Burkholderiaceae > Caballeronia > Caballeronia sp. GAFFF2. Next base: position 7,435 of record NZ_JALQDA010000010.1, on the reverse strand, counting down.
CGCACCCACCCGTCAATTGGTGCGCCCCCCCGCTTTTTTCTTTCTTTAGGCTGTTCGACAGGGCAGCAGCGGGACTATTATTGAGATAGATGCTCAGAGGGATGCCAGCGGGCCGCCAAACGGTCATCGGCATGATTCGTGCGCCACGGGTGTGCACCGGTAGCAGAACCCGGCGTGCATTCAAGTTTGCGAATCACCGTGACCGGATCACATCGATGCGCTATAAAAGATCGACGTGCGGCACGCAAGACGGGAGTGGCCGCATGAGGACGCTGCGTTTCTTGCAAATCTTTTTCAGGCGAGTTTTTATGTCCTTCCCGAAAAAGCGTAAACGTGTGAAAGCTGATGGCGACGAGTCTTTCCTCGCCGTGGTGCGGCATTTCAAGCCGTTCGGTCAGCTCGATACGAAAATTGCACGCGCTCGCGCGCAGGACGAGCCTGTGCTCTACGCGCATGTGCTGCCAGGTCTCGATGTCCTGCTATGCAGCGTGCGCGGCGCTCAACCGCCCTATCCCGCCATCGACGAACTGCACAGGCGCTGCGTGGAGTCGATCACGAATGCGCTCGAACAGCCGCTCGACGGTCTGGAGAACGGCGGCTACTGGTACGAAGCGAACGGCTTCGGCTTCCTCGTGTTTGCAAGCCGCGCTCGCACGCAAATCTTGAGCGAATTCGGCGCGACCGTTTCGGCGCGCAGGCGGCGCGGCGCGCGTCGTCAGGATGCGGGCGACGCCGCATCGCGTCCGCTGCGCTGATCCCCCGGCTGAATTCCTTCGATGTTTTCCCCCGCGCCTCGCTCTTTCGCGAGGCGCGCGTCTTTCATGCGTCGGCTGTGTGTTGGCGCACGCCTTGCTGCATCGACACCGCGAGTATTTCGCATTGCACCCGTTCGCCCCGAGCGATCGCCATGCTTTTCACAAGGAGAACATCATGACGGAACACGTCTACAAGCAGATCGAACTCACCGGCTCGTCGCAGGAATCGAGCGATGACGCCGTGCGCGTCGCACTGTCGAAGGCATCGAAGACGCTGCGCAACATTCACTGGTTCGAAGTGACGGAAACGCGCGGACATGTCGAAGACGGCAAGATCCAGCACTGGCAGGTAACGATCAAGGTCGGCTTGCGTATCGAAGACTGATTGCTTCAATTAAAAACCGCGCGTCGTGGCAGCACGACGCGCGGTTTTTCGTTTCGCAGCCTGCTCGCGAGGCTTACTTCGGCAGCGAGCCGTCCACACCTTCCACGTACCAGTTGATACGCTGCATTTCCGGGTCGGTCAGCGTCTTGCCGGCCGGCACCTTTTCCGCGCCCGACTGATCCTTGATCGGACCCGTGAACACATCCCACTTGCCCGAGTGCAGATCGTCACGCTTCGCCGACACGGCTTGCATGGCCTTCGGCGGAATCGCGCTGCTGTTCAGGTCTTCGAGGTCCACGGCCTTCTGCGGCATACCGAGCCACACCGGGTCGTTCTTCCACTTGCCATCGAGCACTTGCTGAATGACCGCGTTGTAGTACACGCCCCAGTGCGCGACCACCGAACCCAAATGCGCGTTCGGGCCGAACTTCTTCATGTTCGAATCCCAGCCGAAGGCGAACACGTGCTTCTCGTTCGCGGTGTTGAGCGTGGCGTTCGAGTCGGTGTTCTGCAAGAGCACGTCCGCGCCCTGACCGATCAGCGTTTCGGCAGCCTGCTTTTCCTTGCCCGGATCGAACCAGCTGTTGATCCAGATGACCTTCGTGTGGACCTTCGGATTCACCGAACGCGCGCCCATCGTGAACGCGTTGATGTTGCGGACCACTTCGGGAATCGGCACCGATGCCACGAAGCCCAACGTATTGCTTTTCGTCACATAACCGGCGGCGACGCCTGCCAAGTACGCGCCTTGATACATCCGCACGTCATATGTGCCGAAGTTTTTGGCCTTCTTGAAGCCCGTGGCCGTGAGGAAAATCGTGTCCGGGAAATCCTTCGCCACCTTCAACTGGAAGTCCTGATAGCCGAAGCTCGTGCCGAAGATGACCTTGTTGCCCTTGTTCGCCAGATCGCGGAACACGCGCTCCGAGTCGGCGGATTCCGGCACGTTTTCCACGCGCGTGATCTTGATCTTGTCGCCGAACTTCGCTTCGGCTTCCTTGCTGCCCGCGTCGTGCGCGAAGGTCCAGCCTGCATCGCCCGGATTGCCGAGATAGACGAACGCGACGCCCGGTGCATCCGCCGCTTGCGCGCTCGCCGTCGCGAGCGTGGCGGACAAAGCGACGGTTGCCGCGATTGCCTTCAGCCATGGTTTATTCATTGTGTTTCTCCTGGTCGATGTTGTTTGATGAGCCACGAAATGGAAAACGACGTGCGCCAGTTTCGTCGGAAAAAAATCGCAACGGAACCGTCTGACGGCGCGCGTGCTGCCTCCCTGCAACAGCGGAGAACCGCGCGCGCGTTGCCAAATCCACGTTCAGCTTGCCGCGAAGAACGGCTTGCCAAGCGATGCGGGCGCGTTCAGCTTGATGGTGTTCGGATTGCGCGAGATCAGCACCAGCACGACGATGGTCGCGATATACGGCAGCATCGCGAGAAACTGCGTCGGCACCGGCACGCCGATGGCCTGCGCGTAGAACTGCAGCGCCATCACGGCGCCGAACAAGAGCGCGCCGATCAAAAGACGCCCTGGCCGCCAAGTGGCGAACACGACGAGCGCGAGCGCAATCCAGCCGCGTCCGGACGTGAGCTGCTCCTGCCAGACGTGCAGATAGACGATGGAGTAATAGCCGCCCGCGATACCGGCCATCGCGCCGCCGAAGAGCGTCGCGCCGTAGCGCACGCCGACCACGGGAAAGCCCACCGAGTGCGCGACCGAAGGCGATTCGCCGACCGAGCGCAGCACGAGCCCCGCACGCGTCTTGTAGAGAAACCAGCCGATCACGCCGAACATGATGAACGCAAGATAGCCGAGCGGCGTAAGCGAGAAGATAGCCGGGCCGAGCACGGGAATGCTGGCAAGACCCGGAATCGGCATCACGTCGATGCTCGCGCGCACTGCCGCCGACGTGTACGGCTTGCCCACGTAGGCCGAAAAGCCGATGCCGAAGATCGTCAGCGAAAGGCCGGTGGCGACTTGATTCGCAAGCATGGTGATGGTGAGAAAGCCGAACAGCAGCGCCATCGCGATGCCCGCGAAAATCGACGCGACGATGCCGAGCCACGGATGACCCGTGATCGATGTCACCGCGTAGCCGGTGACGGCGCCCATCAGCATCATTCCCTCGACGCCCAGATTGAGCACGCCGGACTTTTCCGCGACGAGTTCGCCCGCGCCCGCGAACATCAGCGGAATGGCCGCGACGACCGCGCTCGAGGCGAGATTGCTGGCTTGATTGATATCCATGTCGTAGGTCTCGTCAGGAAGCGTGATGCGCGATCGCGCGGCGCCGGATGCGGTAATTGACGAACAGGTCGCAACCGAGGAGGCAAAAGAGCAGCAAGCCCTGGAAGACGCCCGCAAGCGCCTGCGGCAGTTGCAGCGAGGTCTGCACCGCTTCGCCGCCGAGGTAGAGCAGCGCCATCAGGAGACTTGCGAGCACGATGCCCACCGGATGCAGCCGTCCCACGAACACGACGATGATCGCCGTGAAGCCGTATCCCGGCGACCAGCCCGCCTGCAATTGCCCGATAGGCCCGGCCACTTCGCCCATGCCCGCGAGCCCGGCGAGGCCGCCCGAGAGCAGGAGCGAGGTCCAGATGGTCTTCTTGTCCGAGAAACCGGCGTAGCGCGCGGCGAGCGGCGCAAGACCGCCCACGTTCATGCGAAAGCCCGCGAAACTCTTGCGCATGAAAACCCACACGAGCGGCACCGCGATGGCCGTGAGAAACACCGACGCGTTGATACGCGTGCCCTTGAGCCACGTCCAGTGCCAGTCGCCGTAGAGACGCGGGAAGAGCGCGTCGTCGCCGAACATCGCCGAGATGGGGAAGTTCATGCCTTCGGGGTCGCGCCACGGGCCGCTCACGAGATAGATCAGCAACTGCGTGGCGACGTAGGTGAGCATGAGGCTCGTCAGAATCTCGTTGGTGTTGAAGCGGCTCTTGAGCAGCGCGGGAATCGCCGCCCAGAGCATGCCGCCCACGACGCCGCCGAGCATCATCAAGGGCAGCGTCCACCAGCCGGAGGTATCGCCGACATGGATGGCGATGCCGCCCGCGACGATACCGCCGAGAAGCATCTGCCCTTCCGCGCCGATATTCCACACGTTCGCGCGATAACCGACCGCAAGCCCGAGCCCGATCAGGCACAAGGGCGACGCCTTCAGCACGAGCTCCGACCAGCCGTTCACGTTCGAGAGCGGTTCGACGAAGAACGCGTGCATCGCGCGCAGCGGGTCCTGCCCGACGAGACTGAAAATCAGGAAGCCGATGACGAGCGTCGCCACCGCGGCGACCACGGGCACAGCGAGCTGCATGGCGCGCGACGGTGTCGGGCGCGCTTCGAGTCGATAAGGGAAGATCATCTTTACTTGCTCAATGAGTCGAGTTCGGCTGCGGGCGCGCGCTTTCCGTCGAAGAGTCCGGCCATGAACAGGCCGACTTCCTCCGCGTTGGTCTCGCGCGTCTTGCGCACCGGCGACAGCTTGCCGCGCGCGATCACGGCGAGCCGGTCGCAGATGTCGAACAGTTCTTCCAGTTCCTCGGAGATCACCAGAATGGCGACGCCGCGCGCCGCGAGATCGAGCAACTGCTGGCGGATGAAGCCCGCCGCGCCGACATCGACGCCCCAGGTCGGCTGGGCGACGACGAGCACCTTCGGCTCCTGAAGAATCTCGCGGCCGACGATGAACTTCTGTAAATTGCCGCCCGACAGACTTTGCGCGAACGCGCCGCTGCCGCCGCAACGCACGTCGAAGGCCTTGATGCAGCGATCGGCAAAGCTCTTGACCGCGCGCGAGTTGACCCAGCCGCCGCGCACCATGCTCTGCCGATGCGCGGTGAGCAAGCCATTCTCGGCAAGCGACATGGCCGGAACCGCGCCGCGCCCGAGCCGCTCTTCCGGCACGAACGCAAAGCCCAGACGCCGCCGCGCGCCCGCGGACAGCCGCGCGGCTGGCGTGCCGCAGATCGACACGGCGTCCGTTGCGACATGGGAATCGCGAATCTCGCCCGAGAGCGACGCGAGCAATTCCGCCTGACCGTTCCCCGACACGCCCGCGATCCCGAAAATCTCGCCCGCCTGCACGGCAAAGGAGACGTTTTCGAGCGACGTGCCGAACGGATCGGGACTCGCCACCGAAAGGTTCTTCACCGCGAGCCGGACATCGCCCGGCGTGTGTTGGCGACGCTGATAATCCGGCAGCGAATGGCCGACCATCAATTGCGCGAGCGAGGCATCCGTTTCGTTGCGCGGATCGACATTGCCGGTCACGCGGCCGCCGCGCATCACGGTGGCGTTCTCGCAGAGCGCGCGAATTTCGTCGAGCTTGTGACTGATGTAGAGAATGCTGCACCCTTCCGCCGCGAGCCGTCGCAACACGGTGAAGAGCTTCTTGACCGCTTGCGGCGTCAGCACCGAAGTCGGCTCGTCCATGATGAGCAAGCGCGGGTTCTGCAGAAGACAGCGCACGATCTCCACGCGCTGACGTTCGCCGACGGTGAGACTGTGAACGTGACGTTGCGGATCGACATCGAGCCCGTAGTCCGCCGACACATCGCGAATACGCTTGGACAGCGCTTTCATGTCGAACTTGTCGTCGAGCGCGAGCGCGATGTTCTCGCCAACGGTCAGCGTCTCGAACAGCGAGAAGTGCTGGAACACCATGCCGATGCCGAGCTTGCGCGCCGCCGCCGGACTGCCGATTTCGACGACTTCGCCCTGCCAGCGAATCTCGCCTTCATCCGGACGCACCGCGCCATAGATGATTTTCATCAGCGTGGACTTGCCCGCGCCGTTCTCGCCGAGCACCGCGTGAATCTCGCCTGGCTTCACGATGAGGTTCACGCCGTCGTTGGCCTTGACGGACGGGTACTGCTTGCTGATGCCGGATAGCGCCAGGCGCGGTGGCGTATCCGTAGGGGTGATGGCGTTGCCCATGAGTTCACGGAGTGCGCCCGGCCACCGGCAGGCCGAGCTGGAAGAAAAGGACCGCAGACGGGTCTTGTGACACAAAGGTGTCGCATCAAACCATACCGCGGGCAGAATTTACAGAATTCGCGACACGAAGTCGATCTCTCAAAATTCGATGCAATGCGCCGCTCTCCCAGTCTTTGCGGGTAAGCCACACCTTGACGTAATCTCTCCGTCATATTAAAAATGATATGCAACACCCTACGAACGATCAGCCAGAACATATACTGGCTATAGCGGAGATAACATGAGTCAGCAGCGCGAGGCGATCGATACATACTTATTGCGCGTCTTGCACACTTTGCTGATGGAACGCAGCGTCACCCGTGCGGCCGTCAAGCTCAATCAGTCGCAACCTGCCATCAGCGCGGCGCTCCGGCGTCTGCGCGACATCACCGGAGATCCGCTGCTCGTGCGCGGCAAGTCCGGGATGGTGCCCACCGAATACGGTCTACGCTTGCTCGAACCCACGCAGAATGCCTTGCGCGAGATCGAGCGAATCAAGGTGCAGCAGCATAATTTCGACCCTTCCACGTCGGTGCGGTGTTATCGCATTGGCTGTCCCGACTATCTGAACGTTCTGTTCGTGCCGACGGTTGTCGAGCGCTTCCGGCAGGCCGCGCCCAATGCAACGCTCGAATTCCATTCGCTCGGACCCGCGTTCGATTACGAACTCGCGCTGGAAGATGGCAAGCTCGATATCGTCGTCGGCAACTGGCCCGAACCGCCGGAGCAATTGCATCTGTCGAATCTGTTCGTCGACAAGATCGTGTGTCTCGTCAGCAATCAACATCCGTTCGCCAAGCGCGGCGGTCTCACGCTCGATCAATATCTCAACGCGCCGCATCTTGCGCCCACGCCTTATTCGGTCGGGCAGCGCGGGGCGATCGACGTGCATCTGGCGCGCGAGCGGCTCAAGCGTCATGTCGTGGTCACGCTGCCTTACTTCAATCTCGCGCCTTACGTGCTGATCAAGTCGGATCTCGTCTTCACGACTACCCGCCTCTTCGCCGATCATTACGCGAGGTTCCTGCCGCTTGCCGTCGTGCCGGCGCCGCTCGACTTTCCGCCCATGCAGTACTACCAGTTGTGGCACGAGCGCTGTCATTACTCCGATGAGGTTCGGTGGCTACGCGGTCTCGTCGCGGAAGCAACGCGCTCGCTTATCGATCAGCCTTGAAAACGGTTCTCGCGGCGTTCTCGCGGGGGGGGGGGGGGGGGGGCGCGGCGGCCCGCCCCCCCCCCCCCCCCGCGCCCCCCCCCACCACCCCCCACCCAGACTACACCCCCCCCCCCCGTGAGACGGGTCCCCCCCCCCCCCAC
>NZ_JALQDA010000009.1:0-410397 GCF_023631485.1 Caballeronia sp. GAFFF2 | reverse complement strand
AACGCGATGATGCTCAGAAGTGCCGAAATGCGGGCAGCCTCGGTGGGGAAACTGTCTTCTTTGGAAGCAGGAACCGATCCCAAACCGGACATTTCAATTTAGCCGGATATCGGACATTTCAAATTGGCCTCGACATGCGTGTAGCGGGCATATTCTAATGTCGTGCGTCGAACTGCGCCCGAGGTTTCGTAGTACTTATCGATCACGTCGGGCGTGGCGAGCAGCGAGGACGTATCAAGAAACTCCGGGCGGAGATAGCCCAACTCGACCACTGTCGTGTGACTGTCCAGCGGCTCCAATTTGGCATGCATGGCTTCCGTGATGCCTTCGACCGCGAACTTTGTCGATGAATACACGACCGAACCGGCCGCCGCCCGTTAGCCGCCAATCGATGAAATGTTGATGACGTGGCTTAAGGCCGACCCGACCTCTTCCGAACTTGCTGCGACACAATCCGGGAATTGAAAGAGCTATAGGGTAGATCGTCCTTTGACCTGCCTGACGTTTTTTATCTCGGCAAAGAGTTTAGGCGGCCGATTGCCGCCTGATGCTAACGAGCAATTCTCGAGTCGAGCGCAACGTCGGCGATGCGTGCCTTGCCTTGACTAAAGCAAACATCGGCGACAACACAGGTGGTGAAAATCCGCGAATCGCCGAGTTTGCGTGCGCCCTGGCAATCTCCCTTTCCTATCGATAAAAATGACGTATATAAGAATACCTAATCATTTTTTATCTCATAATAAGATCGCGATCAACTCATTGACATCGTTCATGTATGACGCATATCCTTAGCATTGAATATTTGCTTCGCATAACGAATTTCAAGCGGATTTGCTGGCAAGTGGCAAATGTATTTCTTGCGAGCGCAAGTATTCCCATCGGCGCAGAATCAGCTGCTCAAGATAGCTTCAATTTAGCTTTTTCGCACACATCTCAACAGAAAGCTTGCCGTCTTAACTCATTAATCGAACAAGAGAACAAACGCATATGTCTGCACTTTTTTTTCAGAAAAACCTGCCTCTGTGGGAGCGTGCCCTTCGAACCTGCGTTGGCGTGGCTGTCGCCATCGTCGCGTTCGTCATCCCTATGGAGCCGTGGCTCAAGTGGCTGCTTGTCGTTGCGGGCGTGTCGTTCGTCGTGATGGGTTTCGTCGGTTTTTGTCCAATGTGCGCGATGGTGGGCCGAAGACTTAAGGGATAACGAACTCCGTTCGAATCTTCCCGAAGACGCATCGACAACACTCATTTCGGAGGCATCCATGTATTGCAGTCGATCTATCACCATTCATCTGTTGAGGGGAGTTCTAGCGCTCCTTCTCATCGGCGCGGGCATGTATTTCCTGATTTTTTCCGCCTCGGCAGTGAAGCTGTTTTCCATGGTTTGCTTTGTCACCGCCCTCTTCCTGCTCAAGGGGTGTCCCATGTGCTGGCTCGCAGGTCTTGTGGAGAAGATCGCCGCCCAGAAGGCGAAGCCGTTGGCATCGTCGTAGAAGCGTCGCGTCGCCAGGAGGCGCCTCAACGCGCATCCTGGCGACGCCATCACTCCAACTGGCCGGGAGTTACCGCACTCCCTGCGTCCCATCCCCCGCCTACCGCACGCACTAGTTCGACGCTAGCGACGAGTGCCCGCATGCGGTTTTGCAGGCTGGCTCGTTCGATGGTCAGCATCGTGCGCTCCGACTCCAGCACATCCAGGTAGTTGGTCAAGCCACTCTTCTGACGGGCCTTGGCGACTGCAATTGCTCGTCTGGCAGCATCGAGCGCTTGCTGTCGTCCCGTCACAGCGGTTTCGTTCGTCGCGATTTCAGTCAGCGCATCGTCGACTTCTTTCAGCGCCAGCAACAGCTTGCTCTTGTGCGATGCCACAGCCTCTTGGTAGCGCGCATCCGCCGCCGCGAGGTTTGCCTTGTTCCTGCCGCCGTCAAAAATCGGCAAGGAGATGGCCAGGGGGCCGAATGACAACTGTTGACCGCTGAGCAGCGAACCAAGATCCCTGGACGCGAATCCAAAATCTCCCGTCAGTTTGATCGTCGGGTAAAACGCCGTTTCAGCGATGTTTCGATCGGCAATCGCCGCCCGGATGTCCTGCGCACTCGCTGCCAGATCAGGACGTCGCGAAAGGATCGTCGCGGGCGCGCCAGGAGCCATACGCGGCGGCGGTGGCGGAAGCCAGTCGGCGGTGGCCTCGTCGTGATGAATCGCCGGCACGGAAAACTCCGCCACCGGCCGCGCGGTCAGAGTAGCGAGGCTGTGCTCGTTCAACTCGCGCCGCTTGCGCGCTTCTTCCATGTCGGCCGTGGAGTTCGCCAGTTCGGCGCGGGCCCGGGCCAAGTCGAGTTCTCCCTCCAATCCACCGCGATAGCGCGTTGTCAGCAGGCCAACAGTTTCGGCATGTGAGCGCTGAACAGCTTGCAGGAATGCCAGATCCGCCTCCGCCGAGCGCATCTGCCAATAAAACTGAACCACTTCGGAACAGAGAATCAACATGTACGAATCGATGTCGATCTTCGCCAACTCGACCCGGGTATTGGCTGTCTTCACGGCATTGGCCACGCGTCCCCACAGGTCCGGTTCCCAGGAGGCTCTGGTTTCGATCGAATACTGGCTGCCTTTGATCGATTGCTGCCCAAGCGCTAGGCCGAACGGGGTATTAGGCGAAGTGCGAGAGTAGCCAATGCCGGCGTCGGCATCAAGACGCGGTAGTGATGTGGACGAGACGGCATTGACCTGTTCGCGGGCAGCACGCAATCGGGCATATACGACACCCAGATTGGGATTGTCCCGCAAGCTCGTTTTCACGAGTTGGTTGAGGACTGGGTCGTGATAGTTTTCCCACCACTTGCCCTGAATACGCTCGCCGTTGAAGTCACCCTTGAACTGCTGCGGCGCGTTGACAGGTCCTTCGATGGGAGTCAGCGGACCCGTGGAACAACCCGCTTGCGACAACGCGAGCGTCAACAAAAGAAGCTGGTACTTGTTCTTGCGGATGCTCATTTTCCCGTTCCAGAAACCACTCTATCTGCCAGCCAGATGACCACGGCCGACGCACTCAACACGACACCCAGGACGAAGAAACAGTCGTTATAGGCCATGACGTACGCCTCCCGGCGCACAACATGCGAAATCGCCGCGAAAGCCTGATTGGTCGCACTGGACGAGTCCGCAACACTTTGCAGAAAGCTGGACGACAAACGCCCGATTCGCTCAAGCACACTGTTCGAAAAAAAAGAAACCGATTCACCAAGGCGCATCGAATGGTATTTCTCCCGCGTAGTGAGTAATGTCGCGAGAATTGCGGTCCCGACGGCGCCACCCAGTATTCGCGACATATTGAACAGGCTGGACGCCGAGGACATGTTGGTCAGTTCCATCCGGGCCGTGGCGAAATTGGACAAGGTCAACACGATCATCGGCTGACCCAGACCTCTGAACAGTTGCGAGGCCACTAATTGGTCGCGCATGGTGTCCGCCGTCATGTTGGTATTCATAAACGACGATACGGCGAACAGAATCAGACCCAGCGCGCAAATTAGACGGTTGTCGTAGACTTTTGCGAACCTGGCCACGACAGGCATCAGAAATATTTGTGGCAGCCCCATCCACATGATGACCAGGCCTATCTGGAAGGAGTTGTAGCCCGCGATCTGCGAGAGAAACAACGGCAGCAGAAATGTCGACCCGTACAGCGCCATGCCGCTCGTGGCGCCGACGATGGACGACACGCCGAAATTCCGGCGCGCGTAGAGTCGCAGGTTCACGTAAGGGCTCGTGCGCGAGAACATCCTGTATATCCAGATGCTCAGGTTCACCAGCGCCAGCCCGAAGAAGACCTGAACGAAGCGCGAGTCGAACCAGTCGCGCGTGTTGCCTTCTTCGAGGAAGACGATCAGCGAGACCAGCCCGACCGTCATTGTCGCGATGGACACCCAGTCGGCTTGCCGGAGCGCACCGGCCTTGCCCGCATCGTGGTCGAGCCCGTGGGCAAGGCCAATCAGCAACAGGATGCCCGGCCCCCAGTTGATGAAAAAGATCGACGGCCAGCCATACATACTCGTCAGCACGCCGCCGATAGTCGGACCGAAGGCCGGCGCCAAGGTGGTGGAAAGCATCAGCCACGCAAGTCCTGTCGGGCGGCTGGCCGGCGGAAGGCGCGTCAACAGCAGCGTCATGGCCATCGGAATCAGCGCGCCGCCCGCCAGGCCCTGCAGCATGCGAAAGACGATCATGCTTTCCAGATTCCACGCATAGCCACACAAGGTGGAAAAGACGAGGAAAAAAAATCCGCTGGCCAGCATGTACATACGGAGACCAAGAACGGTCATGAAAAAGGCCGTCACTGGAATGACCGTCACCTCGGCCGCCAGATAGGCGGTGGACATCCACGAGCCTTCGTCCTGTGTGGCGGACAGTGAGCCGAAGATGTCCTTGAGCGATGCATTGGTGATCTGGATGTCCAGAATGGACATGAATACGCCGAGAATCGCGGCGGAGACCGCCACCCACGTCCGACGCAACGCCGCATCGTCGGTAAGCGGGTCTGGTGATGACGGCTTGCCGGGGCCGCTTTGGAACATATCGGTGCCGACGGTCTTCATGAGCGCCCTTGATGACTGGCTGCTGCGGCAGGATGCGCGGGGCGACCCTGCCGAAGATCAATCTCCACGACTGCGGACATGCCCGGCGCAAGACGCGACTTGTAGGCATCGACGGAGGCCGGCTCCAGCGCAATTCGCACGGGAACGCGCTGAACGATCTTGGTGAAGTTACCGGTTGCGTTGTCCGGCGGCAGCAGCGCGAACTGATTGCCGGACGCGGGCGAGAAGCTCTCGATATGCCCGACGAAATCGTGCGCCGGAAAGGCATCCACGTGAACGGTCGCAGTCTGCCCCGGCACCAGTTGGCCAAGCTGGGTTTCCTTGAAATTTGCATTGACCCACACATGGTCCTGCACGATGGCAAGCACCTGCTGACCTAGCGCGATCCGGGATCCGACCTCCACGTTCTTCCTGCCTACGACGCCGCTGACTGGCGCATGGATGTCGTTGTAGCTCAGTTGAAGTTGCGCGTCCTGAAGTTGAACGAGCAGCCCACTTTTCTTGGCGAGCAGGATGTCTCTAGACGCGACGGCCGAGGCCATGCCGGCCTGCGCCGCGGATTGTCGTTCCTTCTTTTCAAGCAACTCGGCGGCAGCCACGTCGGCGGCGGCCACCGCATTATCCAGCTCTTGCCTTGACACCGCCCGCATTTCCTCGGTGAACACGGTCTTGTAGCGCGCCGCGTCGGTGCGCGCCCGGCGTGCTTGCGCCTCGGCGCGCTCGACCTCTGCCCTGGCAGATTGGACCTCGGCGGTCGATTTCCGGATCTGCGCTTCCACCTGCTTGCTTTGCGCATCGATTTCCACGAACTGGGCCTGGACCTCGCGGACCTTGATTTCCTGATCGGATTTGTCGAGTTGGATCATCAGGTCCCCGGCGCTCACTCGTTGATTTTCTTTAATGAGAACCCTGCTCACCGTGCCGGCGATACGCGGTGAAACGAAGGTAATGTTGCCGTCGAGAAAAGCGTTGTCCGTTTCCTCGAAATAGTGACTTCGCCATGCCATGCGTGCCGCAACCATCAAAGCCGCAACGACGACCGCGCCGATGATCAACCGGTTCTTCCGGCGGCCATCGCGCCGCTGGGCCGAAACTGCGGAAGCAGCAGCGTCGTTCGGATCGGGCACGGATAACCGTGCCGCCGTATCTTGATACTCAGGCATCTCCACCTTTTGTGTGATCTGTATGAATTAGGACGGTGATGAAGCATCAACCGTGTCTTACGGCAGACGTGCGCCGCACGATCTCGGACACCACGTGCGCCGCGTCGTCGCCCACGCCGCCCAGAAGGCCGGACTTCTGCTTGTACAACCACGGCAGTCCGACGAAGTAGAGGCCTGGCTGTGCGGTGACGCCGCGCTTCTGGACGGGATATCCGTCCTCGTCAAACACCGGGAAGTCCACCAAACTGAAGTCGAACCGGTAACCTGTTGCCCAGATGACGGTTTCGATGCCCTCTCGCGTGGCGTCGAGCGAAGAAAGTTGCTCGCACTCGAAACCATCCTTCCACTGCGTCAAGCGTTGCGATTCGCAGTCGAGTCGATGCTCTGCGATGTACTGATCGATTTGCTCGAGAAGCGATTTCTCGAACTCGTCGGCCAGTTTCAGATTCCGGTGCAGGTCCGGCGCAAGATAAATTGTGCTATTGCGCACGTCCATCAGCCGGCCCAGTAGCGTGATGCCGTCGCGGTGGAAGCGGTGCAGATTGATATCGCGGCCATCCGATCGGCCGACAATGTGCGGGTTGGCCGCGAACTTGATTCCCGGCGACATCAACTGGTCCACTGTTTTATCCGCAAGGCCAAGCAGTTCCAGCCACTCCGAACTATCCTTGCCGCGATACCGCCGCGGCGCCCGGCCCGACTCGCCGACGCACAGGAATACCTTCCGGTTGCTGCGATTGATTTCGTCGGCAATTTGGGCGCCAGATTGGGAACTTCCGACCACGAGCACGGCCCCTCGTCCCAGCTGCTCAGGGTTCTTGTATTCGCTGGAATGCAGTTGACGGACGTGGCTGGAAAAGCCCCGTTCAAACGAAGGAATGCGAGATGTCTGAAACAGGCCCGTGGCCATGACCACCTGCTTCGCCCGCATTTTGCCGGCATTGGTCTCCACTTCGAAGTCGTCGTCCACGCCCGCGGTCACTGACAGCACCCGGGTGTTGTAAAGCACGGGCAATTGATACTTCGCAACGTAAGCCTTGAAACGAGCCGCCACTTCGGCCTTGGTCATGAACCCGTGAGGATCGGTCCCGTCGTACTCCGCGCCAGGAATCCGGAATGTCCAGTTGGGTGTTACGAGGGTAAAGGAGTCCCAAAGACGATCCGTCCATTTGTGGGCCGGCCGGCCTTCGCTCTCGATGACAAGATGCTCGATGCCGTGCGAACGAAGGTGATAACTCGTGACCAGACCAGCTTGCCCGGCGCCGATGACGAGCGTGTCCACGGTATTGATGAAAGATGATCGATGGTTCATGCGAGGTTTTTGCTACCAAGAGTCATATCCGTGATTCGGCGAAGACACTCGCCGCGGACAATCGAAAAATGGGTTTCGTCGAGATCGATCGTCGCTCCTGGCGCGGCCGCATTGCCAATTGACGCCGGGAAAGGCACGAGGAAGGGGAAGTCGGAGAGTCGCGTCGCGCGAAACTGCACCGGTGCGACACGGGTTGCTTGCGGCCGGTGACGAATCAGCGCGTTGAAGTTCGCCCGATGCTCGGCCAGAAGGCTGTCGAAATCGGCCGCCGACAAGCGCACACCGCCCGCCTCGTCGAGCATCGACCTGACTGCCTGCAACCTCCGGGCCTCAGGCAACGACAGCAGCGATTCCAGGTCTTTCGGACTGTCCTGCGTCTGTAGCAGATCGCGAGCGAAATTCTCCAAGAGTCGATGCCCTTCCAGCACCGTACGATCGAGAGCTGGATTCCCGACCCAACTGTCGATCATGATCAGGTTCGCGACCGTCGCGCCGGCGTTCTCCAGCAAACGTGCCATTTCTTGCGCTATGGCGCCGCCCATGGACCATCCCCACAGCGAGATTCGGGCATTGGAAGAAATGTGGCTAGCCAATTCCTCGGAATAACTGGCGGCCATACCCGTCACCGTCCTTGCGACGCCGTCGCCGCGCGACTGGATGCCGATCACAGTCATGTCCGCGGGAACGTAGTCCAGCAGTTCCCGGTAGCACAAGATGTTGCCGCCTACTGGATGAACAGCGACCAGCACATCCCGCGAATCAGACTCAGGAGCCGCGTCCCGAATGCACACCACCGCTTTTCGTGGAAGGTTTGAACCGGCACTCCGGGCATGATCTTGCGGGGCGCTTTCGCGGATTAATCCGGCTTGGGCCGCGATCGTGCCGTGACGCAGCAGCGAGGCCAGCGACAAGCTTTGCCCGAACTCGACCGCGATAGCGTTGAGCAGGCGCACCGCTAGCAGCGAACTGCCGCCCAGCGCGAAGAAGTCGTCGTGAACGCCGGGACTTTCGATACCCAGCAAGCCTTCCCAAAGGCTCGACAAGGCACGCTCGGTGTCGTTGCGAGGCAAGATTTTTTCCGTACTTGTTATCTGTAGCACGGCTGCTTTTTGACCCAATGCGGCGCGGTCGATCTTTCCGTTGGCCGTCACGGGCATATGATCGATTTCAACGAGCAAACTGGGCACCATGTACTGGGGCAGCAAATCGCTCAAGTGCTGTCGTATCGATGTCTCGATTGCTACAGCGCGCTCTGGAACAGCGCGATCGCGAACGTAGAATGCCAGCAGTTGCAGCCCGTGCTGTTCACCGACAGTCTTGACTAGCGACGCGGCGCTACGCACGCCGGGGCATCGTTCGAGCACAGCGTCGATCTCGCCCAATTCCATGCGATGCCCATGAATCTTGACTTGGGTGTCGTTGCGCCCGAGAAACTCCAGACAGCCGTCCGAACGGTAGCGGCCGAGGTCCGACGTCTTGTAGAGACGTTCACCGGTCTGAGGATGCGTGATGAAGCTCTGACTAGTCCGTTCCGGGTCCCGGTAGTAGCCCTGCGCCAAACCGATGCCGCCGATATACAGCTCGCCGACGGCGTACGCGGGCCGGGCCTGCAAGGCGTCGTCGAGCACGTGGAAACTTTGGTTCGAAAGCGGCCATCCGTATGGAATACTCCGCCACGCCGGGTTCACCGTATCGATGATGAAATAGTTCGACCAGATCGAGGCTTCGGTGGCTCCGCCCATGCTGACAAACGTCGCGTTCGGCGCGACGGCGGCCATGCGCCCCGGCAGGGATACCGGAATCCAATCGCCGCTCAGCATGATCAGCCGCAAACTCGCAAAAACCGCGGCCGCCTGACCTGCCGATACTTCGAGCAGCATTTCCAATAGCGCGGGCACGCTGTTCCAGACGGTGACGCCATGCTCCTGAAGACATTTGGCCCAATCGGCGGGAGACGGGCCGTCGCCGTAAGGCGGCAGCACCAGCGTTGCGCCCCGGCCCAGAGTGGCGAAGATATCGTAGACAGAGAGATCGAAATTGAAGGCCGAGAGACCTATGACGCGATCGTGCGTGTCTAGGCCAAACCGCGCGATGACGTCCTGGAGCGTGTTGACAGCCCCGCGATGATCAATGGCAACGCCCTTCGGCTGGCCCGTCGATCCGGAGGTGAATATCACATAGGCCAGATCGTGCGGATGCTGAACGTTGGCCAGTGTGACGGCCTCGGTGGGCGCTTCGTCCGGCAGCACGTCCTCGAGCGCCAGCACTATCACGTCCGCCGGGACGCTCAGACTAGCAACGCATTCCCGCTCGCCTAAAACGACCCTGACGCCCGGCTGCTGGATCAACCACTGCTTTCGTGCCCGGGGAAGGTCATGGGCGACAGGAAGGTACGCGCCGCCAGACTGCACCGTGGCAATGACCGCGGCCACCTGACGCCAGCTCCGCCGTGCCACGATGGCAACGAGGTCATTGGCGCACACGCCCAGGCGCCGCAATGTCGCCGCCAAATGCGTGGTTCTGTGAAACAACTCGCGGTAGCTGATCTCGACGCGGGACGCGATCAGCGCGGTTTGCTCGGGATAAGCAACACACGCCGCGTGGAAGAAGTCATGCAACAGTCCCTGAGGCAGCACCCGTGCGGTCTGATTCGCGAGGCGGCGGGCGGCAAGCGCGGTCTCGGGCAGACTCGGAACGAGCGAAGAAGAGTCCTCCAGCGCCAGAAGTTGACGCAGCGCGTTGCCGTACGTCTCGAACATTTCATCGATCACGCCGACCATGAACACGCCGTCGACGTAATCCCAGTTCAGCATCAGACGGCCTTCATCCATGTAGACCTGATGGTCCAGCCATACCTGAGGCGTGTTCATGCCGCCGCCGTCGGTGCGCCAGCCCAGTTCGGCCGGTGCGGCCATCGAGCCATTCTCGAGTCCCAAGGTGCTGGCAAACACCACCGGCATGGCCGGCAGCACGGACGCCGGACGGCTCATCATCCGGATCACGTCCACGCCGGACACCTTGCGGTATTCGATCTCGCGAAAGAGTTGCCTTTGCAAGGCGCGCGCGCGCCCCTGAAAATCGCCTTCGACTACGGGCACTTCCAGCAGCAAGGTGTTACTGAAATTGCCAATGGTGCGATCGAAGCGCGCATCGTCTGCGGGCCGATTGGAAATCAGCAGATTCAACGTGAAGGCCGGATGACGCGACCACATGCGCAGGACATCCGCGAACAGCGTGCATAGCAGAGCGTTGAGCGTGACGCCGAGCTTTCTTGCCTGCGAGCCGAGTTGCTGAACATCGGCCGGTTCAAGGCAGATCTGGAGGCGACGGAAGACCGACTTCCCAGGAATTTCATCCAGATCCCGAATGGGCAGATCCGGTGCGGAAGGCAGTGTCTTGAGCTTGTCGTTCCAGTAATCGAGGGACAGCTGATACTCCGGCTCGGACCTTTCCACAGACAGCCGTTCGGCATACTCGCGAAACGCGGCCGTCGGCGCGTTTATCGCCCTTCCGCTATACGCGTGCGTCAGGTCGTTGAAAAACAACGCGAGCGAGTAACCATCCAGGATCAGCAGACGAAACAGGAAATGAACACGATAGCCGTCGTGAACACGATCGACGAAGCAGGCGAACTGGCAGCCGCTGTCGATGCCGGGCAGATGCTCGCTCGCCGCGTCCTTCCGGCCACCCGCGACGCTTTCCTGGAATGCCACTTCGTGATGCCGCAAGTCACGAATGCGCACCTCGTAGCGTTCGGGCATAGCGGCGATGGACTGCGTGCTGTCCGCATGAACGCGGGTTCGCAGCGCCGGGTGGTTGACCATGAGGACGAGCAGTGCCTGCTCCAGCCGCTGCACATCGAGTTCCGTCGTCCGGAAGCCGCGATACAGGCTGGCCGCGGTGTTCAGTCGATAGCCGTTTTTTTCGCCGATCCAGTAAGCCTGCTGCATCGGAGTCAACGGGTAGGCCCCGCGGACGCTGTCGTTCGGGACAGGCAAGGTCGCAATTCTTCCGCTCATGAAATCTCCTGTGCGGCGTCGATATCCTGCAAGCGCGCCTGACTGGTCTCCCTCGCATCGAGGAAGCGCGACAGCGCATCCAGGCTCGGGTAGTGCTCGAAGAGCTGGGGCACCGTCAGCTTCATGCCACGCTGCCGACTGACGACGCGCGTAAATTCCAGCAGCACGATGGAATCGACGCCAAGCTCCATGTAGGTGGCGTGAGGATCGATGCTCGCCGCATCGACGTGGATGAGCTTTGCTAGCAGACTCTTCAGCGAGTCCATGGTGCTTAAGCCTGGTTCGGTCCGTGCGTCCGAACTAGGCGCTTTCTTAGCCACCGCAGCCGGCGGATGAATGGCGGGCGCGCCATGCGCGGCCGCCGGAGGCAACGCAGCGTTGGTTTCCGAAGCGAAGGCCAGCAGCACGTTCTGCGGCCACGCCGTGGACGAAACGCCCGTGCCCGGAATGGCGCTGAAGTGCTCGAAACCGGCCTTTAGCACACACTCCCGCCATTGATCGATCGCCATGAACGGCAGGTTGCTGACCTTGCGGTGGTCCTGATAGTGGCCAAAGCTCTCGATGTGCGCGAGCGTCAGCATCTGAATTGGCGTATTGACCGTGCCCTCTATGAGCATGGTTACGCCGCCCGGCGCGAGAAGCCGGCGCAGGTCCAGCAGCGTCCGGTCGATGTATTTCGCGGCGTGCACAGCGTTCGCGGCCAGAATCAGGTCGAAAGAAGCCGCTTGATAGCCTTGTTCGGCGAAGCCCTTGTCGAGATCGAAGAGGCCATACTCAATGAACGGCACAGCGGCGAAGTGCGCCCGGGCGCGGTCTGTGAAGAAGTGCGAGACATCCGTGAAGCGATAGACGACGCCTGACTGCGGCAGCGCCTTCAGCAGCGCCGCCGTCGTGCCGCCGGTCCCCGCGCCCAGTTCCAGGATGCGCATGGGAGTCCGGCGCGAAGCGGTGTGCCGGGTCACGAGCGCCCCTAGCACTTCCGCCGCGATACGGTTCTGCATTCTGGATACAGGATTGAGTTGATAAAGCGAGTCGGCGACACTGGTTTGGCCGTCAGGGAACAACAAGTCGAGCGGATTCGTCAGGCCCTTGAGCAGCCCGACCTGACTGAAGGCGCACGCCCTTACATAGTCCACGAACGGTCGAACGTCGTCGTCCGCCTGGATCGTGGCGAACAGCGTGGCGACCTGGCTGCGCAGCTTCACCGCATCGAACGCAACGAGGTTGCGAAAGAGGCCGTCACTTCCGGCCGCCTTGACGAAGCTGGTCTGCTCGAGCGTCATTAGCCATTGTCCGAGCGGCGCAAGCCGATTGGCTTCGAGTCCGAACCGTTTGCAGATGGATTGCGCGGACGCCGTTTCTCCAGGCTGGCGGAACTGTCCCAGTTCGGCCAGTGAGGCAGCCATGACCAGCGGGCAGGCCTCTTCTAGACGTTGCCAAATGTCCTCAAAGCGCGCCAACGCCGGGCGCTCGGCAGCGCGGAAGCCGTCCAAGGCCTGTTCGCCGCGGCGGACAACGGCATCCCAAGGCGGCAGTCCGACGAATGGAATCGATGGATCTGATCGTGTAGGCAATTGCGTCGTTGCGGCGGGAACATCGGACGAAGGCAGCTCCGGAGAACGCGACTGGAACCAGTGCTGTACTTTCTCGAACTCGTACACCGGCAAGGACAGAATCTTGCGTGACGATGCGTCGAAGAACGGCCGCCAATCGATGTCCGCGCCCGCGCCCATCGCGTCCAGCAGGCTTTCGATCACATTCTCGTGGTCGCGGTCGTCTTGCCTCAGCAGCGGCAGCCAGCGAGGGCCAGCATCTCCCAGGCACGCCTTGCCAAGGGCGCACAGAACCGGCCGGGAGCCAATTTCGATTGCCAGGTCGATACCAGCGCGTGCCAGCGTTTGCAGCGAATCAGCAAAGCGCACGGGTTCACGCAACTGACGCGCAAAGTAGTGGCCGTTAAGCTTCTTTCCCGGATTCCACAGGCCACCCGTCACGGTGGAAACGAAGCCAATCTCGGGCGCGTGCAGTTCCAGCGCCTCGGCGGCGTTCATCAGCGCGGGTAGAGCCGGCTCCAAAAGAGCCGAATGGTAAGGACGCTCGACCTGCAACTTGCGCGAGTCTATCCCGCGCTGCTCCTTGAGGCGAGCGCAGAACTGCGACACGGCATCGGTGGTCCCGGACACCACGCAATGTTGCGGGCCATTGACTGCGGCCAGTTCAACCTGACCATTTGCGAGCAGTATTGCGCGCCGGACTGTATCTTCATCGGAGAAGACCGTTGCCATGCTGCCCGAAGCGACCCGGTTCTCGCACAGGTCGCCGCGTACGAGGACCAACCGGAGCGCGTCTTCCAGGGTCATGGCCCCGCAGGTCACTAGCGCCGCATACTCGCCGAGGCTGTGACCCAACGCGAGATCGGCACGGATGCCGAACGACAGTACGACCTGGCTGATGGCGTATTGCAAGGCGAAATGGACCGGTTGCGCCAAGGCGGGCCGTCCCGTGAGCGGGCCGGTAGCGTCCTCGTAGAGCCACGCGTCGAGCGTCATGCCGAGCACCGGCTGCAAGACTTCGTTGCAACGCTTCAAGGCATCCTGAAAGACGGGCATCCGACGAAACTCACGCGCAGCGTTCTTCAGCGGCATGCCTTGTCCTGTGTAGACGAAAGCGATCTTCGGCGCGGCACGCCTGGATACGTATTCATCGCTACCCTGGACCAGAGCCTGCAATTTCGCCGCGAGCGCCGCCGGACCGTCGGCCGTGACTGCGAAACGGACATCTTGCGGCGTTCGGCGGCAACTGCTGGTGTAGGTGAAGTCGGGCCAATCCTGCGCGGGCAAGGTCGAAAGCATCTCGACATAACTGACGGCCAGGCGATCTAGCGCCGCCCTGTCGCGAGCGCTCATGACGAAGGGCAGAACGTCTGAAGAGGGTACCGGCGCGGGCTGCGCCCCAGCTGCATCGCTCGCGTCCCCAACCACCACGCAGGCGTTTGCACCGGAAAAGCCGAAGGCGCTCACCGATGCGTAGCGCCTAGCCTCGGTCGACGAAGGCCAATCGACGCGAGTGCGGGAAATCCGTAGGCGCGCGCCAAGATCGAGCAGCGGGTTGAGCCGCGACAGATTGCGCTGCATCGGAATGGATCCGTGATGCAGCATCAGCAACGCCTTGATGAGTCCGGCCATGCCGGCGGCGGCTTCGAGATGACCGACGTTTGCCTTGGCCGACCCCAGATAGCATGGCTTTGCTTCCGGGTGGGCGCCCTGCGCCAGAACGCGTGACAAGGCCCGGCATTCGATGGAATCGCCTAGCGCCGTGCCAGTGCCGTGCGCTTCGACATACTGAAGATCGGACGGGTCGACTTTCGCATCCGCAAGCGCGCGCAACACGAGCGCTTCCTGCGCACTGCCGTTGGGTGCGGTCAGGCCGTTGCTGCGTCCGTCCTGATTGATCGCCGTACCAAGGATGGCACCATAGATACGGTCACCGTCGGCCAGCGCGTCCTCGTATCGTTTGACGACCAGCACGCCGCAGCCTTCGCTGCGCACGTAGCCGTCGGCCGCTGCGTCGAAGGTCTTGCACTGACCGTCGGGCGCGAGCATACCGGCCTTGGTCAGTCCAATATCCCAGTCCTTGGCAAGCAGAACGTTCACCGCACCAACAAGAGCCGTACGGCATTCGCGCTCGCGCAAGCTGCGGCAAGCGAGATGCACCGCCGTCAGTGCCGACGAACAAGCCGTATCGACGACGAACGACGGGCCGCGCAGATCCAGATGATAGGCAATCCGGTTCGCAATGACCGCCAGCACCGATCCCTGATTGCTGTAAGCGTCCAGTTCACTGTGCGCCAACTGAAGCGATCCGTAGTCGAATGCGGAAGCGCCAAAAAACACACCGGTTTCCGTTCCGGCTAGCGTGGACGGAATGATGCCGGCATCTTCGAGCGCATTCCAGGCCACTTGCATCGCCATGCGCTGCTGAGGGTCGATACACGCCGCTTCGCGATTGGTGATCATGAAGAATGCGTTGTCGAATTGCCCCACGTCGTCCACGAAACCGCCATGACGCGTTGCGCCATCCGCTTCGCGGCGCGTGCCGACCCCGCTTCGTCCTTCCGACAGCAATTCCCAGTAGGCCGCCAGATGACTCGCACCCGGAAACCGGCATGCCATGCCGACCACGACGAGAGTGTCGGCATCGGGCGATGCCGTGGCCACGCGCGGCTGCCCGGACGCGGGCGCGGGCGTCCGCACCAGGCTGCCCAGATGCGCCGCCAGCCGCTGGACATCCGGATGGTCGTAGAACATTGCGGGGGAGACGGCGATCTTGAAGTGGACCGCGAGTTCTTCCGCGATGCGCGTCGAATCAAGCGACCCTAGTCCGTACTCCGAGAACGGGCGATCCACACGGATGCTTTCTGGCGAAAGCCGCGAAATATCCGCGATACGCCGGATCAGAAAGCGTTCCATTTTCTCCGAGTTGGCCTGGGCTGGCGCGGCGGTCCCGACGGCAGGCACATCCGCGTTACGTTCGCGACTCCACGTTGCGACGAGCCGCAGACTACCGTCGAGAAAAGCCTGCCTGGACTGGCGGCGCTGAATCTTGCCGCTCGAGGTCTTGGCCGTGGTGCCTGGCTGTATCAGGGCGATGGATTCCACCGGGAGATCGAACGCCGCCCCCACCGCGCGCCGGATCGCATCGAACATCTCCTCATAAGGGCCGTTGCGATGTCCGCGCGTGAGTTCCTGGACCACGACCACGCGCTCCTCGCCCTCTTTTAGCACCGAAAAAACAGCGCAGGAGCCATGCACGAAACCAGGATGGGCGCGCTCGAGGAGGCTTTCAGCATCCTGCGGATAATAGTTTGCCCCCCGCACGATGATGAGATCCTTGATGCGCCCGGTCGTAAAGACTTCGCCCTCGTGAATGAAACCGAGGTCACCCGTGCGCAGAAAAACCTTGCCGGGAACGCTGGGCAGGGTGGCGCCGAACGTCGCCGCCGATTCGTCGGGCCGCATCCAGTAGCCGCTCGCCACGTTGTCGCCGGATACCCAGATTTCCCCGGCCTCGTCCGGCGCGCATTCGGTCAAGCCTGCGGGATCGATGATCTTCACGATGGTGTCCGATAGCGGCTGACCGCAGGCCACCAGGGACGCAGCCGTCTCGTCCGGTCCGGCCAACCGGACCTTGTTGCGCTGCAGTTCCTTGTCGGACAAGCGCAGGATGCGACATGGCGAATCCCAGTTCTGGCCTGTGACGATGCATGTCGCTTCGGCCAGACCGTAGGCCGCCGTCATGGCGAGAGGATCGAAACCGAACGGCCCGAACTTTCGGGCGAATCGCTCCACGGTTTCGGCGTGGATCGGCTCTGCGGCGTTGAGCGCCATGCGCCAGGAAGACAGATCGAGACCTTCGCAATCCTGCTCTGTCATGCGCTCACAGCAATGCCCGTAGATGAAGTTGGGCCCCATGCTGTGCGTGCCTTTGAAATCCGAGATCGCGCGCAGCCAGCGCGATGGCTTCTGCGCGACCGCAACGCCCGGCAACAGATAGGCCGAGATGCATCGATACATCGGGAACAGGATGCCGTACAGCAAGCCGAGATCATGGTAATGCGGCACCCAGCAGACGAGCTTGCTGTCGTCGTCATGCCCCAGTCCCTGATCCCATTGCTGCAAATTACTGAGGATGTTTCGGTGCGACAGCATGACTCCCTTGGGCATGCCCGTGGAGCCAGACGTGTATTGCAGCAATGCGATTGCTTCGGGAGACGGCATGTCGAAGCTTAAGTCGGACAACGAATTCCATTCGTCGAATCGATCGACTTCCAGCCACGTCAGGTTTCCATATTGGGGATACCGTCCCACGAAGAGCGCCGAATTGCCGATACTCTTGCTGACACCCAGCACTAGCGATGGCTGGCAATCCTCCATGATCGCGAGCATTCGCCGAACCTTGTTGGAGTCGCCCGTGAGCGGCACCGGTGCAACCGGCACCGCTATGACATCCGCCAAGAGACACGCCAGAAACGCTTCCACGAACTCCAGGCCAACCGGGAACACCATGATGGCGCGCTTGCCCGAAAAGCCCTTCTGCTTCATCCACCCTGCCAGCGCTCTGGCACGCTGGAGCAGTTCGACGTGAGTCAATGTGCGTTCGACGGTTTCTCCGTCCCGTAGACTGGTGTAAGAGGCTGCTACTCCACGGTTTGTATTGCGGACGAAGACTTCGAATAACGAGCCGGAATTCATCTCTTCTTGTTCCTCTTTGACTGATTCTAGTTGCGCACGTCGATTCATTTGGGATGCTCGCGTGCTAAGCGGCGATCTGTTCGGATAAATGGACTCGTGCGCGCTCAGAAAAATTGACCTTCCATGCGCGTTTTGTTTAGCGTCTGGAATCCATCGCGTCACTTGCGAGGACTACAGTTCTTACACTGTTGTCGGCGAGTCGCGCCTGCTCTCGAATCACGTTTATTTGAATTCGACGGCTTAATTCTTATTCGGCACGGACAGGGTTTTAATAGGGGGAAGCGATAGATGTTGATTAGGACATTTCTAGTTGAGATTTTCGAGCACTGCCGAATATGTCTGATTATCCGAAGAAAAAGTAAGCTAAGACTGCTAAAGCAACGGTGTCGATTGCTGGCGCGTGTCGCGTACTTGGCGGTGCGGCCTAAAGGCGCCGGACATGGATATCTCGGAAATAATCTCTTTCGCCGTTGGAAAACCAATCGCGCTAAACTTTACCTGCTCCGTTACAAGCGGAAAGATCAATGATTGGCAGCCTATCACGTGAGGTGAAGTATTAAAGCTGTAATTTCACGTCCTTTGCACTCGATCAAAAATACGGGAAAAGCTGAATTACGTAATTGCCATAGGGCATTTTCAAAAGATAGATTACTGCTAGAAATGAAAATAACTTGATCGCAGTTAATATCTCCTTGCATTTCGATCGTCTGTTTCGCGCCGACTTTCACGCTTTCGTGAGCACCATCGTCACCGCCTGAAACGCGCCGATGGTCACCTCTCCGCGTCGCGTCCACCCAAACGGCTTCATCGATGCCCACCGTGTGCGTTGCAAGAGCACGGTCGCGGTCTCCATGGCTTGAGGAGGATTGTGCGCTTGGCGTCTGCGGTGATGGCTTCTTCTCGCACCCAGTATCGGTCCGGTTTGCGCCGATGGAAATCTTCTCGTTGTTGTTCCCCCGCTCGCTACGATCAATACCGATGGTGATCGTTTCGTCATGGCCAACCGACTCGGTCCGGTCGTGCTTCACGACGGTGGTTTCGTTGTTCCGATAATCTTCGTGTCGTGCCCGTCCCAGTGAGTCTCGACTGCAATATCCCGATTGCGCTCCGCATTTAGAAGTACATGCTCGCCGCCTTTCGTGTCGTCGAAGCGGAGTTAATTTTCGGACCTTGCACAAAAGATTTACGCGCTACGCGGCCCGGAGTGAAGGGCTGCTTGGCGTTGATGACGCAGAATCCGCATTCGCAGCCATTCTGTTGTGCGCTGTTGAAGGTCGCAGTCTGACAAGTCGATCTCGTAGCGCGATGAGATTCTGCGTGTTTTTTAGGCGCTACGCGGATGGCGTCAAGCCCGACAACATACGGGGCGGCTCGCACCCGCTGGCGGGCAGCGTCGTCCATCCTGGCCATCCATCGAGTCTCCCTTCGCGGCCATGATCACGCAATGCGCCAACACCGAATCCGTTGCCAATTACTTGGTAAGACTTAGAAGTAGCACCATTCAACGGCAAAACTATAAGGAGATGCCGTGTTTTTGCATGCAACATCCACCTATACTTAATAGCCGTTCGTCACCGATTAATTCAAAAATTGTCATCTTTCTCAAAGATTAATCGAAACTTCGAAACACAGTGACATCGAAGTGCCAGACTACCCGGTTACGCCAATTGAGCGCGTCCGCGTCAAACGATAAGAGTCATCGCATGATCGAAAACTACCAGGACCTTCCGCCGAAACTATATGCCGGCGACATCGACGAATGCTTCGAGTTTCTCGATGCACGCCGCGCCGCTGACAGCAACAGCGCCGATTATTGGCATTGGCGCGCGGTAACGCATTTGCGCGCGCAGCAATTCGAGAAGGCGCTCGACATCTGTTTTTATCTGACGCGCGAGTCGGATGTCTTCGGCTACCAGATTCACTGTCTCGCCGATGCCTGCTCCCACTTGGGACTGAAGGAAACAGCGCTCACCGCCATTGATTACTTCGGAAAGAAGCCGACGACGCAGGCCATCGGCGCGTTTTTGTGGCGCGTCTACGGCTGGCACTATCTCGGCGAGGATCAACGCGTACTCGATTTAAATGCGGATGGCGTCGACGAGCATTCAGTCTACGTGCTCGGTCATCACCAGGCACGCAGCCAGATGCGGCTGCAAGGCATCGAACACGGGGTTGCGGCGATGCATCGATGGTGGTCGTCGCCAGAAGCGCGGCGCGTGCTCTTTCCGCATTTAAATCTCGACGGATACTGGAGCGGCCAGCGTGAATTGCCCGCGCGTATTACCGTCAAGTCGATTGCATCCGGTTACGGGGATCTTATTCAATGGGTGCGCTATCTAGGCGCGCTGGAAGTCATGGGAGTGAAAGTCGAGTATGAAGACAGCCGGTTCAGGCTCGTCATACCCGAATCCGAACACGAGGCGCTTGCTGCCGCGATGCGCGCGGCCGGCTTCACACGCGCATCGGCGGAAGGCGACATGTGGACCGATCCCTTCGCGCTCTTCACGTCCCTCTTCCCAGCGCTCGGCCATATGCCGTTGGGGCGCTATATCGAGCCCGCAGAGCCGGATGCTGCCGACGCCATTCTCGACACGATCTGGCATCGCGCGCGCGGCAGGCGCTGCGTAGGCATCTTCTGGTCGTCGTCCGAATCGCCAGACAATTTTGGTCATCGGAGCCTGTGTTTGCCCGATCTCGACGCGCTGTTCGACCACTCCGGCGACATCTACTGGGTCATCATGCAGCGCGGCTTCGAGCGCAAGCGTTGGCTGGACGACCCGCGTTCACGCAATCTCAACCGTTTCACGACGCTCGATTCCAACACGACTTTCGCGCAATCCATCGCCCTGCTCGACCGGCTCGATGCGTTCGCCGGCAACGATGGCAGCCTGGCGCACATCGCGGGCGCGCTCGGCAAACGCAATTACTTGCTGCTCAATCAGGTCGCTGAATGGCGGTACGAACGCGATCCGGCGGTAACGAAGTGGTATCCGGCCACGCGGCTCGTACGCGCGAACGAGTTGGGGGGATGGCGTGGCTTGGCGGATAGCCTGGGGCGTCTGTTGAATGCGGATGCGCGCTGATTTGCGCATCAAGCGAAGCGCAGCGCCAACGTCTGCGGCACGGGACTGCGCCGGGTAAGCGCGCAAGCGGGCATTTCTTCGCTGGTTCCGCGAACGTACGTTTCCAGCTGCTCGATCGCGAACTGCTGTTCATCGATCAACTGCCGCACCATGTCGCCGATGGAAACGATCCCCATCAGCCGGCCGCATTCGATCACTGGCAAATGACGGACATGGCGCGTGGTCATGAGCGCCATGCATTCGTCGGTGCTCGTGCGCAGGCTCACCGACAACACGGGCGCGCTCATGATTTCGCACACGGTCGTATTGCGTGATGCCTTGTCCTGCAAGATGACTTTGCGCGCGTAGTCGCGCTCGGTGACGATCCCGCACACCGTGCCGTCCGCGCGCCCTCCCACCGTGACCACGACGGCACCAACGCCGGCCTTCGACATCAGCACGACCGCATCGAACACGCTCGCTTCGACGTCGATGGTATGCACCGCGTCATCGTTCTTGGCCTTGAGTACTTGCTTTACCGTTGCCATGCTTGATCTCCTTCGCGCAGCGCGCGGTTGGGTCGGATTGCCTGAAAAATTGGAACGACGGGTTCAGCCGAAGTCGAACAGATCGCCGAGAAACGACTTCTTCTTGCGTGAATGTCCATAGTTCGAGTGCGAGTCGCCATAGCGATGGTCGTCATAGCGCGGTCGCACGCGATGGTCGCGATCGTCGTCCTTGTCGCGCCACGCTTCGCGCCCTGCCGTTTGCTGCGGCGAGACCTGTTCGTCGCGCTGAATGAGCCGGTCGAGTTCGCCGCGATCGAGCCACACGCCGCGACAGGACGGGCAATAATCGATTTCAATGCTCTCGCGCGAGGTCATCAGGAGACCCGTCGCGGGACACACGGGGCATTTCATGTCGAATCCTTTCTTTTTGCTTACGATGACCCAAGCCTATCGCAGCATTCGACACTGAAAAACGTGAATTTTCAGAGGCTTCGGTTCGTAAAAACCGAAGTGACGCTCTTTTTCAAGCGCCTGGCGAAGCGCACCATGCGCGCCACATCTGCCGATACGCCGCTTCCAGATTGCGCGTGAAGCGCGGTGCATCCATCATCGGCGAGCGTTCGAGTCTTGCGCGCAGCGTCGAGCGCAACTCGGTCAAACGCGGCAGATCGTTGGCGAGGCGAGTCACGACATCGACGTACGCCGCGTCGTCATGAACCACGAGCTCGCCGATGCCAAGATTCATCAGCAGGCTCAGACCCGCGCGGCTGACCGACGTGTCGCCCGCGCGCGATGGCACGGGCACGCCCATCCACAAGGCGTCCAGGCTCGTCGTGTGGCCGTTGTACGGATAGGTGTCGAGGCCGATATCGATTGATTGATAGGTCCGCAGATAATCGACGCGCGACTGATATCCCACGTACCGAACGCGCGACAGATCGACGCCCAACGCGCCAAGACGCGCACTGAAACGTTCGCGCGGGCCCGGACCGGCTAGCAGAATGAAGCGCGCATTGGGCACGGCGGCGAGTATTGCCGTCCACATGCGCAACGTGCGCTCGGACGCCTTGCACGGATTATTAAGGCATCCGAATGTAATATGACCGTTGCGCCACGCTGGCAATGCATTCACGTCCGGTGCATTCGGCGACGTGACGCGCGGATCGAAACACCAGAACGTCTCGGGCAACCACACGGTCTCTTCGCTATAACGATCGGCGAGATCGGCCGTGTCGCGCGGATCGATCCACGGGTCGGTCAGGCGATAGCGGATGGCGCTGCTGCCCGTCGTGCCCGGATACGCGAGCCATTGCACTTGCACAGGCGCCGGTCGGCGTGCGAACAATAATGGACGGCCGCGCGACATGTGCATCGTCAGATCGACCAATACGTCGATGCCATCGTCGCGAACGAGTTGCGCCAATTGCTCGTCGTCGAGCGCGTGAACGTCGCGCCAGGTGTCGGCCATCGGACGGATCAGGTGTGTTATCGCGTCGGGCGTTTTAACGCTGGAATAACAAAAGATGTGGTACGCCGCGTGATCGTGTTGCGCGAAGACCGGCGCGGTGAACATGGCCTGGCAGTGTCCGTCGAAGTCTGGCGCGACGTAGCCAATTTTGAGCCGTCGCTCAGAATCGCGATTGTTGGTATGGACGATGTCATGGCGAAGCAGCGGCGCTTCGTGTCGCGCGGCGAAGCGCAAACATTCTTCGAGAATTTCGCGTGGCGTTTCTGCGTGATAGGTCAGCGCGTAGTTGAGATTTCGATGCACACATTCATCGTTCGGTCCGCAATCGACGGCGCGACGGAAGCTTTGGATTGCCTCTTCCATTGCGCCCATATCCTTGAGTACGCCGGCGAGGTTATTATGAGCCTCGGGAATATCGTCTCGGATTGCAATCGACCGGCGCAGGATTGATTCAGCCTCTTCAAGGCGACCAAGACTTTGCAAAATGCGGCCAAGATTGTTATGCGCTTCGACGTGATCCGAACAGCATTCTATTGCCCGGCGATATGTCCGTTCAGCGTCGTTCAGGCGATCTTGATGACCATAAAGTATGCCGAGGTTGTAGTGGATATCGGCAGCATCGGGCGCGAGAATCAACGCCTCGCGGTATTCAGCCTCGGCATCGCAAAGGCGCTCCAGCTTTTGAAGCGTATAACCGAGTGTGGTTCTTGCCTGTATGTTATCCGGCTCCAGAATGAGAACTCGACGATATATGCGGTCCGCATCCTCCAACGAATCAAGTGCGTGGTAGGCATTGGCCAGCCCCATAAGCGCATTCGTGTCGTCTGGACAAATCGACAATGCCGCGAGAAATACCACTTGCGCTTCTTGCACGCGTTGCAGCTTATGTAAAAACGCGCCGAGACCGACATGTGCCTCCGAGTAGTCTCGTCGGAGTTCGATGGCGCGCCGGTAAAACGCCTCAGCTTGCGCAAAGTCTTTCAGATCGTTCAAAACCTGAGCGAGATTAAAATTTGCTTCAGCAAAATCAGGGCGACACGCCACGGCTTGCCGCAAAGCCGCCTCCGCTTCCACGAGGCGTCCTGATTCGCGCAATAAATTACCCAGATTGTTGAATGCGTCCGCGTAATTTCCTCTAGCAGCAATTGCGCGTTGAAAGGCAATTTCAGCCTCAGCCAATCGACTTTGACTCTTCAAAAGATTCGCGAGATTGAAATGTGCGTCCGCAAAATCGGCGCGCGCGGCGCACGCCTGACGAAGCGCGGCCTCTGCCTCCACAAGACGTCCCTTTTTGACGAGCAGATTACCGAAATTGTAATGAGCCTCCGCGAAATCAGGACGAATGGCAATCGCCTCGCGATAGACAGTTTCCGCATCTTCCAATCTGCCTCGCAGCATCAGCAAATTACCGAGGTTGGCATAACCGCCGGCGTATTGAGGATCTTGCGCTACCGCACGACGCCAATGCGATTCGGCCTCGTCGAGTCGATTCAGCCGATAGCAACACACCGCGGCGAGATTCAGCGCTTCGATATCCGCATACGGCTGATTTATTTGATATTCCAGCGCTTCAAGCGCTTCAACGAACCGCTCGCTGGCGTAAAACGCCGCTGCTGCGCCGTATGAATCGGATTTGGCGGACATGCTCGGGCACGCAAAAGAAAACGGACCCAAAGATAACAAACCACCGGTCCGAATTCGTCAATAACTATAAAGAAACGTCCTCGCCTGCAAAGCGATTCCCCCACTCACGCCCTCTCCTGGGCACCGCCCTTCGCTCCTTCGACTTGCGATCTATCTCAAAACCCCGCAAGCTCTCGCCTGAGCGCGAACCAACGCCGCGCATTGTCCAGAACCCGAGGCGCCCATGTCCGATAAATCGATGAGTGAAGAACGCAACGGCTCCGACACGCCCGACCTGCTCTATCTGCTTCAAGGCGCGGACGATTTCAGCCACTTCGTCTTCCCCGATAGCGAAGCGCTTTTCAAGAGTCTTGCGCGACGGCAAGCACCGCACACGCTTTTCATCACGTGCGCGGACTCGCGTGTGTCGCCCGAGATGATCACGCAGACGCGGCCCGGCGAGCTCTTCGTGTGCCGCAACATCGGCAATATCGTGCCGGCTTATGGGGAGATGCTCGGCGGCGTGTCGGCGGTAGTCGAATACGCGGTGCTCGCATTGAACGTGCGGCAGATCGTGATCTGCGGCCATTCCGACTGCGGCGCGATGAAAGGCCTCGCCTCGGGCGCAACCATCGCCGATGAAATGCCTACCGTGCACGCGTGGTTACGCAACGCAGAAGCGGCGCGCAGTGTGGTACGGGCGCGAAAACTCGAACACGAGCGCATGGTTCAGGCGATGGTCGAAGAAAACATCCGCCTTCAACTTACGCATTTGCGTACGCATCCGGCAGTCGCGGGACGGCTCGCGCTTGGCCAGCTTCAAGTGCAGGGTTGGGTATACGACATCGGGCAGGGAAAGGTATCGATCTTCGACGAACACGGGGGCGGCTTCCAGTCGATTGCCGAAGCGCGCTTGCGCCTGCTACGAGAACAGGCGCGTTGAAAAACATGGGAATGGCGGCGTCGATATAGGGCTGACGCCGCAACGAACGATTACTGCACGCCCTTCTTCGACGCCAGATCCTGCGCCATCTTCAAATGATCCTGGATCGTCGGCAACGCCTTTTGCGCCGCTTCCTTCAGCTTCGCGTTCTGGCCGCCGTCTGCTTCCTTCTGGAATAGCGCCACCGCCTCCTGGTGGCCCTGCACGCCAACCTTCTGGATATATGCGGTATCGAATGCCTTGCCGTGCAGTGCCTTGAGCGAATCGATCGCGGAAGTATCCGAATTGTCCTTGGGCACGGTCACGCCTTTGGGCGCCGCCATTTTCAGCTGCACGGTCAGCTTGGTATGGTCGACGATCATATGACGCGCGAAGCTCTTCACGTCTTTGTCCTGCGAGTGCGTCTGAGCAAGCTTGGCGGCATCGATTTCCGTGGATCCCGAAGACGACGCGCCCTGCACGAAATCCTTGTCCGGTTGCGTAAGGTCGTTGGCAAGCGTGGTGCTGGCAGCTTCGGTCTGTGCAAAGCTCGCGATTGGCGCGGCTGCTGCAAGCGCGGTGACGATCATAACGATATTGCGTTTCATGTGGCCTCCTGTGGCGATTGGTGCTACCTGTTGTCAGCAATGCAGGTGCCACTCATTGTTTTTCTGGCAGATTCGAGAATGCGTGAAGCGGAATGTCGCTTGCTCGAACTTGATAAACTGGTCGTTCATTCCATCTTCTGCCCGATAGAAGCCATGCCTGTCTACGATTACGAATGCGCCGACTGCGGCACTTTCGAAGCAAATCGCCGTATCGCCGAACGCGATGAACCCGCAGCCTGTCCACGCTGCGGTGAAACCAGCGCGCGCGTCACCATCGGCGCGCCATCGCTTGGACGCGGCGGTAACGGCGGCGCCAACGCGAGCGAAGATTCGGGGAGCTACGGCATGCGCCATCGCGGCGGTTGTGCGTGTTGTGGCTGATCGTTGCACGCGTGTCCACATGCGTTCGGGCACGGCCATTGCAAAAGCACGAACCCGTGGCGGGCGGCGTATGATGCACGGGACAGGCGCGTAGTTGTGCAGCTTGAGTCGAGTATCAGCGTCATTGCCGTTGCGCGACCTGAAGCGTGGATCACGAGCATTGCGGTCCACGTGCCTCAAACGAACAACCGGAGGTAATAAGGATGACGATAGAGTTCAGTGGGCGGCGTCACGTCGTGGCGGCAGCGCGAGTTGCGTTCGAAGCCAATGTAGATGGACGTGAAGTCTGGTGCAGCGTCTCTCTCGATGCGCTCAACGATCACTTCGGCAATACCGGCACCTCTTCCCATGCCATCCTCAGCGCGTTCGAAGGCGGACGCGTCGAAATCGAAGATTCAGCGCGGCGAGCGCTCGAACGCAATCACGGCCAGTCCGTGGAACTCGAAACCGGCGACTTCAGGAACAGTACGAAGCAATAGCAAAACGCGTACGCGTTGCATCGGGGCGGCGGCGCCGCCTCGGTGAACGAATCGACGCTCGATGCACTTATCAGTGCACGTAAAAACGCGTCACCGCATCGAAAAGACGCCACACGGGGCACGGCATTCTGAAGAATCCGTCATAGCCGGCGCTCAACAACACGTCGCGTGGGTCGCTGCTCTCCTCGGCCGCGAACGCAATCAACATCTGATCCAGCGATGCCTCCCTGCCACATTCGCGCAACGCGCGTACAAGTGCATGGTCGTGCTTTGCCAGCACCTCGTGCGCCTCGTTCACGCGTGTATCGATGAACAATACCTGCGGCCGCCACATGTGAGCGAAATGAAGCGCACTTTGCGCATCCGCGATCTGCACGGCATCGAAGCCACGCATGGCGAGCATCATCGCGAAAGATTCGCCGACATCGGACTCGGAATGCACGAGCATCACGCGCCGTGGATCGCTTTCCACGGCGGTACGCTGATTCCAGATTTCGCTGCGCCCGGGGCGCATGTTGAAGGGTCGTCGGTTCATGTCGGAATGACGCAATGATAAGCACCGCGCCATTTACGTGATTTAGCAAGGACGAGGCCCGCACTTCGACAAAAGTTCAGCGGGCGGCCAGCAAGCCGACGATCAGTCCACCAATTGCCGCAAGTGCTATCGACTTCCACGGGTTGTAGTGCACGTAATCGTCGGCGCCTTCGGTGACGTCGCGATAGCGCATCGCAACGGCGTCTTTGGCGCGCCGCCCATGCTCGATGAACTTGTTCTTGGCCGTCTGCGGATGAAACCGGCTACCTAGATGCTGCGCCGTGACTGCTGCGGGCTGCGCGAGCACGGCCGGACTGTCGCCGCCTTCCAGCACGCTGCCATGCACGTGCCGCGACGGATGCGACGGATGCGACGGATGCGCCGCGTGCGCCGGTTTGTGCGGCGCGCCGGGCGAGAGTGGAATCACGCCCTGATGCTGTGCGAGACCGGGCGTGAGCGCGGACCCGAGTGCGCCGTGCACGCGCCTTTGCCGAAGCGGCAGCGATTCGCCCGATGCCGCAACTCCCTTCTTGTTGCCGTTTGCATTGTCCATGGCGCTCTCCTTTTTACGTCGTCCCACCAAGTCATCAAGCCTGTCATGACGCCCATGTCACCCTTACGCAAGCGTCGCACCGAATGGGCGCCGCGGCAACTCGCTCCTGACGATATGGCGCCACGCGATATCGAATCAATCGCAATCTGGCTCACATATCCGTGAGAATTGCTCGTTTGCGACGCCCACACGGCCAGCCTACGATTCGGCGAACAAGAACGAAGCGTTTATCGGTAATGCGGGCTTGATGCTGCATGATTCGTTTCACGCCGCGCGGAAGCATCCGCCCAACAAGCGCCGATACCATGGCTTCGCTCTTCCCTCTCTTGCGAAGCCCGCCATGAATCCCGTCAATCTCGTCCAGTTGTTCATCCTTGCCGCGCTGTGGGGCGGTTCGTTCCTTTTCATTCGTATCGGCGTAACGGATTTGGGCGTGGCGCCGTTGATGGCCTTGCGCGTCGGCATCGGCGCAGTGTTTTTGTTTGCGGTGCTCATGCTTCGCGGCCGCATGCGTCAGGCACTCACCACGATGCGCGAGCGCGCATGGCCGCTTCTGATGGTCGGCATTCTCAACTCGGCCGCGCCGTTTTGCCTTTTCGCCTATGCGGAGTTGACGCTGTCGGCTGGCGTCACTTCCGTCATCAACGCGACCACGCCGCTGTGGGGCGCGCTCGTCGCCTACATCTGGCTCGACGATCGCCTGAGCAAGCTACGCATTGCGGGACTCGCCATCGGCTTTGCGGGCGTGCTCGCGCTGGTTTGGGATCAGATGTTCGTCCACGATGCGGGCGCCGCGACCGTTGCACCGCTCGCCACTGCGCTCGCCGCCGTGGCCGCACTGGGCGCGACATTGTTCTATGGGATCGCCGCCAGTTACACCAAGCGGCATCTCATGGGTGTCGATTCGTTGATCGTCGCGACAGGCACCATGAGCGCCGCGACGCTCGTCCTGCTGCCGTTTTCGCTGTTCTGGTGGCCGACAGCGAGCGTGTCGATGCATGCGTGGGGCGCGGTGCTCGGATTGGGCGTGGCATGCACAGGCGTCGCTTACATGCTGTTCTTCCATTTGATCGCCGTGGCTGGGCCCGCTCGCGCGATTACCGTGACCTTCGTCATTCCAATCTTCGGAATTCTGTGGGGCGCGCTATTTCTCGCGGAACGTGTATCGGTCGGGATGGCGGTGGCGTGCGGAATCGTGCTGATCGGGACAGGGCTTGCAACTGGCGTGGTCAAGCGCGTTGCGTGGCCGCGTGCACGACGCGCGGCCGGGGCGAAGCAGTGACGCCAGGAGCGCGTGGCTTTACCGCCAGAGATGGACGAGCGGGCCATCTTCGCCGGCCACGGGATCGTCATGGGGAAACGGCAACGCTTCCATCGCTTGTCGCTCCGCCTCGCTGATGCCTTCGCGGCGGATGTCCCACTGCTGTCCCGGCGGATAGGCGCCCACCACTTGAAAGCGCCGACCACTCGTCAAAAGACAGTGCCCGGTGCCGGCGGGAAGAACGATGGCATCGCCTGCGCGGATCGCGATGACTCGGCCTTTCGGCCCGCCGATGATCAATTCCGCCTCACCCGAGATCACGCCGAGCGCTTCGTGCGCGGTCGAGTGAAAGTGGTGATAGTCGAAGACCCCGTCGCGCCATTGCGGCGGCCAGCCGTTTTGCTGAAAGAGAGATTCGAAGCGGCCGGCTACGTCGAACTCGCGCGAGTCGATTGCATTACGCCAGACGAGAACCGGCAAACGCGTGTTATTCGGTACCCAGCCGTTTTGCGCCAGCATGAAAGATTCGCAGCGCGCGTTGGCGGCAAGTGAGGTTTTGGTTTCATGGGACATGACGTGATCCTCCGGGTCTGAGGACGGAGGAGCAACGTGTGTTCCAACGAAGTCACGGCGTCTCCTGCCGCCCTCACAACCATCACGCATCAATGCCCGTGCCAATGCCCATAACCGCCCACGCCGATCCCCACTGAAACCGCCGGCGCCGCGTAATAACCGGGGCCGTAGGCATAGCCATACGCCGGTGCATAGCCGTAAGCGGGCGCAGGCGCATAGCCGTAAGGCGGCGCATAGATGCAGCCGCCAAGCCCCGCCGCGATGACTATCGCAGTTGCAGTCGCGAGCGTTCGAACCGCACCTCGCTTACCGTGTTGTCGATTAATGTTTTTCATGATCGATGCGACTCCCCGTTCGTCTCGCTTACCAGCGGCGATATCCATATCCACCGTGATGCGCGTACCAGTCACGCCGGTTCCAGTACCGATAGCCGTCCCAATACCGGTCGCCATGCCATCCGACGATGACAGCAGGCCCAGGCGCGACGACAACGGGCGCCGGTTGATAAGCGACCACGGGCGGCGATTGATACACGACCGGAGGCGGCGGAGGCGGCGCGGCATAAACCGGCGCGGCGGGCGCCACATATACGGGCGGAGGCGGCGCGTAAACCGGCACCGGTACACCCAGATTGACGCCGACGCTCACACCCGCCAGCGCCGATCCACAAGCAAGCCCCGCACAAGACGCGATACCCAGTCCGATGAGACTCTTCACGTTCATGTTTTCCTCGTCCGAAGCGACCGCGCATCGCAGCCATGAATCCATGTTAGCGACGCCTTCGCAGGCTTGAGTTACAAGCGCTGTAACAGATGTGAACACTGAAATGAAGCTTGCAGTGCCCTGTTGAACCCGTCAGCGGGTTGCGCGCTCGTATCGTGCATGGGATATTTCCGGCTCGATAAAAAGGATGCCGGCCAATGGACCTCTTGCGCAGCATGCGAATCTTTGTCCGGGTAGCCGAGGCGGCAAGCTTTACCGTCGCCGCGCAGCACATGGACATTACGACCGCGCAAGCGTCGCGCGCGATCACCGAACTCGAGTCGCACCTGCGCACGCGTCTTTTGAATCGCACGACGCGCCGCGTCGCATTGACCGATGCTGGGAATCGCTATCTGGCGCGCTGCAAGGAAGTGATCTCGCTGGTCGACCTCTCTGAAGCGGAAGCCAGCGACGCGCAAGTGTCGCCAAGCGGCGTGTTGCGCATGCACGCGCCGATCACCTTCGGTCATCACTATGTCGTGCCGGCGCTTTCTCAGTATTTGGAAGAGCATCCGCTCGTGCGTGTCGAGTTGACCTTGTCGCAGCAGGTTCCGGACATGCTGGACGAAGGCTACGACGTCTTCCTGCAGGTCACGAGTTCGACGCTGCCCGACTCCGCGCTCGTCTCCACGCGTATTTGCACGATGCCGAGCGTGCTGTGCGCATCGCCGAACTATTTGCGGCGGGCCGGCATGCCGATGACCGTGGAAGATCTTTCGAAGCACGCGTGCCTTCAACTCGTCACGACATTCTTTCCGGTGGATCGATGGACGTTCGAAGGCGCGCAAGGAAAAGTCGATGTCGAACTTCCGCCTGGCCGCCTTCGCGTGAATTCCGCCGATGCACTCGCCGTCGCGGTGGCCAACGGTCTGGGTATTGCGCCTTTGCCGATGTTGTCTGCCCTGCCCTCGCTTTCGAATGGCGCGCTGGTGCGCGTGCTGCCGGACTGGGAACTGCAAAAGATGACGGTGTATGCGATGTACGCTTCGCGCCAATACCTCGATGCGAAGATCAAGACTTGGGTAGCGTTTCTGCGTGATTACGTCGAGGCCAAACTGGAAGCTAGTTTTGGAGAACGGTACGACATCGACAGTTGAATGTGGATGTTCAAAAACCCGACCATTAGTTGCATGTTCGTGCTGAACGAGCCTGCACCTCGCAGGCTCGTCGTCTCAAACTGTCTTGACTTGCGTGGCCACTATCGGAAAAAGCTTGCCCTTGAACAGGGCCAGCGCGGTCCCGACGATGAGACTCGCAAATACCACGTTCGCCACGATGAAAGATGCCGGAGCCAGCCAAAGCAGCGGACCTGCTGCGCCGCGTTCCAGCATGCGGATCGCCATCGTCGGCAACGCTGCCACGCCGAAGCTGAACGCCCAGTACGAAGGCGTGAACGATTGCTGACGAATCCACGGCAGGAGCCGCGTGAGCATCATTGCCTGATACAGACCGTAGCCGAGCAGCATGTAAGCGAAGAGATCCGGCACGCCATGCGTAATCGCGAGATACGACACGCCTCCCACCACCGGCGGCGCGAGCTGGATGCCGAGCGTGGGACGCAGCGCGTCGGGAAGCGGATCGTGTACAGCCGCGCGATGCATCACGATCGATTCGATCGCGAGCCACGAGAACACACCCGCCCCGAAGAACAACGCGCCGATCTGCGTCCAACCAAGACTCGCTGCCGCCGTTCCCGCGACGAAACTCGGCGCGACGGTCGGCAGATAGATGGCCGGCGTCGTCAGTTCGGGCTTCCGGCCGCCTTGCCAGAAGCGTCCGTGAAGATAAGCGCCGAGGCCGAGCTGACTCACCACGCCCGCGACGAACAGCACGATCGCTAATTCTCGCGAATAGTTCTGCACCGCTTGCGCCGCGAGCAATGTCGATACAGGCGCGAGCGCGGCGAACGACGACTGCACGGGATGCGCCATCTCGGCGATGGCCGCGTCGCGCTCGATAAGCCACTTGCGTGCATACGCGATCATCAAAGCGAGCCAAACCGACAGCGCGCCCGCGGTCAAGAGCGGTGGCACGACGGCCGGAATCGCCCAGACATGCGCCGCTGCTCGCCATGCGCCCGCCAAGGCCAGAAGGCCCACCGCGATGCCGAAAAAAGCGACCGGCATCGGTTGACGCTTGTTCATACGATCATTGGTGTCCATTGCCCTTCTC
Organism: Caballeronia sp. GAFFF2; assembly: GCF_023631485.1. Taxonomy (NCBI): domain Bacteria; kingdom Pseudomonadati; phylum Pseudomonadota; class Betaproteobacteria; order Burkholderiales; family Burkholderiaceae; genus Caballeronia; species Caballeronia sp. GAFFF2. Next base: position 378,150 of record NZ_JALQDA010000009.1, on the reverse strand, counting down.
CGTGAATGCGCGGGTAAGAACGCGTGCTGCGCTCTTGTGTCCGTCGATGGAGAAAGCTTAGGTCCGTCAGGCCGTTGCGCGAATGTCGCAGCGTCTCGATTGACTACTCGATCGTCTCAAAGACGAGAGGTATCGGCGAAATGGGCTGTCTCTGGACCGTGGATTTGCATACAGTGCCTGGCGCAGGGATGGCGAATGGCGAATGATGCGGATGGCATGCAAAGCACCACATGCAAAATGCCAAACGCAAAGCACGATCAACTCTACACACAGGAACAATGCAGCCGACGGCATCCCACCAAGGAGGGACTGCGGCAAAACAGGCGCGGGCGCCAAGTCCGCCGCGTGTCAAACGCAGAAAGCCATCACGTCACGATTCGGGACACGCAGTAACCTCCGCGCGGATAATAGACACGACGGCATCATCCCAAACGGCACTGCGAATAGCACCCTTGGCATTAGGTGCACCGCATGCAAAACACAAAATGCCCAGCGTCGCCGGCAACTTTGCCCGTTTTGCGCCACAGCCATCAAGCACGCCAGCGCACCGGGCCATGTCACCTCGAACGTGCACGACAACAACCACGCAAAACATCGATAACGCCTGGAGAATCGAGAAGATGAGAACTTTCCCGCTGGGTCTGCCGTTCCGAGCGCTTTCAATCGCGACCGCCCTATTCCTTTCGGCTTGCGCACAGACCGGCCCGGTCGAATTCTCCGCGAGCGCCAACCCACCCGCTTCCAACAACGACGGTCCCGCCGACTTCAGCGGCATGGACGACTCGATGAACGCCTGCAAGACGCAGTCGCGACAGGCAGGCGCGGACCGCTGCACACAGGTGCGCGCCTACGAATCCTGTATGAAGAGCAAAGGCTACATCACCGTTCTAGGTCCGGAAAACCCGCCGAACTGCGGACAGCCCGACTGGGAGCAGGACGTGCGCAAGTGGCTGCGTTGAGCCGCGTAGATTCATCGGCGGCGGGAGGTCCATATCCACTACGCCCGTGTTGGCTTACGACCGCGCGCATCATTGCACCGACGAGCAACGACACGCTTACCACACGCTAAAGTCCGGTGACCCGCATGCCGTTATGCGGTGCATGAGAAAGAAACGCCTACACTCCCGCGATATGAACAACGCCTTCGCCGCAGCCGCCGAGGCGCTTGCCCTTTTTTGCCGTCTGCGCAACGTGGATGCCGCCGACTTGCCCGCCCAGGACGTGGATACACTGCTCGACCTCGCCTTCGAAGAAGCCGCGCAGCAAGCGGCCGCCCGTAGCGAGGCGCGCCGTCCCGGCTGAGCAAGAGTATTCACGGACGGGAGCATTACTTGCTTTTCAGAACGACATGGCGCCGTGGGCCACGCGCCGCGGAGGCTCCATGTCGAAGATACTCGGCCCGATACTGGGCCCGCACGTAGCGAACGTCGCACGTCATCCGTTCGGCTTCGTCATGCGCACGATCAAGGCATTTCGCGCCAATCAGGGCATGCTGCTCGCGGGCGCGGTGGCCTATTACGCGCTTTTGTCGATCGTGCCGCTTCTGATCCTCATCGTGATCGTGCTGTCGAAATTCATCGGACAGAAGGAACTGCTCGACACGCTCTCCCATTTACTCGAATGGCTCGTGCCGGGGCAGGCACGCGCAGTCGTGCGTGAACTCGCGAATTTTTTGACGCATCGCGCGGTCATCGGTTGGCTTCTTCTCATCACGATGATCTTCTTCAGCTCGCTCGCCTTCACCGTGCTCGAGAACGCGATGTCGGTGATCTTCGTGCATCGCGTGGCGATCCGCCGTCGGCACTTTCTCCTGTCCGCCTTGCTGCCGTACTGCTACATCCTGTTCTTGGGCGTCGGCATGCTGATCGTGACTTTCGTCTCGAACGGGCTTCAGGCGATGGGCACGAACAGCCTCTATTTCCTCGGCATCGAAATATCGCTCAAAGGCGTGTCGCGCCTTTTGCTGTATTTGCTCGGCTTCGCGGGCGAGGTTTTCGTGCTTACATCGATCTATCTCGTGATGCCGGTGGGACGACCGTCACTGCGGCTCGCGTTGATAGGCAGCGTGACCGCTGCCATTCTTTGGGAAATCACGCGCCACGTGCTCGTCTGGTACTTCGCGACGCTTTCGCAGGTAAGTGTGGTGTACGGATCGCTGACGACGTCGATTGTCGTGCTGTTTAGTCTGGAGGCACTCGCCACGTTATTGCTCTTCGGTGCGCAAGTAATCTCCGAGTTCGAGCGCTTCGGCCTGCCTCAGGCCACCGAGCCGCAACCGTTCCACACTGGCACGGGCTGAACGTATTCGCCTGATAGTCCGATTGCATTTTATGTGCGCTATCGCACATAAGTCTGACTTTCTCGTCCGACAAATAGCGCTAAATTCCCCATTTCGATGCGCGGGCGTGAACTCTGCTACGGTAGTATTCAAAATGCGAGCGACACGTCCTGTAAATGTCGATGGCATGGTGCCGCTCCAAGCACTTCGCCTATAAAATGCGGCGCCAGCCCTCCTTACGCGGGCATCGTGCGAAGCAAACTGAATTGCATCCATCGTTGAGCGCCAGGTAACGCGGGCGTTCGGCATGCTTTATTGCGGCGAGAAGGATCAGTCGGCTGTCGCTGCATAGCCATCGATCTTCAAGGCTGTACTCATCATCCAGTGGGCCATTCGTTTGAATGGGTGCGCCACGCGGGCCTTCATATCGCACGCGCGCCATTCCACTGTTATACGGCGGTGTCGAGCGTGTTGTGTAACGCTAGTTGGACACCGCCCGACGATCACGTTCCGGAGAGCGCTGTCATGCCTCACCACGCTGAACTACCCCAGGAGAGCATCGCGGGTCACGCACGACCCGCGAATGATCCCACTGTCATTGCCATGGAAACACCGCCGCTCGATTTGGAGGATGAGCCCGTGGCGCAGCGCACACCATTGCGCTTTGGGCGTCTCGCCTTGTGGAGCGCGTCGGCGGGCGCGTTGGCCGTCGGCGTGCTGGGAACCATCGCCTACAGCATGTGGTTCTCGCACGATCAACGCGTCTATGCTGAAGCGATGTCCAGCGCACGCCAGACGTTAGGTGTCGATCAACCGACTTTTGTCGCGGCTCAGGTGCCTGCACAGGTGCAAACGCAGACGCAAGCCGTTGGCACAGTGGAAGCGGCGCCCGTCTCCGTTCGCGATGCGTCCATGAGCACGACTGCACCCGCCGTCTATGGCGCGGACACAGTGGATGCCGCCGCCATCGCCGCCGCTCCAACGCAAGCGGCGCCGACCGTGCAACGTCCGAGCGCGGTGGCCGCAACGCGACCTCCGTCGCAAACTGCCTCGGCGCGCGGAAACCGTGCGGCTTCGGCCCAAGCGAGCGCCGGGCAGACTCAGGCTGCACGCCGTCGCGCGGCGCGCGCCAGAACGGACACCGGCCTCTTCGCGCGCGTGGGCGCGTTCTTCCATCGAGTGAGTTATCGACGCAATGCAACAGCCGGTCAGCGAGAGGAATATTCCCGTCCGTGAAGCATCGGCAGCGCCACCGATGCCCGCGGATGAAGACGCCGTAGATCGGCCGCTGCCGCATCGCATTTTGAATACCGTTCAGGCGCTCGCCCGGCGTGCGGGCATTCGCGGGCCAGCTCCGCTTGCAGCCGTGGCATTGTCGCTGCTGCTCATCGGCCTGCTTTTTCTTGCGGTTCAGGTTCGCACCATCTTTTCGGTGCAATTGCATCAGGAATACATCGGGCTCGTGCTCGAAGCAGTCGAGCGTGCCGATGCCGCGCGTAGCGCCTCGGTGGTGCTGCTGGGCACGCCGGCGAGCGATGCACAGCACCACATTGCGTACCGCCAGGCGCGCATCGAGTTTGCCGCGCGGCTCGGAAGCCTGCACGCGCTCATCGGTTCGAGCCCGGTGCCCGCGCCGCCAATGCCCGCTGACGTCCTCTCGCCTGCTGCCGATTTTCGCGCGGCCAGCAGCGCGCTCGATTCCGTCTACGCCTACTGGCGCACCGAGCGCGACCGCGCCAGCGCCGATCTGCGCGAGCGCATCGTGAGCGTGTCGCATACGCTCATCGCGTTATCGGCGATCGTGTTCGGCGTGTTGATCACGGCGATCGGAATGTATGCAAAACGCAATCGACAATTGGTCGGCATGTCGCATGAGTTCGAACACGCTTCACTGCACGACGCGATGACGGGCCTGCCCAATCGACGCAAGCTGTTCGCGTCACTGGAGGAGTCGGCCGCGCGCCTTGCGAACGGCACCGAACCGGCACGCATCGCCGTGTTGTATATCGACCTCGACGGCTTCAAGCGCGTCAACGATACGCACGGTCACCGTATCGGCGACGAGTTCCTGATTGCGGTATCGCGACGCTTTCGCCAGACCGTGCGTAGTGGCGACGTCGTCGCGCGTATCGGCGGCGACGAGTTCGCCGTGCTCGTGCGCGAGTTTTCCGGGGACAAGGAGCTGGCCGCGATCGCGCAACGGATTATCGATTGCGTAACCGAAACCGACATGCAGATGCGTCTTTCGCTGGTGCGAGCAAGTATCGGCATCGCGAGCTACCCGGACCGGGTGAGCGACTATTGGCGCCTCGTCGCGGTCGCCGACGACACCATGTACACAGTCAAGCGTAACGGCAAGAACAACTACGCCTTCGCCTCTCTCGCACCCGCTGCATCTGCTTCCGCTTCTATCTAGGCCGCTGCACGAAGGTCTTCCTCGCCACCGAGCGCATCGGTCAGGTCGGCGAGCATGCGCGCGAGTTCGCCTGTCATCAGCGTGAAGTCGGATTCGAAGCGTTCATCGTCGTTGGTCGCGGTGGGATCGGCGGCTTCCTTGATGACGTCGAGCGCGCTGACCCGCTTCAACGTAAGCGATGGCGTCAAGACATAAGAAACGCGGTCGTTCCACGTCATGGCAAGCCGCATGCACTGCTTGCCCGCTTCGATATGACGGCGCATGTCTTCCGCTTCCAGCGCGTGACCCACGTAGCGGACCGTTGCATTGCCCTCGCCAGCAGAACGCAGCTCGGTATCGCGGTCAAGCGTAAAGCCCGCGGGCGCTTCGCCTGTTAGGAGCCACTCGGTCATCGCGGAAACGGGCGACCGTGCCACGCGCACACTCATCAACGGAAAATCGGTCACCGACTTGACGAGCAGACCGATGATGTCGTCGCATAGCGTCGCCGACGCAGCGTCGATTGCAAGCCAGCCATTTACAGGGTCGATCCACACGCGCGTATCGCGCCGGATGCTGAACGCGCGCGGCAAGAGTTCGTCGGTGATCTGCTCCTTGAGCTCGCGCATCTGCTTGCGGCCGGGTTTGAAGCCCTGCTGTTCTTCCACTTCGAGCGCGCGTTCCTTAGTGAACTGCGTCACGACCGAAGCGGGCAAGAGCTTCTTCTCGGCGCGATACGTAATGAGCATCTGTCGGTTGACGGCATAGACGAGCGAGTCGTCGCCGTGCGGCGAAACCCAGCCGCGCCGTTCGTTCTCGACGCTCGATGCAGCACTGAAGCCAAGTGGCGCGAGCCACTGCTGCAGCTTTTCAGGGGTGATGTTCCACGGTGCGGGCAGACGGTGAAGCTGGAGGTTTTTGAACCACATGGCGAGGTATCGATGCGTTCGGGAAAAGCGCGCCATTTTATACGACGTGGCACGAGGTCGAAGCGCGTTACACTAGAACGGCTCAAAAACGCTTGAATGCCTCAGCAATAGGAGCACCGATCATGGATAACCTGGACGCGCAAGGCACCTTCCGCGGGCTGCCGTTGACCACCGAGCAGGACGCCGAAGTGCGGCATTACATCAAGAAGAAAAAGCAGCGGAACGAGCCGTGGGATACACCCGAACTCAACGCAATGATCAAGGACATGCTCGACCCTCCTGGCGATGACGACGATACCGCCGACATCGACGATGAAGAGGAAACGCGCTCCGTGGCCGAGCGTGCATCGGCGTTCATCGACGAAGACATGGACCCGATAGAGCACAACGAGGAATGGCACGCCGCCATGGAAGCCGAAGTGATGAAAGGGCCAAGACGCTAAAGCGATTCATAGCGGCCAGGCCAAGGCAATAAAAAGCGCCGGTAATCAGCCGGCGCCGCATGTGCTTAAAACACTGTGAGCTTTAATGTCTGTGACGCATCCAGTCGCGCGGCGGATGTGTATCGAGCCATCGTGCCTTGGGGACGTTGATATGCGGATGACGATGATGCATCACGAGAATCACCGCGGCGCATAGCAGCACGACAATGCCCACCATCAGGCTGATCATCGGTTCGGTCATAAGCAACCTCCTTAGCGGAACAAGGGGCGACGCTTGCACTGCTTGAGAGCGTGCGGCGCTTCCAGGCATCATGCGCTTAAACGAACTTCACGGCGCAGTGCATGCCGATGGAATTTTTCAAGCCAGCCTGAGGTAAAGCTTGGAGCGATCGAGCGATCCTTAAGCGCACGTTGCTTTGTATTGCGCAAATACTTCGAAGCTTGACAAAACGAGTCGCGCACGCTTGTCCTATGATGAAGAGACTTGAAGAGACGTAAGAGAGTCGCAAGAATGCTCTAGAAGAGCCGCTTAAGGACCGCTAACCGGAGACGTGCAACATGGCAACATGGAAACCCGACCCGAGCTTCTATCCTTCGCCTCGCCTTGCAGCCAAGGCTCCGCGAGAAACACTCGCCTATGTCGCGACATTCGACCCCGAGCGCAAGACGCCCGACAAGCTGGCGGTCGTGGATGTTGATCCCGATTCGCCGGACTATACGAAGATCGTCGGCGAACTCGCCATGCCCGATACCGGCGACGAACTGCATCACTTCGGCTGGAACGCCTGCTCTTCGTGTCTTTGCCCCAATGCGCCGCACCCGCATATGGAAAGGCGTTATCTCGTGGTGCCGGGGCTGCGCTCGTCGCGCATTCATATCGTCGATACGAAGCCCGATCCAAAGCAACTCAAGATCGTGCGTACGATCGAGCCCGATGAACTCGCCGAGAAAACGGGCTATACGCGTCCGCATACCGTGCATTGCGGACCGGGAGGCATCTACGTCACGGCATTGGGCAATGCAGAAGGCAAAGCGCCCGGCGGCGTGCTGATGCTCGATCAACAGAGCTTCGATCCACTAGGCCGATGGGAAGTGGACCGCGGCCCGCAACAGCTTGCCTACGATGGCTGGTGGCATCTCGGTTACGACACGATGGTGACGAGCGAATGGGGCACGCCCGATACCTTCGAGAGCGGCCTTGTACCCGAACTTCTTTTAGGCGCGAAATACGGCAGAAAACTGCATTTCTGGGACTTCACCAAGCGCAAGCATATTCAGGAAATCGACTTTGGCGACGAGTATCAACTCGTGTTCGAACTGCGCCCCGCGCACGATCCGACCAAGGCATACGGCTTCGTGAATTGCGTCATCAGCTTGAAGGATCTGTCCTCGTCGATATGGACTTGGTATCGCGACAAGGACAAGTGGGCCGTCAAGAAGATCATCGACATTCCCGCGGAACCTGCCGATGCCTCGGTTCTGCCGCCGCTTCTTCAAGGCTTCGGCGCGGTGCCGCCGCTCGTCTCCGACATCGATCTCTCGATGGATGATCGCTTCCTCTACGTGTCCTGCTGGGGCACGGGCGACATGCTTCAGTATGACGTCTCCGATCCCTTCTCGCCCAAGCTCACGGGTAAGGTCCGCATCGGTGGGATCGTGTCGCGCGCCACTCATCCCGGCGCTAAAAACGGTGCACTGAATGGCGGACCGCAAATGGTCGAAGTCAGTCGCGATGGTCGGCGCGTCTACTTCACCAACTCGCTTTATGGCGCGGTGGACGCGCAGTTTTATCCCGAAGGCATCGACGGCTGGATGGTGAAACTCGACGCCGATCCGAACGGCGGCCTTAGCACCGACAAGAACTTCTTCATCGACTGGCCGAAGGGGCACAGGCCGCATCAGATCAGGCTGCAAGGCGGCGATTGCTCGTCGGATTCGTTCTGCTATCCGTGACCTCCTCGTCGGCGTTATGGCTCACGGCTGCGGGATTGGGCGCCTTTCATGGACTCAATCCCGCAATGGGCTGGCTCTTTGCCGTCGCGCTCGGACTCTATGCGCATAGCAGGCGCGTCGTTCTGATCTCGCTCGTGCCGATTGCGCTCGGTCATGCGTTATCGGTAGGGCTCGTGCTGGTTGGCGCGCTTACGCTCGGGACCATGCTTGGACATGAGATGCTCGCGCGTGGTGCAGGCCTGGTGCTGATCGGCTGGGGCATATGGCGGCTGTGGCGCGGTCATCGTGGACGGCCTTCGGTTGGCATGCGCACGGGCCTCGCGGGCCTCGCGTTGTGGTCGTTCGTAATGTCGAGCGCACACGGCGCGGGCCTCATGCTCGTGCCGGCGCTCTTGCCCCTGTGCTCGGGCAAGCTTGCCGGCGGCGCGCTCGAAGCGGGCGCCCTCGCGCTCGCCATCCACACGGCGTCGATGCTTGCCGTCATTGCCGTCCTCTCCCTGCTGGCCGTGACGGTGCATGAGCGTGTGGGGCTCGGGTTTCTACGCACGGGGTGGGTCAACGTCGATTGGCTCTGGAGTGTGGCCCTCATCGCATGCGGCGCGTGGCTCTTCGTGTAGTCTGGATTCCGCTGCTGCAAGACAGGCCTCAAGGGCCGACGCACGTGGCGGACGCCGGCAGAAGTTAGGCGCTAAAGGCCTACTGTCGTCGATTGCGTGACTCAGTCAGTCCCGGCAATATCAACCGACATAACGATAAAAATAAAAGAACGCGGCGCAGAAAATTCCAGGAACAAATGGCCTAGTCGAACGAGGGGGAGCACACCGATGCGCGAAATTTCATACGAAGAACAAACCGTCAAATCCGGCAATCCGCTAGCGCGTTATGCACATCGAACGCGCATGAACATGGCGATCGATTTGGTGACCGGACTATGTGCGAAACGCGGCACGGTGGTCGATTTCGGTGCTGGCCCTGGACTCTTTTTGCACACGCTCGGCGAAGCGCGCCCGGACGTGACGCTCGTCGGTCACGATCCGTACATGGCGCCCACCTTTCCCGAAGTCAAATACGCGGAGTCGCTGAACAACGTAACGCCGCAAAGCGTCGACGTGCTGACCGCCTTCGAAGTCTGCGAGCATCTCTACGACAACGAACTGGCCATGCTGCTCGATGACGCCGCGCGCATTCTCAAGCCGAGCGGCGCGCTCGTGATCTCGGTGCCGATCATGTACGGCCTCGCAATCGCGCCGAAGGTATCAAACTGGATGCTCCGCAGTCGTTCCTTCAAGTCGGAATACACGCCTTCCGAAGTACTCAAGTCGATGGTCGGCATGTCCGTGAGCCGGCCGATCAATCCGCGCATCACGCATAAGGGTTTCGACTTCCGTGAGTTGCGCGATCTCGTAAGCGTGGGCTTCGATATCGATGCCGTGCATATGAGCCCGGTGCCGCATATGCCTTGGTGGTTGAGTTCGCAATACTTCATGATCTGCAGGCCGAAAGCGCAAGGTTGAGGTATTCGACTGCTGGGCGATACGCCGGGAACGCGACGAATGCGGCCCGGCGTTTCACATGGCGAGCGCTTCTGCCAGGCAATTGCATTCGGCATGCAAAAGACTGAATGCAAAAGACTGAATGCAAAATGCGCTCTCACTCTTGCCGCGATACTTCTTCCGCATCTGGTAACGCGGCGGTCGTCCATCCGCCGCCGAGCGCCTTGATCAGCGCGACGCTGGCCGCCATGCGCCGCCGCTCGATACGCACCTCAGTGCGTTGATCCGATAACACGATAGCCTGCGTCACCACTACGTTCAGATACGTGATCGCGCCGTTCTCGTAGCGATTGCCAACCTTCGATAACGCGCGCTTCGCTGCGTCGACCGCGTCGCGTTGCGCTTCGCTCTCACGGCGCAAAACCTCCAGCGCGTTGAGGTTGTCCTCCACTTGCCCGAAAGCCGTGAGCACCGTTTGACGATAATCAGCGACGCTCTCGTCGTAAGTCGCGCGTGCCGCATCGCGTGCCGCGGCACGGCCACCGAAGTCCAGTGCGGTGAAAGCGAGTTGCGGCCCGAGCGACCAGAAGCGGCTTGGCGCCATCAACCAGGAACTGAAATTGGTGGCTTCGAGGCCACCCGTCGCGGCAAGCAGCAGATTCGGAAAGAACGCGGCCGTCGCCACGCCGACGCGTGCGTTGGCCTCAGCGACGCGGCGCTCGGCCGCCGCGATATCGGGCCGTCGCTCCAGCAACGCGGAAGGCACGGAAAGCGGCAGCGCAGCGAGTGCCGCCGATGGGCGCGGCGCATGCCCTTCATCGAGCGGCTCGACATCGAGCGTGAAACTCGACGGCGGCTCGCCAACGAGAATCGCGATTGCATTCACGAGGCTCGCGCGCGCGGTTTCGAGATCGATCAACTGCGCCTGCGTCGAGCGCAACTGCTCCTCCGCCTGCGCAACATCGGACTCAGCCGCGATGCCGCCTGCAAACCGGTCACGCGTCAACGCGAGCGCCTTGTCGTAGGCTTGCAGCGTCTCCTTTAAAAGCCGCTCTTCCTCCACCGTGCCGCGCAACTCGAAGTAGTTACTTGCAAGCTCGGCCTGCATCGACAGGATTGCACTTTGCAAGTCGGCTGCGCTTGCCTGCGCTCCCGCACGTCCGCCTTCGACTGCGCGGGAAATGCGGCCCCACAAGTCGGGCTCCCACGAGATTTGCGCATCGACCAGATAGTCCGGCACTGTCACGCCCGCGCTCGACTTGTACAGTATGTTCGACGACGCCCGCGACTGATTGAATGCAGCATTCGCCGTGACAGTCGGAAAGTACGCCGAACGCGCCTGCGCGACGGCCGCCCGCGCGCCGCGAAACCGCGCGGATGCCGCCGCCACCGTTTGGTTCGCGCTCGCGACGCGTTCCTCCAGAGCGTTCAATTGCGGGTCGCCGTAGATTTCCCACCAGGGAGCGCGTTGCGTGGCATCGGCGGGCTGCGCGGCTTTCCAGTTTTGCGGCAGTGTGTCCGCATGAACGGGCGCATCGGCGGGTTCTGCCGTTTTGTATGCAACCGGCATCGCCACGTCGGGCTTGCTGTAATCCGGCCCGACCGCGCATCCGCTTAACATTAGCGCCAGCACCGCCGCCAAACTTGGCATTCGGCATTTTGCATGCAGCATGCTCATGATGCTTCGCCGCCCTGCTTCGGTTGACTCGCACCAGGCGTGGCGTTCGCGCGTCCGATGCGCACCGCCGCTCCATCGATGATCGAATCCGGGGGATTCACGATCACACGCTCATCGCCCGACAATCCGGCTGCGATCGAAACGCGCGTGCCGTAATCGGTTCCAAGCGTGATCGGCAGCAGCTTCACGCGATTGTTCGCATCGACGCTCGCCGCATGCACGCCATCCGGACGAAACAGCAGCGCATTGCCGGGTAGCGTGTACGACGCGCTAGCGTTGGTGAGATGAAAGCGCACTTGCGCATAGGCGCCTGCCAGCAATTCCCCGCTCGGATTCTTCACGCCGACTTCGACACGCATGGTGCGTGCAACCGGATCGACCGCTCCCGCCGTTCGCACCGTGACGCCCTCGAACTTGCGATTGCGCTCTTCGTTGAGGATCAGTTCCGCTGGCAAGCCGGGGGTCACGAGCCGCGCATAGGCTTGCGGCACATCGACGAACACGCGCAGCGTAGTGGCATCTTGTATATGGAAGAGCTCGCGGCCGATCCCCGCGCTGCCCGCATCGATCAACTGGCCGACATCGGTGTTGCGGGCCGTCACGACGCCATCGAACGGTGCATAGATCTTCTGGAACGAAACCATCTGCTCCAGTCGCGACACGTTCGCCTGCGAGGCGTTGAACGCAGCTTCCTTGGCGAGCATGTCGCCGGTCTTTTCATCTGTCTCCTGCCGCGAGACCGAGTTGTTCTTCGCCATCTGCACCCAACGATCGGCGGTGGTCTTCGCCAACAGATAATTGGCGCGCGCCGTCTGCGCATCGGCGCGAGCTTGGCGCAGCTGATCATTGATCTCGGGTGCATCGATCTCCGCAAGCAGCTGTCCTTTGCGCACCTTGGTGCCGATATCCGCGGTCCAGCGTTTCAGATAGCCATTGGTGCGCGCAAAAATCGGGGCATCGGAGAAGGCACGGATATCGCCTGCGAGCACGAGGTCCTGTGTCGGCTTCATGCGCGTCGGCTTGATGATTTCGACGGTCTGGACGCTGTGCTCGCCGGCATCGCGTTCCAGTTCCGCGTGCGCGGAATGGCGTGACCAGATACCCTGCGCCACCAGCAACACGACGACCACGAGCGCGATCACGAGCCACATGCGCCCGCGCTTGCGTGTCGATCGTTCGTTTGACTGCTCGTTCATTCGAACTCCGTATATATCGGCATCACGACTGGCCTTGCGGCTCGCCATCCAGGTGCTTTGCGCCGCCGCGCTTCGCTTCGATACGCTTATAGATCATCGAGAACACCACGGGCACGAAGAAGAGCGTGGCGATGGTGCCGACCATCAGGCCGCCGATCACCGCGCGGCCGAGCGGCGCATTCTGTTCGCCGCCCTCGCCGAGACCGATGGCCATGGGCACCATGCCGATCATCATCGCGAGTGCGGTCATCAGCACGGGCCTGAAACGCGAGTAGCCGGCTTCGAGCGCCGAGCGCATGGCATCGCCGTGTTCCTGCAATGCAGAACGCGCAAAGCTCACGACGAGAATGCTGTTGGCCGTCGCGATGCCGATACACATGATCGCGCCGGTCAATGCGGGAATGGACAGCGTCGTATGCGTGAGGAAGAGCATCCAGACAATGCCCGCTAACGCACCCGGCAGCGCGGTGATGATGATGAACGGATCGAGCCACGACTGAAAATTCACCACGATAAGCAGATACACCAGCACGACGGCGAGAATCAATCCAAACGCAAGGCCCGAGAAAGACCCGTTCATCGTTTCGACTTGTCCACGCATGTCGATTGACGAGCCTTTGGGCAATTGGCCGCGCGCTTCGTCGATGATGCGTTGAACGTCATCCGACACCGCGCCCAGATCGCGCCGCTCGGTGCTTGCATAAAGATTGATGGTGGTCTGCGCGTTGTAGTGATAGACAACGGCATCGCGCGACCCGCGAGACAATGAAGCAAGCGCGCCAAGAATATTCGTCTTGCCGCTAGCCGATGTCACTGGAATATTCGCGACTGATTGCAACGAGTTCATATCGTATTGCGGCGCGGACGTAATGACGTTGTAGCTCACGCCATTCGCGGGATTGAGCCAGAACGTAGGCGTCGTCTGCTGACTTCCCGACAGCGTGATGAGCAGATTGCTTGCGACATCGCGTTGCGTAAAGCCTGCCTGAAGCGCCTTCGTGCGATCTACTTCGACGTTGACGAATGGAAGATCGGAAGGCTGCTGAATGCGCGCATCGACGAGACCCGGCACGCGACGAATCTTCTCGAGCAAGTGATTGGCGAAGGCGCGATTGCCACGCACATCGCGGCCCGTGATGGCAATATCGAGCGGCGCCGGCACACCGAAGTTGAGAATCTGGCTCACGATATCCGCGGGCAGGAAGGAGAACGCCACGCCGGGGAACTCCTGCGGCAGGCGCTTGCGGAGTTGGCGGATATAGTCGTCGGTGGGCGCGTGATCTTCGTTGAGCGTGATGAGCACGTCGGCATCGGCGGAACTGATGGTGCCGGTGTTGCTATACGAAAGATTGATGCCCGATACCGGCAAGCCCATGTTGTCGATGATCGAATGCACCTCGCGCGACGGAATGAGTTGGCGAATGCGCTTGTCGACACGATCGGTCAATGCCGCTGTTTCCTCGATACGTGTGCCGGTTTTCGTGCGCAAGTGCAGTGCGATCACGCCCGAATCGACGGAAGGAAAGAAGTCACGGCCAAGAAACGGTGCGAGGGCGAGCGAGAGCAGACAGCAGATGAGGAACAACGACGCGAAGCGCGCGGGATGCGCGAGCCGAGCTTCGAGAAACGCGCGGTAGCGTCCGCGCACCGCTTCGAAGCGTCTCTCGAAACCGAGATGAATACGCACGAAGGGATTGCGCGAACCCTTCATCGATTCGACATCGCCACCCATGTGTTCGTGGTTGCGCAACAGATACTTCGCAAGCGTCGGAACGAGCGTGCGCGAGAAGAAGTACGACGCAATCATGGCGAAGACGACTGCTTCGGCCAGCGGCACGAAGAGGTAGTGCGCAACGCCGGTAAGCAGGAACATCGGAATGAAAACGATGCAGATGGAAAGCGTGGAAACGAGCGTTGGCACGGCAATTTGTTGCGCGCCATCGAGAATCGCTTGCTCCAGTTCCTTGCCTTCTTCGAGATTCTGGCTGATGTTTTCGATAGCGACGGTAGCATCGTCCACGAGAATACCGACTGCGAGCGCCAGTCCGCCGAGCGTCATGATGTTGATGGTCTGCCCGATCGCCGAGAGTGCGACGATCGACGTGAGCATCGACAACGGAATGGAGATGGCGATGATAAGCGTCGCGCGCCAGCTACCTAAAAAAAGCAGCACCATGAGCGCGGTCAGGCCCGCCGCGATCACGGCCTCGCGCAACACACCCTCTACCGATGCGCGCACGAACAGCGATTGGTCGGCGACCGGCTCTATCTTCAAAGATTCGGGCACCATGCCACGCAGCGTCGGCAACAGGTTCTTCACGCGCGACACGATATCGAGCGTCGATGCATTGCCGCTCTTGTTGATCGTCAGAAGCGCCGCACGCGTGCCATCGAGTCGCACGATATTCGTTTGCGGCTGAAAGCCATCGCGCACGTGCGCCACGTCGCGAATATAGATGGTGCCGCCAGGCCCTGTTCGGATTGGAATGTCGTTGAGACCTTCGATCGTATCCGGGCTCGCATTGAGTCCCACTTGATATTCGGTCGGTCCGATCTTGGTCGTGCCCGTCGGCAAGATCAGGTTTTGCGCGCTGATGGCATTCACGACATCGGTGGGCGCGAGATTCTTTGCCTGCAGCCGGCGCGAGTCGATATCGACCATGATCTGCCGCTGCTTGCCGCCATAGGGCAACGGCACGGATGCACCCTGCACTGTCGCAAGCTGCGTCTTGAGAAAGCTATTGCCGAAGTCGTAGAGCTGCTGCTCGGTGAGTTCCGACGATGACAACGCAAGCCGCAAGATCGGCACGGTCGACGCATTGAAGCGCAAGATGTTCGGCGGCGTGATGCCCTGTGGCAACTGACGAAGCTGCGTCTGCGAAAGCGCGGTAATTTCCGCGATCGCTTCATCCACGTTTGCGTTCGGCTGAAAAAATATGCGGATGACCGCAATGCCTGGGAGCGATTCCGATTCGATATGTTCGATATCGTTGACCGCCACCGAAAGCCCACGCTCGTAATTGAGCGTGATGCGGCGCTCCATTTGATCGGGAGGCAAGCCCGTGTACGACCAGATTACGCTAACGACCGGAATGTCGATGTTCGGAAAGATATCGGTCGGCGTGCGCATGATCACGAGCGGGCCGATGATAAGCAGCAGCAGCGACAGGACAATGAACGTGTACGGGCGCTTAAGCGCGAGTCTGACGATCCACATCGAAGTTTCGCTTGCCCCGTTTGATGTTCGCTATTTCGAATACTTTTCGCTAAGCGCCAACTAAGCGCTGAAAGCATCCGTACGATGACACAAACAAAGCTTACGAAACAATTTGTGCAAACGCTTGCGAGGGTTTATGCGTAAAGAATTCTTCCGATATTTCCTGAATTGTTTTTCTTAAGCCACGCTAAGAAGTGTCTAGCGTTCGTCGAAGCTCACGACTATGCGTTCGCTAACCGGATGACACTGGCACGTCAGCACGAAACCGTCATCGATCTCGTGTTGTTCGAGCGTGAAATTCCGGTCCATCTTTACCTCTCCCTCAAGCACCTTTGCGCGGCACGTGCAGCACACGCCGCCTTTGCACGCATAGGGCAGCGCCAAACCCGCTTTGAGTCCGATGTCGAGCACACTCACGCCTTCATAGGGCAAACGCAGTTTGCGCCGTTTTCCGTCGATGACGAGTTCAAGGTCGGCCGCAGGCGTGTTGTCGGTAATTTCGACGGCCGGAACGCCCGCTTGCGGCAAGGCTGTACCGAAACGCTCCACATGGATCCGTTTCTGTGCGATGCCCGAACTCTTGAGCGCGGCTTCAGCCGCATCCATCATCGGCCCAGGACCGCAAATGAAGGCTTCATCGATTTCTTGCGGAGGCAGCAGCGTTTGCAGGAACGCGCGGCACTTTGCTTCGTCCAGCACGCCGTTGAAGAGCTCGACATCCTGCAAGTCGTCCGAGAGCACGTGATAGAGCGAAAAGCGGCTCATATAACGGTTCTTGAGATCTTCGAGCTCTTCGGCAAACATGATCGCATCCACACTGCGATTGCCGTACACAAGCGTGAAGCGGCTCGTGGGTTCCGTATCGAGCGTGGTCTTGACGATGGCGAGCACTGGCGTGATGCCCGAGCCACCTGAAAACGCCACGTAATGCTTGGCGTGGTCCGCATTCAGATGCGTAAAGAAACGGCCATCGGGCGTCATGACTTCGATCTCGTGGCCGGGCTTCAGCGTGTCGAATGCGAAGTTCGAAAAGCGCCCGCCGCGCACGCGCTTGATGCCGATACGCAATTCTCCATCGCGATCGTAATCCGTGACACCTACGCAGATGGAATAGGACCGGCGCGTCTCTTCGCCGTCGATATGCGTCTTCAAGGTCACGAACTGCCCTTGCGTGAAGCGGAACGCGTCGCGCAGCAGTGGCGGTACATCGAACGAGACGGTGACCGCGTCGGCCGTTTCAGGACGAACCTCGCGAATGCGCAGCGGATGGAATTGCGGAGTGGCCATGAGCGTTGAATCGATAAAAAAGAAACGGATCAGTACGGCTTGAAGTAATCGAACGGCTCGCGGCAATCGACGCATCGGTACAGCGCCTTGCACGCCGTCGAGCCGAATTGCGCGAGCTTTTCCGTATGCGTCGAACCGCAACGAGGACACGCGACCGTCTCCTGCTTCATAGGCTTATATGGCACGAAACGCAGCGGTTGCTCCTGATTCGGTGCAGCAGTTCCACGTTGCCCCGTCGGCGGCGCGATGCCATAACGTCGTAGCTTGTCGCGCGCTTCATCGGTGATCCAGTCGGTGGTCCATGCCGGCGCGAGCACCGTCTCAATGCGATGCGCCCCGAGCTTCGCGGTATGGATTGCATACGCGATGTCCTCGGCGATCTGCGACATGGCGGGACATCCCGAGTAAGTCGGCGTAATCACGACCTCGAGCACGCCGTCCGCGCCATGACGCACGTCGCGCAAGATGCCCAGTTCGCGTATGGATACGACGGGGATCTCCGGGTCCGGCACGGCTTCGAGCACGGACCATACGTATTGCAAGACAGTATCGGCGTGCATGGTGTTCACCAGCTTGCGCCCGGGTGCTGACGTGCGAGGCTTTGCATCTCCGCGAGCAGATAACCCATATGCTCGGAGTGTTCGCCGAGTTTGCCTGTGCTGACATGCTTTACATCGGCGGGCGCGGTGAGTGTAGCTTCGTTTAAAGCGTCGTCGAGCTGTGCGCGCCATGCCGCTTCGGAATCGCTCGCAAGCGGCGCGATGCCTGCTTGTGCAACGGCACGCTCGATTGCATCGATCACAAAAAACTCGCGTGTGTAAGGCATCAAATAGTCGAGTGCTGCCTGTGCGCGTCGATGCGATTCCTCCGTGCCGTCGCCGAAGCGCACGAGCCAGTCGCGTGCATGATGCAAGTGGTAACGGACTTCCTTGATCGACTTTGCGGCAATGGCGGCAAGCTGCGCATCGGCCGATGCCTGCAAGGCCGTCCATAGTTCAGCCATCAACGCCGAATAGAGGAAGTTGCGCACGATGGTCACTGCATAATCGCGCTCGGTTCGCACCGTGCCCGCGAACGGTCCATGGTGCGGCAGCTCGGCAATCGTATAGTTGGCGAACTCACGCTCGCCACGAAAGTACGCGTAATCGTCTTCGGTTTTCTGCGTGCCGGTCATCTCGGCTTCGAGCGTTGCCGCATGCGAATAAAGCAAGCGCGCCTGTCCGATGAGATCGAGACTCATGTTAGCGAGCGCGATGTCTTCTTCGAGCGCGGGACCGTGGCTGCACCATTCGGCGTTTCGCTGACCGAGGATCAACGCGTTGTCGGCGAGGCGCAGGACGTAAGCGAGATGTTCGCGCGTCGGAATGAGCGTCGTCATGTCCCGCCTTTACATGTGATTGATTTCGTCGGGCAGCACGAAGAACGTAGGATGCCGATATATCTTGTCGATCGCGGGTTCGAATAATTCGCCCTTGTCCGCCGGGTCCGATGCCGTGATAGCCGATGATGGCACCACCCAGATGCTCACGCCTTCCTGACGCCGCGTATAGACATCGCGCGCCATTCTCAACGCAGCGCCCGCGTCGGGCGCATGCAGGCTGCCGCAATGCTTGTGATCTAGACCCTGCTTGCTACGCACGAACACTTCCCAGATCGGCCATTCCTTGCTCATCGTCGTCTCCTTCATGCGGCCTGTTTCTGCTGATCCTGCGCTTTGCGCGCTTGTTTGTCGGCATAAGCGAGCGCCGCTTCGCGCACCCACGCGCCATCGTCATTCGCCTTTACGCGAGTCGCAAGCCGTTCCTTGTTGCACGGACCGTCACCATTGACCACTCGCCAGAATTCGTCCCAGTCGATCTCGCCGTAGTCATGCGCACCGCGCGCTTCGTTCCATTTGAGATCGGGATCGGGCAACGTTACGCCGAGAATCTTCGCTTGCTCGACGGTGGCATCGACGAACTTTTGCCGCAGGTCGTCGTTCGAAATTCGCTTGATGCCCCACGCGAACGACTGGCCGCTATGAATGGAATCCTTGTCGCTCGGTCCAAACATCATCAGCACGGGCCACCACCAGCGATTCACGGCTTGCTGCACGAGGTCTTTCTGCGCTTGCGTGCCTTTCATCATTGCGAGCAGGGCATCGAAGCCCTGCCGTTGGTGGAACGACTCTTCCTTGCAAATGCGAATCATCGCGCGCGCGTAAGGGCCGTAAGTACAGCGGCACAGCGGTATCTGATTCATGATCGCGGCGCCATCCACGAGCCAGCCGATCACGCCCACGTCGGCCCATGTAGGCGTCGGATAGTTGAAGATGCTCGAATATTTGGCCTTGCCCGCATGCAGCGCGTCGGTCAGTTGGTCGCGCGAGACGCCGAGCGTTTCAGCCGCGCTGTAGAGATACAAGCCGTGGCCGCCCTCGTCCTGCACCTTGGCGAGCAGGATCGCCTTGCGCTTCAGGCTAGGCGCACGACTGATCCAGTTGCCCTCGGGCTGCATGCCGATGATCTCCGAGTGCGCGTGCTGAGAAATCTGCCGCACCAACGTCTTGCGATACGCCTCGGGCATCCAGTCTTGCGGTTCGATCTTGCTATCCGCCTGCATCACCGCATCGAAATGTTGCTGTTGCGACGACGCCTCGGCTGAAGCGTCCGAAACCGCGGGCTGACCCGGAAGATCGAGGGATTGCGTGTACATGCGAGACTCCGCTCTATTTTGAGAAGCGATGCAGCGAGTATATCGATTAACCGACCGTACGGTTGATTAATTTTAAGATGAACGTCTTGAACGCCGATAGGCTAGGTGAAACCCTAATTTTGTATGCCAGTGAGTGGTATTTTTAATTCAAGCGCATCCATGGATTGTTGCCATCCCTAGAAAGATCCTTCAACGGATCGATAGATGATCCGCGACTCAGCCCTCTCTACACTCCGTGCAAACGCTGTCCCGAAAGCTATTCGAAGAGCACGACCTATCCACCACGGAGCCGACATCCATGAAACCGTTCTTCTCTGCGATCGCCATCGCCGCTGCTTTTGCCGTCCCCGCCCTTTCTTACTCGCAAACGGATGCGCCGCTTACTCGCGCGCAGGTTCGCGCCGAACTCGCGCAACTAGAGAACGCCGGCTACAACCCGGTCGCAGCCGATCCTACCTATCCGTCGAACATTCAGGCAGCCGAAGCGCGTGTGGGCACGCAATCCATTGCGCAAGCGTCAACGCAGTCGAATGACTATGGTTCGGTCACGGCTGGGTCGTCGCAAGCTGGTCGCACGACGAGCACTCAACCTCGCGCGTTCGGCACGTTTTTCGGGCAGTAAGCGCTGGGGTTGTCTGCGCTTGGCGTGTGCTTGTGTTGCTTGGCGCGTCATTGGATGCAGAATGCAAAGCCAAGGCAAATGCACCCGGCCTATCCGTGCTGGCAATCTCATCTCGCGCTTCGCGACATTGCGACATTGCGACACGAGGACATCCATAGCGGCGGCGCCACTCGATCTGCCTCTTACAAGAACAGTAACGAGCAAACGCCGAGCGCGCGGACAACTCAGTTGGCAGGGATCGTCACGACCGGCGCTTTCGATGTGTCCGTCACTTCGGCTAGCGCCATCAGGTTCTGCACGACGGTAAATGCGTACTTCGAATCGAAGTCCCTTCTGTCGATCCAATAGTTCGTTTTGTCGTAGGGCACGCTGACATACGCATCCTGCGGCGGCTTCTCGCCCACTTGCACGATGATGGTCGGACGCGTCTCGCCGCCGATCAACCCGATGGTCGGCTTGGTTGCTCCCGTTCCCACCTGCTCGTCCGGCACGGTGATCTGCGCGCCGATATCGGTCAGGATCCCAAGCACGGAACGCGTGACCATCGGAATGCGATCATGATCCGCCGCCTGGCCGTAGACGAGTTCATACGTCTTCATCTTCGGAGACAACTTGAGCAGCTTGCGCACGAGCGTGAGATCGCCGACGGTCTGCTTGTTAGTGCCGCTGCGCGTTGCGCCGAGCGTGATGAACACGCCGCCATCCTTTCCATTACGTGATTCAATATTCAATTCGCCGGCCAGTTGCAGACGGCGCAGCGCTTGAATCAGCATGAAAAATTCAGGCGCGCCTGATCCATTCGGGCCGCCGAGCGCCGTGCCGTTCTGTAACCCGCCGATGGATTGCGCCGTGATGCGCAAGAGCAGATCGACCGGAATGCCGCTTTCGGCAAGCGGCATCACGAGCGCGGGTGCGAGCGGGCGGATGTATGCGCTCGCGTAGGCGTCGCCCGTGGTAGGGGTGAAGGTGAAAGTCGGATGGTTCGAATACGACACGCTTCCGGTGGCTGCCGCGTAGTTCGGCACGCTGCCAGAACCCGCATTGAGCGTGGCGCCAGCGGTGGTATCGAACGTGTAGGCGGCAATGATGCTGCTCACCGTGAGGAATGAAGGCGAATCTGCGAAGCGCAAACCGACGATTGCGGCAAGAATTTCGCGCTTCTTGGCATCGCCGAGTGCGCGTGAATAGTCGACCTGATCGGCTTTTAGACGGCTCGGGCCGATGCCCGCGCAGCCTGCCGCCAGAAAAGATGCAGAGAGTACAGCTATCGATAGGGCTTTCCGTGTCATGGCTCTCGGGGAAATTAACGGGGAGGATCGTCGGCATGTCGCCGCGGAACATTCGGGCGGTCATCGCAAATTTCATACCTTTGCCAGCCGATTGCATGTTGAATGCGGTGGACCGGATGCCTGGAACCTGCGCCATCTTCGCGTCGCACGAACGTGGCTTTCCTTCGGAGCGTCGCATGTTACTGTTAGACACGCCCTAACGATTTGCATTTTGCATGCGGTCGACCCAATGCATAATGCCTCTCCGCTCTCGCCTTGCACGAAAGCGTCTCGCTTCCGGCGCCGTACACGTTGGTGCCTAATGCACCCGGCCGGCACACAAGCCGTCGCGAAAGCCGCGAGCGATCACTTGGAAGCGTCGTTGCCAAAACTTTGCGATGACACCGTCCCCGATGCCGCCGCGCCATGCGTCCCACCGCGGATATGCCGATTCGCGTCCGCATGCTGCGCGACCAACCGATCGAGATGGTCCTGCGCGAAGCGCGGACCATCGTCGCGTGCGAATGCCGGTGCACCGAGTGTTGCAGCGCATGCAAAAACGATCATGGCGAGAAACGTTTTCTTCATGATTCACCCCCGCAATAGTCGACGGCCCGATCACGCCCTATCGCATCGGCCGTGGATCAAGGATGGCACATTCATGTCGATCCGTCCGTGCGCAAGATGCATGGGTCCCCCTCGTATCCGCCAAAATACAGCCGCTCCATGCCCGCGCGCCGTTTTCGCGTATCCGATGCTTGCAGCTTGCCCCGCGATTTCCTATCCCTTACTCAAGGCGCTTTTGTCAGACCGCTGACAACGTATGAGAGCGTATCGAGACTTGGTAAGGAGACCCTTCATCATGAATCTCGCCATCTTTTTTGACGGCACCTGGAACGAACCCAACGATCGCACCAACGCATATCTGCTCTACAAGCTCGCACCCGAGACGGACGAGCAGGAAACGCTCTACGTTCAAGGCGTCGGGACACGAGGTAACGGGTTGTTCGCGCTGGCCGGCAAGTTCCTCGGCGGCGCGTTCGGCGACGGGCTATCGGAAAACATCAAGGCCGGTTATGCGTGGCTTTGCGAACGCTACAAACCGGGCGCATCGATCTTCATTCTCGGCTTCAGTCGCGGCGCCTATTCGGCGCGCAGTCTTGCCGGGCTGATCCGCAAATGCGGGCTCGCCACCGACACGGGACAAGATTCGATCGATCAGGCATACGGCATCTATCGTGATCAGAATGCGAGCGCCACGGATGACGCAGTCGTCGCGTATCGCAAGCAGTTCTCGCGCGATGTGGATATCGCATTCGTTGGCGTCTGGGATACGGTCGGCGAACTGGGCATTCCAGTCGGCACATTGCCGGTGCCGGGATTTTCGAGCTACTACAAGTTCCACGATACGACGCTGTCCAACACGACGAAGGCCGCGTATCACGCGATCGCGGCCAACGAATATCGCTCGCTCTATGCGCCGACGTTGTGGACGCAAGGTTCCGAGGATCGTGGCAACTTGCCGCTCGAGCAGCGCTGGTTCATGGGCGCGCATGCCAATGTCGGCGGCGGCTACCTGAGTCCACCACGCACCCCCGAAGATCTGCTACCACTGATTCCCGCCGAATGGCTGCGTGAAAAGGCGGCATCGCATGGCCTCGTGTTCGACAAGCCAATCGATATTCCGTTAGCCGCTTACGCATGCGAGCCAATCGATTCATACGCCGAGTTCACCAGCAAAAGCGCCGTGCTAAGGGATGTTTGCGAAAAGGCACCGCGTGTTGCAGGTACGGCGCTCAACGAGACGATCGATCCAAGCCTTTCCAAGCGGCTCGATACGCCCGGTTTTCTGGACATCTATCCGCAACTCTGCGCACAGCTTCGCAGGCTGCCAGTTGGTCAATGAGCAAGCAGTCGATCGATCAGTAATCCGATCAATTGGCGATACCGGCATCAGGGCTATCGCCTATTCGGTTTGATCGACGGGAGACCGTAATGAGCGTACCGTCCACACCGCAACTCCGCGCAGGCGAGCGCGAAGATATCGAGCCGAGCGATACGGAAGCCGGGCACGGCGATCCCGGGCCGCGCGCGGCTGAGGATCTCGCCAAATGCGAAGCACTCATCTCACGCGCTGCCGCAACCGGTACGATCCTCGACAACGCCGACGTCGACGCCGTGCGTAACGCGCGCTGCGCCTTCGGTCGCGGCGTGTGGAACCGCGCCACCGCCAGCGCGTTTTATGGTGCAATGAGCCGTATCGCGGCAGCGTCGCATTATCCGGGCAGCAGCATCGTCGCCGATCTCGATCACTGCCGCGACATGGTCTCGTATGGCGCACAAAACGGCAAACCGCTCGATGAACACGATGTCGAAGCCATGTCGAGGGCACGCGCCGCCCAGCAAAATCGCACGTGGAACGCGGAAACGGAGAGCGCCTTCTATGCCGCGATGAGCCGTATCGCGCATGCGGTGACGCCTGTCGTCGCCGCGACTGCCGGCAACGAAGCACGCGAAGGCGCGCGTCGTGCAATCCGCATCTATACGCGCTCGGCGATTGCGCTCACTGTGCTGGTGGTGTCGTTGTCGTGCTTGCTCTTCGTGGGCAATCAGATTTCGAGCGATATCGCCAACGTCGTGAAGAGCAACGACGCGGCCGCGCTCACACTGCACAACCAGTTGCAGGCGCATGCGGTGGCTATCGGCGAGGCTGTCAAAAAGAAGGACGATGCCGCTCTCATCGCGCTGCAGAACTCGCAGCCCGCACTGCAGATCAAGGAGGAACTGCAGAACTTCGCGACCAATAACCGGCAGCTTTTCGCGGACGTGTCCCGCATTAGTGCGTTGACCACCGGCCTTGGACTCGGCGTCATCCGCAGCCCTTATAAGCGGCCTTGCGACGATCAAGAGAGCGTGCTTAATTTTCAGAGCGCGTACCGCACTTCGCATTCGCGTCGATACACCGGCGGCAATGTAGACAGCGACTGGCAATGCAATCCGGACGTCGCCCGGAAGGTGCTCGAAATCACACTGCCGCTACTGGCCAAACCGCACGCGCAGACCGGGGACGAGCATCCGCCGACCGATCTCGACGCTGTCGAGCAAGGGTTTCAGAAGATCGCCGTCTATCAGGACATCCGCGCGATGGCGCTGTATGCAAACGACATCATTCTTTCCATTGTGGGTGCTGTGACCGGCTTCTTGCTGCCCGTGCTGTATGCATGGCTCGGTGCGTGCGCCGCGATCTTGCGGCAGTTGAGCGCGGAGTCGTCTGCCAGCACGTTTCATCCCGAGCATTCGAAAGTGGCGAATCGCGCACATGTGACGAGCGCGATCATCGTCGGCATTTCCATTGGACTCTTCAGCAAGCTATTGGAGGGCGGCAAGGACGTATCGCCGCTCGCGTTGGCGTTCATTGCGGGGTACGCGTCGGACAAGTTCTTCTATTTCGTCGATCGCCTCGTCGGCGCGATGTTTCCCCCGCGCGACGCACCGCCGGCCCGGGGGCATGCTTCTGGAACGCTGTCTGGCGGTAAGACCAGAATTTCGGCTGGCAGCGCCGCGGCCCGGTCTGTCGAAGGTGGTGAATCGCCGCGAGGGCACGCGTGATTTTGCATGCTGCATGCCGCATTAAGAATGCAGCATGCAAATGCTCATCAGAACACCTGTGGTGGCGTTCCATCGGTCAAACCACGCGGCAGCGGTTCATCGAGCGCAAATTCCACGTTCGGATAATCCTGCAACCGCCCGCTCACTTCCGTCTCGCCTTCGCTGGTGAACAGTCCATCGAGATAATCGAACGACAGCTCTTCCACCAAAGCCTTGAGCGCCAGTTCCGGGCTGCGCTTGGGCTCCACTGAAATCTCGCCTACATCGAGACTCGCGCAATACTCGCCGTCTTTGGATTCGATCGCACCGATGTCGATAACCTTGCCGTCGACATTCTGTGCCAGTACGCGCTGTTCGACGGCGAAGAGGCGAAACAACTGTTCATCGAGTGATTCGTCTTTGGTGGTCATGTCCGTATCTCCGTTACCGGGCCCTTGAGCGAGACTCAATGCCGACGTTTGCATGCGAAATACCATTCGCAGCAAAGGCTGCGCCAGCAAGCCCGCAACCCGGCAATATGGCAACCCGGCAACCCGACATGAACCCGGCATCGACCACGTAAACGAAAAAACCGGACGCCGAAGCGCCCGGTTTTCTGCATGCAGCTTTGTACAACCCGCTCCGCAGCCCGAAAGCTTAGAAGCGGTGAATGATACCCACGCCTGCCGCGAACTGGCTGCGCGAGGTCGACGGAGCGCTCTGGAAGCCGTCGCCGATCGAAGCCGTGGCGTTGATCTGGCGATTCGTCGCGCCCGCAGCGGTGAACGTCGGCGTGCCGAGCGTGCGGCCGTTGGCGCGCTGGAATGCTTCCAGTGCATACAGACCCGTGCGCTTGGACAGCGAGTAGTACTGGCTCAGGTTGAACTGATGGTAGGACGCTGCATCGTCGATACCGTTCGCCTTGCTTGCCCACGTGTAGCTGTAGCCAGCAGCAAAGTCCCATGCCGCCGTTGCCTTCCAGTGCAGCACGGTGCCAGCCGTATTGAAGATCGCCGTGTCGGTGAACTTCGAGTTGATACCCGGGATGTACTGAACGTTCGTGTACGTCGCCGAAATATCCCACTGGCTGTTGAACGTGTAGCCGCCGCCAACCGCGAAGCGGTTCTGAGCTTGCGCGCCCTGATAACCGTTCGTGACTGCCGAGATGCCCGACTGGCCGCCCGTGTTGGTCGTCGAATCCGCGCCGTACACGCCGCCGCCAATCGTCGAGTTGTTGATACGCGTGAACGCGACCGTCGCGCCGATCGGGCCTTGCGCGTACTGCAAGGCGCCCGACCACGTCGATCCGCGGTAGGCGCTATCCGGCGTGCCAGCCAACGAGTACGAGCCGCTTGCCGTGAAGCCGAAGAGTTTCGGCGACGTGTAGACGATCGAGTTGTTCGCGCGGTAGATCGTATCCAGTTCGTCCAGATCGCCCGGGTGCGCGCCGAAGTATCCGGTCAGCCAGTTCGTCGGGCTATACGGCGCCATCAGCGTGTAATACGACGTGTATTGGCGACCAAGAGTCAACGTACCGTAGGTGGGGTTCGTGAGACCGACCCAAGCCTGGCGACCGAACATCGCGTTGGCGTATTGCTGTCCGCCATTGTTGATGTTGAAGCCCGATTCCAACTGGAAGATTGCCTTATTGCCGCCGCCGAGATCTTCGGCGCCCTTCAGGCCGAAGCGGCTACCCGCCCAGATGCCCGATGCCAGCTTGACGTTCGAACGTCCGCCGCTGTTGGAGCCAAGTGCGCCCTGGCTGCTCTGGTAGACGATCGAGTCATCGACGATACCGTAAAGCGTCACGCTGCTTTGAGCGAACGCCGGGACTGCTGCGGCAAAGGCGGTGGCGGCGACGATGGCAGCCTTGGTCAAGCGGAAACCCTTCATTTCTTCTCCTGTGTGCGAATGGCAAATCTTCTGATCTTTAGTGAGCCGGTAACGGATGCCGCTTAACGCTGAACCGCCTTATAAATTCGTAACATTTCATCGCTGGCAAGTGTATGGCTTACGGATGCAATGCGAAAGAATCAGGCAGATTCGTGTCTTTTTTTTGCACTGTGTGGTTAACCAGTATTTTCTGGCGCGCAAATATTGGGCATCCGGTCATGAAACTGACCGGTAGCTGACAACTGCGAGACGAAAATCGAGATGTGACGAGAGCGGGCAAAGCTGTGACGAAGCCGGCGCGATCGCCTGAAAGCCTTACTGTATAGGACTCGATGTGAAAATTTGATACGCGGAGAAGGGAAGCGTGCCCGAGGATTCGGCCTGGGCCGAAGACACGACTGAAAGGATTTGCACAGGGCCAGTCACGCGGCGCGACTGAGTTTGACCACGGCTTACGGCCCGACGAAAGCCGTTACGGTGCCGAAGGAAATATGTAAATCACTAATCGATTGTTGGGAAAGCCGCATGGATGGTCACCATGCGGTTCATGAGACTGCGCGCGGATGGCTCAGTCGTCGATCTTCGAGCGCAGTTCGCGCGCTGTTTCCAGCAAACCTTCATAGCCCGAACGCGCATGCGCAGGCAAATCCGGGTCGCCGACGAGCGTGCCGAGCGTCTCGATGATGCTGTAAAGAATGCCCTTTGCCGCGCCGGCCGCCATCCTGCCTGCCGCGACGGATTCATCGACGTGTGAAAGCGCCGCATCGAATAGCTCGACGCCAGGATGCGCTTCGCCAACCGCCGGGTCGGTTGCGCGCGGATCGTTCAGATTGCGCGGATCAGTCGGGTCGCCGTTCATGTGATGGTCCTCCAGACGAATGGCCTTCTTCTTGTATAGCGCCGTGGCGATGCCGCCGCAATCGGTGGCATCACGACGTCGGCAAGTCCATCACCGGCTGCATGAAATGGATGCGCTTGGCATCGCCATAACCGGCGCGGTGCGCCACGCCATGCTCGGTCAGCAAAGCGCGCAATTCGAGAATGACCGGAAACACTTCGTGGTTGTGATCCGCGCCCTGCCTGTCATGCGCTTCCTGCTCGCGCTCGACGATCCACCGGTCTTCCTTGAAGATGCGCTCGGTGAACCACACGAGCAACGGCCACGCGGCATCGAGCACGCCGGGAAGTTTCGGGCGGCGGATCGACAGCAAGCCGAAGGTGCGGTTGGTGCGCTGTTCGGCATCGAGCGGGACATAGGCGATCCACAGGTCCATTACCATCGTCTCGTCCTTCGTGTGGATCTTGAGCGTCTGGTACGGATACTCGGTGCGAATCGTCATCACGTCCTTGTGCGAATCGTCGGCCTTGGTGCCGCGTTTCTGGCCGAACACGAGCGCCTCGCCGATAGGCTGCTTGCCCGCCTCGCGCGCGAAGGTGTAATCGACTTCGATCCAGTCGTCGCCGCGACGTCGTCCGACCGAGCGCGCGCGCATGCTGCCCATTTGCCGCCGATGCAGAAACTGATGGTTCATATCCATCAGGTTTTCATGCATGAAGCTGTAATGGCACTTCACGGGCTTGCCGAAACGGCGTGTCTTGTAGGCTTTGTCGCTCGCCGAGACGAGGTTGGGAAACTTGGCGTCGTCGGCCTTGGCCGGGTCGCCGGTGAAGACGAAGATGAGCCCCGCTTCCTCGCGGCACGGATAGGAACGCACGCCGTTGGGCAAGCGTTCGCGGCCGAGATACGGAATGTCGGTGCAACGGCCGGTGCAGTCGTAAGTCCAGCCGTGATAGCAACAGCGGATGGATTCGCCATCCACGACACCCGCCGACAACGGCACTTGCCGATGCGCGCAGCGGTCCTCCAGCGCGAACACTTTGTCCGACTCACTGCGCACGAGCACGATGGGATCGCCCGCGAACTTCACGGCGTGCGTCTTGCCGCGTTTGACCTCGCGCGACCATGCAAGCGGATACCAGTGATCCGGATGAATATCGACGCGGCGCAGATCGCGCGGCGCTCTTGTTGTTGTATCGACCGAACCGGCTTCCTGTTGGCCCTGCGGCAACGCTGCGTGCATGTACGACGCCTCCGGAAAAGGAGATCGGATTGAGCGCCACGCATGATGCGCGGCGCGATGAACGACCTTTGGCAGTCTACACGGCGCGGCCCGATTCGGTGCGCGTGCAGCCTGCGTTTCGTCAATGTGGGCCATGTCAAGCCGGTTCGGTCAGTCTGACTCGCCGAGATGGGCGTGCAGATAATCGATCAGCGCGCGCGCCTTCGGCGGCAAAAAGCGATTGGGCGGATAAAGCAGCCACACCGGTCCCCGATACGCGCGCGCCTGCACCTCCCAATCCACCAGCACGGCTTGCACGCGGCCGCTCGCAAGCGCTTCGCGCGCCGCGAACTCCGGCAGAGTCGCAATGCCCATGCCGTTCTCAGCCGCGTCGAGCCGCGCGCCCGCGTGATTGGCGATGTACCGGCCGTGCACCGCGACCGTCGCCGTCTCACCGCCGCGCGCAAACCGCCAGCGATGATCGTCCACGGTCTCGCCGAGCGGAATGCAATCGTGACGCCCAAGATCACGCGGATGCGCGGGCTCGCCGCGCGTCTGAAGGTAACGAGGCGCCGCGCACAGCAGCCATCGCACGCGGCCGATGCGCCGTGCCGCGAGACCTTGCGGCGGATCGTCGGTGGCGCGGATGACAAGATCGACGTCGCTCGCGAGCGGATCGATGTCGTGATCGCTGAACACGAGCTGCAAATCCACTTCGGGATAAGCCGCGAGAAAGCCTGGCACGAGCGGATGAATCACCGACTTCGCATATGCCGTGGGCGCCGATAGCGAGACCTTGCCCTGTGGCTTTCCGGATAGTTGCCCGGCGGCATCCACCGCGCCGGACGCGGCCGTCGCCATGTCGCGGCAATGCCGATACACCTGATATCCCGATTCCGTCACGCGCACCTTGCGCGTCGAACGTTCAAGCAGGCGCGTGGCGAGCGCGTCTTCGAGCCGCTTGATTTGCCGGCTCACCGTCGATGGCGTGCTGCCCAATTGCCGCGCCGCGATCGAGAAGTTGCCGGCATCGACCACGCGTGCGAATACCGCCATGTCCGGCAGCAAGTCGAAAAGATCCGAAGGGTTCATTTGTGCATCCGCGACAATTAATCTGTGCGTCCAGACCCGATTATCGCGATGAACGCATCATTCGACAATGACGGCTTGCTGCTGGGCACTGCCAGTCAGCACTTACCGGAGACGTCGCATGACCCTCGCATCGCCTGTTCGCCGCCTGCTTCCTGTCTCCGATTTGCTGCTTTTCGTGGTGGCGATGGTTTGGGGAAGCAGCTATGGCGTCGTCAAAAACGCGCTCGGGTTTTATCCGGTGCTGGCGCTCATCGCGTTGCGGTTCGGCATTACCTTCGTGCTGTTGAGCGTGAACCTGCGCCACTTGCGCCGTGTCGACCTGAAAACGCTCATGGGTGTGCTGACTTGCGGCCTCTTGCTGCTCGCCATCTTCCTCGCGGAGACCTTTGGCGTGATGCTCACGCGCGCCGCGAACGCCGCGTTTCTCATCAGTCTGTGCGTGGTGATGACGCCGCTCGTCGAATGGGCGATGCTGCGTCGCAAACCCGGCGCGACCGAGTGGCTCGCGGTCGCGGTGTCGCTTGGCGGTGCGTGGTTGCTCGCCGGCGATGGCGCGTTCAGCTTCAATCCCGGCGATGCACTGATTTTGGTCGCCGCCGTGCTGCGCGCGCTCTCGGTATGCGTGACCAAGCGCGTGATGCGCGCCTCGCCACTTCCGGCGCTCACCGTGACGGCCGTGCAGGCGGGCGTCGTCGCGAGCGGCAGCGCGCTGCTGGCGTTCTTCTTCGTGCCGTCGCAATGGCAGCCCTTGCCGTCGTTCGCGGGACACGGCGCGTTCTGGGGCTCGGTGATGTATCTCGTGATCGCGTGCACGCTCTTCGCGTTCTTCGCGCAAAACTATGCGATCGGCCGTAGCAGTCCGACGCGTGTATCGCTTTTGATGGGCAGCGAACCCGCGTTCGGCGCGCTCTTCGCAAGCGTCTGGCTGGGCGAGCATGTATCGGCGACGGGATGGATCGGCGGCGGCCTGATCGTCCTCGCCTCGTTGATGGCGACAGTTCCCTGGCGCGGATGGTTCGCGGCGCGGTCGGGCCTCGCAAACCGATCGACCTGATCTAACCGCGCCGAAACACCAGACTGAAGTTGTTCGCCGGCATCGGCACGACTTCCTCGAGCGCAAAGCCCACCGATCTACCCAACGCCTCCACCGCCTCCAGATTGCGCACGCCCCAGCGCGGATCGCGTGCGCGCAACTCCGTGTCGAACGCTTCGTTGCTCGGAGCGGTATGCGCGCCATTGCGCCGATACGGCCCATACAGGTAAAGTACGCCCCCCGCCGGAAGATGCCGCGACGCGCCGCGAAACAGTGCCTCGGCGGCCTCCCACGGCGCAATGTGGATCATGTTGATGCACACGACCGCCGCGATTCCCGCGTCCTCGCCGATGCGCCAGTCGTCCTCACGCACATCGAGCGCAAGCGCCGCGTTCAGATTCGCGAGGCCCGCATGCTCGCGCCACGCGTCGATGGATGCGCGCGCGGCGGCATCCGCATCGCTTGGCTGCCACACGATGCCGGGTAAAGCCGCCGCGCAATGCACGGCATGCTGACCGGTGCCGCTCGCGATCTCTAGCACGACGCCAGCGGACGGCAGCACGCGCGTCAAGACCGATAGAATCGCATCGCGATTGCGTTCGGCGGCGGGAGCGCGGCGGCGCACGCGGGCATCGTCATCGGGGGAAGTGGTCGTCATCGAAGAGCGGTTGAGTTTGGATTCGTTGAGCGTCAGGGCTTCGGTGGCACACGCTTAAAGAGTTGGCGCGATTCCTGCTGCCCGCCCCGTCGCACGAGCGTTGCCAAGGCCGCCGCGCGCCGGAGTTATGAAGCGCGCACGCAACCCCGTGTATGCTCCCGGAAGATTTCCGCGCGGCGCTCAAGCTTACCCGATGAGCAGCCGGTTGCCCGCAGCGCGATCCAGATAACGCGAAACCATGGAGCTGACCATGCCGCACGACCCAACCAGGGATACGCCTTCGGGCAACGCCCCGCAGCACGCTTCGCCGGCAAATGGCCCCGCCGACGGCCCGGACGACGAAATGATCGCCTTCGCGACCGAAGTCTTCGAAGTCGCGCGCAAAGGCGACGCCGCCATGCTCGACGCGCTGCTTGCCAAGGGCCTGCCGCCGAACCTGCGCAACGACAAGGGCGACAGCCTCGTCATGCTCGCGAGCTATCACGGCCACGCCGATGCCGTGCGCGTGCTGCTGCAACACAAGGCCGAACCGAACCTGCGCAACGATAACGGCCAGTCGCCAATCGCGGGCGCGGCCTTCAAGGGCTACAAGCCAGTAATCGAGACGCTGCTCGAACATGGCGCCGATGTCGAAGGCGCATCGCCTGACGGACGCACGGCGTTGATGATCGCGGCCATGTTCAATCGCGTGGAGATCGTCGAATATCTGATCGCGCGTGGAGCCAATCCGGATGCGCGCGACAAGGGCGGTTTCTCCGCACGCGACGCCGCCGAAAAAATGGGCGCGCCGGACACTGCCGCGCGTCTTGCACAGGCGGCGAGCACGCACACACGCCCGTCCGATGTGTGACGGCGCGCATGACACGCCCTTGGCACGGCCCGCGCTGAATGCACGGTAACGAACCCGCCCTCTTGCATGGCACCGGAGCGAGGCGCGCAGTGCCCGCTCCGATCGACAGGTGACACGGAACCATGGAGCTTTTGTGATGACAGGCGGACTCTCGCATCGAAGCGATGCGTCGACGACCGGCCTCGCCGCGCTCGGCCTCGTAGCGGGGATGCTCGCTATGCGCCTCGCCTGGCGCGCTGTCGCATCGCTGATGCGGCACCCTGCGCGGCATGAGCGATTCCCGCTTGCAACGCTCGCGGTGATCTTCGCGGCCTTCGCCCTGTCCGCCTGCGGACTCTTGCCGGTGCAGACGCCCGCGCCCATCGTCGAACATTCGTATATTCCGACGCCGGACGAAACCGAGAGCACCGAGCCCGAGGAACCCGCGCCTGTCGCCGCCGTGCCCGAGCCCGCATCGACGCCGAAGCCCGCGCCCGCGCCGAAGCCCAAACGCCGTATCGTCAAACCGAAACCGCCGGAGCCAGTGATCGTGCAGCCGCAAGAAGCGCCCGAGCCGCCGCCGCCGCCCCCGCCGATCATCTCCACGCGTATCCTGCAGCACGATCAGCTGCACGGCCTGCTCGATGCCGAAGTGCAGCGCGCCGATGGCAAGGTCGTGGGCCGCGCGGTGGACTTGTATATCGATACCGCCGCCAAGCCGAAGCTCATGATGGTGAACCTCGCCGGCTTCCTCGGCGTAGGCGACCGAAAAGTCAACTTCCCGTGGACCGCGTTCCGCTTCGCGCCCAACTCGAAGACCGCGCCGATCACCTTCGTGCCGCCCGCGCCCGCCGTCAAGGGCAAGCCCGCCGACCCCGCGCCGAAGCCGCAACCGGTCGCGGAAGCGCCGCCGAGCTACCTGCAACTCGTCGATTCGACCGTGACCCAGAAGACCGGCGCGCGTATTGGACGGGTGGTCGACGTGCTCGTCGATTCGCAAGGCGAGCCAGAAGCGCTCGTGCTCGACCTGAGCAATTCGCTCGCGGAAGACAAGCGCCATGTGGCCGCGAACTGGGGCGATCTGCACGTCGTGACGCGCAACAAGCAAGCGAGCTTGCAGATGGACTTCACCGAAGCGCAACTGAAGGC
Source organism: Caballeronia sp. GAFFF2 (assembly GCF_023631485.1). Classification (NCBI taxonomy): domain Bacteria; kingdom Pseudomonadati; phylum Pseudomonadota; class Betaproteobacteria; order Burkholderiales; family Burkholderiaceae; genus Caballeronia; species Caballeronia sp. GAFFF2. The sequence goes on along the minus strand of NZ_JALQDA010000009.1, from coordinate 344,395 downwards.
CTCGCCGACCTACTCGCCCGAGCAACCGATCAAGATCGTTTCGCCGGTCGTAGCCGCGCCCGCCGCGCCTGTTTCTTCGCCGGCGGCCGCGGCATCGGCGGGCGCGCCGGCCTCGAACTCGTCTACCGGCACGACCGCATCCGGGTCCGTGGCGGCGCAGTCGTCGGCATCGTCCGGCGCGCGCCCGAACAAATGACGCAGACGACGCACATGACGCAAAAGACGCACATGAAGATTCACGAGATCGATAACCGAATCACAACATGGTAATTGCACGAAGTCTGCGCGCGCTCGACTGGCTGAACTTCTTCGTCGCCAACGTGCAGACGGGCTTCGGCCCTTTCATCGCCTCTTATCTCGCTGCCAACAAATGGACGCAGGGTGAGATCGGCCTCATGCTGTCGGTCGGCACCATCAGCGCGATGGCGAGCCAGCTGCCCGCGGGCGCGCTCGTCGATGCCATGCGCAACAAGAAGTTCGCCGCGCTTTCGGCCATCGTCGCGATCATCGCGAGTGCGTTGTTGCTCGCGGCGAGTCCGACCTTCATTCCGGTGTTCGCCGCCGAAGTGCTGCACGGCTTCGCGAGCTGCATGCTGGTCCCGGCGATGGCCGCGATTTCGCTCGCACTCGTCTCGCGTGCCGATCTCGGCGACCGGCTCGGCCGCAACGCGCGCTGGGCGTCCATAGGCTCCGCGCTGACCGCCGCGTTGATGGGCGCGTTCGGAGAATATCTGTCCTTGCGCTCGGTGTTCTTTCTCACGGCGGCGCTCGCGTTGCCGGCAATCTTCGCCTTGCGCATGATTCATTACGATGCGCCGCCCGTCGTGCCGCGCATGCCTGCGGGCAAGCCGAACCTGACGCCGGAAGGCGAAGAGCGCGAGTCCTTGCGCGAGCTTCTGAAAGACCGGCGCCTGCTGATTTTCGCGGCTTGCGTGGTGCTGTTCCATCTCTCGAACGCGGCGATGCTGAATCTCGCCGCCGGCGAAGTCACCGCGCACATGGGCGACAACGTTCAACTGGTGATCGCGGCGTGCATCATCGTGCCGCAGTTCATTGTGGCGGCGCTCTCGCCGTGGGTCGGGCGCAAGGCGCAGCATTGGGGACGCCGGCCGGTTCTGATCATCGGATTTTGCGCCTTGCCCCTGCGCGCGATTCTCTTCGCCGGCGTCAGCAGCCCTTATCTGCTCGTGCCGGTGCAGATGCTCGATGGCATCAGCGCGGCCGTCTTCGGCGTGATGCTGCCGCTCATCGCCGCCGATGTCGCCGGCGGGCGCGGGCATTACAACCTGACCATCGGCTTCTTTGGGCTGGCAGCGGGCGTCGGAGCAACCTTGTCGACCGCGGCCGCAGGCTTTGCCGCCGATCGCTTCGGCACGTCGATGAGCTTTTTCGGCCTCGCCGCTGCGGGCGCGCTCGCCGTCTTGCTCGTCTGGCTCGCGATGCCGGAGACGCGCGGAGCGGAGAAAGCCGAGGCCGGCACCGCCGAACCATCCGTCAAGGTTTGATAATCACTTCAATGGCTTGAGCATGCCGAGAAGCGTCGGCACCAGTTCGCTCACCGTCGGATGAATGTGCATGGCGCGCTGCAGCGTCTTGTAGGAAGCGTCGGCATTCATGATGTCGATGAACGTATGAATGACCTCGTCGCCTTCGATGCCGTAGATCTGCGCGCCTAGAATCCGCTCGGTGCGGGCATCGACGAGCGCCTTCATGAAGCCATCCGTTTCACCGCGTTCCTTCGCGCGGCCCACGCGCGACATCGGCATCGTGGCGATGAGCGCCTCACGCCCGTCCTTCCTGACCTCCGCCTCGCTCATGCCGACACGCGCGAACGGCGGATCGACGAACACGGCGTAAGCCATGATGCGCGTATCGACGCTGCGCGTTTCGCCATCCAGCAAGTTGGCCGCGATAATCTCGTAATCGTTCCACGACGTGTGCGTGAACGCGCCGCGTCCGTTCACGTCGCCCAGCGCCCATACGCCCTCGACGCGCGTACGCAATTGCCCATCCACTTCGATGATGCCGTGCTTGTCCGGCACGATGCCAGCGTGTTCCAGACCGAGATCGTCCGTATTCGGCGTGCGGCCGGTGGCGAACAGCAGATGCGAGGCATCGATCGTTTCGCCCTCGGTGACGATTCGCACGCCGCCGTTTTGCGTTTCCACGCGACGCGGTTCCGTGCCGAAGCGAAACTCGATGCCTTCGCGCTGGAGCACGTCTTGCATCGCAAGCGCGACGTCCTCGTCTTCGCGCGCGAGGATGCGCTCGCCCCGTACCAGAAGCGTGACGCGGCTGCCGAAGCGTCGGAACATCTGCCCGAATTCGAGCGCGATATAACTGCCGCCCACGATGACGAGATGCTCGGGCACTTCGGTGAGTTCGAGAATCGATGAATTCGTGAGATACGGCACGCCGTCGAGCCCGTCGACCTTCGGCACCGACGCTCGCGTGCCCGTGTTGATGAAGATCATGTCCGCGTCGATGTCCTGCTTCGAGCCATCGGCGGCTTCGATTTGCAGCGCATGCGGACCGGTGAAGCGCCCGTGTCCCTCGAATACGGTGATGTCGTGCGTGCCGCGCAGCCACGCCTCGATGCCATTGCGCGATCCGGCGATGACCTCGTCCTTGCGCGCCTTGACGCGCGCCATGTCCACTTTCACGTCGCCGCCGACGATCACGCCGTACTTTGCCGCCGTGCGCGCCACATGCGCGGCGCGCGCGCTCGCCACATAGGTCTTGGTCGGCGTGCAGCCGACATTCACGCACGTGCCGCCAAAAAGATGCCGCTCGATCACGGCGGTTCGTTTTCCGCTCTGTGCCAGCCGCACGGCAAGCGGCGAGCCGCCCTGACCGGTACCGATGACGACCGCATCGAAGTGCTGTGACATGCCTTGATCTCCTGAATGCGCACGCTGGACCGGTGTCGCCGAACCAAATGGATACAGCATGCAAAAAGCAAATTAGCCAGCCAATATTACGCGGATCGTCGGGCCCAAGCAGGTTTGCTGCAAGCATGGGCATGTGACGTGCTTGCTGTTGTCTTCTCAGCCGCTTGCATTGATCCTGCATGCAGAATGCAAACGAGGATCCAGACGGCTCCCCGCCATCCTCGAAACAATCGAACAGGGCTTCCATGACCGAGACGATGTGGTTTCTCATCGTCGGCGGCGTGCTCATTTTCATGGGGCTCGCCAGTTCGACATTCCGGCATTTGCCGATCAGCACCGCGATGTGCTACCTCGCCATTGGCTTCGTGCTGGGGCCGGGCGCGGCGAACATGCTGCATTTCGATCTCGCGACCGACGCCACGGTTTTGCGACGCATCACCGAAGTCGCGATGCTCGCGTCGCTCTTTGCCATCGGCTTGCGTCTGCGCGTGCCGCCCACGGACCGCATCTGGATACTGCCGCTACGGCTCGGCGTGGTCGCGATGGTCTTGACCGTCGCCCTGCTCACCGTCTTTTGCGTGTATGTGCTCGGCTTCAGCTGGGGGCCTTCGCTGCTGCTAGCCGCGATGCTCGCGCCGACGGACCCTGTCCTCGCTCATGATGTCCAGGTCGAAAAGCCTGGCGACATCGACTTGTTGCGCTTTTCGCTGACGGGCGAAGGCGGACTGAACGATGGCATCGCGTTGCCCTTCGCGCTGCTCGGCATCGCGGTATGCCGTTTCGAAGCGTCGCCTGCGGCGGTGCTGCACTGGAGCTTCGCGTTGCAGGCTTTGTGGGGCATTGCCGGCGCGCTCGGCAGCGGCTGGTTCCTCGGGGAACTGGCTGTGCGGCTCGTGGCTTATCTGCGCACGCGCCACGGACAGGCGCTCGGTCCGGAAGGTTTTTATGCGCTAGGACTGATCGCCTTGTCGTATGGCGTGGCCGAATTGCTGCACACGTATGCGTTTCTCGCCGTGTTCGCGGCGGGACTCGCCATGCGACGCGTAGAACAGAAAGCGAGCGGCGACAAGTCCGCGCGCGAAGCGGTCGGCACGATCGACGCCGACGATGTCGGCGCCACTGCATCCGACCCGGCCCGCGCGCACGCCTTCATGGCCGAGCGCGTGCATGGCTTCACGATCGAACTGGAACGTATCGCCGAAGTCGCGATCATGCTGATGGTCGGCGCCGTGCTCGCCACTATCTGGCGCGAGCTGTTCACGTGGCAAGCGGCCTTGCTCATCGGCTGCCTGTTCTTCGTGGCGCGGCCGCTGTCGGTGGAGGCATCGCTCATCGGATCGGGCGCACATGGCGCGCAACGGCGGCTGATGAGCTGGTTCGGCATACGCGGTGTCGGCTCGTTCTACTATCTCTTGTATGCAATCGAGCAGGCGCCGAAGGACGTGGCCAAGCCGCTCGTTCCGCTTGTCATCGCGGTGATCGTGGCGTCGGTGATCATTCATGGCGTCACGGCGACGCCCTTGATGAAGCGGTATCAGCGTGTAATCGATCAGGCTTGAGGTGTGGCAGCGTGCATGCAAAATGCCGAAGTGGCGCTGTCTTCATGTCCGCTCTCATGTCCGCTATTGCCTCGCAGACCGACGAGGCGTATCTGAAGTGGCTGGTTCAGAGCGTCGCCATCCGCGGCGCGCTCGAAACCATATTCGCGCCTTGATAGAGCTTTCCAAAACGGTTATTCAAAAACGCCGCGAGCGGCACCTGCTCCTGACGCACGAACCCGCTTTGCGGCAGCACGCCTTCGCGGAACAGATCGAGCTCGGCACAGATGGCGCCCGCCGTCGTGATCTGGATTGCGCTCATCGGCATGCCGCCGACTTCCTTGGCAAAGACCTTGCGCGTGAAGACGTTCTGCACGAGTTGTCCCGATGTGCCGCCGCGCATGCCCGTTACCGTGACGAAGATCAGCACCACGTCCTGCGAAGTCGATGGCACCGCGCGCTTGAGCATTGCCTTGAGACCGTCGCGATCGGTCGACATGCGCAGATCGTCGAGGAGGAACTTCATCAGATCGCGATGGCCGGGATATCGAACCGACTTGTAGTCGAGCGATTCCACCTTGCCCGCCAGCGTCTCGCATAACGTGCCGAGCCCACCCGAAGTATTGAAGGCCTCGTACTCGATGCCATCCAGCGAAAAATGTTCGACGCCTTCGAGCGGCTGGACCCATTGCGTGCGGCCATCGCGGATCGCTTCGCATGGCTGACAGTACTCGTTAATGAGTCCGTCGATGCTCCATGTCAGGTTGTATTTGAGCGCATTGGTCGGAAACTCGGGCAGCGCACCGACGCGCATTTTCACTTCGCGCACGTTATCGAGCCGCTCGGCCAGATCATGCGCGACGATGCCGATGAAACCCGGCGCGAGCCCGCACTGCGGCATGAAGGCCACGTCCGAACCCTCCGCGATGGCGCGAATTGCATGCGTTGCGCGCACGTCCTCGGTCAGATCGAAATAATGGACGCCCGCCGCCTTGGCCGCCGATGCAACGCTGATGGCAAGGTAATACGGCAACGCGTTGACGAGTGCGTCGAAGCCGTGGAGCGCCTGACGCAGCGCGGGCGTATCGGCGGAATCGACGCGGCGAATCGCGATTCCCTCCGCTTCGAGCGCGGTGAGCGCCTGTTCGTCGCGATCGAATGCAACGACTTCGAAGTCTCCCGTGTCACGAAGCAAGTGGGCGATGCTCTTGCCGATCAATCCGGCGCCGACTAACGCTACTTTCATCGTTGTTCTCCTAGTGTATTTTGCATTTTGTGTCGCCTGGGAAGGCATACTGAATACAGTTTAGGGACCGACGAATATTGATCCTAGACGCAAATTGATGCGTATCGACGATAATTTTCGACGTTTTGACGATGTATCGCTGCGTTTTGTATCGTCCTAACTCGAACGGTCGATTTTGCGCGCCAGAATGATCGAGGTGGTGGTGCGCTCCACACCTTCCAGTGCGCCGATTTCATCGAGCAAGTCGTTCAGGCGATCGGGCGAGTCCGCACGCAACCAAGCGACGTAATCGAACTCGCCGCTTACCGCGCAAAGCAGTTGCATCTCCGGCATGCGCGCGAAGCGTTTCTGCACGTCGCGGCCGAACTTTGGCGCGAGCTTGATGCCGACGTAAGCCTGAATACTGGCGTCGAGCACGTCCTGGCCTAGCCGTACGCCGTAGCCCGCTATCACGTTGTTCTTTTCGAGCCGCGCCATGCGCGCGATGACTGTGGTGCGCGCCACGCCCAGCTGACGCGCGAGATCGGCAACGCTTTCACGCGCGTTCGTCTGCAATAGCGCGACGAGGTTACGGTCGATGTCGTCGAGCTGGTCGAGGCGCGGGGGTCTCATGTCGTCCTTCTCGCTGTGATGTTTGGCGTTTGTATTGCGTTATGCGTTTTGTGTACCGCATGCGGTATGCAATCGGCCGCAAGCAGGATTATCGCCGACGTCACCGCCCGATCTTGCTTGAGCTTCCTTTACGGAATTTTCCAGAGAAGTATCGGATGTAAGCAGTTGTGGCAATCGAGGTGAATTGTCAGGCAGGCGTGTTACTAATAACCGCCGACGACGTTTCTGCCTTGACTGAGATCAACCAGCAAGCGCGCTTTCTCTTAATTCGACTAAGGTTTCGGAATGAAAAAAACATTTTTAGCACTGGCGGCATCTTGCATGCTTAGCGCCGCGTTCGCACAGACCGCGGCGCCCTCCGCGGCATCTGCCTCCGCCACGACGGTGGCATCGGCGCCCGGCGCCACGAAGCGCGAAGCTCGCGTGGAAGAACGTATCGCCCAATTGCATGCAAGCCTCAAGATCACATCGCAGCAGGAAGATCAGTGGTCGAAGTTCGCCGACGTGATGCGCGACAACGCGCACACGGTGGGCGATCTATACCGCCAACGCGTTGCACAACGCGACGCCATGTCCGCGCTCGATGACATGAAGCAATACGAGCAGATCACGCAGGCCAATGCAGACGGCACGAAACGCCTGGTCGAGGCTTTCGAGCCGCTTTACGCAAGCCTTTCGCCGGAGCAGAAGAAGCTTGCCGATACGAGCTTCCGTCAAGAGCATCATGATCGCGCAAAGAATGCACGCGCTCGTCATCCGTCGCGCGCGGGCGCAGCACAACCGGCATCGACGACGAAGCCTTAAGCCGCAGCGCGTAAGCGCTTGAATGCTTGGCATTCGGCGGCTTTGCCAAAACCCGCATCGGGCGTCATCATGGCGAACGAAGCGGGTTTTTCGTATTCTGGATGCAAAATCATCCGATTGCCGTTACGATCCCGCACCGCAACCGCGTTGGCCGACCAATCATGCTCCATCTATCCCGCCTCGATCTCACAACAGATGCTGCCGCGCGCCGCGTCGTCAAGGACGAAGCCGTGACCGTGGAATTCGCCGCTGCGCCTGGCGAGCTGATGAGCCTGGAAGGCCCGAATCGCTATGCGCCCGATGACGCTATCGTCACTGGCGCGACGGGTGAACGCTGGGTCGTGTCGCGTGACCGGTTCGATCCCAAGTACGTGCCGGAAGGCGGCATCGCGCATGGCGAGGCTGGAACCTACCGCAACAAGCGGAGCGTGGTTCTTGCGCGGGAGATGCATGAGCCTTTTTCCATCGCGCGGTCAGACGATGGCGACGTGCTCACCGGCGACGCGGGCGATTGGGTCATGCAGTATGCGCCGGGCGACTATGGCGTCGTGAAGGCGGCACGCTTCGCCAAGGTTTATCGCGAAGTTTGAAGGCGCTATGCAGGGACGCGGCACGCAGCATGCAAGTTGCTGCGTTTGACGGGGATGGCCTCAACGAGCGTGCAGATCACGCGGATGAGAAAGCAAAGTGCGGGAGCGTGGCATACGGAATTCAAATCGCACGTATGCCGAAGACAGCCTCAACCAGGTTCAATAAATCCACGCAGACTTTGTATGCGAAATGCCAAGGCGTGGCATACAGAATTCAGATAGCCGCATCCGACGCGGACAGCCGCATAGCGCACGCACATCCGAGTGCAAGATGCGAAAGCGAACAGCCAACCCGCATCTGAATCGATCACCCGTTCCGCCCCACCTCGCTCAAATCTCGAATACAAAACGCAACCTGTCGGCATACAGAATACAACCTGCCCCTTCACGCGAAATCCTCTCCCATCTCGATTTCAAGCTGCCGCGGGACCGCCTCGCCATTCGCGTATGCTTCTTCCAGCGAACCCAGCGTCGCCTCCACATAGGCACGTAACACTGCATAGCTTCGAGCATGCATCCTCACCGGCATGGCTCGATACCGTGCCAGCGCGGCAGCATCGAAACGCACGTCGATGGCAATGCGCCGCGCCGTCGAACCGAAACGCATCGCGATGTAATGAATCGTCAGCGAAGTACGGCCTTCGTCGTCAAGGCGTTCGGCGAATTGCGTCTGCTCGGGGAAGAGATCGCTGATGACATGCGCAAGCATGTCGATGTCCGCGCTCGGGCAGTCGTATTGGTAGTCGTCCATGGATACTCGATGAATCAGGATTGGCGCGTGACTGCGGCGCGATAGTAGCGCACGAGCGCCACGGTGACGATCACGCCGAGCACGAGATACACGGCATCGGCGGCGGCGAGCGGAATCAGGCGCGCTTGAAAGAGCGCGGCCGGCATGCCGACGAGCGCGTGGGCCGCAATCAGCACGCCAAGCGCATGACGCGACCGTTCGCGCAGCATCTGCCACATCAGTGCCGAAAAGCCGAGCTGGAACGCAAACGCACTCGCCCGCTCGACCACGAAGATAGCCGCCGACACAGGCGAGAGACTCATCAGCACCAAGTGAATACGCGCTACTGCATCGAGCGGCGCGCTTTCGAAATGCGCATCGAGCGTACCGTTGTTGGCCAGGATCGCATACACGATCCATTGCGCCTGTACGAGCACGCCGACGATCCACGCCTCCGCGCCACCATGTCCGATGCCGTAACCGAGCGCCGGACCGGGACGATCGAGCGCGCCGGGCTCGCGCGAGATGAGCCACTTCATCGCCAGGAAGCGGCCCACTTCCTCGCACAGGCCCGCAGTGATGGCGCCATAGACCACGAAGACCGCGGGATTCATCAGCCACGCGGACGTTGCCGGATTGCCCAGCATGAAGCCATGCAGCGCGCGCTCGATCACCATGGCGAAAAGCGCAAACACGGCAATGCCGAGTATCGCCTCGCGCGGCACGAGCTGAAAACGCGGCCTCGCGAGCTTGTACGACACGACCGGCAATGCAGCGATGATGAGCGTGGCGAATCCCACGCACAGCAACGTCGATAGACTGACCATTCAGGTTCCTTGTGATGCTTCGTGTCTCGCTCTCGTCGTCGATGCGCGCACGACGAGTTCTCCCGGCAACAGACATTCGCGTGGCGGCATGACCGCGCCGCCGAGCCGCTCATGAAGAAACTCCACCGCGCGTCGGCCGATATCGTAAGTCGGCTGCCGCACCGTCGTCATGCCGGCGAGTTGCGCCCATTCGGAATCGTCGATGGACATCAGCGCCACGCCCGCTTGCCAGTCCGCGCCGTATCGTTCCTTGAGATGCACCGCGACGCGCAGAGCCACCGGACCGTTCGCCGCGAACAACGCGACGCGCCGGTTCGCCGCGCGCGCACCTTCGATGCGCCGATCGATTTCTTCGAGCGTGGATGCCGCATCGGCGAGATCGATCACGAGCGTCGCGCCGTTTGCAGCACGCGCGCTCACGCTTTCGCGAAACGCGGCCTCGCGCAAACGACGCGAACTGACATGCGTGACGGGCTGCACGATGAAGAGCAATTCGTCGAAGCCTTCATCGATGAGATGTCCGGTTGCCAGTGCAACGGCCGCCGGATTGTCGAGCCCGACCATATCGGTGACGATGCCTTCCACCGAACGATCGACCAGCACGACCGGAATACCGCCTTGCGTGAAGCCTTGCAACAACGCTTCCTTCACGCCGAGCGCATTCACGATCACGCCTTCGACGCGATACGTCGTAAGCAGTTGCAGATAACGCCGCTCCATGTCGACTTCATTGGCCGCGTGGCAGATGAGCGGCATGTAGTTGAGCGCATGGCACGCGGCTTCCACGCCTTGCAGCACTTCGACGGAGTACGGATTGGTCAGGTCGGCAAGCAGCATGCCGATCAGTCGATTGCGCCCGCGCTTCAGGCCGCGCGCCATCTGATTCGGTCGATAGTCCAGCCGCGCGATGGCCGCCTCGATACGCTCGCGCAAATCGGGCGACAATACGCCCGTCTCGCCGTTTAGATAACGCGAGATGCTGGTCTTGCCGGTGCCGGCTTCGCGCGCGACATCGGTGATGGTCGCGCGGCGCGCCCCGAAAACGCGCGGCCGGTTGCTTGAAGTGGGATCGTCGGACATGGTGGTCGTGATGGCTTGACGAACGCCCGACATCGGGCGAGCGGTATTGACATCGTTGTCGTTGGCCTCGGCATGCGCATGTTAGCGCATCATGGCTGCCCGTCGATCCGATCCGCGTTCAGCGCTTGAGGACTTCGCGATTCACGATGTTCTGCGTGAGCGTGCCATCGAGCGCGCCGATGAGGTTCTCGGCGGCGTTGAGGTTCATCGCGTGACGCGTTTCATGCGTGGCCGAGCCGATGTGCGGCAACGCGACGACGTTCTTCAGCTTGAGCAAGGGCGAATCGACGGGCAGCGGTTCCTTGTCGAACACGTCGAGGCCTGCCGCGCGAATCGTGCCGTCTTTAAGAGCTTCGATGAGCGCCGCTTCATCGACGGTCGGTCCGCGTGATGCGTTGATGAGAATTGCGCTCTTCTTCATTTTTTTGAGCTGCGCCGCGCCGATGATATGACGCGTCTGAGCCGTGAGCGGCACTTGCAGAAGCACGAAGTCGGATTGCGCAAGGAGGTCGTCGAGTTCGACACGCTTCGCGCCGTAGTCCTTCTCTGCTTGCTCGTTGGAACTGCGATTCGTGTAAAGCACGTTCATGCGAAAGCCCAGCGACGCGCGTCTTGCCACCGCGCCACCAATGCGACCGAGCCCCACGATACCAAGCGTCTTGCCCTGCACATCCACGCCAAAACCTTCTTCGCCCAGGCTCGCTTTCCAGTTCCCTTCCTTGACCCATTCCGCGAGTTCCACCACGCGGCGCGCGCTGGCGAGGATCAATGCGAAGACCGTATCCGCGGTCGATTCGGTGAGCACGTCAGGCGTATGCGTGAGCACGATGCCGCGTTTGGTCAGGTCGTCGACATCGAATGCATCGAAGCCTACCGAGACCGTCGAAAGCGCCTTCAGACGCGTCGCGCTTTCGATCATCGCGGGCGTGATCTTCGCGCTCGCACCGATGGCGCCGTCGGCATCCTTGAGCGCCGCCACGAATGCATCGTGATCGGCCGGATCGACGTGTACGACATCCGCATGCTCGCGAAGGTACGCTTCGACATCGGATGGCAGAGACTTGTAGGCTACGATTTTCTTTCGGCTCATGGAGTTTTCAGGCCTTTGCAGGCTCATGGTAAGAGTGGATGACGGCCGCTGCGTTCGTGCTTTCCATTAAAGCATAGACAGCGGCAGCGCTCTGGAGCTCTGGACATCACGACCCCACGGCGACGCGCGGACTCACCACCGCTGGCGGCTTCACGGCCAGCGTCAACGCCACGGCCACGAGCAAGGCCGCGCTCATGAAGACGTATGACGCAGCCGGCGATCCAGTGGCCCCGTTCAGGTATCCGACGACATAGGAACCCACGAACGAACCGAGCGCGCCCATGCTGTTGATGAGCGCCATGGCACCGCCCGCGACGTTCTTCGGCAGAAGTTCAGGCACGATCGCGAAGAAGGGCCCATAAGGCGCGTACATCGCTGCGCCCGCAATCACGAGCAAGACGTACGAAGCCCAGAAGTGGTTGGATCCAAGCAGATACGAACCCGCGAACGCCACCGCGCCGATCAGCAGGAACGGCCATACGAAGGCCTTGCGCGCCTGCAGTTTGTCGGAGGCCCAGGAAGCGAGCAGCATGGCGATGGTCGCGGCGAGATAAGGCACTGCGGAGAGCCATCCCGTCTCGACCATGCCGAGCGTGGAGCCGCTCTTGAGGATGGACGGCAGCCAGAGCACGAAGCCGTACACGCCGATACTCCAGCAGAAGTATTGCGCGCACAGCTTGATGACAGCGGGAGACTTGAATGCCTCGCCATAGTTCTTCACCGGCTTGATCGCCGCTTGCTCGGCGCGCAAGGTGGCATCGAGATCGCGCTTTTCCGCGTCCGTGAGCCACGTCACCTGCGCGGGTTTGTCCTTCACGATGAACCACCAGATCACCGCCCACACCACCGCAGGCAAACCTTCGGCGATAAACATGTGCCGCCAGCCGAACGAATTCACGAGATAGCCCGAGACGACCGACATCCACAGCACTGTCACCGGATTGCCGAGAATCAGAAACGTATTCGCGCGTGAACGCTCCGACTTGGTGAACCAGTTCGCGATGAAGACGAGCATCGCGGGCATCACCGCCGCTTCGACGACACCGAGCACGAAGCGGATCGCCATCAGCGACGGTATGTTGCTCACCATGCCCGTCAGCGCGGCGCAACCGCCCCATAAAATCAGGCTCCAGAAGACGAGCTTCTTCACGCTGCGGCGTTCGGCGTAGATCGCGCCCGGAATCTGAAAGAAGAAGTAGCCGAGAAAGAACAACGCGCCGATCAGCGACGACAGTCCCTTGCTGATGCCCAGATCCTGATTGATGCCCGCCGCCGACGCAAAGCCATAGTTCGCGCGATCCAGATACGCAAGGCTATACGTGATGAAGACGATCGGCATGATCATCCACCAGCGGCGCACGGCGAGAGTCGGGGTTGAAGATGCTTGCATGGTTGTCTCCGAACACAGTTCGATTGAGTCTCTGAGGATCACGCCGCGTCGAGGGCAGCGCCCACATCCTGAGCTTCGAGCACGTCGAGCGCGGCGCGCGTCGGCAGGCCCTCGCTGTCGCCGATCACCTGAATCGCCAGTGCGCCGATGCGGTTGCCGCGCGCGATTGCATGCCGCACGTCGCGGCCTTCGAGCAGCGCGCTCACAACGCCGACCGCGAAGCCATCGCCCGCGCCGACGGTGTCCACGACCTTCGCGACGGGCACCGCGGGCACGATGCCGGCATCGCCATCGACGGTGCGGAAATACGCGCCGTATGCGCCCAGTTTCACGACCACGCCCTTCGCGCCCTGATCGAGATAAAACTTCGCGATGTCCTCGGGTTTCTCGTAGCCCGTCAGCGTCAACCCTTCGCTCACACCCGGCAGCACCCAGTCGGCAAGCGCCGCGAGCGCGTTGAGCGATTGCGCCATCGCGTCGCGCGACGGCCAGAGTGTCGGGCGCAAATTCGGATCGAAGGAAATAGTCTTGCCTGCTGCACGCATTTCGCGGGCCATGTGGAAAGCCAGTTCACGCGAACTCGCGGAAATGGCTGGCGCCACGCCTGTCAGGTGCAGATGCCGCGCGTTGAGCACGTAATCAGCGGCGTAATCGTCAAGCGAAAGATGGCTTGCGGCCGAGCCCTTGCGGAAGTATTCGACTGCCGGATCGCTGCCGTCGTCGCACTTGCCCTTCAACTGGAAGCCGGTCGGATAGCGCTCGTCGATACTCACGCGGCGCGCATCGATGCCTTCGGCCGCGAGCACATCGAGCACGTATTGACCGAAGGAATCTCGCCCGACACGGCTCATCCAGCCCACCTTGAAGCCGAGCCGCGACAACCCGATAGCCACGTTCAGATCCGCGCCCGCGACGCGTTTAGTGAACTGGCCGACCTTTGCCAGATCGCCCGTTTCGGCGGCGACGAACATGGTCATCGCCTCGCCGTACGTAACGATGTCGAGGGCGTTTCGTTGTGATTGCATGCGGTACCTTGTATTCAAAATGCCGCGATACGCGCGACCTGAACGGCGGCGTCATCGGCGTCGAGAAAGGGATATTCGATTCCGCGCGGCACGTCACGCGGCAATTGCGCGAGGAGCGCGGCGAAGTGCGCATCGTCTTGCGACGGGGCTATGGCGAAACGTCGCGCGCCCTCGCCTGTCACTGCCTTGCAATGGATATAGGCCACGTGCGGCGCGAGACGCACGGCGGCATCGAGCGGGTCTTGATCCGGCCAGCGCCAGTTGCCAGTGTCGAAGGTCATCGCAAGCCCGTTTTGCGCCTGCGCGGGCAAAGCCGCGAACAACGCCTCGAACGCGCCGATCGTGCCGCCCGCCTTCAACTGGCCGTTTTCGGCGACCACCCGCGCTGGCGACGACGCCACCGCGTTCAGCAACCGATCGAGCGTTGCCGCATCGGTCGCCACGCCGCGTTCCGTGCCGCCCAATTGCAGCTTCACGATGCGCGCGCCCAGCGCATGCGCCTCGCCGATGGCCTGGGCGAGCGCACTGTCATCGAGAGCGCCATCGTCGCGAAACAAGGTTGCGGGCGTCGAGTGGACGGCCCACAAACCGAGTGCGCGGATGCGCGCGCCGAGACGCGAGAGCGCGTCGAAACTGGCATCGGATTCGTCGGCGAAAAGTTCGCGGCGCACTTCGAAACCCTGGGCGCCAGCGCGCGCGGCGGCTTCGGCGCACACCGCGTGACCATCGGTGCGAACGGTGTCAGAGCCGAAGGCGCTGGCGACTACGACGACATCCGGGCGCATGCCGATTTTTGAAACATCAGATGAAATCACGCCTCTTTTCCATTGAAAACTGACAAAAACTAGTGGTTGGAACCGGTTCCATTACTGCTGTTTGAAAAGGACGCCGCAGCGCCCCAATGAAGACGAATAGTGCTCTTGGCGGTGCGCGTTGCGCCATAGTGGAATTCCCTAGCCGAGAATCGAGGCGTCCTGGCAGAGTTCGAGAAAGCGCGCGGCGACACGCGAAGGCGTGTCGGCATGAGGAAACAGAATCGAAAAGCGGCGCGTGAGCGGCGCCGGGCCGACGTGTACGCGTTGCAGCATGCCGTCCTCATGCCGGATCGACATTGCCGAGACGAAGCCGATACCCATGCCCGCCCGCACCGCTTCCTTGACGCCCTCGACGCCCGCGATTTCGAGCGCGACGCGCACGGCCACCTTGCCCTGGGCGAACGCGCGCTCGACGATCTGCCGCACGCCCGAGCCGCTTTCGCGCAGCACGAGCGGATAGCCGCCGATTTCATCCAACGTGGCGTTTTGTCTTTCAGTAAGTGGATGACCGCGCGGAACGATAGCCACGATCTCGTCTTCCCGCCAGGGGGTCACCGTAGTGCCCGACGGCAACTCGCCACTTGGTTGGCCTTCGATGAGCGCGATATCGAGCGAACCGAGCGCAGCGACGATTTCCGCCGTGTTCCCGTCGATGGTCGTCAGCGTCACGTCGGGATAGCGCTTGTGGAATGCGGCGATCAGATAAGGCAGCAGGTAGCTCGCGGGCGTCGTGCTCGCACCGATACGCAATGTGCCGCGCTCGAGCCCGCGCAACGCGTCCCGCAGCGCGTGTGCTTGCCGGAAGCTCTCGCGCACACGCTCCGCGTGGACGAGCAGCTGTTCGCCGGCTGCGGTCAGGCGAACGCCCCGGCCGTCGCGCAGATAAAGCGATTCGCCGAATTCGTCCTGCAAAAGCCGAAGCTGCCCCGACACGGCAGGCTGCGACAAATGCAACGCAACAGCCGCGCGGCTGATGTTGCCGTGCTCGGCGACGATAGCGAAAGTTATCAGCTGATCCGGGGTCATTCTGCCAATCTATCAGATAAACCGATACATTGCATCCTAAATCACGATTTTTCATATGCTTATGAGTGATTTAGGATTAGCAAATCGCAACGCAATGTCAAAAGGACGTCTCCATGTCCGCCGTACCCGCCGCACCGTCAATCGCCGAAGCATCGTCCACGCGTGGGCAGCTCAACGGAATTCTGTTCGTCGCGCTGTTCGCGGCAGCCGTGACGCATCTGTCCGCGCTGCCGTTCATCGCTGGATTGGGCATCAGCCCGTTGATCGTCGGCATTGCTGCGGGGACGATCTACGGCAACGCGCTGCGCCACGGCATGCCCGAAAGCTGGGCGGCGGGCGTGAACTTCTCCGCGCGCAAATTGCTGCGCATCGCGGTGGCGTTCTTCGGGCTGCGCGTGAGTCTGCAGGAAATCGCGCACGTCGGGCTGTCGGGTTTCGCGGTATCTGTGCTGGTGGTCGTGAGTACGCTTGCCATCGGCACATGGTTCGGCATGAAGGTCATGAAGCTCGACCGCGATACCGCCTTGCTCACGGCCGCCGGCAGCGCCATTTGCGGCGCCGCGGCCGTGCTCGCGTTCGAATCGACCTTGCAATCGAAGCCCCACAAGAGCGCGATGGCCGTTGGCAGCGTGGTCCTGTTCGGCACGCTCTCCATGTTCCTCTATCCGCTCGCGATTCACGCAGGCTGGTTGCATCTCGACACGCTCGGCACGGGCCTTTTCTTCGGCGGCACGATTCACGAAGTCGCGCAGGTCGTTGGCGCGGCAAGCAACGTGAGCCCGGAAGCGGCGCATATCGCGACAATCGTGAAGATGACGCGCGTCATGTTGCTCGTGCCGGTCCTGCTCGTGGTCGGCTTCTGGATCAATCGCAAGCGTCATGATCAAAGCGCACAAAGCGGCACGGGCAAGCTCGCGGTGCCCTGGTTCGCCTTCGGCTTCCTCGCGCTCGTGGTGGTGAATTCGCTGCACGTGTTGCCCGCCAGCGCGACCAGCACGCTCAACACGCTCGATACCTTCGCGCTCACCATGGCGATGACCGCACTCGGCATGGAAACGCGCATCGCGCAGATTCGCGAAGCGGGTCCGCGTGCGATTGCAACCGGCGCGATTCTGTATGCATGGTTGATCGGCGGTGGACTTGCGATCACGTATGGTGTGGAGCGTCTTTTCGGCTGATCGTATCGATGCTGGACACAAAAAAGCCGTCGACTGAACCGACGGCTTTTTTGCATTCGAAGCCTGCTTTCTCGGCTTACGCGTGCTTCAACGCTTGTTCGAAATCGGCGATGAGATCGTCGATATCCTCGATACCCAGCGACAAGCGCAGCATGCCGTCCGAAATGCCCATTGCGCGGCGCACGTCCGGACCGGCTTCGTGGAAGATGGTCGGTGCAACGGGGATGATGAGCGTGCGTGTATCGCCGAGACCGGTCGCCTTGATCGGGATCTGCAGCGCGTTGACGAAGTCGATCATGCGTTCGGGATGGCGCAACTCGAATGACAAGAGCCACGAGCCGTTTTTGAACAGACTCTTCGCGACTTCATATTGCGGATGACTCGGCAAACCCGGATAAAGCACGCGACCCACCGCTTCGTGTTTCTGCAGGAACTGCGCCAGTGCGAGCGCGTTATCGCTGCTCTTGCCGACTCGCAACGCCAACGTCTCCGCGCCCAGCGCAATCTGATGCGCCTGCTCGGACGACAACGCCGCGCCCATGTCGCGCAGACCCTTCTTGCGAATTTGCAGAAGCCCTTGCTCCTTCGCGGGCGAGCGCCGGTAGTCATCCGCGATATTCGGGTACGTGCTCCAGTCGAAGACGCCCGTGTCCGTGACCGCACCGCCGAGCGCCGCGCCGTGTCCTGCAATCGTCTTCGTCAGCGAGTTGACGACGAGGCTCGCGCCGACATCCTTCGGCCTGAAAAGCGCCGCGGACGTGATGGTGTTATCGACGACATAAGCGAGCCCGCGTTCGCGACACAGTTCGCCGATACCTTTCAAATCCGGGATCTGCGTGCCCGGATTCGCGATGGTCTCGACGAACACCATGCGCGTGTTGGCCTTGAGCGCGTTGGCGACGTTCGCGACATCGCCTGCATCGACCACCGTCACTTCGATGCCGAGCGTGCGCAGCGTGCCGAACACGCTATTGGTATTGCCGAAGACGAACTGGCTCGACACGAGATGATCGCCCGCGCGCAGAAGCGTGAGAAACACCGCGCAGATTGCGCCCATGCCGGTGCTGAAGCAGATGGAACCCGCGCCGCCTTCGAGCTTCGTGATCTTGCGCTCGAGCGCCGCAGTGGTCGGCGTGCCCTGACGAGCATAGTTGAACCCGCCCTTCTTCGTGCCTTGAAACACGCCGATGAGATCTTCCACGCGTTCGAAGCCATACTGAACCGACGTATGGATGGGTTGACGCACGCCGCCATGCTCGACGCCCGCGTCACGATCGCCGTGTACGATGCCAGTGGTGAAGCCTTGCTTGTCCATCTTCTCTCCGCTTCGAAGTCGTTCGCTCTCTGACGGGCATCGCGAGTCAGCCCTCGAGCAAAGGCTTCATTTTACATCGCGGCCCGCGCCGCCACGGCCCCAGGCGGGTACGCGTGTTGCTCGCCTGAACACTCGTTCGCGTGCTCGACCGCGCGGCAAGCAGCACGCGATTAACTTGCCAACCCAAGCATCCGCCGCGCATGGCGTCAAAAGCACGGCACGTTTGACAAGGAGCCCACGCATGGCTTACGAACTCTATTACTGGGACGGATTGCAAGGCCGGGGCGAATATGTGCGCCTCGCGCTCGAAGACGCGGGCGCCGAATACATCGATGTCGCGCGTTCGAAGAAAGGCATGGACGCGATGATGAAGCTCCTCGGCAGCAAGACCGAGCCGCACATTCCGTTCGCGCCGCCGTTTCTGAAGGACGGCAATCTGATCGTGCCGCATGTCGCGAATATCCTGCTGTATCTCGGCCCGAAGCTAAAGCTCGCGCCGAAGGACGAAGGCTTGCGCTACGTAGCCCATGGCTTGCAGTTGACCATCGCGGATATCGTCGCGGAAGTGCATGACACGCATCATCCGCTCGCGACCGATCTCTATTACGAAGACCAGAAAGAAGCCGCGAAAACGCGCTCGAAAAATTTCCTGGACCAGCGCGTGCCCAAATTCATGGGTTATTTCGAGCGCGTGCTGAAGCAGAATCCGCACGGCGACACGCAAATGGTCGGCGACACGACGACCTACGTCGATCTCTCCGTCTTTCAGCTCGTCGATGGCCTGCACTACGCCTTCCCGCGCGCGATGAAGACCTTCGGCAAGCACTATCCGCGTGTCGCGGCGCTGCATGACGCCGTGCTGCAACGGCCCAATATCGCCGCTTATGTCGATTCGGAACGGCGCATCCCGTTCAACGAATCCGGCATTTTCAGGCACTATCCCGAACTCGATCAGGAAGCGAAGTAAGACGCGTCACTGAGTTCACTGATCGCCTCAACGAAACAAGGAGCCAGCATGATCGAAACGATTCCCTCCTTCGGCCTCGGCACATTCCGTGTCGATGCCGCGAAGACCACCGAAGCCGTCAGAAGCGCATTGCAGATCGGCTTTCGTCATATCGACACCGCGCAGTTCTACAACAACGAAGCCGCCGTCGGCGCGGGCGTGCGCGAGTCAGGCATTCCGCGCGAAGACGTCTGGGTGACGACGAAAGTCTGGTGGGACCGGCTGCAGCACGACAAGCTGATCGCGAGTCTCAAGGACAGTCACGAAAAGCTCGATATCGGCACGATCGATCTCGCGCTCGTGCATTGGCCGTCGCCCGAGGGCGCGGTGCCTATCGCCGAAACGCTTGGCGCGTTTCAGGAAGCGCAGAAGCTCGGCCTCATCCGTCATTACGGCGTGTCGAACTTCACCGCGCCGCTGCTCGAACAAGCGCTCGAGGCGCCGGGCGGCAAGGAGATCGTGACGAACCAGATCGAAGTGAGCCCGTTCCTCGCGAACCGCGCGTTGGTCGAAGCCACTCAACGGCTCGGCGTGAAAGTGACCGCGTATATGCCGCTCGGCGAAGGCCGCGCGCATAACGACATGACCATCAAGGCCATCGCGAAGAAGCACGGCGCGACGCCCGCGCAAGTGACCTTCGCATGGCTTCTGGCGCGCGATATCGTGGTGCTGTCGGCATCGACGAATCCGGAGCATCAACAGATCAACTGGGATGCGCAAAAGCTCGAGCTCGACGCCGACGACATCGCGAAGATCGACAAGCTCGACGAAGGCAAGCGCAACGCGAATCCTTCGTTCGCGCCGAAGTGGTGAGCGCGTAGACCGAAGCGCTGGATGCATCACTTGAAAAGCCTGGCTGTCTTCGATAGCCGGGCTTTTTTTCGCGCGCTCGAAAGTGGACGGATGATGCGCAATGCTATCCTTGCGTCGGCCTTATTCCATTTGCTTCTAAGCTTTCCACGATAATCCGTGCTTTCGTTCCTGCTTCGGCTGCGCACGCGCGCTCAACAACTCTTCCGTTTGTCGGATGCGCACACCATGCTCATCTGGGCAGTCGTCGTCGGCGTTGCGGGCGCGTTCGCGACATCGGCGTTTCGTGAAGGCATCGATTCGCTGCAACGGGCGTTCGGCGGCGAACCCGGCAACTTCGTCAAGATGGCCGAAAGCCTGCCGTGGCCGCTGCGTATCGTGTTGCCAGCGGCGGGCGGGCTCATCGCGGGCTTCTGTCTGATCGTCGCACGGGTTCGTCAAGACAAGCACGCGAACACGGACTACATGGAAGCGGTGACCATCGGCGATGGCGTCGTGCCCGTGTGGCAAAGCATCTGGCGCAGCCTGTCGTCGCTTTTCACGATCACGAGCGGCGGCTCCATCGGCCGCGAAGGGTCGATGGTGCAGCTCGCCGCGCTCGCTTCATCGCTTATCGGACGCTGGGTCCACTTCGATCCGCCGCGCCTGCGACTGCTCGTGGCGTGCGGCGCGGCGGCCGGGATCACCTCCGCATACAACGCGCCGATCGCGGGCGCGTTCTTCGTCACCGAAATCGTGCTGGGCTCCATGGTCATGGAGAGCTTCGGGCCGATCGTCGTGTCGTCGGTCGTCGCCAACATTACGATGCGCGAGTTCGCCGGGTATCGGCCGCCTTACCAGATGCCAGTGTTTCCACCCATCGCGGGCCTCGAAGTGTTGCTCTTCGTCGTGCTCGGTTTGCTGTGCGGCGCGCTCGCGCCACACTTCCTGCGGCTGCTCGCAGAGTCGCGCAAGCGCTTTGCGAAGTTGCCGCTGCCCTTGCCGATTCGTCTCGCGCTCGGCGGACTGATCGTCGGCGTCATTTCGATCTGGTGGCCCGAAGTCTGGGGCAACGGTTATGAAGTGGTGAACTCGCTTCTGCATCAGCCGTGGACGTGGTCCGCGCTCTTGCTGGTGCTCGTCTTCAAGCTCCTCGCCACCGCCGCGACGGCGGGCTCGGGCGCGGTAGGCGGTATCTTCACGCCCACGCTTTTCGTCGGCGCCGTGCTTGGCTGTCTCTTCGGTCTCGGCGTTCACGCCATCTGGCCGCATTCGACTTCACAGCCATTCGCCTACGCCATGGTGGGCATGGGCGCGTTTCTCGCCGCGGCCACGCACGCGCCGCTCATGGCGATCCTCATGATCTTCGAGATGACGCTGTCGTACTCGGTGGTGTTGCCGCTCATGCTTTCGTGCGTGGTGGCGTATTTCATTGCCCGAACCTCCGAGCAGACGTCGATGTACGAAGTCACCCTGCGTCGCACGCGCGCAGAGAAGGAGCGTCTGCGCCTCGCGGCCACGCAGATGCGCGAACTCGTCAAGCCGCCCGATACCGTCGTCCCGCTCGATGCAAACGTGAACGACATGACGCGCGTGTTCCTCGAATATCCCGTGAAGTATCTGTATGTCGTGGATGACGCGGGGCGCTTTCGCGGTGTGGTCGCACTCAAGGACATCACGTCCGATCTTCTCGACAAGCAAGACACATCCGCGCGTACCGCCGCCGATTACCTCCAGCCGCAATTCGACGTGCTCACACCCGACATGTCGCTCGGCGAAGCACTGCAGCACTTCCTCGCTTTCCAGGGCGAGCGGCTTCCTGTCATCGAAAAAAAGAGCGAACCGCTGCTGCTCGGTGTCGTGTACAAAACCTCTCTTCTCGACGCATACTTCCGTCTGAATCCGACGCAGCGCTGAAAGTGCGCGGCTGTGCAATTTCGCGGCGCATGCCCATCCGCAACGCTGGGTGGAAGCGGATTATTCATAAGTTAGAAATCACGCGAAGTGTTTGCGCGCGAGCACCGCTCGTTGCGCCCGTGCGAGGTCTGCTTCATTGGCATCCACGCATGAACGGTGCGCGAGGGACGTATCGGCATAGGCTTTGCTTGATGCTTCTCGCTGCCTACGTGAGGAGGGGTTGCCCGATGAAGACCTCAACGTTGTTGACGATGGCATTGGTTTCGGCGTCGTGTTACGCCGCGCCTCTGCACACGAGTTCGACTGACGATTCGGCCGTAGTGGCCGCAACGCGCGCTGCCTTGCGTGTGAACGCCGGGCCGGTCGCGCCGCCCGCGCCCGAAATCGCGGCAGATAGTCTCGACCACGCGCACTGGCGTCATGTGCCGCTGCCGAAATCGCGTACGCCGAGTCACGGCATGGCAAGCCAGACCATTCAGGTACAGACCTGAAGCGCTCACTTCTTCATCTATAGGAATTCCATGTCGGATACACCCGGAACTCAGAGCCTGAACGACGAACCCATCGACGATGAAATCGCCGAAGTCCTGCGTTATGCCACGTTCCCAGCCAACAAGGACGCACTAGTGAATGCCGCGCGCGAAGCCGGTGTCAGCAACGATGTGATTGCTGTCTTCGATGGTCTGCCCGAGCAAGACTATAAGGATGCGAATTCCGTCGAGCAGTTGCTCGGAAGCAATGGCGGTCCGGGAATCTCGGTCTAGGAAGGGCGTCTCGAAGAGCCGAAGTTGTCCCCAGCAATTGGGGACCACCCTGTTGAAAACCCGCTGTGAACTCGTCTAAGCATTTGAAGCGCAACGAAAAACACCCTGCGCTTCAAGTCGCGCCAACCTGCCCGCGCCCTCTGCATAACTTATCCCCCGCAAACGGGGAAATGCCTGTGGAAAAGCGCTTGGCGACTCAGCTATTTTCTTGATTCTGTTCGCAAAACGCCGTGCGTCGCGGATCAGGTCATGCTCTACGTGTCAAACGAATAGCTTGATCCTTGCCCGACTTGTCCACAGATTCTGTGGACAAGCCTGTGCAGTACGTTGCTCTTAGCTTCCGCGATACTGCGCCGCACTGGCCGGCGCGGCCGGCACGGCCTTCTTCGCCGGCGGCTTGGAAGCCGAGCCCGCGGCCGCACCCGACGACATATAAGCCGGCGCCGCCTTGGTCGTCTGCTTCTGTCCGGCAGGCGGCGCTGTCGGCGCATTGCGCATATCGGCCAGCATCTGCGCGCACGGCAACGGCTTGTTGTTGCTCGGCTGGATCAGCGGGATCAACGCGGCAAACGGGTTGATGAGTCCAAGACCGACCATCGCACCGCCGCGCACCGCCAACGCGCCGACATTCACGCCAACCTTCGGGTCCTTGAACGTGCCCTTCACATACAGCGGCGAACGCAACGAAAAGATGCGGAAGCCCTTCGTATGCGGATGAATCCCCAGATCCATCTGTTCGCTCTTCAGATTGATGTTGCCGTCGACGTTGATGACCGCGTCGTCGGTATCGAGTGCGAAGACGCGCGAGTCGAGCACGCCATCCGTGACGACGAAATCGGTCGCGGCGCAGTTGATGTTCACATCGCGCTTGCCGAAGAGCTTCTCGTAGACGACGTTCGCCACGTTCAGGCCCGCCGCTTCCATGTACAGCCGGCTCACGGTGCCCTGCGTCACGAGCGCCTTTATCTCGCCGTTAGACGTTGCAGCAAGCGCGGCGGGCGAATTGCCGGTGGCGGACAAAGCTGCGTCGCCGTTCACTTCACCGAGCGCGGATTGCATGGTCTTCACGGTCGGGAACAGCTGCTTGAGCTTCAGATGCCGCGCCTCCGCCGACACGCGTCCCTTAAGAGGCGCCGCACTGCCATCCAGATGAATGTTCGACGAGAACGCGCCGCCCGCCACGCCGAACTTGAGCGGTTCGAATGACAGCACGCCATCCTTCATCACGACGTGCGTATAGAGATCCGTGATCGGCAGGTCGGGGTCCTTGATGATGCGCTGACCGGTGAACTTCACGTCGGCATCGATGGCCTTCCAGCGATCGGTTTTAAACTCCTCGGTCGGCAACGCCTTCGCCGACGGCTGCTTTTCCGTCTCGCCGCGCTTGGCTTTGCTCGCGTTCGAATCCGCACCGATGATCGGCGCGAGGTCCGCGAAACGCAGCAGATGCGACACGAGTTCGCCCTGAAGCAGCGGTCGCGGCTTCCTGCCCGCATAGACGAGCGAGCCGTTGATGTCGCTGCCACCCACGCGGCCCGTGAAGTTCTCGTAGTGGAATACGTTGCCGTCTTCCTTGAACTGACCGGTGAGACGCCCTTCCGTGGCAAAAGGAGGCGTTTCCGGCAGGGTCACGCCCGTGAACGGATACAGATGCGCCATGCTGACCGCCTGAATCCACAGCCGCAGATCGAGCGCCGCGAGATGAGCGGGATCGGTCACGGTGCCGACGAACGCGATATGCGTGTCACCCAGGCGCACATCGGCCTGAACGGGGAACGGGCGCGCCGCGTCCTGCACCGCGAGCACGCCGCCGAGCTTGCCGTCGCCGGAAACTTTGCCGCCGTTGTAGGTGCCCTTGACCGTCCAGCCGAAGGCATACGGCGGAATCGGCGGCTTCACGCCTTCTTTCGTCGTGATGCTCTGATTGGCCGACGTACTCGCCGGATTCGGCGCCGACGCATTCGCCGCCGCAGCCGCGGATGCAGCCGAAGCGGCGGACGCCTCCGAGGCCGCCGCTGCATCCGTCTGCTTTTCCAGCTTGGCCGCGCCGCTCTTGCCGACCATCTCCGCCGACGATTTGCTCGACGCCTCCTGTTGCTGCTTCATCACTTCGCCGATCGGCACGGCCTGGCCGAGCGTATCGATATCGACTTGCATCTCGGCCTTGGTCACTTCGTCGTGCACGCCGACGGTGCCTTTTGCAAGCGAGATATCGCCGAGCTTGAGATTCCACGTCGAAGGTTCGGTGGACTGCTTGAACTTGAACGTCCAGTTGTTGCGGTTGTCCTTGAGCCGCTCGACATCGATGGAAGGATTCACCAGATTGATCGCGGGAATGACGATGTCGTGCGCGAGCAGCGGCAGCACGGCCACCTGAAAGTCGATTTCGTCGAGCGTGGCGAAATACTGGTTGCGCGCCCAGTCCGGGTTCGCGATGGTGATCTTTTCAGCCGAGAAGCGCGGCCACGGCACCCAGCGTTTCCAGCCCGTTTCGTTAGGCGGACGGCGCCAGCCCACCTTCAGGTCGCCGGTAATATGAAACTGCCGCCCAATAGCTTGCGAGACTTTGTCATCGACCCACGGCCTCAGGCGATTCCAGTCGAACGTCAGGAAAATAACCACGATCACCGCTATCAGTACCGCCAGAACGGCAAAAAACCATGCGACGATCTTTCCGATTTTTCTGCTCGTGCGGGCCTGCGCCATGACCTCTCCATCCATTTTTTCTGATTGTGTGTGGCGCAGCACAGAGTGTGCCCGCGTGACGGTCGACGTGTGTCATGAGCGCCGCATTTCATGGGCAACGTCCGGCCTTTTCCGTAAGATGACGGCTCGATAAATGCCCCACGAGGCCCGATGCCTTCTTCTTCACTCGTCGCAACCGTTGGCGTCGCACGGCGCGATACCGCGCGCGGCACCGTCCTTTTGCATCCCACGGATTTCGTGCTGAGCGAAGGCGAGCGCGCCGCGATCACGGGACCGTCGGGATCGGGCAAGAGCGTCTTTTTGCGTACCCTCGCGCTGCTCGATGCCTGCGACGAGGGTTACGTGACGTGGCGCGGCGAGCGTATCGCGCGCGCGGGCATTCCGGCTTATCGACGACGCGTGGCCTACATCGCTCAACGGCCCGCGATGCTGGACGGAAGTGTCGAGGACAACCTGCGTTATCCGTACACACTCAAGGCTTATCGCGATGCCCGTTTCGATCGCGCGATGGCCACGCAACTCGCGGAAGCGGCGGGACGCGGCGCGGACTTTCTCGACAAGGCCGCAAGCGAGTTGTCCGGCGGTGAGGCGCAGATCGCCGCGCTCGTGCGTGTACTGCAACTCGCGCCCGACGTGCTGCTGCTCGACGAGCCCACGGCATCGCTCGATCCGGCTTCGGCGCGCTCGATCGAAGCGCTGGTCAGCGCGTGGTTCGAATCGGCGGACAAAGCGGATGACAAACCGGGCAACAAGCGCGGGAGCATCTGGGTATCGCACGACCCCGAACAGGCTGCGCGCGTGGCCACGCGTCATTTGTCGATGAACGCGGGCGTCCTCACCGAAGCGAACGCGCCATGAACGGTTATCAAAACCTCAGTCTCCTCGATATCGCGCTTGCGGCGGCGCTGATCGTGGTGAACGGCGCGTTGTCGATCGCGCTCAATCTCGGGCTCGAACGCAAGCTCGCGATCGCGGCCATACGCACCGTCGTTCAATTGCTGCTGATAGGCTATGTGCTCGGCTGGGTGTTTGCCTTCAGCCGGTGGTATGTCGTGCTGCCGCTCATGGCGTTGATGACCATCATCGCGGGACTGTCCGCTTCGAATCGCGGACGGCGCACCTACGCCGGACAACGCGCCGACAGCATCGTGTCGATCTGGGCGAGTTCGTGGCTGATCGGCGCATTCGGGCTGTTCGTCGTGATCCGCATTCATCCGTGGTACGAGCCGCAATACGCCATACCCATTCTCGGCATGATTCTCGGCAATACGCTCACAGGCGTGTCGCTCGGCATCGAACGCATGACGGAGGAACTGACCGCCGGACGCGCGGCCGTGGAGATGTCGCTCGCATTAGGCGCGACGCGCTGGGAAGCCGCGCAAGGGCCCGCGCGGCAGGCCGTGCGCGCGGGCATGATTCCGACGCTCAACCAGATGACCGTCGTGGGCCTCGTCAGTCTGCCGGGGATGATGACCGGTCAGGTGCTGGCGGGACAATCGCCATTGCAGGCGGTGCGCTATCAGATCGTCATCATGTTTCTGATCGCGGCGGCTTCGGCGCTCGGCGTGGTCGGCGCAGTCGTGCTGACGTATCGGCGGCTGTTCTCGCCGGATCACCGCTTCATGGCCGCGAAGCTCGTGCAGAGGAAGGCGAAGAAGCGCTCTGCCTGAAGCGCTTCCTTTTCGCGTCACGCTCCGCGGTATGCCCGCTCCAGTTCGTCGAGGTCGAGCTTCACCATCGTTCTCATCGAGGTCATCGTGCGATTGGCCTTGTCCGGGTCGGGGTCCTGCAGCATCTTGAGCAGCTTTCTCGGCGCGATCTGCCACGTCACGCCGAAACGGTCCGTGAGCCAGCCGCAGGCCATCGCCTGGCCGCCTTCGAGAAGCTTGTCCCAGTAGCGGTCGATCTCGGCCTGACTGTCGCATTTGACGAACAACGACATGGCGGGCGTGAACTTGAATTCTGGGCCGCCGTTGAGCGCCATGATGTCTTCGCCTTCCAACTGGAACAGAACGGCGAGCACGCTGCCCGGCGTGCCCGGACTGGCCTCGTTATGCAGCATGGTTTCAACGATGCGCGCGTCCTTGAACACGCTCAGATAGAAGTCGACGGCCTCCTGCGCGTTGCCGTCGAACCATAGGCATGGCGATATCTTGTTCATGAGTCTCTCCTTGAAAGGCGCGTTATTCGCGCGGCGCGGTCATCGCCTTTTGCATGTCCTCGGGGCTCACGTCGCGTACGTGCGATGCCAACGACCACTGATGCCCGAACGGGTCGACGAGCCGGCCGTAACGGTCGCCCCAGAACATCTCGGCAACCGGCATGGTGACTTCGGCGCCGGCATCGATGGCCTGCGTGAACGTGGCATCGACATCTTCGACATAAAGGTGGATGGTCACCGGCGACCCTTTGATCGCCTTCGGGCCGAGCATGCCGAAGGTCGGGTTCTCGTCGACGAGCATCAGCACCGAATCGCCGATCTTGACCATGGCATGCATGAGCTTGCCGTCCGGTCCGGGCAGACGGCCCAGTTCGACGGCGTTGAAGGCGCGCATGTAGAAGTCGATCGCCTCCGCCGCGCCCGCGCACGTGAGGTGCGGGGTCAGCGAACGCATGCCGGGCGGAATGGGGTTGACGGCGGGTGTGGACATGGCTGGCTCCGTAGAAGTGACGAGACGCGCCGGGAATCGGCGCCGCTCTCCTACCCTACAACGTGCAAGCCAGGCGTCAATCGACATCGATCCGGAGTTCGGCCGGATTTTTTTGCAGCTCAGGCGTCCGGCGTTTCGGCCAGCGTCTGAATGAGCCCTTCGAGCCGCGAAAAGTTGACGGGCTTCGTCAGATGATCCCGAAAACCTGCTTCCCGGCAACGTCGAATGTCTTCGTCCATGCCGTAGCCCGTGATGGCCACGGCGGGCTTGTCGGGCTGTAGCTCGCGCCACGCGCGCGCGATGTCGAGACCCGTGCCATCCGGCAAGCCGATGTCGCTCACGAGAAGATCGAACGACGCCTCCTTCGCGCGTTCGAGCGCAACTGCCACCGTGCTGGCGACAGTAACGACGTGACCGAGCATCTCCAGCACTTCCGCCATCGCCGATGAAGTCTGCTCGTTGTCCTCCACGAGCAATACGCGCAGCGAACGGCCGTGTTCGTGCCGCTTTGCCTCGACGAGCGGCTCGGCCTCGTGCTGCGGCTCCATTTTCGCGAGCGGCAACGTGAGCGTGAAACGCGCGCCCGCATCGCGGCCTTCGCTGTAGGCCGAGAGCGTGCCGCCATGCTTCTGCGCGAGCGTGCTGGCGATAGCCAGGCCCAAGCCCAGCCCGCCGAAGGAACGCGTGATGGAATCGTCGGCCTGTTCGAACGCGGAAAAAATGCGCGGCAATGCTTCGGCGCTGATGCCGATGCCGCTATCCGTCACCGATACAGCGATGGTCGCGCGATCCGGATTCCACGTCCGTACTTCGAGCCGCCCGCCCGCCGGGGTGAACTTCACCGCGTTCTTCATCAGGTTCCAGACGATCTGCTGAAGCCGCGCGGCATCGCCGAAAACGACGAACTGGTGCGCGTCGAAGCGCGTGTCGAGCGTGAGATTCTTCGCGCGCATGTCGGCTTCCGACATGTCGAGTGCGCTCGTGAGCAAGGTATCGAGCGCGACGCTCGCGAAATTCAGACTCAGCTTGCCGCGCGCGATGCTCGTCAGATCGAGCAGATCGTCGATCAGACGCGCCTCCAGTTCCACATTGCGGCGAATCAGTTCGAGCGTGGGATGCGCCTCGTGCGACAGCGAATGCTTCATTTCGAGCAGACGCACGGCGGCGAGAATCGGCGTGAGCGGCGTGCGCAATTCATGCGACAGCACCGCCAGGAAATGGTCTTTCGCGCGATTCGCGGATTCCGCCTGATCCTTGGCGAGCCGCAAGGCATCGGCGGCCATGTGAGCATCGGTGGCGTCGCGCACGATCTTCGAGAAGCCGATCAGTTCGTCGTTTTCCGTGCGGATGGCCGTGGTCACGCCCGAGGCGAAGAACGAGTGGCCGTCCTTGCGCCACAGCCAGCGGTCGTCGCTGGCGCTGCCCTCGCGCCGCGCGATGTCGAGTTCGTCCTCGAATACGCCGGTTTCGCGGTCTTCCTGGTTATAGAAGATGCTCGCGCTCTGGCCGAGCACGTCTTGCGCCGGAAAGCCGAGAATGCGCTCCGACGCCGCGTTCCACGTGCGAATGCGCCCTTCCGGGTCGAGCGTGATGACGGCGTAGTCCTTCAGCGCGTCGATCAGCATGCGAAAGTGCGTCTCCGTCTCGCGCAGCGCGCGCTCCACCGCAATGCGTTGCGCACGCTCGTCGCTCTCGCGCATGGCGCGGCGCACCACCGCGGGCAGCCGTTGCAGACGCTGCTTCAGCACATAGTCGGTCGCGCCGCGTTTGAGCATGTCGACGGCGTGTTCTTCGCCGAGCAGCCCGGACACGAAGATGAACGGGGTATCCGGCGCGCGCTCGCTCGCGATGCTCAGCGCCTCGATGCCGGAGAACGTGGGCATGACGAAGTCCGCGAGGATCACGTCGAAGCGCTTGGCGGCGAGCTCCGCGATGAAGTTCGCCGAGTCGTAGACGATGGACGCATCCACCGCGTAATCGGCGCGCTCGAGCTGAGCGATGGTCAGCTCCGCATCGAGTGCGTTGTCTTCCACGAGAAGCAGATGCAGGGGCTGCATGGTCTAGGCGGCCTCGCGAGAAAACGCGCGGCGGCGCACGATGCGGTCGATATTGGCAGTCACGAAGTTCACGAGGTTCACGTCGGTCATTGCGCGGACGGCGGTCGGCGAAAGCGCGTGGAACCCGGCGGCGGCTCGTTGAGCACGGCCCAGAACACGCCGAGATCGCTGATCGCCTCGACGAATTCCGCGAACTCCACGGGCTTGACTACATAAGCATTGACGCCGAGTTCATAGCTGCGCACGAGGTCCTGCTCTTCGCGCGAGGACGTGAGCATGACGACCGGCACGCTTTTCAGAACCGGGGTCGAGCGGATCGTGTCGAGCACTTCGAGCCCGTCGATCTTCGGCAGTTTCAAGTCGAGCAAAATGACGGCGGGATTGCCC
Organism: Caballeronia sp. GAFFF2; assembly: GCF_023631485.1. NCBI lineage: Bacteria > Pseudomonadati > Pseudomonadota > Betaproteobacteria > Burkholderiales > Burkholderiaceae > Caballeronia > Caballeronia sp. GAFFF2. The sequence goes on along the minus strand of NZ_JALQDA010000009.1, from coordinate 313,961 downwards.
GGCGTGCGCTCCTTCCAGTCGCCTTCGCAAGTGAGATAGTCGATAGCTTCCTGACCGTCGCGCGCGATGATCACTTCGTTCGCAAGCTGGCTTTTGTCCAGCGCCACGAGCGTGAGTTCGAGGTCGTTCGGATTGTCTTCGACAAGCAAAATCGGTTTAAGCATGGTCTGGTATTGACGCTGATATTCAGGTTCCCGACGGCGCGCCGGAACCCAGGCGGACGCCTTCGCGGCCCGTGACATGTCGAAACACGACCGGCAGGGAGAAATAGAATACCGCGCCTTCTCCGAGCCGCCCTTCCGCCCATGTGCGTCCCTCGTGCCGTTCGATGATCCGCCGCACGTTGGCGAGGCCGATACCGGTGCCCTCGAACTCCTCCGCGCGGTGCAGCCGCTGGAACACGCCGAACAGCTTGGCTCCATATTTCATGTCGAAGCCGACGCCATTGTCCCGTACGCCGACGATGTACTCGTCGCCGCTTTTCTGGGCGAATATCTCGATTTTCGCCGATTCTCGCGTTCTCGTATATTTCACCGCGTTCGAAATGAGGTTGCGCAGCGCCAGTTGCAGGAAGGCGGCGTCGCCCGTGATGCGCGGCAGATCGCCGATGACCCACTCGATCCGGCGCTCGGAGGCATCCATTTCGAACTCCCGCACGATCACGCCGACGAGCTGGTTCAGGTCGACCGGAGCGGGTCTGAGCGCCGCGCGGCCCATCTGCGAGAAGGTCAGAAGATCGTCGACGAGCGTGCCCGCGAAGCGCGCCGAATCCAGCATGTTGTTCAAAAACCGCCGGCTCTTTTCCGACATGCGCTCGCCTTCCAGTTCGCGCAGCAGGTCGCCGTAACCCGCGATATGGCGCAGCGGCGCGCGCAAGTCGTGCGATACCGAATACGAAAACGCTTCGAGTTCCTTGTTCGCGCGTGCGAGTTCGGTCGCGAGTTCCGCGCGTTCCTCGGCACGGCGCAGCACGATATTCAGAAGCGCGCCGCGCAATTCGTTGGCGATTTCGATCTCGCCCTGACGCCACATGGCGGAATGCCCGCGCACCGTTTCGAGCCAGGGACTGAAGCTCGTGCGTGGGGCGCTGGCGCCTTCCGCGTCGCGAATCTTGACCGGCTCGCCCGCCCACTTGATGGTCTGCATAACCTCGGGGCGAAACCACAGCAAATAGTTGCGGAAGATCTGCGATACCGGCACGGCGAGCACGCCGCACGCCTTGTCCTCGTGCGCCTTGGCGGGCGGCCATTCGCGCGCGAGCGAGTCGCTTGCCCACACGCCCGTGGTGTTTTCCGCGAGCCAGTGCGTGAGCGCGCGCACCGTGTCTTCATCGGGCGTCGCGCCCATGAGCGTGACGTTTTCATCGAAGACGATAGCCGCGCCCGCCGAACGCGCGAAGCCCAGCACGTCCTTCGGCGCCGCCTGCAAGCCGGCCACGAAATTGGTGTGCTCGCCCATCGCGCTGACGAGACGGCCCATCGTGCGACGCAGCCCGGCGAGATATTCGCCCTCGGCGCGCTCTTCCTTTGCCTCGATCTGCAGCGACAGCATGTGCCCCAGATGTTCGACCGCCAGCCGCGTATTGAACGACACGATGCGCGGATCGTGATCGTGACAGGAAACGAGGCCCCACAAGCGCCCGCGCACGACGATCGACACCGACATCGACGCATGCGTGTTCATGTTGCGCATGTATTCCAGATGCACGGGCGAGAAGCTGCGCAGCGTGGCGTAAGTGAGGTCAGTCGGGCGGCCGGTCAGCGGATTGAGCGCCGGCACGAGGCGCGCGGGGCGATAGTTCACATCGGCGACGAGGCGAATCCGGTGCCGCATATACAGCGCGCGCGCCTGACGCGGAATGTCGGAAGCCGGAAAGAACTGATGCAGAAAGGACGCGTAGCTTTCGTCGCGATTTTCCGCGAGCACATGACTGCGGCCTTCCTCATCGAAGCTGTAAAGCATGACGCGACCGAAGCCGGTGATCGCGCGGACTTCCTGCACGGCGAGTTCCGCGAGTTCCTGCACGGTGCCGGCATCCTGCAAACCGCGTGCGAACGTGCGCACGAGCGGATACATGGACGCGAAAGCGGCGTCGCCGATTGCAGCCGTTTCCATCTCGACGATGAGCGCGCCTTCATGGCGATGCACCGTCACATCCAGGCGCACGGAAGCGTGGTCCGCTTTGGCGGCATCCACCGGGCCGACGTAAAGCGGCGCGTCGTCGATCTCCGCCGTCGCGGCGGCTTTCGCGATGCGCTTGGCGCCCACATCGCCCAACACTGTTTCGAGCGATTCGCCAGGCAGCGTCTCGATGTCGCGGCCCGTGAGCGCAGCCAGATTCTCGCTTGCCTGCAGAATGCGCAGAGCGTCGTCCAGCACCAGCAGATAGCCATGCGGCTGGATGCCACCGGGTGCATGGATGGGCTCGGCGTCGCAGTCCTTGCTCGCAACGCCGGAGTCGAGCGTCAGGCGGCGCGCGACGGCATCCGGCGGACCTTGCGAGTCGCCGTGAAAGGACGCAGAACCGGCTGGTCCGCTTGCCGCCTCGCTCATGTGGCCACTCCGCTCACGGCCTGCAGGTCTTCGACCTCCGCGGATTCCGGGCACAGCCACGCCTGCATGCTCTCGAAGGTCGCGATGGCCGCATGCACGGCTTCGTCGTATTGGGCCTCGGGCACCGTCGCCGCGGCGGTCGTGCGGAAGGCGTTCCACATGCTGCCGGTGTGCGAACCGTAACCTTCGAAATAGGCGTTGCCGAAACCGGGTTCGAGATCGAGCAGCTTGGCAATATGCGGCGCGATGAAACGCCCGCCCAGGGTCGAACCTTCCATCACGTACATGGAGCCGACCGCGCTCGCGACGCTCTTGATCTGCGGCAGATCGTAAAGCGCGTGAGCGCGCGGGACCGAACCCACGGGCACGCGCTCGCCCGTGAGCACGGCCAGATCGGCGGCGATGAGCGGCGCCTTGCGGCGCTCATCGAAAAATACTTGCAGCGACTCGGGCATCTGCGCGCCCGCGACGTCTTCCCACGGCGCGATGTAGCCGTAGAAGCGTTCGAGCAGCGCAATGTATTCGGCGCGTTGCAGGCTGTCCTGCATGAGGTCGAGCGCGTTCTCGAGCCGCGTATGGCATACGGCGGTTTCGTTCTTGAGCCGGGACAATAGATCTTGGGACATGTTCCGTCGGGTTGGCTGAGGACGCTATGGATGTTCAAGCAAGCAAACGAGGCTTGCATCGGAAGCGCTTACCGGATGAAACGCGCGCGGCACTGAATGATCCGGTAGAAAACGCATGATCGACGTGTTCTGCTTTCGAAACAAAAATCATTTTACGCAACCGTCTCACGCAATGTCAGTGCAACGCTCGTGGTTTCACCATCTGGTTCAATTCGCGCCTCGGCCGCCGCTGCCGCCGCCGCTATTCTCGTTCGCGTGATCGTCGCGCTGCGTGGCTTCCTGATACGCGCCGCCGCCGCGCCGGTCGGTATCGACGAGACCGCGCTTTACATCGTCATGCGCCTGCTTGCCGACTTCGCGCGGCTCGTGCTCATCCTGCGAGTCGACACTTTGATCCGCCTCGTGCGGCAGCGCCGCGTTCGATGAATCGTCGTCCACTTGCGTCTGTTCGTCCTTGCTCGACATTTCGCGGCCGCGTTCGGGCGCGCTTTCGGGTGCTGTCTTGACTGGCTTCATGGTCCCTCTCCTTGATGCGTTCACTTGGTCTTGCTTTTAGCGTCGATGCCAAGCTGTTTTTTCATTGCCGCCGTAAGACGCTGGCGGCCCTTCGCGTAGTCGGCCCACGGGTCGGCGCGCAATGAATTCATGCGCTCGGCCACGTTGCCGATGTTCCATTGATCGCCGCTCGTGACCTCGTCGATTTCGTCCCAGGCAATAGGCATCGAAGCGCCCAGTCCCGGCCGCGAGCGCAACGAAAACGCCGCCACCGTGCTCGATCCGCGGTTGTTGCGCAGATAGTCGATGAATATCTTGTCCTTGCGATTCTGCATGCCCATCTTCGCGGAAAAGAACTTGGGCAAGGTACTCGCCATATGCTGCGCGACGGCTTGCGAGAAGCCCTTCATTTCGTCCCAGCCCGACTGTTTGGCGAGCGGCACGACCACATGAAAGCCCTTGCCGCCGCTCGTCTTGCAAAACGAAGTCAGTCCGAGTTCGGCCAGCAGTTCCTTTGTGAGCTTCGCGGCTTCGACCATGCGCTTCCAGCCGACGCCTTCGCCGGGGTCGAGGTCGAACACCATGCGATCCGGTTTCTCGATGTTCGACGCCAGCGCGTTCCACGTATGCAGTTCGATCGTCCCCATCTGCGCCGTGCCGACGAGCGCTTGCGCCGATTCGATGGTGAGCAGCGGCGGATGTCCCGGATCGATATCCGCATGCTGCGTGATGTGCGGAATCGCGAGCCTTGCGCTGTGCTTTTGAAAGAACAATTCGCCGCCGATATCTTCCGGGGCGCGCACGAGGGACACGGGCCGGTCGTGCAGATGCGGCAGCATCCATTGAGCGACCGACGCGTAATACTCGACGACATCGATTTTCCGAAGCCCCGTGGACTTGTCGATGACGCGATCCGGATGGCTGATCTTGACGCCTTCGACCTCGGCGGTCGATTTGCTTTTGGCCGCGGTTTTCGTGGGCGCTTTCTTCGCGGCGGTTTTCCTGGCAGCCGTCTTCTTCGGCGCGCCCTCGTCTTCCACCTTTCGCGCCGATACCGCTTCTTCCTTGACGATCTGCCTGGCCGGCTTGTCGTCGCGCAGACTGACGAACGATGCTTGTCGCACGATGCGCTCCTTGGTCCATTCCGCGAAATTGCATTCCGCCACGAGTTCGGGCTTCACCCAATGCACCGGCGTGCGGCTGCGCTCCTGCGGCTCGCTCGCAAACGGCATGCTTTTGGTTTCGCGCTTGTCGAGTTCCTTCTTCACGGCGGTGAGCGTGGCGTGATCGAAGCCGCTGCCGACGCGACCCGCGTATTGCAGCTTGCCCTTGGCGTCGTACACGCCGAGCAGCAACGCGCCGAACTCGCCGCGCGTGCCCGCCGGTTCCGAATAGCCGCCGATCACGAACTCCTGCCGGCGCCGGCACTTGAGCTTGATCCACGACGCGCTGCGTCCGGAGACATAAGTCGAGTCGATCCGCTTGCCGATGATCCCTTCCAGCGCCATGTCGCAGGCGCTTTTGAGGAGATCGTCGGCGTGAAAAGCGAAGTCTTCCGAGTAGCGCAGCACGGGATCGGCGAGCGGTTCGACGATCGCCTTCAGAATGGCGCGGCGCTGCACGACAGGCACCTCGCGCAAGTCGTACCCGTTCAGATAAGGCAGATCGAAGAAGTACACGACGATATCTTGCGGACGTCCGACATCGAACGCGTTTTGCAGCCCCTGAAAGTCCGGCAGGCCGCGATCGTCGAGCACGACGGCTTCGCCATCGAGCCAGCCGTCTTCTATGTCGAGTGCTTCGAGCGCCTTCACCTGCTTGCTGAACTTCGCCGTCCAGTCGTTGCCGTTGCGCGTGAAAATGCGGATATCGCGTTTGCCCTTGATCGTCTCGATCCGCACGAGCACGCGATAGCCATCGAACTTGATCTCATAGGCCCAGTCTTCGCCGGGCGGCGCGGTATCGACGAGTGTGGCCAGTTGCGGCTTGAAGGTCGCGGGCAGCTTGGCCTTGACCGCGCCTTCTATCGCCGGGTCATGCGAGAGCGTGCGCAACGACTCCGCGTTTCGGTTCGCGACGATATCCGGATGCTCGCGCCCATTCGCTGTCTTGCTGACGGTTTTTCTGGTGGCCGCTTTTTTGGCCGCAGGTTTGGTCTTGCGCTCGGTGCGCTCGACGACCGCGCCATTCTTCCCCCGCGCGCCGAGCGATTCCGACAACACGCTGCCGGGCCGCTTCAGAAGGATGTCGTATTCGCTTTCGGGACGCGCTTCGTCGTCGCGTTCCTTGATGAGTAGCCACTGTTCCTTGTCGCCGCTACCGCGCATGTGGCTGCGCACGAGCGTGAAGCCGCCTTGCAGCTTTTCGCCATCGAGCACGAACTTGAGCTTGCCTTTTTCATATTCGGCCAGGGCTTCGTCGAAGCTGCCGGCTTGCGGCGCCCAGCGACCGCGATCCCAGACGATCACGCTGCCCGCGCCGTAATTTCCTTCGGGGATATCGCCTTCGAACGAACCGTAATCGATCGGATGATCTTCGACATGAACCGCAAGGCGCTTGACCGTGGGATCGAGACTCGGGCCTTTCGGCACGGCCCACGACTTGAGCGTGCCGTCGAGCTCCAGGCGAAAGTCGTAGTGCAGGCGGCGCGCATCGTGTTCCTGGATCACGAATGAGAGCGTCTCGACCGCGGCGGCTTTTTTGGCTGCGCGTTTCTTCGCGGCAGCCTTCTGCGTCCCGGACGGCTCCGGCGTCTCGTTGAAACGCCGCATGCGCTGATAGGTTTCGAGTTTGCCGGCCATCGTTTTCGTGGCTCCGTTTATGGGAGGCTTGGTAGTCGTGGTGCGGTGTGTGATTGCGTCAAACGTCGCCGATGTTGCGGGATTGGTCGCCACGCTCTGTCTGCTTCATCAGACCGCGTAACGTGCCGTCGCGCAGCTCATGGGTGCGGCCGGCACGCCTCACGCTTCAGGCACGTTTGCGCCGCGTAGTCTTGCGCGCGGGCTTCGCGGCGGGTTCTTCACCCGAATCGTCGTCTTTCGATGCCGCGGCGCCGCGCTTGGCCGGCGCCGCGCCGCCCTTCTTCAGGCTGCGCTTGAGCAGTTCGGAAAGGTCGAGGATATCGGCGGATGCCTTGCCTTCGCCGCCGCTACCCTCGTCGATCTTCATGACTTCCGCGACCTTGCCTTCCTTCACCTTGCGGTCGACGAGCGCCATGATGTCGTCCTTGAAGGTGTCGTGATACTTCGTCGGGTCCCACGAGTCGCTCATGTCGTCGATCAGGCGCTTGGCCATGTCGAGTTCTTTCGGCGATACGCCCGCTTTCTTCGTGTCTTCATCGGGGAACTTGAAGTCGGTGAAATCGCGTACTTCGTCGCCCCAGCGCAAGGTGTTGAGCGCAAGCGCGGGACCGACGGGGATCAATGCGGCCAGATGCTGCTTGTTGTGCAGCACGACGCTTGCGATGCCGACCTTGCCTGTGTCTTTCAAGGCGTCGCGCAGGAGCGCATAGACCTTTTCGCCTTTCCGATCGGGCGCGAGATAGTACGGCGTGTCGAGCGAGAGGAACGAGATTTCGGGGGCATCGACGAAAGCGAGGATATCGACCGTTTGAGTCGACTCGGGATTGGCCGCGCGGATTTCGGCATCGGTCATCACGACGTACTTGCCCTTCTCGTATTCGAAGCCGCGCACGATGTTGTCGCGTGTCACGTCCTTGCCGGTGTTCTTGTTGATCTGCTTGTAGCCGATGGGGTCCATCGAGCGTTTGTCGAGCAGATTGAAGCCGACCTTGTCCGACTGCGTGGCGGGATACAACTGCACGGGCACGTGGACCAGCCCGAAGCTGATCGCACCCTTCCAGATCATGTGCGGCATCGCGAAAACCTCGCTGGCGGAACGGTCGATGGGGTGCGCTTCACGCGCGGTTCAAAGCTGCGTTTGAAGCGGGCATCGGGGTGTACCGCAGGAAGCGTGCCAAATCAGGGAGGTTGGCGGCGGGCTTTGATTGCGTTGTTGGTTCTGATCCGCGGATGGCGCTGCTGCTGTAAGCTTTACGGAGATGTATCGGTGACAGCGGTGTACGTCGAAGTAGTTAGATGGCGAGGAAATGGACGGTTAGTTGCTTCGCTTGAGTGCGCTTGAGTGCGCTTGAGTGCGCTTGAGTGCGCTTGAGTGCGCTTGAGTGCGCTTGAGTGCGCTTGAGTGCGCTTGAGTGCGCTTGAGTGCGCTTGAGTGCGCTTGAGTGCGCTTGTGCATTGCGGTCGCGACGTCGCCTCTGACAAGAGCCTCGTTGACCTCGCCTGAGACGCACGCGGACCGATTGCACTGAGATCATCGTCGGGGCCGATGCATAAGCCACCGCCCCGCCGTCTGCATGCCGATCAAAGCAGCAAGTCACGATCAGCGCGAAACAAGCCCGCGTCATCAGCGCCCTACTTCCGACTCGCCGTAATCGTCAGTTGCGTTCCATCATCGAGCGTGACGGTCTTCTTGGAGCCGGTCGAAGTCGACATGGAAAAGCGCACGACCTGGCTGAAGCGATTATCGACGGGACACTGCAAGCTCTTGCCGCCGACCGTGACCTTATTCACACCCTTCGGCGCATAAGCTCGAAAGCTGATCTGCACATTGGCCGCGCCGTTATCCGCGATGACCGGCGCAAAGCGAATCTGCACCTGGCGCACGGCCGCGCCGTCCGCGCTATGCGGCACCGATGCCGCCTGCGGACAGCCATCCGGCACTGGCTGCGCGCCAGCGGGCGCCGCGCCCTGCCAGGTAAAGTCGTCGCTCTGCCCCGAGCGGATGGTGCGCGTTTCCTGTTCGTTGCCGAAGCTCTTCGACACCATCTTCACGCTGTATTTGATCGGCCCGTCATTGGGCGCTTCGGAGAGAACCTTGATGCCTGGCGTCGCATGCGCGCTCGCCATCACGCCCAACGCGAGCGCAAACGCTGAAACGATGCGACTGAAATTCGGGCGACGATTCATGCCGGCACCTCCGTTTAAACGCTTGGGGAATTCCGGCGCGCCGCGAACGACGCGCCGGATGACTGAAGGCGAATTCAGTCTAGCGCCGAGCATGCCCGGGTCTCCTAATGGAAAACCCGTGTGCACTTGAACGATGGCCCGCTTCGTTGAAGTTCGTCAAAAACCGGTCAGCACGAGCTTGCCGATCGCGCGCCCTTCTTCCAGCAGGCGATGCGCCTCACGCAGATTCGTCGCATTGATCTTGCCGAGGTCGCGGCCGAGCGTCGTGCGGATCGCGCCTGCGTCGATCAGCCGCGCCACTTCCGTGAGCAGCTTGTGTTGTTCGATCATGTCGGGCGTATGGAACATCGCGCGCGTGAACATGAACTCCCAGTGGAACGCCGCGCTTTTCGCCTTCAGCAGTTCGACCGCGATCGGCTTCGCATTCTCGACAATCGTACAGATGCCGCCTTGCGGCTTGATCACTTCCGCCGCTGCCGGAAAATGCTTGTCGGTGTCGTTGAAGATCAGCACGAAATCGACTTGCGGGAAGCCCGCGTCCTTCAGCTGCTTAGGGATGTCCTCGAAGTGATTGACGATGTGATCCGCGCCCAGCTCCTTCGCCCATTGCGCGGATTCCGGCCGCGATGCGGTGGCAATCACGTTCAGCTTCGCAACCTGCTTGGCCAACTGAATGCCGATGGACCCCACTCCGCCCGCCCCGCCAATGATCAGCACCGTCTTGCCCGCGTCCTTGCCTTCGGCGGACACGTTCAGGCGGTCGAAGAGCGCTTCCCATGCGGTGATGGTCGTGAGCGGCAACGCCGCCGCGCACGTGAAATCAAGCGACTTCGGCTTCGCGCCGACGATGCGTTCATCGATCAGATGAAATTCGCTGTTCGCGCCTTGCCGCGTGATGTCGCCTGCGTAATAGACGGCATCGCCTGGCTTGAAGAGCGTGACCTCGGGGCCGACCGCTTCGACGACGCCCGCCGCGTCCCAGCCGAGCACGCGCGGCGTGGCCTCGGTCTTGTCCTTTGGCGCGCGCACTTTCGTGTCGACGGGGTTGACGGCGATCGCCTCGATTTTCACGAGCAAGTCGCGCCCGGACGGCGCGGGTTTGTCGAGCTCGATATCGACGAGCGATTCGGGATTCGAAATCGGCAGATAGCGAGTCAGTCCAATGGCTTTCATGTTTGAGCTCCGTGTTTGATTGCATGAGGTGTAGTCATCTTAGCCGCCGTCGGCGTTCCGCAAAACCGTCATAATCGTTGAAACATTTTTTGGGAAATCCATCGAATGAGTAGCGAACCGCTTGCCAGCCATGCCGATTCCGACGCGCGCGAACGTCTCGATCTGCTCGACGTCGGCTTGTTCGTGCGCGCGGCGGCGCTTGCCAGTTTGTCGGCGGCGGCGCGTGAATTCGGCCTCTCCCCGGCGGTGGCGAGCGCGCGCATCGCGGGGCTGGAGCGCATGCTCGGCGCGCGGCTTTTGCATCGGACGACGCGGCGCGTGAGCGTCACGCAGGAAGGCGAGATTTTCGCGGCCCACGCACGTGAACTGCTCGATGCCGCCGAGGCCGCGCGTGCATCGGTGGGCCGCGCACGCGAACGGCCTCACGGACGGCTGCGGGTGACCATGCCGTCGTCGCTTGGGCGTCAGCATGTTTCGCCGCTGATTCCGGCGTTTTTGCGGTTGTATCCGGGTGTGAGCATCGAGCTGCGCATGACGGATCAGATCATCGATCTCGTCGATGAGGGCATCGATCTCGCCATTCGTATCGGCGCGCTGAAGGACTCGACGCTCGTCGCGCGCAAGCTGGCGAGCAACCGGCGCCTGCTGTGCGCGTCGCCTGCGTATATCGAGGCGCATGGCCGGCCGCGGCACCCGGCCGAGCTTGCGGAGCACGAGTGCGTGATCCTATCCGACCAGCGCGACTGGAGCTTTCATACGCCGACGGGCGTGATCGATGTACGCGTGTCGGGGCGCATCGTGACCGACAACGGCGAAGTGATCCGGGACGCGATCGCGGCGGGCGTCGGTATCGCGTTGAAGTCGACGTGGAGCGTGGCGCCGCTGCTCGCGAGCGGCGAACTCGTGACGCTGCTCGATGATTATCCGTGCGCGCAGACGGTCGCGATTTGGGCGGTGTATCCGAGTCGCGCGTTCGTGCCGCCGAAGACGCTGGCTTTCATCGATTTTCTGGCCGAGCGCTTCGGCGAACCGCCGTATTGGGACGTCGATCCGGGAAGCGTGCAGCGGTAGGCTTGGGCTTGGGCTTGGGCTTGGGCTTGGGCTTGGGCTTGGGCTTGGGCTTGGGCTTGGGCTTTGGCTTGGGCTTGGGCTTGGGCTTTGGCTTTGGCTTTGGCTTGGGCTTTGGCTTTGGCTTTGGCTTTGGCTTTGGCTTTGGCTTTGGCTTTGGCTTTGGCTTTGGCTTTGGAACAGGCTAGCCGGTCTCCACTCGCGGGTGGCCCGTACAATGTCGGTTTTCGCGCTTATCACAATCCGCCTGCGATGAACCTCGTCATTCAAAGCCCCAGTCTTATCTCCGATGCGCATCTGAAGCCGCTCGCCGCCCTCGCCCGTTCGCGCGAAACGCAGCGTATCGACGACACGCTCTTGCGCCTGACCGATGCCGATCCGCTGCAACGCGCCGACATCGACGCTTATTGCGGCACGCACGCGCTCGACTACGCGTTCATCGACGCAAACGCGAAGTTGACCGACTTCGGCCTCGTCGCGATGGATATGGATTCGACGCTCATCACGATCGAATGTATCGATGAGATCGCGGATTTCTGCGGGCTGAAGGCGGAAGTCGCGGCGATCACGGAAGCCTCGATGCGCGGCGAGATCAAGGACTTCAACGAGAGTCTCACGCGCCGCGTCGCACTGTTGAAGGGACTGGAGGCGACCGCATTGCAACGCGTGTTCGACGAGCGTCTGCAGTTGTCGCCGGGCGCGGAACGCATGCTCGCCGGCGCGCGGGCAGCGGGCTTGAAAACGCTGCTGGTGTCGGGCGGATTCACGTTCTTCACCGAGCGGCTGAAAGCGCGACTCGGCCTCGACTACACGCGCGCGAATACGCTCGAAATCGTCGATGGCAAATTGACGGGCAAGGTGCTAGGCGAGATCGTCAACGCGGATGTCAAGGCGCGCACGCTGCGCGAGACGTGCTTGGAGATCGGCATCGATCCGAAACGCGCGATCGCCATGGGCGATGGGTCCAACGATTTGAAGATGATGGCGGAAGCGGGTCTGTCGGTGGCGTTTCGCGCAAAGCCGGTGGTGAGGGAGGCGGCTAGTCTCGCGTTTAATTTCGTTGGGCTGGATGGGTTGTTGAGGTTGTTTTGAAAGCAAAGTCCGTAAAGCCGAGAAACGGCACCTCAGGGTGCCGGTTTTGTTTGTGCCAGTGGAAGTGGCAGCGCTGACGCTGTCTCGAACTCGATTGTAATGCAGTTTTGCATTACAATCGATCATCAACTATGGAGGTATCTCATGAGCACACTGACGGTCACCGCGCGGGGCCAGGTCACGTTTCGGAAAGAGGTACTGCAGCACTTGGGTATCAAGCCCGGCGAGAGAATCGAGTTGAACCTGCTGCCGGACGGCCGGGCCGAATTGACGGCCGCTCAAACAAAGGGTTCATTTCGGGAACTGCGGGGCATTCTTAAGGGCAAGACGAACGGCGCTCGATTAACTATCGAGGAAATTAACGACGCGATTGCCGCTTGTGGCGCGACCCGAGGGGCTGGCAAGGCATGAAGGTGACAGCTGACACGAACGTCCTGCTTCGCACCATTGTGGACGATGACGCAATTCAAACAACGCGCGCTGTCGCACTTTTGGATACGGCCGACATGGTGGCGGTTAGCCTGCAAACGCTATGCGAGGTTGTTTGGGTGCTGCGCGGCCAATACGACGTTACTCGTGCGGATATCGCTTTTGCAATTCGCACGCTGTTGAGCACAAGCAATGTCGTGGTTAATCGTCCGGGCGCCGAGGCAGGACTTGCGTTACTGGATGCGGGCGGAGATTTTGCTGATGGGGTCATCGCCTACGATGGTAGCTGGCTTGGGGCGGAGACCTTCGTTTCTTTCGACAAAAAAGCGGTATCACTGCTGACGAAGCAAGGGCAAGCTGCACGCCTGCTCTAGCGGTGGCACTCCAGCATAGAGCTCAAGGCAGCGACGGGCTTGTCAACCCGTCCCCTCCCAAAAGCTTTGATCCCGCGCCACCCAAGATTGTTCAGCTGTCAGGGCATCGTCCGCCGGTTCGTAAAGGGTTAATTACCCGGCGATGGCCCATAAAGACACGTCGATTCACTCCCACTCGATCGTCGCTGGCGGCTTCCCCGAGATGTCATAAACCACCCGGTTAATCCCCCGCACTTCGTTAATGATCCGATTGGACACATGCCCAAGCAACTCATGCGGCAGATGCGCCCAATGCGCAGTCATGAAGTCCAGCGTTTGCACGGCGCGCAGGGCAACGACATACTCATAAGTCCGCCCGTCGCCCATGACACCAACGCTCTTCACCGGCAAGAACACCGCGAACGCCTGGCTCGTGAGGTCATACCACGACTTGCCCGTTTCCTTGTCGATGGTATTGCGCAACGTTTCGATAAAGATCGCGTCCGCCTGACGCAAAAGGTCAGCGAACTCGCGCTTTACTTCGCCGAGAATACGCACGCCAAGTCCCGGTCCCGGGAACGGATGGCGGTACACCATCGCGTGCGGCAAACCAAGCTTCACGCCCAACTCGCGCACTTCGTCCTTGAACAGCTCGCGCAACGGTTCGAGCAGCTTCAGGTTCAGCGTCTCCGGCAAGCCGCCGACGTTGTGATGGCTCTTGATCGTATGCGCGCCCTTCTTGCCCTTGCCCGCCGATTCGATCACGTCCGGATAAATGGTGCCCTGCGCGAGCCACTTGGCATCCGTGAGCTTCTGGGATTCCGCATCGAACACTTCGACGAACTCGGCGCCGATGATCTTGCGCTTCGCCTCCGGGTCCGTCACGCCCGCGAGCTTCGCGAGAAACTCCGCGCTCGCATCGACGTGGATGACCTTCACGCCAAGGTGATCGGCGAACGTGGACATCACCTGCTCGGCTTCGTTCTGACGCAAGAGGCCGTGATCGACAAACACGCAAGTCAGCTGATCGCCGATCGCGCGATGCAACAGCGCCGCCGCCACAGACGAATCCACGCCGCCCGACAAGCCCAGAATGACATGCTCGCCGCCAACCTGCTCGCGAATCTTCGCGACCGCTTCGTCGATGTAATGACCCATCTCCCAGTCCGCTTTCGCGCCGCACAGTCCAAGCACGAAGCGATCGAGCATCGCGCGGCCTTGCACGGTGTGCGTGACTTCGGGATGCCATTGCACGCCGTAGAAGCGGCGGTCGTCGTCGGCCATCGCGGCGATCGGACACGCAGGCGTCGAGGCCATGAGTTTGAAGCCGGCCGGCAAGTCGGCGACCTTGTCGCCGTGACTCATCCACACCTTCAGCATCGCCTCGCCCTCGGCGCTCTTGAAGTCTTCGATGCCTTCAAGAAAGCTCGTGTGGTTGAGCGCAGCCACTTCCGCATAGCCGAATTCGCGCACGCTGCCGAGTTCGACCTTGCCGCCAAGCTGATCGGCCATCGTCTGCATGCCGTAGCAGATGCCGAGCACCGGCACGCCGAGATCGAACACAACCTGCGGCGCGCGCGGCGAGCCCGCCTCGGTGACCGAGTTCGGGCCGCCCGACAGGATGATGCCCTTCGGCGCGAACTCGCGGATGAAGGTTTCATCGACGTCGTACGGATGGATTTCCGAGTAGACGTGCGATTCGCGGATGCGCCGCGCGATCAGTTGCGTGACTTGGGAGCCGAAATCGAGGATCAGGATTTTGTCGTGCATGGCTGCGGCCAAAGGCTAAGTGAACGAATGGGTCTTGTGCCGGCTGCGCGCGAATCTCGCGCGAAGTCCGGCTGCCAATAAATCGACGGTCGGCGCAAAGGCCGACCGTGCTTGTCTTACTGCGGTACTGCCCGACGATGATCTGCCGTTTGCACGCCATCAGAGCGGCGTCTGGCGAACATCGGCACCGGTCAGCGGATCGACGCGTCTGCCCGTGACCGGATCGATATCGCCGCTGATTACAGGCTCGATGCGCTTGTCCGTCACCGGATCGATTTCGCGGCCACCGACGGGGTCGAACGTGCGGCCCGTGACCGGATCGACCGCGCCGCCGTCCATACGCGTGCGAGACAGCGGCGTCGCGGTATCAAGCGGACGCCCGGACGAATCGACCGTGCGGCCTGAAACTGGATCGATGGCCGTAGCTTCCGGCGCGCGCGCCAACGGACGTGTCGCGGTGTCCAACGGTATGCCTTGCTCGCGCTTGTCCGCCGCCTTCTGTTCTGCCCGCGTGGCCGAAGCCTTGCCTGCCGCCGCCAGACGCTCACGCCGCCGCACGGCCGACGACAAACGCACGCTGCCAAGACCTAGCACCATGAGCACGATGCCAACGAGCGTTGCGCTCACCTGCCCGAAGCCGGCCACTTCCGGCGTGCGCAACCCAAGCAGCCAGACCAGCACGATCACGCCGGAAAGCCACTCCACATGGCCCGAAACTCTTGCAGCCCGCGCCGTCAACGCGCCGTCGATAGCCGCGTGCAGTGAAAGCCACGCCAGTCCGAGCAACGCCACGCCGAGCAATTGCCCGGCGAAGGCGGGCTGAACGAGGATGGGGTCGAGTTGCAGCGCGGCGTACAGGCCGGTCCACGGCGTCAGCAGGAACAATACGCCGAACGCCAGAAAGATCAGCGCATTGACGATCAGCACGGCCCGCAGCAACGGTTTCATGATCGATCCCCGGGTTAGTCAATATGTTCAGTCGACGTGGTAATTCGGCGCTTCCTTCGTGATCTGCACGTCGTGCACGTGCGACTCGCGCATGCCGGCCGCCGTGATCTGAACGAACTCAGCCTTGTCGTGCAACTCGGCAATGGTGCTGCAGCCGCAATAACCCATGCTCGCGCGCACACCGCCGATGACCTGGAACAGGATGGCGTTGACCGAGCCCTTGTAGGCCACGCGGCCTTCGATGCCTTCCGGCACGAGCTTGTCGATGTTCGCCGAGTTGTCCTGGAAGTAGCGGTCCGCCGCGCCGTCCTTCATCGCGCCGACTGAACCCATGCCGCGATACGCCTTGTACTGGCGGCCCTGGAACAGGAACACGTCGCCGGGCGACTCTTCCGTGCCCGCGAGCATGCTGCCCATCATGACGACGTTCGCGCCAGCCGCAAGCGCCTTGGCGACATCGCCCGAGAAGCGCGCGCCGCCGTCCGCGATCACCGGCACGCCGCTGCCGCGCAATCCTTCAGAGACGTTCGCGATTGCCGTGATCTGCGGCACGCCCACGCCCGCGACGATCCGCGTCGTGCAGATGGAGCCCGGACCGATACCGACCTTCACCGCGTCCGCGCCGTATTCGACGAGCGCCTTGGCGGCAGCCGCCGTAGCGATGTTGCCGCCGATCACCTGCACCTTCGGGTAGTTCTGCTTCACCCAGCGCACGCGTTCGAGCACGCCCTGGCTGTGGCCGTGCGCGGTATCGACGACGATCACGTCCACGCCCGCCGCCGCGAGCAGCTCGACGCGCTCCTCGTTGTCCGCGCCCACGCCCACTGCCGCGCCCACCCGCAGCTTGCCGTCTTCGTCTTTACAAGCGTCCGGATTCTCGGTCTGCTTCGTGATGTCTTTCACGGTCATCAGGCCGCGCAGTTCGAACGCGTCATTGACCACGAGCACGCGTTCCAGGCGATGGCTATGCATCAGCGCCTTGGCTTGTGCGAGCGGCGTGCCTTCCTTGACCGTCACGAGGCGCTCGCGCGGCGTCATGATGTTGCGCACGGGCTCTTCCATGCGCTCTTCGAAGCGCAGGTCGCGGTTGGTGACGATGCCGATGAGCTTCGCGCCTTCCACGACAGGAAAGCCCGAAATGCCATGCTGCTGCGTAAGCGCGATGACGTCGCGTACGCGCATTTCCGGCGGCACGGTGATCGGGTCGCGCACCACACCCGACTCGAAGCGCTTGACCTTGGCGACTTCGCGCGCTTGCTCTTTGGCAGTGAGATTCTTGTGAACGATGCCGATGCCGCCCATCTGCGCCATGGCGATGGCGAGCCGGCCTTCGGTGACCGTGTCCATGGCGGCGGACACGAGGGGCACATTCAGGGAGATGTTGCGAGTCAGCTGGGATTTCAGACTGGTATCGCGCGGAAGTACGCTGGAGAACGCAGGCACGAGGAGCACGTCATCGAACGTGAGTGCTTTCTGGATCAGACGCATGGCAAATCCTATGGGCGCAAAAGCAGATTATACCGATAGTTCCTCGGGTTTTCACTGCCCGAACAGCGGCTTAGCTCAAACGCATGCAAGTTACGGGCCGGGCGTGCGGGCGTTCTGACCGCTCCTGGCATATGCAGAATTAGACAAGACGTGGCTGGCGCGCGCCTTTACCCTCGCCTACATCGAATGGACGCGGGTCAGGGAGTCGGGATGCAGCGCGGTGTGATGTACGGAATGTCGGCCGGAGCAATCTGGGGTTTCATTTTTCTGGCGCCGCGGCTGTTGCCCGATTTCTCGCCGCTTGCTTTGAGCGTCGGACGGTATCTGATGTATGGCGCCGTGTCGCTCGCGGTGGCGCTGCCTATCGCGCGGCGGTTGATGACCAAGCTCACGCGCGCCGATCTCCTCGCGCTCGTAAAACTGGCGCTCGTCGGCAACCTTCTTTACTACATGCTGCTTGCAAGCGCGGTGCAACTGGTCGGCGTCGCGCCGACATCGCTGATCGTCGGCATCCTGCCCGCCACCGTCACGCTCGCGGGGCGGCGCGATGATGGCGCGGTGGAATTGCGGCGCCTCGCCGGGCCGTTGTCGATGATCCTGGCGGGCATCGCGTGCATCAATCTGGATGTGTTTCGCGACGTGTTTTTGCAGCATGGCAGCGTCGAGACGAGCAGCGTGCCGACACGTCTTGCCGGCCTCGCATGCGCGCTCGGGGCGCTCGCCGCGTGGACCTGGTATGCGGTCGTCAACGCGCGCTACGTGCAGGCGAACCATCGTTTCGACGGCAACGAATGGTCGGTGCTGTGGGGAATCGTGACGGGCGTGCTGGGCGCAATCCTCGGCGCGATCATGTGGATGTTGCCCGCAGGCAGCGTGCAGGCCGCCGTGTCGCCCGAACGCTGGCAGTTGTTCTGGCTCGTGAGTTTTGCCCTGGCGGCGGGCGGTTCGTGGGTCGGCAACATCTTGTGGAACGCGGCGGCCAAGCGCTTGCCCCTAACGCTGTCCGGTCAGCTGATTGCGTTCGAAACGCTCTTCGCGCTGCTCTATGCCTTTGTCTACGACGGCCGCTGGCCGCGCGTGCCGGAAATCTGCGCCATCGCTTTGCTGACTGCGGGCGTGAGTTGGTCGGTGCGTCAGCACAGCGTCGTGACGCCTCGCGTTAGCAAGGAAGCGCCTGCGCATTGAAAGGCGCCGGCTAACGCGAATCTTTCGACTGCCACTTGCGGCCTTCGATCGAACCGGCCTTGCGTGTCTTCGCCACCCGTCGCAAACGCGCGGTTTTTGGGTCGACCTTGAGCGGCCGATAAATCTCCACGCGATCGAAGTCCGACAACGCCGTATCGAGCGGCTGGGCCTTGCCGAACACGCCGACCTTTTGTGTCGACAAATCGATTTCCGGATGCTGCTTCAAGACCCCGCTCACTTCAATGGCCTCTCGCACCGTCGCACCTTCGCGCAGATCGAGGTGCGCGAGAAAGCTCGCGCCATCGGCAAGACCGTAACAAACGTCGATACGAAGGCTCATTTCTTGCCGTACCGTTGATCCGCGCGCTTCACGAAGGAATCGACGAAGGTGTTGGCAATATGGCTGAACACCGGCCCGATCAGCTTCTCCAGAATGAGGTTCGAGAACTCGTAGTGGAGCGCGAACTCGATCTTGCAGGCGTCCGCGCGCAGGGGCGTGAAGCGCCAATAGCCCGTGAACTTCTTGAAAGGGCCGCTTAAGAACACCATATCGATGCTGGTCGGACGTTTTTGCACGTTGCGCGTGGCAAAGTGCTGCTTGATGCCCTTGAAGCTGATGTCGATCTTCGCTTCCATGCCGTTCTCGTCCTGCCGCCCGATCTCCACGCCGCCGCACCACGGCAGAAAATTGGGGTAGTCGGCGACATCGGTGACGAGGTCGAACATTTCTTCCGCTGAATGGCGGATCAATACTGTTTTTTGGACGTCTGCCATAAAGGGCGCGGCGGGTGGCTTGATTGGGCGGCAACTGCGCTGGACGCATGGGATCGTCCCACAGACGGCGCGCTGCTAAAATTGTGATTTTAAACGAGTTGGGCACTTTCCATTCATGAGCATCATCGACAACAGAAAAGCCTTCTTCGATTACTTCATCGAGGAACGCTTCGAGGCGGGTCTCGTGCTCGAAGGCTGGGAAGTCAAGGCGCTGCGCGCGGGCCGCGGGCAGATCAAGGAAGGCTACGTCGTCATCAAGCAAGGCGAGCTGTACCTGATTGGCACGCATATCAGCCCGCTGCCCGAAGCCTCGACGCATATCAACCCGGACCCGGTGCGCACGCGCAAGCTGCTTTTGCATCGCGATCAGATCGACAAGCTCATCGGCAAGGTCGAGCAGCGTGGGCATACGCTCGTGCCGCTCAACTTCCACTACAAGGAAGGCCGCGTGAAGTGCGAGATCGGGCTTGCCAAGGGCAAGAAGCTGCATGACAAGCGCGAGACGGAGAAGAAGCGCGATTGGGACCGCGAACGCGCGCGTCTCATGCGAACGGCCGCGCGTTGATTCCGCATGCAAAAAGGGGCGCCCGAAAGCGCCCCTTCTGCTTTAGCTCTTCCTGATGATGCCGCCCCCGCCCTCGCCTTTCACGATAGCGAGCGCCGATGCGATCATCGAGCCCATGTCGGACATGTTGCCCGGCACGATGAGCGTGTTGCCCGCCTTCGCGATATTGCCGAACGCGCCGACATACTGCTCGGCGACCTTGAGGTTCACTGCTTCCATGCCGCCCGCCGTCTGAATCGCCGCGCCGATCTTCTCGATGGCTTGCGCGTTCGCCTCGGCCACCGCGAGAATGGCCGCTGCCTCGCCCTGCGCCTGGTTGATCGCCGCCTGACGCTCGCCCTCGGACTTCTGAATCGCCGCCTCGCGCGCGCCGGAAGCAATGTTGATCTGCTCCTGCTTGCGCCCTTCGGATGCCGCGATCAACGCCCGCTTCTCGCGCTCGGCGGTAATCTGCGCCTGCATCGCGTGAAGGATGTCCTTCGGCGGCGTCAGATCCTTGATTTCGTAGCGAAGCACCTTCACGCCCCAGTTCGACGCGGCTTCGTCCAGCGAAGCGACGATGTTCTGGTTGATGTAATCGCGCTCCTCGAAAGTCTTGTCCAGTTCCAGCTTGCCGATGACCGAACGCAACGTCGTCTGCGATAGCTGCGTGATGGCAAAAACGAAGTTGCTCGATCCATACGACGCCTTCATGGCATCCGTGACCTGAAAGTACAGCACGCCATCCACCTGCAACTGCGTGTTGTCGCGCGTAATGCAGACCTGGCTCGGCACTTCGAGCGGAATCTCCTTGAGCACGTGCTTGTACGCAATGCGGTCGATGAACGGCAGCACGATGTTCAGGCCCGGCGTCAACGTCGCGTGATAGCGGCCGAGACGTTCCAGCACCCATGCGTGCTGCTGCGGAACGATCTTGACCGTGTTCACCACAATCACGATTGCGATGACGAGCAAGACTAGCGCGAAAATCATTTTCTACTCCTTGGGTTCTTGTTGATCGAGTTTCGACCGGTTTGCGCTCAGGAGCCTTTTGCGGCAACGACGAGCCGGCTGCCGTCGAGCGCGGTGATGCGATACCAGCGCGCCGTTTCCGACTCGCCCGGCGCCAGCACGATGTCCCACTGCGCGCCGCGATACATCGCCCGCGCGCGGCCATCGCGCCATTCGTCGACCTCGAGCGTCGCGCCGATGTCGAGATTCACCGCCGCATCGCGCGTGGCGTCGCGCCGCTTCCAGTTGCCGAAGCGCGAACGCCGCAACACAGCGACCGCGACCAGCGCGACGACCGCCGCCACGCCGAACTGCACGTGCGGCAACGCGCCCATTGCATGCGCAAGACCGCCCGCGATCAACCCGAGCGCGATCATCAGCAGATAGAACGTGCCGGTAAACAACTCCGTTACGATCAACGCACCGGCTGCGATCCACCAGATCAGTCCATTCGTCGCCATGCTCGTCTCCAAACGAAAACACCCCGGAAAGGTCCGGGGTGTTTTTTATAGCATGATGCGCCTCTCCGTCAGCACATGGAAAGGCACGGCTTACTTATTTTGACAAAGTAGTCGCCAATTGCTGCCAGGTGTCAATGATGGTGTCCGGGTTCAGCGACATGGATTCGATGCCCTGCTTTGCCAGCCATTCGGCGAGGTCCGGGTGATCCGACGGGCCCTGACCGCAAATGCCGACGTACTTGTTGAGCCGCAGACACGTCTCGATTGCGCGCTTCAGCATGAACTTCACGGCTTCGTCGCGTTCGTCGAAGTCGGCGGCGAGCAGTTCCATGCCGGAGTCGCGGTCGAGGCCGAGCGTAAGCTGCGTCAAGTCGTTCGAACCGATGGAGAAGCCGTCGAAGAACTGCAGGAATTCTTCGGCGAGAATCGCGTTGGACGGCACTTCGCACATCATCACGAGCTTGAGGCCGTTCACGCCGCGCTTGAGCCCGAACTTGTCGAGCAGACCGACCACGCGCTCCGCCTGCTTCAGCGTGCGCACGAACGGCACCATGATCTCGACGTTGTCGAGTCCCATGTCTTCACGCACCTTCTTCAGCGCGATGCATTCCATATGGAACGCTTCGGCGAAGTCGTCCGAGATATAGCGCGATGCGCCGCGGAAACCGAGCATCGGATTTTCTTCGTCCGGCTCGTAGCGCGAACCGCCGATCAGCTTCTTGTACTCGTTCGACTTGAAGTCGGACAGACGCACGATGACGGGCTTCGGATAGAACGCCGCCGCGATCGTGGCGATGCCTTCGGTCAGCTTGTCGACGTAGAACGCACGCGGCGACGCATGACCGCGCGCAACGCTTTCGACGGCCTTCTTCAAATCGGCGTCGATATTCGGGTACTCGAGAATAGCCCGCGGATGCACGCCGATATTGTTGTTGATGATGAATTCGAGCCGCGCCAGGCCCACACCCGCGTTCGGCAACTGTGAGAAGTCGAACGCAAGTTGCGGATTGCCGACGTTCATCATGATCTTGACCGGAATCTTCGGCAGTTCACCGCGCTGCACTTCGGTCACTTCGGTTTCGAGCAGGCCGTCGTAGATCTTGCCTTCGTCGCCTTCCGCGCACGATACCGTGACGAGCGCGCCGTCCTTCAGCAAGTCCGTTGCGTCGCCGCAGCCAACCACTGCCGGCACGCCCAATTCACGCGCGATGATCGCCGCGTGGCACGTGCGCCCGCCGCGATTCGTCACGATGGCCGATGCGCGCTTCATCACCGGTTCCCAGTTCGGGTCGGTCATGTCGGCGACGAGCACGTCGCCCGGTTGCACACGTTCCATTTCCGACGGGTCGTGAATCACGCGCACCGGACCCGCGCCGATCTTCTGGCCGATTGCGCGGCCCGTGGTCAGCACGTTCGACTGGCCCTTCAGCTTGAAACGCATCTCGGCCTTGCCCGCGGCCTGGCTCTTCACCGTTTCCGGACGCGCCTGGAGAATGAAAATCTTGCCGTCGCGACCGTCGCGGCCCCACTCGATGTCCATCGGACGCTGATAGTGCTTCTCGATGATCACCGCGTACTTCGCGAGCTCGATCACGTCTTCATCGGAAATGGAGAAGCGGTTGCGCTGCTCGTGCGGCACGTCCACCGTCTTCACGCGGCCCGCTTCGCCGGCCTTCGTGAACTCCATCTTGATGAGCTTCGAGCCGATGGAACGGCGGATGATCGGATACTTGTTCTGCGCGAGCGTGGTCTTGAAGACGTGGAACTCGTCCGGATTCACCGCGCCCTGCACCACCGTTTCGCCGAGACCGTAGCTCGACGTGATGAACACGGTTTCCTTGAAGCCCGATTCCGTGTCGATGGTGAACATGACGCCCGCTGCGCCCACGTCCGAACGGACCATGCGTTGCACGCCCGCCGACAACGCGACTTCAGCGTGGGTGAAGCCCTTGTGGACGCGATAAGAAATGGCGCGGTCGTTGTACAGCGACGCGAACACGTGCTTCATGCGGTCGAGCACGTCTTCGATGCCGACGACGTTCAGATAGCTCTCCTGCTGACCCGCGAACGATGCGTCGGGCAAATCCTCAGCGGTCGCCGAGGAACGCACGGCGAACGAAAGCTCTTCGGGCGAGCTGTTTTGGAGGACGTCGAACCCACGACGGATTTCGTCTTCGAGACGCGGCTGCATGGGCGCGTCGACGATCCATTGGCGGATTTCCTTACCGGCTTCGGCGAGCGACTTCACGTCGTCGACGTCGAGCGTCTCCAAACGCTTCGCAATGCGTTCGGTCAGATTGTTGTGATGCAGGAAATCGCGAAACGCGAGTGCAGTTGTGGCAAAGCCCGTGGGCACGCGAACGCCAGCTTCGGAAAGCTGGCTGATCATCTCGCCGAGCGACGCATTCTTGCCACCGACGATTTCCACGTCGGTCATTCGCAACTGCTCGAATGGAACTACATACGCCTGATCCTTTGCGACATCGTTCGCAACATTAACTGCGTTAGTCATACAAGCCCCTAAGGTGGATGAAATTCACGATCGCACGAGTGGGCTCATATGCGGCGGCGCTCATTGG
This sequence comes from Caballeronia sp. GAFFF2, assembly GCF_023631485.1. Classification (NCBI taxonomy): domain Bacteria; kingdom Pseudomonadati; phylum Pseudomonadota; class Betaproteobacteria; order Burkholderiales; family Burkholderiaceae; genus Caballeronia; species Caballeronia sp. GAFFF2. The sequence continues at coordinate 290,424 of NZ_JALQDA010000009.1, read as the reverse complement.
AAGCGCGAGACGCATCTCGTACAAACTGTTTGATAAGCCATCGCGGTATGGATAGGGACGTCTGAAACTGCTCGGATTCATGCTTCTTTGAAGCAAAAATAAGCGAAGCAACCTCTTTTTGACGAAAATCCCAATCAATCCATACGCAATTGCTTATCGAACAGGTTGCCGCTATTCTACCGTGCCATTTCTCAATTTTGTCCCGGCATAATCAGCAAATAGACGGCAAAATCGAGGTCTTTGACGCCCGATGGTTCGGCGGCGCACACCCCGAACCCAGTTACCTTAACACAGGCCTTTTCCGCTCCCGTGCTCGCGCGTTACCTTCGCGCACGTGCCTTCCAACTCGTTCCCCATATCGCCGATGCCGCCATCCGTATTCATCGTTTCCGACGGTACAGGAATCACCGCCGAGACGTTCGCGCATTCGATCCTCGCCCAGTTCGACCAGAAATTCCGGCTGGTGCGCGTGCCTTTCGTCGACTCGATCGACAAGGCGCATGCGACCGTCGAGAAGATCAACGAAGTGGTGTCACTGGACGGACGGCGGCCCATTGTCTTCACGACGCTCGTCGACAGCGCGTCGAACGAGATCGTCAAGGGCTGCAATGCGCTCGTGCTCGACATGTTCCAGACCTTCATCGAGCCGCTCGAACACGAACTGGAAATCAAGTCGACGCACGCCATGGGCCGCGTCCACCAGAACGCGGATACCGAGGAATACAAGAACCGCATCGAGGCCATCAACTTCTCGCTCGCGCACGACGACGGTCAATCCAACCGCAATCTCACGGAAGCGGACGTGATTCTCGTGGGCGTCTCGCGCAGTGGCAAGACGCCGACGAGCCTCTATCTGGCAATGCAATACGGGGTGAAGGCGGCGAACTACCCGCTGATTCCGGAAGATTTCGAGCGCGGCAAACTGCCGACGCCCTTGCTGGAACATCGCGAGAAGATGTTCGGTCTTTCCATCGACCCGCAGCGGCTCTCGGAGATTCGCAACGAGCGCCGGCCGGGCAGCAAGTACGCGGCGCTCGAAAACTGCCGTTACGAGATCAACGAAGCCGAATCAATGATGAAGCGCGAAGGCGTGAAATGGCTTTCATCGACACACAAGTCGATCGAGGAAATCGCCACCACGATTCTGCAGGAGATCAAGCCGGAGCGGCCGTCGTACTACTGATCAGCGCCGCTGCTGGCGGCATTGTTCGAAAAGACAAATTGCCGCCGCAGCCGCCACGTTCAGCGATTCCATGCCGCCCGGCTGTGGAATCGTCACGCGATGCGTGACTGCATCGCGCCAGACCTGCGACACGCCCGCGCCTTCGTTGCCGAAGACCCATGCGAGCGGACCCACGAGATCGCAATCGTAAAGCGCGACCGCGCCATGTGAGTCGGTGATGGTCACGGGCGCATCCAGGCGCGCAATCAGGTTTGCCGGTTCGACATCCTCGAAGATATCGAGCAGAAAGTGTGCGCCCATGCCCGAGCGCAAGACCTTCGACGACCACGCGTAAGCCGTTCCCGGCGCGCAGAAAACGCGCGTGATACCCGCCGCCGCCGCGCTGCGCAAAATGGAACCGACGTTGCCCGCGTCCTGAATGCCGTCGAGAATCACGCAGGTTGCCTCGACGCGGTCGGGCAGCGCGGCATCGATCTTCTCAACGAGCAACAACATGCCAACGCCGTGCACGACGCTCGACAATTGGCCGAAGAGCGCATCCGGCAGCACGATCACACGTTTTTCCTCCATGCGCGCGACGATCTCCCGCGCTTCGGCATGGGAGAGCGCGCCTTCGGTCACGACACAGGTTTCCGGCTGGTCAGCGGCGTCGAGATAGGCTGAAGCGAGGTGGAGCCCTTCGAGGAGCGCGTGAGCGCTGCGGCGCTGCTGCGCGGTCGAACCGGCGAGCGCCTTGAGACGCTTGTAGAGCGGGTTGTCCCGCGAGGTGATCGATTTCAAGATTCAGAACGCGCGTGCATCGGGGTCGTCGTTGATGGTCGCGGCGGCTTGCAGCACCTCGGGCGCGATGGCCGGCAGCATCGAGCCGAAACGGATATGCGCCTCGCGCACCGGCGCGAACGAACGCCGATGATGCTCGCACGGCCCATGCTCATGAAGCGCTTTCAGATGTTGCGGCGTGCCGTAGCCCGCGTGCGCGTTGAATCCGTAGACAGGATGAACGTCGTGCAATTCCAGCAGCATGCGGTCGCGCGTGACCTTGGCCAGAATCGATGCCGCCGAAATCTGCTTGATGAGCGCGTCGCCGCCAATCACGGCTTCCGAGCGGATCGACAGCGTCGGGCAGCGGTTGCCGTCCACTTTCACGAGCGTCGGCGCAACCGCAAGCCCTTCGACCGCGCGCTTCATGGCGAGCATGGAAGCATGCAGGATGTTGATGGTGTCGATTTCCTCGACGCTTGCCGACGCGATGCAAAAAGCAAGCGCGCGATCGACGATCTTCTCGTAAAGCTCCTCGCGGCGTTTCGCGCTCAAGGCCTTCGAATCGTCGAGACCGTTGATGCGTGGCTTCGCGGGATCGAAGATCACCGCGGCGGCCACGACCGGCCCCGCCAGCGGACCGCGCCCCGCTTCATCCACGCCACAGACGATGTCGAAAGGCGAACTGAAGTCCAGCCCGCTTTGGAGTGTCGCCCGCACCGCCTTTGTCTCACGCGCCATTATCCGGCTCTCCGCGTTTGCAGCACTCGCGCGACCGCGTCGGCCGCCTTCTGCGACGTGTTCTGACGCAGCGCGATATGCATGTCCGTGAAAATCTCCGTCAGGGTACGGCGGTTCGCTTCGTCGTTCAACTGTTTGAGCGTGGCGTCGGCGAGCGCTTCGGGCGTGGCGAAGTGCTGCAGGATCTCCGGCACCACGAAGCGCCCCGCGAGAATGTTCGGCAAGCCGACATAGGGCAGATAGCCCTGACGCTTCATGATCTGACCCGTGAGCCAGGGCACCTTGTAGGAAATGACCATCGGCTTCTTGAGCAGCGCGGCTTCGAGCGTGACCGTGCCGCTTTTCACGAGGATGGCGTCCGCGGCGGTCATGGCGGTTTGCGCACGGCCGTCGGTAATCGTCAGCGAGAGACTCGGATGCGCATCGACGAGCGGCTGCAGAAGCTCGCGCAACGCGGGATTCGCGGCCGGCATCAGAAAGCGCACGCCAGGCTCGCGCAACTGCATGAGTTCCATGGCGTCGAAAAAGGTCGGGCCGATCAGCGCGATCTCCGAGCGGCGGCTGCCCGGCAGCACGGCAATCACCGGACCGCCTTGTGCGATACCGAGTTCGCGTCGCGCGCCGGCGACATCCGGTTCGAGCGGGATTTCATCGGCAAGCGGATGGCCGACATAACTCGCCGCCACGCCCGCCTTTTCCATCAACGCGATTTCGAACGGAAACACGCACAGCATGTGATCGACCGCTTTCACGATCTTCTTGATGCGGCCACCGCGCCACGCCCAGATCGACGGGCAGACGAAGTGCACCGTCGGAATGCCCGCTGCACGCAATGGCTCTTCGAGACCGAAATTGAAATCGGGCGCGTCGACGCCGATGAACACCGACGGCGGCTCCGCGAGCAGTTGCCGCTTTAGTTCGTTGCGAATGCCGAGAATTTCGGGAATATGGCGCAGCGCTTCGACATAGCCGCGCACGGACAGCTTGTCCATGGGCCAGTGGGCTTCGAAGCCCGCCGCGGTCATGCGCGGACCGCCGATGCCGCTGTAACGCGTATCGGCAGGCAACCTTTCTTGCAAACCTTGAAGCAGCGACGCCGCGAGCAGGTCGCCGGAAGGCTCGCCCGCGACCATCGCAATGCGTGGCGAGTGGGTGATTGGCGTCATCGGGCGCGCTTAGCGGATGATGCCGCGCTGCGACGTCGCGATGAAATCGGAGAACGCCTTGACCGGAGCATCGCCCTCGCCGCCTGCCTTGCCCAGATCCTTCAGTTGCAATTTCGCTTCTTCGAGTGACAAACCGCTCTTGTAGACGATGCGATACGCCTGGCGCAACGCCGAAATGGCGTCGGGCGTGAAGCCGCGCCGGCGCAACCCTTCGACATTGATACCGTGCGGCTCGGCCTTGTTGCCCGCCGCGATGACGAACGGCGGCACGTCCTGCACGAGCGCGGAAGCCCCGCCCAGCATGGAATGCGCGCCGATACGCACGAACTGATGCACGCCCGACATGCCTCCGACGATAGCGTGATCGCCGACCGTCACATGGCCCGCCAGTTGCGCGTTGCTCGACATGATGATGTTGTTGCCGAGCCGGCAATCATGGCCGACGTGCACGTAAGCCATGATCCAGCAATCGTCGCCGATGGACGTCTCGCCCTGATCCTGCGCGGTGCCGGTATGCAGCGTGGTGAATTCGCGGATGGTATTGCGGTCGCCGATCACGAGACGCGTGGGCTCGTCGCGGTATTTCATGTCCTGCGGGCGCCCGCCGATCGACGCATAGTGGCCGATGCGGTTGTCGCGTCCGATGCTCGTGTGCCCTTCGAGCACGCTGTGCGAACCGACCGTCGTGCCCGCGCCAATCACGACGTGGGGGCCGACGATCGCGTACGGTCCGATTTCGACGGTATCGTCGAGTCGAGCGCCCGGCTCGATGATCGCGGTAGGGTGAATCTTGCTCATGCGCTTATCGCCTCAAGCTGTTCGTGCTGCCTGTGTCTTGACGGTGAACGCGGCCTCAGGCGGCCGTGTTCTTCACGGTACACATGAGCTCGGCCTCGGCAGCGGTCACGCCGTCCACTTCGGCGCGCGCCTTGAACTTCCAGATGCCTCGCATGTACCGCTCGAAGTTGACGTTGAGGATCAGTTGATCGCCCGGTTCCACCACGCGCTTGAAGCGCGCGCCGTCGATACCCACGAAGTAATACAGCGTGGTCGACGGATCGTGCGGTTCCTCGGCGAAAGTCAGGAGCGCCGCGGTCTGCGCGAGCGCTTCGAGAATCAGCACGCCGGGCATGACGGGCCGTGTCGGGAAGTGACCCTGAAAATACGGCTCATTGATCGTCACGTTCTTCAGCGCTTTGATGCTCTTGTGCGGCTCGAGTTCGAGTACGCGATCCACGAGCAGGATCGGATACCGATGCGGCAGCAGCGTGAGGATCTTGTGAATATCGAGGTTGATTTTTTCTGTGCTCATGGTCGTTCTGCTCGCGCGCGTGTTGTGCGCGGAAATTGACTGCGGACGCGTTGAACGAATCTTGCGCCCGCCGGAAATGCCTTTGTGTTTATCTTCGATGCGGCTTGCTGCGTGTTTTGTTGCTGCCTCGATGATGGGATGGACCGTCGACGCTTCTGAAACCGTTGAACCCGGCCCGCTTACTGCGCGTTTCGTTTATGCGCCGGCGATGATACGAACCCTCGACGCTTTTACACTGCTTGACTCGGCCTGCTCACGGCACGTTTCGACGCTGCCTCGGTGAGAATACCAACCCCTTGCGCTGCTGAAATTGCTGACGTCGCCGGCTTACTGCCCGTATCAAGGTTGCCGGCCAGTGCTTTGAACCAGCGATCTTGCCTTGCTCACTCCGCGCCGCCCGCGTCGCCCTTACCTGCCTTCTCGCCCAACGCCGTTTCGAGCGCCTTGATGCGATCACGCAGCTTGTCCAGATTGCGCACCAGCGCCGCGCTCTTGTTCCAGTCGGCATGATTCACCGCCGGGAAAGCGCTCGTGTACATGCCAGGCTTCGTTAGCGACTTGGAGACGCCCGACTGCGCCGTGACGATCACGTAATCCGCCAATGTGACGTGCCCTGCGATGCCCACCGCGCCGCCGATCATGCAATGCCGCCCGATATTCGTGCTGCCCGCGATACCCGCGCAACCGGCGATAACCGTGTACGCGCCGATGCGGCAGTTGTGCCCGATCTGCACGAGATTGTCGATCTTCACGCTTTCTTCGATGACGGTATCCGCCATGGCGCCGCGATCGATCGTGGTGTTCGCGCCAATTTCCACGTCCTCGCCGATGTCCACCGCGCCCACCTGCGGAATCTTCACCCAGGTACCGGTGCGAGCATCGCCTTCGCCCACGAAATCCGGCGCGAAGCCGAAGCCATCCGCGCCAATGACCGCGCCGGCGTGCACGATCACGCGCGCGCCCAGTTTGCAGCCGTGATACACGGTGACGTTCGGATACAGATGCACGTCGTCGCCCAACTTCACGCCACGTCCGATGACCACGCCTGCATCCAGTTTCACGCGCTCACCGACGACCGCGCCCGCTTCCACCGTCACATGAGGCCCGATCACCGCGCTCGCCGCGACGTGCGCAGCCGGATCGACATACGCGCTCGGATGCACGCCGGGCTTCGAGACGGGCGTTGCAAGATCGATAAACGCCTGTGCGACGCGAGCGAAATAAGCGTAAGGGTTCGCCGTGACGATGAAATTCGTGCCCGCGCGATTGCCCACCTTCTCCAGATCGGCGGGCGAGATCAACACCGCGCCGGCGCGCGTCGTCTCGACTTGCGCCAGATACTTCTGGTTGGCGAGAAACGCGAGTTGCGCGGGGCCGGCTTTGTCGAGCGGCGCAAGCGCCTCGACCTTTTGCGTGCCCGCGCCGACTATCTCGCCGCCAAAGCGGCTGACCAATTCGTCGAGCGTGATCGCCATGCCTGATGCCATGCGTTCAATTACTCCGTGTCAGTTCGAGCTTGCGCCACTCGCGCCGCTCGCACCATTTTGCGTGCTCGCAGCCAGCGCCTTCAGCACTTGATCCGTGATATCGATGCGCGGGCTCACATACACCGCTTCCTGCACGATCAGATCGTAATGCTGCTGTTCCGCGATCTGCTTGATGACCTTGTTCGCGCGATCCAGCACCGCCGCGAGTTCTTCGTTACGACGCTGATTCAGGTCTTCGCGAAACTCGCGCTGCTTGCGCTGGAAGTCGGCGTCGAGCTGCGCCAGATCGCGTTGGCGCGCGGCACGGTCGGTTGGCGCGAGCGAGGCGCCATTCTTGTCCATGTTGTCGGACATGGCCTTCATGCGCTGCGCCATGTCCTGCAGCGCCTTGTCGCGCTTGGAGAACTCCTGCTCGAGTTTCGACTGCGCAGCCTTCGCCGCCGCCGACTCGCGCAGGATGCGGTCGGAGTTGACCGCGGCGATGCGCGCTTCCTGAGCGCTCGCGCTCGCAGCCGCACCCAGGCCGAGAACCATCGACAACGCAAGCGCCAGCGCCATATGTTTCGAAAGCTTACCGGTTCGCAAAGTGTTCCTCACGTTACGTCGAAATGAATGAAGCCTCTGTTCTCGTCGCGACGCAGCTTAGAACGCCGTGCCGATCTGGAACTGGAACTTCTGATACTGGTCGCCTTCATGTTTCTGCAGCGGGAAGCCCAGGCTCAGCTTGAGCGGGCCGATTGGCGAGATCCATGCAAGACCGACACCATAGCCATACCGCAAGCCGTTCGCGCCGGCGCTCGTGCCGCCCTGATTCGGGTCGCCCCAGACGTTGCCGGCGTCGAGGAAGGTGAAGACGCGCAGCGTGCGGTCATAACCCGTTCCCGGCAGCGGGAACGTGAGTTCGATATTACCCACCGCCATGCGCGAACCGCCGATCGGGTCGCCCGTTTTCGCGTCACGCGGACCCAGCGAACTCGGCGAGTAACCGCGCACCGAGCCGATACCGCCCGCGTAGTAGTTCTTGAAGATCGGGTACGTCTGGCCGTCGAGGCCCTTGCCGTAACCGCCTTGCAGGTTGAAGCCGAGCACGAAGCCGCGCGCGAACGAGTAGTAATACTGGAACTGCGCGTCGAATTTAGCGTAGGTCGTGTTGCCGATAGGCGTGCCGTACTCCGCGTTCGATTGCAGGTAGTAACCGCGGCTCGGCACGAGCGCGCTGTCGCGATTGTCGCGCGACCAGCCAACCGTCAGCGGATAGTTGTTCACCACGCGACCGAATTCGTTCACGTAGTTGATGTACGACTGCGGCGTGGCCGAGTCGACGTCCATGGTGTTCTGCTCGGCGCCGACGCCGAAGAAGACCGTGTCCTGCTCGGAGAACGGAATGCCGAACTTGGTGTCCGCGCCCATCGTCACGATCTTGAAGCTCGAATCAGTCGAGTAGTAGAGCGGCTGATACGTGCGGTAGTAGGCGTCCGTGATCCGCTTGATACCGTCGATGGTGAAGTACGGATCGACCTGCGTGACCGTCAAGGTACGGTAGGTCTTCGCGGTGTTCACGTTCACCGAGAGACTCGTGCCGGAGCCGAACACGTTGTCCTGCGAGACGCCTGCCGAGAGCACCACCTTGTCCGTCGACGAGAAACCCGCACCCAGCGTGATGGCGCCGGTCGGCTTTTCCGCGACCTTTACGTCCACGTCCACCTGGTCGTTGGTGCCTTCCACCGGCGTGGTGGTGACATCGACATCCGTGAAGTAACCGAGACGGTTGATGCGGTCTTTCGAGAGCGCAAGGCGGCTCGAATCGAACCACGAGCTTTCCAGCTGACGCATTTCGCGACGCACGACTTCGTCCCGCGTACGGGTGTTGCCGTCGATATTCACGCGGCGCACATACACGCGGCGGCTCGGATCCACTTGCAGCGTGAGCGCCACCGTGTGATGCGCCTGATCGATTTCCGGCTGCGCGTTGACCTGTGCGAACGCGTAGCCGTATTCACCGAGCTTGTCGACGACGGCCTTGGTCGAGGACTGCAGCTTCTCGGCCGAAAAGAGTTCGCCCGGTTTGATCTTGATGAGCTTGCTCAACTCGGCGTCGCGACTCAGCAGATTGCCCGACAGCTTGACGCTGCTGACCTTGTACGGCTCGCCTTCATGCAAGGCGACGGTCAGGTACATGTCCTTCTTGTCCGGCGAGATCGACACCTGCGTGGAGTCGATGCTGAACTCGAGGTAACCGTGATTCAGATAGTACGAGCGGACATTTTCGAGGTCGCCCGTGAGCTTTTCTTTCGCGTAGAGATCGCTCTTCGTGTACCAGGAGAACCAGTTCGGCGTGGAGAGCTGCATTTCGCCGAGCAGCGTGCTCGAACTCACGGCCTTGTTGCCGACGAAGTTGATCTGGCGAATCTTCGCGCTCGGACCTTCGGCCACCGAGAACAGAATGGTGACGCGATTACGGTCGACCGGCGTGACGGTGGTGGTGACTTCGGCCGCGTAGTAGCCGCGCGTCAGGTACTGACGTTTCAGTTCCTGTTCGGCCTTGTCGAGCAGCGCCTTGTCGTAGGAGCGGCCTTGCGACAAGCCGACCGAGCGCAGCGCCTTGGTGATGGTGTCCTTGTCGAACTCGTGCAGACCCGCGAAATCGATGCTCGAAATGGCCGGCCGTTCTTGCACCTGCACGACCACGACATTGCCTTCGGTTGCGATTTGAACGTCGTTGAAGAAGCCCGTTGCATAGAGGGCGCGAATCGCTTCGGAGGCCTTGTCGTCGGTGAACGTGTCGCCTTGCTTGATCGGCAGATAGGCGAACACGGAACCCGGTTCGATGCGCTGAAGACCTTCGATCCGAATATCCTGCACGACGAACGGCGTAACGGCGTGTGCCGTGATACCCGTTGCGGCAAGCGCCGCGGCTACAGCCGTCTTAGGAACAAAGCGATGAGGTTTGAACAACGTGCTTCCCCAGTATTTAAAGCTGCATTCATTCCGGCGGTCGCTCGAACAACGCCGCCAGAGATTGTCAAAGTGGATCAGAAACGGATCAGGCGAGCCAGGTCATTGAACAGCGCGATCATCGACAAAGCGACGATGCACACCAGCCCCGCCCGTTGCAGAACCAGCTGCCAGCGATCGGACACCGCCTTGCCGGTAACGGCTTCAACCAAATAATATAACAGATGCCCACCGTCCAAAACCGGAATCGGTAACAAGTTCAACACACCGAGGCTGATACTCACGAGCGCGAGAAAGGAAACGAAAGCCGCCAGACCCAAACGCGCGCTCTTTCCTGCATAGTCCGCAATGGTGACCGGTCCTGAAAGGTTCTTGAGCGATGCCTCGCCTGTGATCATCCGCCCGAACATGCGCAGCGAATACATGCTGATGTCCCACGTGCGATTCACGCCGAGACGCAGACTTTCCACCGGTCCGTAACGCACGTCGACGCTAGGCAACTGATTGGCGAGCGCAGCACCTATACGGCCGATATCCTTGCCGCTCGCCGCATCGTGCTTGACGTCGGGCGTCACCTGCACCGTCTGCTGCTTGCCCGCACGCTCGATCGTGAGCGTGACCGCTTTCGCGCCGTGCGCCTTCACGTAGTCGATGAAGCTCGTCGCGTTATCGACGTTATGGCCGTCTATTGCGCGCAGCTTGTCGCCCGCCTGCAGACCGCTCTTTTGCGCGGCGCTGCCCGCCTCCACACCCGCGACCGTGAGCGTGCCACCGCCCGGCGTGAAGCCGAGCTTGTCCATGAAGTCCTGCTCGGCGTCCGCATCCGAAATGGTGCCGACACTCAGCGGAAAGTCGTACGTGCCTTCGTGCGTCTTCGCCGAAAGCACGATGCGGCGATGATCGAACGATGCATCGAGAATCTTCCAGCGCAGATCCGACCACGAGCGAATAGCGTGCGTTTCCCCGCCGTTGTCCGCGTCGCGCATCGAAACGATCTTTTCGCCGCCTTCGAAACCCGCGCGCGCGGCTGCCGTGTTCGCCACGGGCGTCGCGACGATTGCTTCGGGCTCCGACACGCCGCCCGCGAATACCGCCGCGAACAGCACGATGGCAAGAATGAAGTTCGCGACAGGCCCCGCCGCGACGATCGCAATGCGCTTCACGACCGGCTGCCGGTTGAAGGCGCGTGGCAGGTCCTCGGGCGCGATGCTCTCTTCGCTTTCGCGCTCGTCGAGCATCTTCACGTAACCGCCGAGCGGCAACGCGGCAATGGTCCACTCGACGCCGGTCTTCTTGCTGACCCAGCTCACGAGCGGCTTGCCGAAGCCCACGGAAAAACGCAGCACCTTGACGCCGCACATGCGCGCGACGCTGTAGTGACCGAATTCGTGGACGACGACAAGTACGCCAATCGCAACGACGAAGGCGACGATTTCGGTCAGAAAGTTCATGACGGCCTCAATGGGCGATGGACTCGGCGCCTGGCGCGCTGGCGGTGAGTTCCGCGACAAACCGATGCGCCAGACGGCGCGCGTTCGCATCGGCGGCGAGGACGTCGTCGAGCGATGCAGCGCTGCCGTTTGGCAAGGAGTTCAGCACGCGATCGACGACATCGCCGATCGCCATGAAACCGATGCGGCGCGCGAGGAACGCTTCCACCGCGATCTCGTTTGCGGCATTCAGCGCCGCGCTTGCCAGACCGCCCGCTTCCAGCGCGCCGATTGCGAGCGCGAGACACGGAAAGCGCGTGAAGTCCGGCTTCTCGAAACTGAGCGTGGCGATCTGTGCGAGATCGAGCGGCGCGACGCCCGAATCGACGCGATCCGGAAACGCCAGCGCATGTGCGATCGGCGTGCGCATGTCCGGGTTGCCGAGTTGCGCGAGCACGGAGCCATCCGCATACGAGACCATGGAATGGATCACGCTTTGCGGATGAATCAGCACCTCGATGCGCGAACCGGGCAAATTGAAGAGCCAGTGAGCCTCGATGACTTCGAGGCCCTTGTTCATCATGGTCGCGGAATCGACGGAAATCTTGCGGCCCATTGCCCAGTTCGGGTGCTTGCAGGCTTCGTCCGGCGTGACGTCGATGAGCGTTGCCGGCTCGCGCGTGCGAAACGGGCCGCCCGATGCGGTCAGGATGATCTTCGATACGCCGCCGTGCAGCTTTGCCTCGCTGTCCGCGCAGGGGGGCAGGCACTGAAACACGGCGTTATGTTCGCTGTCCACCGGCAGCAGGATGGCGCCGTTGTCACGCACCGCATCCATGAAAATCTGGCCGGACATGACGAGCGCTTCCTTGTTGGCAAGCAGGATGCGCTTGCCCGCGCGCGCCGCCGCGAGCGTAGGCGCAAGGCCCGCCGCGCCGACGATGGCCGCGACCACGGTGTCGCATTGCGACGCCCGCGCCACCTCGACCAGCGCGGCTTCGCCGTGCGTCACCTCGGTTTTGCAGCCCGCGGCGTTCAAGGCGCCCGCCACGTGCGCAGCCGTTTCCGCGTCGCCGACCACGGCTACTTCGGGCGTGAAGCGCAGACACTGTTCGACGAGCTTGTCGCCGTTGCGATGCGCGGTGAGCGCGTAGACCGAGAAACGGTCCGGGTGCCGCGCCACGACGTCGAGCGTGCTATCGCCGATCGAGCCCGTGGAGCCGAGCAATGTAAGACGTTTTTGCATGAATTCTTCTCTAGCCGAGCATCAGCAATGCAATCGGCAGTACGGGCAGCAACGCGTCGATCCGGTCGAGTACGCCGCCGTGACCCGGCAGCAAACTGCTCGAATCCTTGACGCCCGCCTGGCGCTTAAGGAGCGATTCGAACAAGTCGCCGACCACGCTGAACGCAACCAGCACGCTTAGCGCGAGGAGCGCGCGCGCCCAGCCTAGATGTTCGACGAACGCGCTGAATACGGTCGGCGCCTCGAACGCGGTGGCGGCGGCAATCGTGCCGATGACCATCACCGCGACCCAGCCGCCGATCGCGCCTTCCCAGGTCTTGCCCGGACTGATGGACGGGGCCAGCTTGTGGCGGCCGAGGGCTTTGCCGGCGAAGTATGCGCCCACATCGGCCAGCCAGACTACTAGAAGAAGCGATAGCACGAAAGCCACGCCCACGGTGCGGGCCGCGACCACCGCGTGCCAGCAGGCCACGAACACGACGATTCCGGCAAAAAGCAGGAAGCCGCGCCACGCACCCGCCGAAAGCACGGGCTTGCGCAAAAGCGCATACGGCCCGGCCAACACCCAGAAAATAGCGGCCATTTCGAAGAGCGCCTTGGACGCGACGCCGAGAAACGTGCTGAAAATGAGCGCAAGTCCCGCAATGAGCGCGTAGGCCACCGGACCCGCGCCGTTGAGCTTGAGGAGCCGTCCCCATTCCCATGCGGCGAAGACGACGACAAAACCGATCAACGCCCCGAATACGCCGATCGGCGCGAACAACGTGACCGGCACGAGGACCGCAAGCAGGACGATTGCCGTGATGACACGGGTTCTTAGCATGAAAGGGTGTCGGCCTTCTGCGATTGGTTTTCGACTTGTGCGCTGGTGCGCCCGAAGCGGCGTTCACGCTCGCCATAAGACGCGATGGCGCGATCCAGCGCTTCGGCGTCGAAATCGGGCCAGTAGGTATCGGTGAAATAGAACTCGGTGTAGGCGAGTTGCCACAGCAGAAAATTGCTGATGCGCTGCTCGCCGCCCGTACGGATGAAGAGATCCGGCTCGGGCGCGTAAGCCATGGCGAGATGCTCGGCGAAGGATTCGTCGTCCACGCGCGCCGGCACGCCCTGTTCGAGCGATTGCGCGATGAGCTTCTTCGTCGCCTGCATGATGTCCCAGCGCCCGCCGTAATTGGCGGCGATGGTGAGCGTCAAACGCGTATTGCGCGCCGTCTTGGTCTCGGCACGCTGAATGAGCGCGCGGATGCGGTCGTCGAACATGGCGGTGTCGCCGACCACGCGCAGACGGATGCCGTTGGCGTGCAGCTTGCCGATTTCGCGCTCGAGCGCGGTCACGAACAGGCGCATGAGAAACGACACTTCCTCGGTCGGACGGCGCCAGTTTTCGGAACTGAACGCGAACAGCGTGACGAATTCGACGCCGCGCCGCGCGCAACTTTCGACGGTGGCGCGCACCGCATCGACGCCGCGGGTGTGACCGGCGACGCGCGGCAGGCGCCGCTCGGTCGCCCAACGGCCGTTGCCGTCCATGATGATCGCGACGTGGCGCGGGACAGCCGCGACATCGGGCACGCGAACGGTAGAGCTGGTATAGGTCATGGCCGTTGAATCTTGAAATCGACAGAAGTGAGAGCCAGCCTCAATCTAAATGGTCGAGGCTGGCAAGACCGTATCTACGGCCTCACACCGTCATGATTTCGGCTTCTTTGGTCTGGACGAGCTTGTCGATTTCGGCGACGAACTTGTCGGTGAATTTCTGCACGTCGTCGCTTGCGCGGCGCTCGTCGTCTTCCGAAATCTCTTTGTCCTTCACGAGCTTCTTCAGTTGCTCGTTCGCGTCGCGGCGCAGGTTACGCACAGCGATCTTCGCCGATTCGCCTTCGCTCTTCACGACCTTGGTCAGCTCGCGGCGGCGCTCTTCGGTTAGCGCTGGCATTGGCACGCGGATCAAATCGCCCTGCGTTGCCGGGTTCAGACCGAGGTCCGACTCGCGGATCGCCTTTTCGACGACGCCGACCATCTTCTTTTCCCACGGCTGCACGCCGATCGTGCGGGCGTCGACGAGCGTCATGTTCGCCACTTGGGAGATGGGCACATTCGAGCCGTAGTAGTCGACCTGGATGTGATCGAGCAGACCCGTGTGGGCGCGGCCCGTGCGGATCTTCGCGAGATCGGCCTTGAACGCTTCGATCGACCGCGTCATCTTCTGGTCGACGCCTTTTTTAATGTCAGCCACACTCATTTGAACCTCCGAAACCTTGGGTTACTGGCAATCTAGGCGCCTTCGCGCGATCTTCCGGCGTGCTCCACACCGGCCGCGGCGCGGCGCCCTTTCAACGTCGCTGAACTTCTCGTTGACCACTCTCAACGCGAGAGTTTACACGTGGACGAGCGTACCTTCGTCGTCGCCTTGCACGATGCGCTTGAGCGCGCCCGGCTTCGTGATCGAGAACACGCGGATCGGCAGCTTCTGGTCGCGGCACAGCGCGAAAGCCGTGGCGTCCATGACTTGCAGATTGCGGCCGATCGCTTCGTCGAAGCTGATCGTGCTGTAGCGCGTGGCGCTCGGATCTTTCTTCGGGTCGGCGGAGTATACGCCATCGACCTTGGTTGCTTTCAACACCACTTCGGCGCCCACTTCCGCGCCACGCAAGGCGGCAGCGGTGTCGGTCGTGAAGAACGGGTTGCCCGTGCCGGCCGCGAAGATCACGACCTTGCCTTCTTCGAGCTGGCGAATCGCGCGGGGGCGGATGTACGGCTCGACCACCTGGTCCATGCGCAGCGCGGACTGAACGCGCGCTTCGATGCCGGCGTGACGCATGGCGTCTTGCAGCGCCAGCGCGTTCATCATGGTCGCGAGCATGCCCATGTAGTCGGCCGTCGCCCGGTCCATGCCGGCCGCGCCGCCCGCCACGCCACGGAAGATGTTGCCGCCGCCGATCACGACGGCCATTTGCGTGCCCATCCGCACTACTTCAGCGACATCCGCCACCATCCTTTCGATTGTTGCGCGATTGATGCCGAAGGCATCGTCGCCCATGAGGGCTTCGCCGGAGAGTTTGAGGAGTACGCGTTTGTAGGCTGTGGGCATATGAGTTTCCGATCGCGCCGAGGAGGGTTGCAACAACGTAGAACTGTAGGGGTGAAACAATATTTACCGCAAGCGGCCGGATCGGGCGACGGGCGCGACGCATACGGGTTTTCCCGAATTCGCCGCGCCCGCGCGATGCTTGCCGCCTTACTGCCTTTCGATGCCCGGCGCCGCCATACCGCCGAGCGCCTTCACTTCAAAACTCAGCCTTGCTTGGCGGCCGCAACCTGCGCAGCCACTTCCGCCGCGAAGTCGTCCTGACGCTTCTCGATGCCCTCGCCCACCACGAACAGCGCGAACTTCTGCACCGACGCGTTTGCGGCCTTCAACATCTGTTCGATCGTCTGCTTGTCGTTCTTCACGAACGGCTGGTTCAGGAGCGACACTTCCTTCAGGTACTTCTGGACGCTGCCTTCGACCATCTTGGCGACGATTTCAGCCGGCTTGCCCGATTCAGCGGCCTTTTGCTCGGCGATGCTGCGTTCCTTCGCGATCAGGTCGGCCGGCACTTCGTCCGACGACAGCGAGACCGGCTTCATGGCCGCGACGTGCATGGCGACGTCCTTGCCGACTTGCTCGTCCGCGCCGGTGAACTCGACCAGAACGCCGATACGCGCTCCGTGCAGATACGAGGCCAGCTTGTTCGCGGATTCAAAGCGCACGAAACGGCGAATCGACAGGTTTTCACCGATCTTGCCGACGAGCGCGAGGCGCACGGCGTCGACCGTCGAGCTTTCGAGCGGCAGCGCGGAGAGCGCGGCCACGTCAGCCGGATTGTTCTTGGCCACGAGTTCGGCGATCGTCTTGGCGAAGGCCAGGAAGTCGTCGTTCTTGGCAACGAAGTCGGTTTCGCAGTTCAGTTCGACGAGCGCGCCCACGCCGCCGTCGATATACGACGTGACGATGCCTTCAGCCGTCACGCGCGATGCCGCCTTGCTCGCCTTGTTGCCGAGCTTCACGCGCAGCAGCTCTTCGGCGCGCGCCATGTCGCCGTCGGCTTCCGTCAGCGCCTTCTTGCATTCCATCATCGGCGCGTCGGTCTTCGCGCGCAGTTCTGCCACCATGCTTGCGGTAATTGCCGCCATCATTCGCTCCTTGAGTCTGTTTGATACGTCCCGCCGCTTGAATCCGCCACGGGAAAGGGTACTGGACGTGCGGGAACGCAATGCCGCGCTCCCGAGTGCCGCGGCTTAAAAAAAAGGGGCCTTTCGCAAAGCCCCCTTTTATGTCGGCCGCAGGGCTCGATTACGCCTCTGCGTTGACCTCGACGAACTCGTCGCCGTCGCCTTCGCGGACAGCCTGGACCACGTCGTTCACCGCGTTCGCACGGCCTTCGAGGATCGCGTCGGCCACGCCTTCGGCGTACAGCGCGACGGCCTTGCTGGCGTCGTCGTTACCCGGAATGACGTAGTCGATGCCTTCCGGCGAGTGGTTCGTGTCGACCACGGCGATGACCGGAATACCAAGCTTCTTGGCTTCGGTCACGGCAATCTTGTGGTAGCCGACGTCGATCACGAAGATCGCGTCCGGAATGCCGCCCATGTCCTTCACGCCGCCGATCGACTTCTGCAACTTCTGCATTTCGCGTTCGAACAGAAGCGCTTCCTTCTTGCTCATGCGCTCGGTTTCACCCGATTCGACGGATGCTTCCATGTCCTTCAGGCGCTTGATCGAAACCTTCAAGGTCTTGAAGTTGGTCAGCATGCCGCCGAGCCAGCGGGCGTTGACGAAAGGCATACCCGAGCGGGCGGCTTCCTGAGCGATGGTGTCGCGAGATTGACGCTTCGTGCCCACGAACAGGATCGTGCCGCGGTTCGCTGCCAACTGGCGCACGTACTTCAGCGCGTCGTTGTAGAGCGGCAGCGTCTTTTCGAGGTTGATGATGTGAATCTTGTTGCGATGACCGAAGATGAACGGGGCCATCTTGGGGTTCCAGAAGCGCGTTTGGTGACCGAAGTGGACACCTGCTTCCAGCATTTGACGCATCGTGACTGCCATGAAATTCTCCGCGAGGGTTGGGTCTTAAGCCGGCTGCCGCATCCCGCGCCCGGTGCTTCTAGCTAACCGGACGCCGGACACCCTGGGTGCGCCGGCTTGCGAATCGAACGATTGTCTGTAAGAGAAGCGAGACGTCCCGCCACCCTAACTTTCAACCTACTTTCCAAGCCCTACTACACCTAGATAAAAGTGTGGATAGGACTTAGCCCGTAACTATAGCATGTGAGGATTGACTAGCTCAAGCCGCTTGCAGGTGCCCGAAAGCGCTTGGGGAAGCCCGATCCATGCCCCGCATGCCTTTGATTCGGGCTGCGGCGCCCTCTCTAAGGTGCGATAATGCCGATTTCGCGGCTCACGGCCGCATACTCGCATTTCTGAGCCTAGTCATGTCCATTACGCTGAAAAACGATCACGATATCGCGCAAATGCGCGTCGCCTGCCGGCTCGCCAGCGAAGTGCTCGATTTCATCACGCCGCATATCGTTGCTGGCGTGACCACCGAAGAACTCGACCGCCTTTGCCACGAACTCATGGTGAAGGAACAGGGCACGGTGCCCGCACCGCTCAACTATCAGCCGCCGGGTTATCCGCCTTACCCGAAAGCCACCTGCATTTCCGTCAACGACGTAATCTGCCACGGCATTCCCGGCGAAAAAGTGCTCAAGAACGGCGACGCGCTCAATATCGACGTCACCGTCATCAAGAACGGCTATTTCGGCGACACGAGCCGCATGTTCATCGTCGGCGAAGGGTCCATTCTGGCGAAGCGTCTGGTGCAAACCACCTTCGATTGCATGTGGCTCGGCATCGATCAGGTTCGTCCGGGCGCACACCTCGGCGACATCGGCGCGGCTATCCAGAAGCATGCCGAGGCGCAAGGTTACAGCGTGGTGCGCGAATATTGCGGTCACGGCATCGGCCAGGTCTTCCATGAAGAGCCGCAGGTGCTGCATTACGGGCGCGCCGGCACGGGCATCGAACTGGAAGCGGGCATGATCTTCACCGTCGAGCCGATGATCAACGCCGGTCGCCGCGAAATCCGCACGATGCCGGATCAATGGACCGTCAAGACGCGTGATCGCAGCCTTTCCGCGCAGTGGGAACATACCGTTCTCGTCACGCCGACCGGTTACGAAGTCCTGACCGTGTCCGCGGGCACGCAGGCGCCCTCGCATTTGATCGCGGCCACGGCTTCCCGAGCTCCGCCGCTCCCCGGCCGCGCTTGCGTGCGCGGCCTTCTTCCTTCCTGAATCCGAGCCCATGAGCGTCACAGTCCCTGTCGCCACGCCGTGTGAAACGCTGCGCGCTGCCTACAAGGCGGCGAAGTCGGCGCTCATCGAACGCTTTCAGACGGCTTCGAACGTCGAACCGTTGATGCACGCGCTCGGGCGCGCCACCGACGACGCGCTCAAGGGCGCCTGGGCCGCCTGCGAGATGCCGGCGGACGCGGCGCTGGTCGCGGTCGGCGGCTATGGGCGCGGCGAGCTCGCGCCGTATTCGGACGTCGATATCCTCGTGCTTCTGCCCGATGCCGGCGGCGATCAGGAAGACGTGGGCCCGCTCAACGCGCGCGTCGAGCGGTTTATCGGCATGGCGTGGGATCTCGGGCTCGATATCGGCAGCAGCGTGCGTTCGGTCGAGCAATGCATCGCGGAAGCGAGCGGCGATGTCACCGTCCTCACGTCGCTGCTGGAGGCGCGGCGCATCTTCGGCAGCGCGGAACTGTTCGAACGCTTTTCCGCGCGCTACAAGGAGACGCTCGATCCACGCGGCTTCTTCCAGGCGAAGGTGCTGGAAATGCGTCAGCGCCACGCGAAGTTTCAGGACACGCCGTACAGCCTCGAGCCGAACATCAAGGAAAGTCCGGGCGGTCTGCGCGATCTTCAGCTCATTCTCTGGATTTCGCGCGCGGCCGGTTTCGGCAGCAGCTGGCGCGAACTCGACCTGCGCGGTCTCATTACCGACCGCGAAGCGCGCGAACTGCGCCGCAACGAAGCGTTTCTCAAGACCTTGCGTGCGCGGTTGCACGTGATTGCGAAACGTCGCCAGGACATTCTCGTCTTCGATTTGCAGACGCCGCTCGCCGAGAGTTTCGGCTTCAAACCGACGACCGCCAAGCGCGCGAGCGAGCAGTTGATGCGCCGCTACTACTGGGCGGCAAAGGCCGTCACGCAGCTCGCGACCATTCTGATTCAGAACGTCGAGGCGCAGTTGTTCCCGTCGACGAGCGGCATCACGCGCGTCATTTCGGGGCGCTTCGTCGAGAAGCAGGGCATGCTGGAAATTGCCCGCGACGACGTCTTCGAGCGCGAACCGCACGCCATTCTCGAAGCGTTCCTGCTCTACGAGCAGACCCGCGGCATCAAGGGACTCTCGGCGCGCACGCTGCGCGCAATCTACAACGCGCGCGAACTCATGGACCGCGACTGGCGGCGCGATCCGGAGAACCGGCGTCTCTTCATGGAGATTCTCAAGCAGCCCGAGGGCATCACGCACGCGCTGCGTCTCATGAACCAGACGAGCGTGCTCGGGCGTTATCTGCTGAACTTCCGGCGCATCGTCGGACAGATGCAGCATGATCTTTACCATGTCTATACGGTCGATCAGCACATCCTGATGGTGCTGCGCAACCTGCGCCGCTTTGCGATAGCGGAGCATGCGCACGAGTATCCGTTTTGCAGTCAGTTGATGGGAAATTTCGAGCGCCCGTGGGTGCTCTACGTCGCGGCGCTCTTCCACGACATCGCGAAAGGTCGCGGCGGCGATCATTCGACCCTCGGCATGGCCGATGCCCGTCGCTTCTGCCGCGAACACGACATGTGTCAGGAAGACACCGACCTCGTCGTATGGCTCGTGCAGCAGCATCTGACGATGAGCCATGTCGCGCAGAAGCAGGACACGAGCGACCCTGAAGTCATCAAGCAGTTCGCCTCCGTGGTAAAGACCGAGCGGCGGCTGACCGCGCTTTATCTTCTGACCGTGGCGGACATTCGCGGCACGTCGCCCAAGGTCTGGAACAACTGGAAGGGCAAGCTGCTCGAAGACCTGTTTCGCGCGACGCTCGCCGTGCTCGGCGGCGCACAGCCGGATGCGCACTCGGAACTCAAGTCGCGTCAGGAGGCGGCGCTCGCGCTCCTGCGTCTGGAAACCGTGCCGGAGAATGCGCAGCGCGAGCTGTGGGACAAACTGGATGTCGGCTACTTCTTGCGTCACGATGCCGCGGATATTGCGTGGCAAACGCGTGTGCTGTACCGGCATGTCGAAAGCGACGCGCCGATCGTGCGCGCGCGCCCGTCGCCCATCGGCGCGGCGCTGCAGGTACTGGTGTACGTGAAGGACCGGCCGGATCTGTTCGCCGGCATCTGCGCGTACTTCGACCGCAATGGCCTTTCCGTGCTGGATGCCCGCGTGACGACGACGCGACATGGCTACGCGCTCGATAACTTTCTCGTGGCGCATCCCGATCACGATGGGAGTTATCGCGACATCGCGAATCTAGTCGAACAACAATTGAGCACGCTTTTGGCGGACGAGCGCATTTTGCCCGAGCCGTCGAAGGGCCGCGTATCGCGGCTCGTGCGCACCTTTCCTGTCACGCCGCGTGTGGATTTGCGCCCGGACGAGCGTGGCCAGTACTACATCCTTTCCGTGTCGGCCAACGACCGGCAGGGCCTTCTTTATTCGATCGCGCGCGTTCTGGCGCAACACCGGATCGGCGTGCAGGCAGCGCGAATCAACACGCTTGGCGAACGCGTCGAGGACGTGTTTTTGCTCGACGGCAAGAGCTTGTCGAACAATCGCACCCAGATCCAGATCGAGACCGAACTGCTGCGCGCGATCGCAGCCTGAAATTTTATGCGCGTCAAACTGACAGCCAAACATCCGCGTCCGACATCGTCGACGCGGTCGCCGGTTCGCACCGGTAGTTCCACCGCCCGCAAGACCACGCGGCCTGAAACGCCGCACGAGCGGCCGTCGACACCACGCGGTGCGGGGGGCGATTCGCGCGCGGGGTTCGACAAGCGTGGCGCGGGGGATCGGTCGGAACGTCGGCCCGGTTCTTCGGGCGGCGACGAGCGACGCGCGTTTAAACCGCGTGGTGATGATTCGCGGCCGAGCTTTGATAAGCGTGGCGCGGGGGATCGGTCGGAGCGTCGGCCCGGTTCTTCGGGCGGCGACGAGCGACGCGCGTTTAAACCGCGTGGTGATGATTCGCGTCCGAGCTTCGATAAGCGCGGCCCGAGCGATCGGTCGGAGCGCCGGCCGTTTGCGCGCGATGAGCGCACGCCCGGCAGCGATGAACGACGCCCTTTCAAACCGCGCGATGATTCGCGTCCGAGCTTTGATAAGCGTGGCGCGGGCGATCGGTTGGAGCGTCGGCCGTTTGCGCGCGATGAGCGCCCGACCGGTGGCGATGAACGACGTTCGTTCAAACCGCGAGATGATTCGCGTCCGAGCTTCGATAAGCGTGGCGCGGGCGATCGGTCGGAACGCCGTCCGTTTGCGCGCGACGACCGCACGCCCGGTGGCGATGAACGACGCCCTTTCAAGCCGCGCGACGATTCGCGTCCGAGCTTCGATAAGCGCGGCGCGAGCGATCGCTCCGAACGCCGTCCGTTTGCGCGCGACGACCGCACGCCCGGCAGCGATGAACGACGCCCTTTCAAACCGCGCGATGATTCGCGTCCGAGCTTCGATAAGCGCGGCGCGGGCGATCGCTCCGAACGCCGTCCGTTTGCGCGCGACGACCGCACGCCCGGTGGCGATGAACGACGCACGTTCAAACCACGCGATGATTCGCGTCCGAGCTTCGATAAGCGCGGCCCGAGCGATCGGTCGGAGCGTCGGCCGTTTGCCCGCGACGACCGCACGCCCGGTGGCGATGAACGACGCCCTTTCAAGCCGCGCGACGATTCGCGTCCGAGCTTCGATAAGCGCGGCCCGAGCGACCGTTCCGAACGCCGTCCGTTTACGCGCGACGACCGCACGCCCGGCAGCGATGAACGACGCACGTTCAAACCGCGTGGCGACGATTCACGCCCAAGCGTCGACAAGCGCGGCGCGGGCGACCGTCGTCCCGCATCACGCGACGACCGCCCACCGCACGCCGAAGTCATCCCGGCATCCACCGAACCCGCCCACAAGCCCCGCGCCCACGACGACGGCCTCGTCCGCCTGTCGAAGGTGATGTCCGAACTCGGCCTCTGCTCGCGCCGCGAAGCGGACGAGTGGATCGAAAAAGGCTGGGTGCTCGTCGATGGCGAAGTCACCGATACGCTCGGCACGCGTATCCGCCCGGATCAGGAAATCGATGTCCTGCCCGCCGCGCGTTCCGCACAGTCGCTGCTCGTCACGATCTTGCTGCACAAGCCGGTCGGCTACGTATCGGGTCAGGCAGAAGACGGCTACGAGCCCGCCGTCACGCTCATCAATCCGACCAATCACTGGCAAGACGACCGCAGCGGCATTCGTTTCGCACCGGGTCATCTGCGCACGCTCGCGCCGGCCGGCCGACTCGATATCGATTCGACCGGGCTGCTCGTACTCACGCAGGATGGCCGCATCGCGAAGCAATTGATCGGCAACCATTCCGAAGTCGACAAGGAGTACCTCGTGCGCGTGCGCTACGGCGAACACGAAGTCGATGTGGATCAGCACTTCCCGGAAGAACAACTCGCGCTGCTGCGTCACGGCCTGTCGCTCGACGACGTCCCGCTCAAGACCGCACAAGTCAGTTGGCAGAACGGCGAGCAGTTGCGCTTCGTGCTGCACGAAGGCAAAAAACGCCAGATTCGCCGGATGTGCGAACTGGTCGGACTGGAAGTCGTCGGTCTGAAACGCATCCGCATGGGCCGCGTCACGCTGGGCGCGCTGCCGCCGGGTCACTGGCGCTATCTCGGCGCCGACGAGAGCTTCTGATTGCGCGTTTTCGCTCCCGACGATCATCGTTCGGAGCGAACCACGAACGACCGTTCTCGCAATCCTCTCCGCTTCGCGGCTGCGTCGCAAAAAAGCGACGTCTCGACTTGCAACCCCTGATGGCGCCACATCGATCGCCAGTTTTATTTTTTTGCTGATTACCGCCTAAAGAAAATAAGTCATTATTCCGTTAGGCAAGTGTGACGCAGAGACTTTTTTACCGTCCTGCAGCGCACCAAGGATTCAGCATTTAACTGATCGAAGGAGAATCGCCATGTCAGTCGAGATCATTGTCCGAGAAACGAAAAGCGGCCTCGAAATCGTCAGCGGCCGTCGACGGCTCGACGCCTTGCTCGCCCTGCGAGATGAAGTGGTCGTCATGAGCCCCGGCATCGGCGAAATCGTGGTTGCGCGCCTGCCGGACGGACGTCTGCAAGCGTCCGCGAACCCTGAACATGTCGCGCTGTTCCGCCAGCCGGCCGTTAGCGGAACGCCCAAGTCCTTCGCCTGAACAAAAGCCGCTCGCAAGGAGCGGCTTTTTAGTGTGTGCAAATGCGGAACGCGCCCTCGCGCGTCCGCACGTTCTCAGTCGTCGCCAACCGGATCGAGCCCAGGAAACAGCACGTCCGTGAAGCCGAACTTCGAGAAGTCGGTAATACGCATCGGATAAAGCTTGCCGATCAGATGGTCGCACTCGTGCTGCACGACGCGCGCGTGAAAACCTTCCGCCAGCCGCTCGATGGCGTTGCCGTACTGATCGAAGCCCTGGTAGCGGATCATCGAAAAGCGCTGTACCGCGCCGCGCAGGCCGGGGACGGACAGGCAGCCTTCCCAGCCCTCCTCCATGTCGTGACCGTTCGGCGTGATGATCGGGTTGATGAGCACCGTCTCCGGCACCGACGGCGCGTCGGGATAGCGCGGATTCTGTCCGAAGCCGAAGATCACCACCTGCAGATCGACGCCGATCTGCGGAGCGGCGAGGCCCGCGCCATTGGCGTCGCGCATCGTATCGAACATGTCCTGCACCAGCGTGTGCAGTTCCGGCGTGTCGAAATGCTCCACCGGCTCGGCGATACGCAACAGCCGCGTATCGCCCATCTTCAGGATTTCTCGGATCATGGGGTAACTCCTTCCAAAAGCTTCTTCATGCCGTCTTCGTCGAGAACGGGAACCCCGAGTTCCTCCGCTTTCGCAAGCTTGCTGCCTGCTTCCGCGCCCGCCACCACGTAGTCGGTCTTTTTCGATACCGAACCGGCCACTTTCGCTCCGGCCGCCTCCAGCATCTCCTTTGCATCTTCGCGCGTGAGCGTGGGCAAGGTGCCCGTCAGCACCACGGTCTTGCCCGCCAGCACGCCCAGCGGCGCTTTCGGTGCGGGCGGACCTTCCGGCCACGACACCTTGACGCGCAATTGTTCGATGACGTGCTGGTTGTGCTCTTCGCTGAAGAAATTATGGATGGCTTCGGCGACGACCGGTCCGACATCGTTCACTTCCAGCAATTCCTCGACCGAAGCGGCGATGATTGGGTCGAGCGAGCCGAAATGCTTCGCGAGATCTTTTGCCGTCGACTCGCCCACGTGGCGGATGCCGAGCGCGTAAATGAAACGCGCGAGCGTCGTGTGGCGCGCCTTGTCGAGCGAATCGAGCAGGTTCTGCGCGGATTTGTCGGCGAACCGGTCGAGCGCGGCGAGCGTCGAGAAACCGAGGCTGAAGAGATCGGCGGGTGTGCGCACGAGATTCTCTTCGACCAGTTGATCGATGATCTTCTCGCCGAGGCCGTCGATATCGAGCGCCCGCCGCTGGGCGAAATGCCACAGCGCCTGCTTGCGCTGCGCCGGACAAAAAAGGCCGCCCGTGCAACGCGCAATGGCTTCGTCGGGCAGACGTTCGATCTTCGAGCCGCACACCGGACACTCGGTCGGCATGACGAACTCGCGCGCGTCGTCCGGACGGCGGTCGAGAATCGCGCCCACCACTTCGGGAATGACGTCGCCCGCACGGCGCACGGTCACCGTGTCGCCGATACGGATGTCCTTCCGGCGCACTTCGTCTTCGTTATGCAGCGTCGCATTCGTGACGGTCGCGCCGCCGACGAAGACCGGCGCCAGGCGCGCGACCGGCGTGATGGCGCCCGTACGACCCACCTGCACGTCGATGGCTAGCAGCTGCGTGAGCGCTTCCTGCGCCGGAAACTTGTGCGCGAGCGCAAAGCGCGGCGCACGTGAAACGAAGCCGAGCTTGTCCTGTTCGTCGCGCCGGTTGACCTTGTAGACCACGCCGTCGATGTCGTACGGCAGCTGCTCGCGCTTTTCGCCCGTCTTGCGGAAAAAGTCGAGCAGGCCCTCCGCGCCATCGACCACGCCGCGTTCCGCGTTCACCGGCAAGCCCATTTCCTTGTACCAGTCGAGCAGACCGGCGTGCGTATCCGGCATCTCCGCGCCTTCGAGCACGCCGATGCCATACGCGAAAAAGGATAGCGGCCGTTGCGCGGTCATCTTCGGATCGAGTTGACGCAGACTGCCCGCCGCGGCGTTACGCGGATTGGCGAACTCGCGCTGCTCGGCATCGCGCTGACGTGCGTTGAGCCGTTCGAAGTCGCGCTTGAACATCAGTGCTTCGCCGCGCACGTCGAGCCGCTTCGGCACGTGCTTGCCCTTGAGTGTCAGCGGAATGGAGCGGATGGTGCGCACGTTGGCCGTCACATCTTCGCCGGTCGCGCCGTCGCCGCGCGTGGACGCCTGCACGAAGCGGCCGTCGTCGTAACGCAGGGAAATGGCCAGGCCGTCGAATTTCAGTTCGCACGCATATTGCACCGGCGCGTGCGCGAGCGCGTCCGACACGCGCTTGTCGAACGCGGCGATGTCTTCGTCGGCGAAACCGTTGTTGAGCGAAAGCATCGGCACGTCGTGCACCACGGGCTCGAAACCTTCCGCGGCCTTGCCGCCCACGCGTTGCGTCGGCGAATCGGGCGTGACGAGATCGGGACGGTCCGTCTCGATTCCCTGCAATTCCTTGAAGAGCGTGTCGTATTCGGCGTCGGGCAGATCCGGCTGGTCGAGCACGTAGTAGGCGTAATTCGCGCGTTCGAGTTCCGAGCGCAACCACGCCGCGCGCTCGGCCGGACGATCGGCACTGGGGACGGCTGCGCCCGACTTTCTGGCAGCGGCGGATTCGGCTTTCGTTTTAGCGGACATGCGACAAATACTTGGGAAAGTGAATTAAGTCTGCCAACGACCGTTCGATTGTCTCAGAAGATCGGTAAATCGTGGCATCGGCCAAACGGCCAGGATGTGACGAAACGTGCGATGCCGCGCGCGCAAAAGAAAGCGCCCCGGTCGGGGGCGCAATTTCGAAGCCCGCTGCACGCTAAAAGATGAGCGCGCCGTGAGACCTCGCGCTTATTGGCTGAAGAGCCGCCGCGTGGCGGGCGAGCCTGCTGGCATGCCCGCCTGCTCAAGCTTGGCGTACAGCGTCATCAATTGCTTTTCGATGTTGAGCAACGCGGATTCCGGCAACGGCCGGCGCTGATCGTCCACGACCCGCGCGCCGATACGCTCGGACAGCGACTTGGCGTAATCGCACATGAGCCTGAACGGCAGGATGTCTTCGTCCGCCACCGGCACGTCGAGCACCAGCGTGATCATCTGGCCGCCCTTGTACGTGAGGTCGTCACGCAGGAAGTTGGTATCGCCGAAAAGGAGCATGAAAACCGGGTTCTGCTTCGCATCCAGTTTCACGAAACGCGTGCCGTCGCGCGAGAGCAAAAGGCCGTCTTGCGAGGCCACCGCCTGCACGTAGTTGGCCGACCACGGCGCGCCGTCGGACAGGATATTGATGGAGAGCTGCGCGTCGCACTGGGCGGCGAAGGCGTCCAGCTCGCGCGCCATGCCCACGGTTTCCATCATGTCCGGAAACTCGGGCGAACCGTCGATGGCATCGGCCAGACGCTGCACGCCGGTCACGAATTCGGAAAACTCGAGTTCGTTGAGCGGGCCACTGCGGTTTGCCAGTTGCGCGGCGGCACGCAACTCTTCATAACGCGCGCCGTTGCGCAGCAATTCCCAGGTCGAATCGCCCTCGGGCTTGCCTTCGATCGTCACGGGCTTGGTGCCCGCGCGACGCAGACGCTGCGCCAGCGGCAACACGCGGTCTCCCGCAACGGGTCCACCAAGGCGAATGGGCACGACGCAATCGATGCGGCGATCGACCAGCGCCGGCGGCGCCGACGAAATGGTGTTCGTGGCGGGCAAGGTCGGCTCGTTGCGTCCGTCTTCGTCGATGCTCGCGAGTTCCGCTTCATCGGCGGCGGTGGCTTCAGCCTGCAGATCGACGGCGGTATCAGCCGGAGCGATAGGCGCGGGCGCGACGGGCGCCGGCTCGGCCGCAAGGCTCACGCCGCCGAAGCTCGGCTCGACGCGCGCTTCGCTCTCGCTCGAAACCGGCTCGCGACGCGGCTGGCGCACCGGTTCGATAAACGGTTGCTCGTCGTCCGTCTCTTGACGCGCGAGCGCGTCGGCTGCCTCGTCGGGCATCGGACGCGGCATCTTGCGGCGCACCTTGGCGCTCTGCCACGCGTTGTACACCACCACGCCGCCCACCACCACGGCTCCTGCTCCGATCAAACCGAGTGTCAACTCGTCCATGCACGCTCCATCGTTCTTTTGGGTTACGAAGCGCCGCGCGATCTGTCGCACGCATCGGACCGCGTTCCGGCATCACGCCTCGGGTCTTTTGCGCACCACTCCGCGCCTGCGCGCCTGGCCGGATCAGCGTCCGGCCTGCCACTCATTCAAATCCTGGTGCTGCGTCGCGCGCTTCAGCCGTTTTGGGCGAAGCCCGCCGCCGACTCCATGTCCACCGCGACGATGCGCGATACGCCCTGCTCCTGCATCGTCACGCCGATCAGTTGCTGCGCCATTTCCATCGCGATCTTGTTGTGCGAGATGAACAGGAACTGCGTCTTGACCGACATCGCGCGCACGAGATTCGCGAAGCGTTCCGTGTTGGCGTCGTCGAGCGGCGCGTCCACTTCGTCGAGCAGACAGAACGGCGCCGGGTTCAACTGGAACATCGCAAACACGAGCGCTGTCGCGGTGAGCGCTTTCTCGCCGCCTGACAGCAAGTGAATGGTCGAATTCTTCTTGCCGGGCGGCTGCGCCATCACCTGTACGCCAGCGTCCAGGATTTCGTCGCCCGTCATGATGAGCTTGGCCTGGCCACCGCCGAACAGCCGCGGGAACAGTTCGCCGAAGTGTCGGTTCACTTCGTCGAACGTGCCTTGCAACAGCGCGCGCGTTTCCTGGTCGATTCGCTGGATTGCATCTTCCAGCGTACCAATGGCGTCGTTCAGATCCGCCGATTGCGCGTCGAGGAACTGCTTGCGCTCGGTGGCCGCGACGAGCTCTTCGAGCGCCGCCATGTTGACCGGCCCAAGCGCCGTGATCGCGTTGTTCAGACGCGTGACTTCGCCTTGCAGATACGAAGGCTTCATGTCCGGCGTGAGCTTCGCCTGCAGTTCGGCTTCGTCGACGCCCGCTGCTTGCAACTGTTCGACGAACTGTTCGCCACTGATGCGCGCGGCCTGCTCCTTCAACTGCAATTCGTTGATGCGGTCGCGCAGCGGCTGCAGCGAGCGTTCGGCGAGTAGCCGCTGTTCGTCGGAGGCACGCAGACGCGCCGTCAGATCGTCCAGTTCGACGCGCGCGGCGTGCAGCGCTTCCTCGCGTGCCGCGCGGACTTCGAGCGCGTCCTGCAAGCCCGTCTGCGCCGTCTGTTCGTTGATGGTTTCGAGTTCGGCGCGCGCATCTTCGAGCGATGCCGCCACGCGTTCGCTTTGGTCGTGCGCCGTGTCGATGTTGCGCTTGTATTCCTCGATCTTCGCGGCAAGGCCGCGCGCGGCGAAACCCGCGTCGCTCGCGGCGCGTTCCAGTTCGCGCAGTTCCTGACGGGCGGCCGTGAGCGTTTCGTCGAGCGCTTCGAACGCCATCTGGTTGTCTTCGAAGCGCGCCTGCAATTGCGCGAGCTCCGTATCGTGATGTTCGAACGCCGCCTCGGATTCGGCCCGCAGCGCGCGTTGTTCCTCGATCTGCGCGACGATTTCCTCGAGTTCCTCGCCAATCTGCGTGCTGCGCTGCGTGTAGCGCTCATGCGCCTGCGCGAGCTTCAGCACATCGAGTTGCAGCGCGTGGACGCGTTGCGTCGCGCGTTCGGCGGCGGCGCGGGCATCGGCAAGAGTTTGCGAGCCGTGGGTATGCGCGGCTTCTGCGCGTACCGCGTTGGCCTTTGCTTCGTCGGCGAGCAATGCCTGCGCGCGCACTTGCCGCGTGAGATTTTCGATATCCTGCGAACGCGCGAGCATGCCCGACTGCTCGGAATCGGCGGCGTACAGCTGCACGCCGACACGCGTCACCACATGCCCTGCCTTCACGATGAACGCGCCGCCTTCCGGCAATTGCGTGCGCGCCGCGAGCGCCTGGCCGATGTCGTCGGCGATGAAGGTCGTGGCGAGCCACTCGTTCAGCACCGCGCGCAAGCCCGGGTCGTCGATGCGCACGAGCGACAGCAACGGCCGCAAGCCTTGCGGCGTGTCGAGCGGCTTGCCGGCGACGGGCGGCGAATAGAACGCGAGCTTGGCGGGCGGCGCGTCGGCGGCGAAAGCCTTGATCCAGTCGAGATTCGATACTTCGAGCGCCGCCAGCCGCTCACGCAGCACCGATTCGAGCGCCGCTTCCCAGCCCGCTTCGACATGCAGCTTCTTCCAGAGGCGCGGCAGCGCGCCGAGCTCGTGCTTGTCGAGCCACGGCTGGATCTTGCCTTCGGTCTGAACGCTTTCCTGAAGCTGCCGCAAGGCAGCAAGCCGCGCTTCGAGCTGGTGGTTCTGCGCGCTTTCGGCCTGTACACGCTCCTGCGCCGCGCGGCGCTCGGCATCCAGACGCGGCACGGTTTCCTGCGCATCGGCGAGACGCGCCTGCGCTTCGCTCTGTACTTCCTCATGCTCGGCGAGCAGCATGCGCAGTTCTTCGAGTTGCGCTTCGTCGGGTGCGTCGAGTCCTTTCGATTCGGTCCTGAGCCGCTCCTCGCGCTGCTGCAACTGCTGAAGCTGCTGATCCGCGTTGCGCTGATGCGCCGCTTCGAGCTTCAACGCCTGCTCCGCGCGCGCGATGCCTGCGCGTTCTTCGTTCAGATGCGTCTGCGCGTCGCGCCAGCGGGCTTCGAGCGCCGGCAGTTCGTCATGCTTTGCGGCAGCGTTTTCCCGCGCGATGACTGCTTTCTCTTCGCCTTCCGCGAGCGCTTCCGATGCCGTCTCGATTTCGTCGCGCGCCTTTTGCGCCTGCATTTGCCATTGCTCGCGCTGCGCGTTGAGCGCGGCGATCTGAGCCTGCACGCGATTGCGCGATTCGACGATGAAGCGAATCTCCGCTTCCAGCCGGCTCACTTCGCCGTTGGCTTCGTAGAGCGCGCCTTGCGCGCCTTGCATGGCGTCGCTCGCGCTGTAGTGCGCGACACGCAGCGTCTCGAGTTGCGCTTCCACTTCGCGCAGACGCGCGGTCTGCGCTTCGAGTTCGATCTGCGCGTCGCGGATAGCGCGTTGCTGCCGCTCGGCTTCGTTGCCCGCTTCGTTCTTGCGCAAAAGCCACAACAGGCGCTGCTTTTCCTCGCCTTCGGCCTGCAGATCCTTGTACTTCGTCGCGACGACCGCCTGCGCTTCGAGCTTCTCGAGATTCGCGCCGAGCTCGCGGACGATGTCTTCCACGCGCGTCAGATTCTCACGTGTATCGTGCAGACGATTCTCCGTCTCGCGGCGGCGCTCCTTGTACTTCGACACGCCCGCGGCTTCTTCCAGAAACACGCGCAGTTCTTCGGGCTTGGCCTCGATGATGCGCGCGATCATGCCCTGGCCGATGATCGCGTAAGCACGCGGACCTAAGCCCGTGCCGAGGAAGATGTCCTGGATGTCGCGGCGTCGCGCGGGCAGGTTGTTGATGTAGTAGCTGGAGGTGCCGTCGCGCGTGAGCACGCGCTTGACCGCGATCTCGCCGTAAGCGCTCCATTGCCCGGCGGCGCGGCCGTCGCCGTTATCGAAGATCAGTTCGACGCTTGCCCGGCTGCCCGGCTTGCGCGCCGTGGAGCCGTTGAAGATGACGTCCTGCATCGATTCGCCGCGCAGTTCGGACGCGCGCGATTCGCCGAGCACCCAGCGCACGGCATCGATGATGTTTGACTTGCCGCAGCCATTCGGACCGACCACGCCGACTAACTGGCCGGGGACCTGGAAATGCGTGGGATCGACGAAGGACTTGAAGCCAGCGAGTTTGATCGAGGTCAGACGCACGGCGATTTCGCTGTTTGAGATGAATACGGAGGTAAATAGCAGACAGGCCGCACAGCGGCCCGTCGATCATGCTCGCCTTGAAGGCAGTCGAGGCCCGGGCATGAGCTTAAAGCCCTACCCGGCGAGCGGTCACCATCATACCATCGCCCGTCTCGATTTCTTTTTGCCTGCGCCTTCATTGCGCGATGTATTTTCAGCGGCTTCTTTTCGCTGCCGATGCACCCATGCCGACAGCACGCAAGCCGCCACGATGCACGCGCCGCCGGCCCATTCGCGCGGGCCCGGCACTTCATGCGCGAAGAGCCACGACGAGAGCGCGGTGACGACGAGTTCGAACAGCATGATGATCGACGCGCGATTGGCGGGCACGCGCGCCAGGCCGATCTGCACGATCATGTTGTTCACCGCGAGCACGACGCCGAGGCCCAGCACGATCGACGCGACCGTGCCCAATTGCGCGGCTGAAGGCGGCGCGGGCATCGGCTCGAACACGGTGACGAGCGAAGCGACGATAGCCGCGCCGCCGAAGATCACCGCCGTGCGCATCTCCGGCTTCATTGCCGGAAGCGTGCGCGTGATGCGCACCACCAGCACGTTGCTGATGGAAAAGCCCATGCCGCCCATGAGCCCCGCCCATTCCGCGAGATTGGCGGGCAACGGCAGGCCGAGTTCGGGCGACCACAGCATGGTGACCGCGCCCGCGAGCGACAGCAAGGACAGCGCGGCATCCACGCGAGTCAGGCGTTCCTTCAGGATGAAGTGCGCGAAGATCGCGGTCCAGGCGGGCGTGAGATAGAACAGCAGCAGCACGCGCATCACCTGGCCGTGAATAGCGCCCCAGACGAAGCCGATGCTCGTCACGCCCGCCGCGAGTCCAAGCGCGACGAGCAGCCAATGCCACGAAAGGCTCTTGATCGAGCGATGCCGGAACAGCAGCACGAAGAGACAGGCGACCGCGCTCGTGCTTGCGCTGGCGGCGGTGCCGGAAAGGCCCATGGCGGCGAGCATGCGCATGGGATACCACACGAGGCCCCAGACCGATGCGCCGATCATGATGGCGAGCGTCGGGCCGGCGTCGTGGAAGCGGCTGCTCATCGTGTTACTCCGGCCGGCTGCGCGATTGCGCGCATCTCATCGTGATCAACCGGCTGTACCAGTGCGCCTTTCATGAGGCTCATTATTCGTTTGTCCTTTGCTGCAACGCGTCCGGCATAAGGCCGCGCGCTATAATCTCATGCTCTTGCGTGTGCATTTCGCGTGTTCGTCGTGTCACGACGAAGCTCTTCTTCAAGCCCGCTGCACGCATGCGTCGGATGCCGTTCGCTCATACATACGTACAGACGCATAACCGCATAACCGCAAAACCGGTCACGCCGTGAATCCACTACTCCAGAAACTTCAGTCGTATCCGTTCGAAAAGCTGCGTCTGCTTTTTCAGGGCATCGAGCCGCGCGCCGGATTCACGCCGATCAGCTTCGGTATTGGCGAGCCGAAGCATCCCACGCCCGCGCTGATACGCGACGCCGTCATCGATTCGCTCGACGGCATGGCGAGCTATCCGGCAACGCTCGGCAGCGCGCCCTTGCGCGAAGCCATCGCCAAGTGGGTGATGACGCGCTACGGTCTGCCTTCGATCAATCCCGCCACCGAAGTGCTGCCCGTTTCCGGTTCGCGCGAAGCCTTGTTCGCGCTGGCGCAGACCGTTGTCGACAGCCGCGGCGCGAGTCACGCGGCGGCGTCGGGCGAGCCGCCCATCGTACTCTGTCCGAACCCGTTCTATCAAATCTACGAAGGCGCGGCGCTGCTCGCGGGCGCCGAGCCTTACTTCGTCAATAGCGACCCGTCGCGCAACTTCGCGTGCGATTACTCGACGGTGCCCGAAGCAATTTGGGCGCGCACGCAACTGCTCTACGTGTGTTCGCCGGGCAATCCGACAGGCGCCGTGCTCACGCTCGACAACTGGCGCGAACTCTTCGCGCTGTCGGACAAGCACGGCTTCGTGATTGCCTCCGACGAGTGCTATTCGGAAATCTATTTCGACGAAGCCAATCCGCCGCTCGGCGGCCTCGAAGCCGCGCACAAGCTGAATCGCGGTTTCGAGCGTCTCGTCATGCTGTCGAGCTTGTCGAAGCGCTCGAACGTGCCCGGCATGCGCTCGGGCTTCGTCGCTGGCGACGCCGCTATCCTCAAAAGTTTCCTGCTGTATCGCACCTATCATGGCGCGGCGCTTTCGACGGTGTTTCAGAAAGCGAGCGTGGTCGCGTGGCAGGATGAAACGCACGTTCGCGACAATCGCGCGAAGTATCTGCGGAAGTTCGAAACCGTCACGCCCATGCTCGCCGAGGTGCTCGACGTACGTTTGCCCGACGCCGCGTTCTATTTGTGGGCCAACGTCGCCAAGACCGGTCTCACGGATACCGAGTTCGCCGCGCGTCTGTACGCCGACTATAATGTGACGGTCCTGCCGGGGTCCTTTCTCGCCCGCATGGCGCACGGCACGAATCCGGGCGAAGGCTTCGTGCGCATCGCGCTCGTCGCCGGCGTCGAGGAATGTGTCGAAGGCGCCCGCCGCATCGTCGAATTCTGCCGCACGCTGTCGCCGGTCACGGCATCCGTCTCGCCGTGACGGGCGCGGCCAGTCCATCTCTCCATCATCCTCGATACCAACTATGTCGCAACAACTTCAGAGCATCATCGATCAAGCCTGGGAAAACCGCGCTGAACTGTCGCCCAAGGCCGCGCCCGCGGAAGTCCGCGAAGCCGTTGCCCATGCCATCGAACAACTGGACAAGGGCGCGTTGCGTGTCGCCGAAAAGCGCGACGGCGACTGGGTCGTGAATCAATGGCTGAAGAAGGCGGTGCTGCTGTCGTTCCGTCTGGAAGACAACGCGCCGATGCCCGCCGGCGGCTACTCGCAGTTCTACGACAAAGTGCCCTCGAAGTTCGCGAACTACACGCCCGAAGACTTCGCGGCAGGCGGTTTCCGCGTGGTGCCGCCGGCCATCGCGCGGCGCGGCTCGTTCATCGCGAAGAACGTGGTGCTGATGCCCTCGTACACCAACATTGGCGCTTATGTCGATGAAGGCACCATGGTCGATACCTGGGCCACCGTCGGTTCGTGCGCGCAGATCGGCAAGAACGTGCATCTGTCGGGCGGCGTGGGCATTGGCGGCGTGCTGGAACCGTTACAGGCGAATCCGGTCATCATCGAGGACAACTGCTTTATCGGCGCGCGCTCGGAAGTGGTGGAAGGCGTGATCGTCGAGGAAAATTCGGTCATTTCCATGGGCGTGTATCTCGGCCAGAGCACTAAGATCTTTGACCGCGAAACCGGTCAGGTGAGCTACGGCCGCATTCCGGCGGGCTCGGTGGTGGTCGCGGGCAACCTGCCTTCGAAGGACGGTTCGCACAGCCTGTATTGCGCGGTCATCGTCAAGAAGGTCGACGCCAAGACGCGCGCCAAGGTTGGCCTGAACGAACTGCTGCGAGGCGACTGATCGTGGCGAAGACAACGGTCGTGTATGGCATTCCCAATTGCGACACGGTGAAGAAAGCACGCGTGTGGCTGGAGGAACATGGCGTGCCGTTCGAGTTTCACGACTTCAAGAAAGCCGGCGTGTCGAACGCGCTGGTGCAGGACTGGCTGAAGGACGTGCCGCTCGACCAGCTCATCAACAAGCGCGGCACGACCTGGCGCGGGCTGTCGGACGTGCACAAGGCCGAAGCGGATACCACCGCGGGCGCCATTGCACTCATGATCCACAAGCCGTCGATCATCAAGCGGCCGGTCGTCGTCGTGAACGGGCGCGTGAAGACGCTCGGCTTTTCGGCCGAGCAGTACGAGACGATCTTCGCATGATCCCGTGCGGTGACTTCGCTCTTCCGAGTCACTGACGCGCCACGAGTGCCGGCCCCCTGCGCCGGCATTTTTTATCGCATCAACGTCAAGACACCATGTCCGGCACCTTATCCCTCACCGAAGCATTGATCGAACGCGCGTCCGTCACGCCCGACGACCAGCATTGTCAGGCGCTGATGATCGAACGCCTCGCCGCGATCGGCTTTCACTGCGAAACCATCGCCTCGGGCGGCGTCACGAACCTGTGGGCGGTCAAGCGCGGCACGGACGGATCGCAAGGCAAGCTGCTTGCCTTCGCCGGCCACACCGATGTCGTGCCCACCGGCCCGCTCGAACAATGGACCTCGCCGCCGTTCGCCCCGACGCAGCGCGACGGCAAGCTCTACGGGCGCGGCGCGGCGGACATGAAGGCCTCGCTTGCGGCGTTCGTCGTATCGAGCGAAGAGTTCGTCGCGAACCATCCGTTGCATCGCGGCTCGCTCGCCTTTCTCATCACGAGCGATGAAGAAGGCCCCGCCACCGACGGCACCGTGAAGGTCGTCGAAGCCTTGAAGGCGCGCGGCGAGCGACTCGATTACTGCATCGTCGGCGAGCCGACTTCGAACGCCACGCTCGGCGACATGGTCAAGAACGGCCGGCGCGGCTCGATGACAGGCAAGCTCGTCGTCAAGGGCGTGCAAGGGCATATCGCGTATCCGCATCTCGCGAAAAATCCGGTGCATGCGCTCGCACCGGCGCTTGCCGAACTCGTGGCGGAGCGCTGGGACGACGGCAACGAATACTTTCCGCCGACCACGTGGCAAGTCTCGAACCTGCATTCCGGCACGGGCGCGACCAACATCATTCCCGGCCACGCGGACCTGATGTTCAACTTCCGCTTCTCGACCGCGAGCACGGTCGACGGTCTGCAAAGCCGCGTGCAAGCCATTCTCGACAAGCACGGCCTCGATTACGACCTGACCTGGACCGTGAGCGGCCTGCCCTTCTTGACGCCGCGCGGCGAACTCTCCGAGGCGCTCGAAAAAGCGATCCGCGACGAAACCGGCGTGGCGACGGAACTGTCGACCACGGGCGGCACGTCGGACGGGCGCTTCATCGCGCGCATCTGCAAACAGGTGATCGAATTCGGTCCGCCGAACGGCACCATCCATAAGATCGACGAACATGTCGAAGTGCGATTCATCGAGCCGCTGAAGAACATCTACCGCCGCGTGCTCGAACAACTCGTCGCTTAAAGCCTCTACCCGTCACACAAGGAGCCATTCGATGGCGCTGCCCTTCACCACCCTGCGCGACTTGCTGCGCTTTGGCGTTACGCGCTTCACAGAGGCCGGACTCTCGTTCGGCCACGGTTCGACCAACGCCTATGACGAAGCCGCGTATCTGATTCTGCATACGCTGCATCTGCCGCTCGACACGCTCGACCCGTTTCTCGACGCGCGCCTGCTCGACACCGAAATCGACGCCGTCATGAAAGTAATCGAGCGCCGCGCGAAGGAACACGTGCCCGCCGCCTACATCACGCAGGAAGCGTGGATGCACGGACACCGTTTCTACGTCGATGAGCGCGTGATCGTGCCGCGTTCGTTCATCGGCGAATTGCTGCAGGACGGCTTGCAACCTTACGTGGCCGACCCCGACCAGGTCACGCGCGTGCTCGAACTCTGCACCGGTTCGGGCTGCCTCGCGGTGCTCGCGGCGCAGGCGTTCGAAAACGCCGATATCGATGCCGTCGACATCTCCGCCGATGCGCTCGCGGTCGCGCGCCGCAACGTCGACGACTACGAACTCGACGAACGCATCTCGCTTTACGAAGGCGACCTGTATGCGCCGCTGCCGCAAGACGCGCGCTACGAAGTGATCATCACGAACCCGCCATACGTCAACGCCACCGCCATGCAGTCGCTGCCCGAGGAATATCGCCACGAGCCGGCACTCGCGCTCGCGGGCGGCGCGGACGGCATGGACGTGGTGCGGCGTATCGTGCACGAGGCGAGCAAGTGGCTGACCGAAGACGGCGTGCTCGTCGTCGAGATCGGCAACGAACGCGCCAATGTCGAAGCGGCGCTCGGCGGTCTCGATCTAATCTGGCTCTCGACCAGCGCTGGCGACGACAACGTGTTCCTGATCCAGGCCGCCGACCTGCCGGCCTGAGCCTTCAGCGGCGTTGTTTCAACGCAAGCGCGGTCCTTTTCGGGCCGCGACTTGCGCCCAAGGTTCGGTAATATGACGCATCCTCGCGGCAGCGCATTTGCTGTCGCGCCGTGCAGGCTGCACGCGTCGTCATCGGACCAACGGCATTCCATGCAAGCAGCAGACTGGCTACACCTCGGCACGCTCGTGATAGCCGCGCATGTGCTCGGCGTGATCGCGGCGATTCACGCCATCATCAATACGCGCACGTCGCAGGGCGCGGTGGCGTGGGCGGTGTCGCTCGTCGCCATGCCTTACTTCACGCTCATTCCTTATCTGTTTCTCGGCCGTAGCAAGTTCGCGGGTTATATCGACGCGCGTCGGCTCGAAGTCGAGATTCTGCGCAGCCGCTCGAAACCCGCCGAATGGGACTCGACGGATCGCAGCGACGCGCCTCAGCCGCTCCCGATTCATCGCGACGAAGCCGGCGCGCTGCTCGACGCGTCGGGCGTGCGCGGCGAGATTGCGCCGGGACCGGCGAGCTATCTCGGCAATCCGACCATTCGCACTTTGCAGCGCCTCTCGGGCATGCCGTTCCTGCGCGGCAACTCGGTGCGCGTGCTCGTCAACGGCGACGCCACGTTCTCCGCGATTCTCTCCGCCATCGAAGCGGCCGAGCACTATGTCGTCGTGCAGTTCTTCATCGTGCGCGCCGATGCGCTCGGCGAGTTGCTCAAGGAAATGCTCATCGCGCGGGCGAAAGCGGGCGTGCGCGTCTATTTTCTCTACGACAGCATCGGCAGCTTCGACTTGCCGCATCGCTACGTGAATGCGCTGCGTGCGAGCGGCGTACAGGCGCATCCGTTCGCGGCCAAGCGCAAGTTCGTGCACCGCTTCCAGATCAACTTCCGCAATCACCGGAAGATCGTGGTGGTCGACGGCAAGCGCGCATTCGTCGGCGGACATAACGTGGGCGTCGAGTATCTCGGCGGCAATCCACGCCTCACGCCCTGGCGCGATACCCACGTCGAGGTGCGCGGCCCCGCCGTGGCGAGCATCCAGTTCGTTTTCACGGAAGATTGGTACTGGGCCACGCAACGCCTGCCGGAGCTCGGCCCCGCGCCGCATTCGGACGAAAACATGCACTGCATGGTGTTGTCGAGCGGCCCGGCCGACAAACAGGAGACCTGTTCGCTCTTCTTCGTCGAGGCGATCAACGCGGCGCGCCAACGTGTATGGATCACCTCGCCCTATCTGATTCCCGACGAAGCCGTGTTCTCCGCGCTGCGCCTTGCCGTGATGCGTGGCGTCGATGTACGCATCCTGATTCCGAGCCGGCGCGATCATCGCGTGGTGTTCGCGGCATCGAAGCTGTATGCCTACGATCTGTTGCAGGCGGGCGTGCGCATCTTCCGCTACAAGCCGGGTTTTCTGCATCAAAAGGTCGTGCTCGTCGACGATGTCGGCGCGGCCATAGGCAGCGCCAATCTCGACAACCGCTCCTTTCGCCTCAACTTCGAGGTCATGGTGCTGACCGTCGACAACGCTTTCGCGCGTGAAGTCGAAAGCATGCTGCTCGCCGACTTCGCGCTCTCGTATGAGATCGACCGCGAGGACTATCGCGGCGCGGCGTCCTGGCGACGCATGGCCATGCATGTCGCGCGCCTCTTCTCGCCTATCCTCTAAGGCGCTACAGCAGTTTTTCGATGTCCTCGGCAATCGACTCCGGTTTCGTCAGCGACGCGTAGCGCTTCAGGATGTCGCCGTTGCGGTTCACGAGAAACTTCGTGAAGTTCCACTTGACGACCTCGGTGCCGAGCACGCCCGGTTCCTTCGATGTCAGATATTTGAAGAGCGGATGCGCATGCGGCCCCTTGACGTCGATCTTCGCGAACATCGGGAACGTGACGCCGTAGTTCTTTTCGCAGAAGCTGCCGATCTGCGTGGCATCGCCCGGTTCCTGCGCGCCGAACTGGTTGCAGGGAAAACCGAGCACTTCGAAACCGCGCGCCGCGAAGCGCTCATAGACTTCCTGCAAACCCTTGTATTGCGGCGTGAAGCCGCATTCGCTCGCGGTGTTCACGATCAAAAGCACCTTGCCGCGATACTGGTCGATGTTCACCGTCTCGCCGCCCAGCGTCTCGGCCTTGAACGCGTAAATGTCGTCGCTTGCTGCACTCATGAGTTGCTCCCGCTGGAAAGATTCAAAGAAAGGCGATGCTACTACCGCGCGCCACTTACCGCCATTGGCCGAACGGACGACCCCCGGCGCTTCGTGGCCGCAGTCTAAAATAGCGGTTTCCCTCATGCCGCGCCGCCATCTTCCGTGATTCGCTTCAACCAGTTCAGCCTCTCCCGCGGCACCAAGCCGCTTTTCGAAGAGACCAGTTTCACGCTCAATCCGGGCGAGAAAGCCGGTCTCGTCGGCGCGAACGGCGCGGGCAAATCCACGCTCTTTTCCGTGTTGCGCGGCGAGTTGCACGCCGACGGCGGCGATTTCGCGCTGCCGCCTTCGTGGCGCATTGCGCATGTCGCGCAAGAAACGCCCGCCGTGGACCGCACGGCGCTCGACTACACGCTCGACGGCGACACGCGACTGCGGGCTATCGAGGCACGCATCGCGGCGGCTTCGGCGGCGCATGACGGCGCGGCCGAAGCCGAAGCCCACGCCGCTTTCGCCGATGCCGACGGCTACACCGCGCCCGCGCGCGCCGAAACGCTGTTGCTCGGCCTGGGCTTCACGCTCGCGCAGACACGCGAACCGGTGACGAGCTTCTCGGGCGGGTGGCGCATGCGCCTGAATCTGGCGCAGGCGCTGATGTGTCCGTCCGACCTCTTGCTGCTCGACGAACCCACGAATCACCTGGACCTCGATGCAATCATCTGGCTCGAAGACTGGCTCGGCCGTTATCCCGGCACGCTCGTCGTGATTTCGCACGACCGCGAATTTCTCGACGCGGTCTGCAATGTCACGCTGCATCTTGAGAATCGTCAGATCAAGCGCTACGGCGGCAACTACAGCCAGTTCGAAGTGCTGCGCGCGCAACAGCTCGCCTTGCAGCAGAACGCCTACGAAAAGCAGCAGAGAACGGTGGCGCATCTGCAGAGTTTCATCGACCGCTTCAAGGCCAAGGCGACCAAGGCCAAGCAGGCGCAAAGCCGCGTCAAGGCGCTGGAGAAGATGGAGCTGATCGCGCCCGCGCATGCGAGCTCGCCGTTCACGTTCGAGTTCCGCGCGCCCGACGCCGCGCCCAATCCGATGATGGTCATGGAAGACGTGCGCTGCGGTTATCGCACCGAGGGCATCGAGATTCCGATTGTCGAAGGCGTGACGCTGTCGATTCAAAACGGTCAGCGCATCGGCTTGCTCGGCGCGAACGGGCAGGGTAAATCGACGCTCATCAAGACGCTCGCCGGCACGCTTGCCGCGCTGTCCGGCAGCGTGCGGCAAGGCAAGGGCTTGCAGATTGGCTACTTCGCGCAGCATCAGCTCGAAACGCTGCGTCCCGACGACTCCGCCATTCAGCATCTCGCGCGGCTTGCGCCCGACACGCGCGAGCAGGAACTGCGCGACTTTCTCGGCAGCTTCAACTTTTCGGGCGAAATGGCGACCGCGAAAATCGCGCCGTTTTCCGGTGGCGAAAAGGCGCGGCTCGCGCTGGCGCTCATCATTTGGCAGAAGCCGAATCTGCTGCTGCTGGACGAGCCGACCAATCACCTCGACCTCGAAACCCGCCACGCGCTCACCATGGCGCTCGCGCAGTTCGAAGGCACGCTGATCCTCGTGTCGCACGACCGGCACTTGCTGCGCGCGACGACCGACACCTTCATGCTGGTGGCGAAGCATCGTCTGAGTCCGTTCGACGGCGATCTCGACGATTATCGCGACTGGCT
Organism: Caballeronia sp. GAFFF2; assembly: GCF_023631485.1. Classification (NCBI taxonomy): domain Bacteria; kingdom Pseudomonadati; phylum Pseudomonadota; class Betaproteobacteria; order Burkholderiales; family Burkholderiaceae; genus Caballeronia; species Caballeronia sp. GAFFF2. The sequence goes on along the minus strand of NZ_JALQDA010000009.1, from coordinate 248,919 downwards.
GCTGCAACACGCCGCCGAAACGCGCGCGGCGGCAAAGGACGCGAATGGCGCGTCGTCCACGAACGCAGACACGCAGGACAGCGCGCAGAACCGCAAGGAACAGCGCCGTCTGGAGGCGCAGGAGCGGCAGAAGCTCGCGCATCTGAAGAAGCCGCTGCAGTCGCGCATTGCGAAGATAGAAAAGGAAATGGATGCGCTGAATGCGGAAAAAGCCACGCTCGATACGTTCGTCGCCGATCCCGCGAGTTACGAGGCCGCGATGAAAACGAAGCTAACCGACACCATTCGCCGGCAAGGCGAAGTCGGCGCGCGGCTGGAGGCGCTCGAAATGGAGTGGCTGGAAGCGCATGAAGAGCTTGAGCAGATCGGGTGATGACTTTGCGGCGCGCTGATCCAGCGGCCGGACTCACGTAGCTTCGCGTGCCTGGCGCGCCGCAAGCCTTCGAACGCCACCGTGCTTCGTAGGAAGCGCGAACCCTTCACTGATCGACACGCAACACGTTCACCCACGCCGCCGCCACGAATTTCACCTTCGCGGCAAGGTCTGCCTTGGTTGCCGTTCGTCATCGACGAGCACGTGCTTGCGCCCCGTCACATGGCGGCGGATAGTCGCGACGACTTCGTCCTCGGTGGCATCGGCCGCGACGACACGACGTGAAATCTGCCCTTCACCGTCGATCCATTCGACGATCCGGCATCCGCCACCGAAAGGCTGCTGCAGCGGCGCGGAGACACGGCACCCGCGCAGATGAAACGCGGGCTTGGGCCGCGTTGATTTGATGTGGTTCAAAGCGTGGTCCTCTCGATCCTTGCAATCACTTCGCCTGTGTCGAGACAGCAGACGAAGCCGGCCGGTTCCGTAGCCTTGTAAGGATAAGAAGATCGCGCGCGAATCAGGTTACATATCGACGCGACATTTTTACGCCGCATTACGAAGCTCTGACCAAGCGCGCCAGGAGCTCACTCCAGGTCGCGCACGCGGTCGATCGCTTCCTCGATCCGATCCACCGCGATCACGTTCAGCCCGTCGATAGGCTGCTTCGGCGCGTTGGCCTTCGGAATCAGCGCGGCCGAAAAGCCCAGCTTGGCCGCTTCCTTGAGCCGGTCTTGTCCGCGCGGCGAAGGCCGGATCTCGCCGGCGAGTCCCACTTCGCCGAACGTGATGAGGCCCTTCGGCAGCGGCTTGTTGCGCATCGACGAATGGATGGCGAGCAGCACGGCGAGATCGGCCGCGGGTTCGGTGATCTTCACGCCGCCGACGGCGTTCAGGAACACGTCCTGATCGAAACACGCGATGCCCGCATGCCGATGCAGCACCGCGAGCAAGAGCGCGAGCCGGTTCTGTTCGAGCCCGACCGCGAGGCGTCGCGGATTGGGCACGTGCGCGGTGTCGACGAGCGCCTGTACCTCGACGAGCAAGGGCCGCGAGCCTTCCTGCGTCACCAGGACGCACGACCCCGGCACGCTCTGCTCGTGCTGCGACAAAAAGAGCGCCGAGGGATTCGCCACGCCGCGCAAGCCGCGCTCGGTCATGGCGAACACGCCGAGTTCGTTGACCGCGCCGAAGCGGTTCTTGAAGGCGCGCACGAGCCTGAACGACGAGTGCGTATCGCCTTCGAAGTACAGCACCGTATCGACGATATGTTCCAGCACGCGCGGCCCCGCGAGGCTGCCTTCCTTGGTCACGTGGCCGACCATGATGATCGCGGTGCCGGTCTGCTTGGCGATGCGCGTCAACTGCGCCGCGCACTCGCGAACCTGCGCGACCGAGCCGGGCGCGGAGGTGAGCGCTTCGGAATAAATGGTCTGAATCGAATCGATGACCGCGACTTCCGGCCGTTGCTCGTCGATGGTCGCCTGGATTTTTTCGAGCTGGATTTCCGCGAGCAAGCCGAGGTCGCCGACGGCGCTGTCCCGCGCGCCCGTCAGGCCGAGCCGCGCCGCGCGCAACGCGATCTGCGCGCCGGATTCTTCGCCGCTCACGTAGAGCGCGCGCCGCTCGCGGGCGATTTCCGCAAGCGATTGCAAGAGCAACGTCGATTTGCCGATGCCCGGATCGCCGCCGATCAACACCACGCCGCCGGGCACGAGACCGCCTCCGAGCACCCGGTCGAATTCGCCGACGCCCGTGGTGAAACGCGGCACGTCGGAGGCCTCGATGTCGGCGAGCCGCTGCACCGGCGAACTCTTCGCGAGCGCCTGGAAGCGATGCGCCGAAGCGCCCTGCTCCACCGACTCCACGAGCGTATTCCACGCCCCGCACGCGGCACACTGGCCGGTCCATTTCGGCGCTTGTCCGCCGCATTCGCTACAGATATAGAGCGTCTTTGCTTTCGCTGCTTTTGCCACGCGCTGCCTTGCTATAAGTCCGGTTGAAGTTCGATGCCTGGATTATTCCGCGCGCACCGGCACGCGTTGCGCGATCGCGCACATCAACTCATAGCCGATGGTGCCGCACGAAGAGGCGACATCGTCGATAGGCAGATTCGGGCCCCACAGTTCGACGCGCGAGCCGATGCCCGCATGCGGAACCGGCGTGAGATCGACCGTGAGCATGTCCATGGACACGCGGCCGACGAGTTTCGTCCTCACGCCATCGACGATAACGGGCGTGCCTTCCGGCGCCACGCGCGGATATCCGTCCGCATAACCGCACGCCACCACGCCGATGCGAATGGCCTGTCCCGCCGTGTAAGTGGAACCGTAACCGATGCTGCTGCCCGCCTCGACCGTCTGTACGGCGATCAGCTCCGACGAAAGCGTCATGGCCGGACGCAGCCCGAGATTCGCGACATCGGCCGTCACGCCCGACGGCGACGCGCCATACAAAATGATGCCGGGCCGCACCCAGTCGAAGTGCGCGGCCGGATGCCACAGGACCGCCGCCGAGTTCGACAGGCTGCGCGCCCCCGCAATGCCTTCCGCGCCGCGTTCGAACGCCGCCAGCTGATGCGCGACGCCGCGTTCGCTGTCGGCATCGGAAAAATGGGTCATGAGCGTGATCTGTCCGATGCCCTGCACCGCCCGCGCCCGCTCCCACGCGGCGCGGAACCGCTCGGGCACGTAGCCGAGCCGGTTCATGCCGCTATTCATCTTCAACTGGATATTGATCGGCTTGGACAGCCGCGCCATTTCCAGCATGCGCAATTGCTCGTCGCAATGCACGGCCGTGGTCAGGCTGTAGCGGTCGATCACGTCGATATCGGTCGGCCGGAAGAAGCCTTCGAGCAGAAGAATCGGCCCGGCCCAACCCAATTCACGCAACTTTACGGCTTCTTCGAGGTCCAGAAGCCCGAAGCCGTCCGTTGCCCGAAGTCCGGGGAACGCTCGCGCAAGTCCGTGGCCATAAGCATTGGCCTTGACGACAGCCCAGATTTTGGATTTCGGCGCGTGCTTTCGTGCGACGGAGAGATTGTTGGCGAGTGCGGCGGTGTGAATGGTGGCGGAAAGGGGGCGCGGCATGAGCGTGTGTGGAATTGCGGTTCGGGCAGTCGGAAGGGCGAGCATACGCCAGCGTGGCATTGCGTGCTGCGGGTCTCAAAGACGCCTTGCGAATCAGTATCTTAAGAACAAACTCGCGGACGATCGTCTGTTTTTCGAGCGTCATCGAGATTACTGCTAGTCAGAATGCGCCTATTTTCGTGTTATAAAGCCGTGCGCACAACCCATTTCGAAAGGCATAAGCCCGATCGCAAGACAAGCGGCATGTCCGGCGGGCGGGGCGGATCACCCGCAGTGAGGAAAGCTTCGGATCAGATGAAAAAAGGTTTTTACACCATCATGGCCGCGCAGTTTTTCTCATCGCTGGCTGACAACGCTCTCCTGATTGCTGCCATTGCACTGCTGAAAGACCTTCACGCCCCGAACTGGATGACGCCGCTCCTGAAGCTGTTCTTCGTGCTCTCCTACGTGGTACTCGCGGCTTTCGTCGGCGCTTTCGCGGACTCGCGGCCCAAGGGCCGGGTGATGTTCGTCACCAATTCCATCAAGGTCGTCGGCTGCATCACCATGCTGGTGGGCGCACATCCGCTACTGGCCTACGGCATCGTGGGCTTCGGCGCGGCGGCCTACTCGCCCGCGAAGTACGGAATTCTCACCGAACTGCTGCCCGCCGACCGGCTCGTTGCCGCCAATGGCTGGATAGAAGGCACCACGGTCGGGTCGATCATCCTGGGCACGGTCATGGGCGGCGCGCTCATCAGTCCGCATATCGCCGGGCATCTGCTCAGTCTGCACATTCCGAAAGTCAATACGCCCGCCGAAGCCGCCATGCTCGTGATCGTGCTGATGTATGTAATCGCCGCGATCTTCAACCTGCGCATTCCCGACACCGGCGCGCGTTATCCGAAGCAGGAAACGCGGCCGATCAAGCTCATCACCGATTTCGCCGGTTGCTTCGTGACGCTCTGGCACGACAAGCTCGGACAAATCTCGCTCGCGGTCACCACGCTCTTCTGGGGCGCGGGCGCGACCTTGCAGTTCATCGTACTGAAATGGGCCGAAGTGTCGCTCGGCATGACGCTCTCGCAGGCCGCCATCTTGCAGGCGGTGATCGCGGTGGGCGTCGCGGTCGGCGCGGTGCTCGCGGCGGCGCGCGTGCCGCTCAAGCGCTCGCTGTCGGTGTTGCCGGTGGGCATCATGATGGGCATCGCCGTCATGCTGATGGCGTTCTACACGCGCCACCTCTTTCCCGCGCACTGGGGCATCTACTTCGGCAAGATGCACTTTCCGGGGTATCTGCTCGTCGCCTATTTGTTCCTGATGATCGTCGGCGGCTTGTCGGGCTTCTTCGTCGTGCCGATGAACGCGCTGCTCCAGCATCGCGGGCACGTGCTCTTGTCGGCGGGCCATTCGATCGCCGTGCAGAACTTCAACGAGAATCTCTCCGTGCTCGTCATGCTGTGCCTCTACGCCGTGCTGGTGTGGCTCGACGTGCCGATCCAGTTCGTGATCGTGCTGTTCGGCACCTTCGTGTGCCTAATGATGTACTTCGTCATGCGGCGGCATCAGGCGAATCAGCGCGCGTTCGATTCCGTCGCGCTGATCGGCGAAGCGCGGCATTGAAGGCGCGCGGCACGCTTTGCTCGTAGCATCGGCTAATCTTCTTCCATCATGCTTTCCGCCGATCTCTATTCCTTCGTCACGCGCGTGCGCGGTCATGCGCCGCTCGTGCATTGCCTGACGAATCTCGTCGTCACCAACTTCACGGCCAACGTGCTGCTTGCCATCGGCGCCGCGCCGGCCATGGTCGTCGCGCGCGAGGAAGTCGGTGAATTCGCGCCGATCGCGGGCGCGCTCTCCGTCAATCTCGGCACGCTCGATGTCCCGCAGTCCCGCGCGATTCGTGCCGCCGTCGATGCCGCCAACGGCGCCGGCACGCCGTGGGTGCTAGACCCGGTCGCGGTCGGCCCGCTTACGTTCCGCACGGAATTCGCGCTCGAACTGCTCGATCTCACGCCAGCGGTCATACGCGGCAACGCATCCGAGATCATCAGTCTCTCGGGCGGCGCTGCAAGCGGACGCGGCGTGGACAGCACCGCCGCCACCGACGCCGCGCTCGACGCCGCCCAGATCCTCGCGCTCAGGACACAGGCAGTCGTCGCGGTGACGGGCGCCACCGACTACATCACCGATGGCCGGCAGGTCGTCGCGCTGTCGAACGGCTCGCCGCTGATGACGCGCGTAACCGGCGTGGGCTGCGCGCTCTCGGCGACGGTCGCGGCGTTCATCGCCACCGCGACATCGCGCGATGAACACTTCGCGGCGACGGTCGCGGCCATCGCCCATACGACGATTGCGGGCGAACTCGCCGCGCGCGATGCCGCCCTGCCCGGCAGTTTCGCGGTCGCGTATCTCGACCGGCTGGCCTCACTCGACGAGAACGCGTTCGGGCAGACGCTCGTCATGCGTGACGTCGCGCTTTCCTGATCGCTCGGCAAATGCGGCCTTCCTTCGATCTTTCGCTTTATCTCGTGCTCGATCCCGTGCAGTGCGGCGGACACGCTGCGGCGCTTGCCGTGGCGCGCGCGGCGCTCGAAGGCGGCGCGACGACCATCTTGCAATTACGCGCGCCTGAGTGGCACAAGCGCGCGTGGTACGAGCTCGCGCGCGATCTGCTGCCGCTCACGCGTGCGCATGGCGTGCCGCTCATCATCAACGATCAGGTGGATGTCGCGCTCGCAGTCGGCGCCGATGGCGTGCATGTCGGGCAGCGCGATCTGCCGGCCGACGCCGTGCGGCGCTTGCTGGGCGCGGATGCGATCATCGGTTTGTCGGTGGCCGATCGCGCCGAACTCGACGCGGCGAACGCGCTACGAGGAACCGTCGATTACCTCGGCGCGGGACCGGTGTACGCCACGCCGACGAAGACCGATGCATCGGCGCCATGCGGTATCGATGGCCTGGCTGCGCTCGTCGCCGATGCGTGTTTGCCCACGGTGGCGATCGGCGGCATTCAGACGCACAATGCCGCGGATGTCATGCGCGCGAAACCCGCGGGTCTTGCCGTCGTCTCCGCAATCTGCAAGGCGGCCGATCCCCGCGACGCGTCGCGCGTCTTGCGCGAGATCATCGAACGCGCCTGAACCTCACCGTCACCTTATGGCCGATACGAAAACCATCCCCAACGTGCTCACCATCGCCGGTTCCGACTCGGGCGGCGGCGCGGGTATCCAGGCCGATCTGAAAGCGTTCTCCGCGCTCGGCGCGTACGGCGCAAGCGTCATCACGGCGCTCACGGCGCAGAACACGTGCGGCGTCACGGCCGTGCATGCGCCGGAAGCGGCGTTCATCACCGCGCAACTCGATGCCGTGTTCGACGACATTCGCATCGACGCGGTGAAGATCGGCATGCTGGCGAACGCGGATATCGTGCGCGCCGTCGCCGATGCGCTCAGGCGGCATAAGCCGACGCATGTCGTGCTGGATACCGTGATGATTTCCAAGAGCAATCACGCGCTCCTCGCGCCGGAAGCGGTGGCGGCGTTGCGCGACGAACTGCTTCCGCTTGCCACGCTGGTGACGCCGAATCTGCCGGAGGCGGCGGCGCTGCTCGGCTCGACGCCAGCCGTCGACGAAGACGAAATGGTCCGTCAGGGCGAAGCGTTGCGCTCGCTCGGCGCGCGCGCGGTGCTGATGAAAGGCGGCCATCTTGTTTCGGCCGATAGTCCCGACTGGCTCGTCGAGGCAAGCGGTTCGATGCGGCTTAACGGTGCGCGCGTGCCGCTCAAGAATACACACGGGACGGGATGCACGTTGTCGTCGGCGATTGCGGCGCTGATTCCGCAAACGGACGATCTCGCGAGCGCGGCGGCTGAAGCGAAGCGCTATCTCACGGGCGCGATCGAAGCGAGCGCGCGGCTCGATGTCGGGCACGGCGTCGGGCCGGTGCATCATTTTTATCGCTGGTGGTAGCGGTCGGCGCGCGCCTGAACGCTCTATAACCGCGCCGCCGCAAAGATCCGCGCGCGCTCCGGCCAGTCGTCCGGCACGATAAAGCCGCGCGATTCCTCGCTCCAGTTGCCCGCATCATCGCGTCGATAAGCCGCGATCATCGTCGGCATGGCAATCTCTTGCAGACGCGCATGAATCACCGATGCCTCGGCCAACAACGCGTCAGCATCGTCTGCGCGGAGCCGCCGCGAAGCCAGCCACGCGAGTCGTGGCTGCACGATCCACGCGCGCTCATCGTGGGCATTGCTTGCCGTGCCACGCTTCTCGCGCCAGTCGGAAGCCGTCATCCACCAGCCGCGCAAATGCTGCTCGCCGATTTCAGGCGCGCTCGCGACGCCTTCATCGCGATAGAAGAGCCGCCCCTTGATGAACAAGCGCGGCTCCCACGGTCCTTCGTAACCCAGCGCGATGAACTCAGGGCGCGCCGTCAGCGTGGACTGATGCGTCAGCAAGCGCGCATGTTTCAGATCGAAGCGATCCTGCAAGTTCGGTCCCACGTAGTCGGAGAGTCGTGAACTTGGCGACGCGGCGTCAGCGCCGACGTTTTGCGCGGCGCGTTCACCGACAATGCGGCCTGGCAGACGCGCGCCTGACGACGCGTCGATATCGACACCGCCTTGCGCGGCGTGTTCACCGGCGAAGCGATCCGGCAGACGCGCACCGGACGGCGCGTCGATCTCGCCACCGCTTTGCGCGACAGGTTTGCCGATATGCAGATAAAACTTCACCGCGAGTTCCCAATGCAGCCGCGCGCCGTCCGCCGTTTCGAGCAGAAAATCGCATTCGCCGATGGTGCGACGCTGACGCCGTATCTGCACGTTCGCGGCGATCAGGCGCGCCGCCGGCCCGTGCGTCAGGAAGAATTCCAGCAGGCTTTCCGCATAGATGCCGAGCCGAGTGCTCTTTGGGTTGCGCGTGTGGGCGTGGAGCGCGTCGGGCGCGGCATCGAGTTCGGCGAGCCACGCGAGCGTCGTTCGCCGCATTGCTTCCGAGTCGAAGGGATGAGCGAGCCGCGCGCCCGCATGATGCTCGTCGAGCAAGTCCGGCGAGAGTAGCAGCCACGCCAGATCCCGCACCGTCGTGTCGCCGAAACCATCGACGATGCGCGCGAAATCCGGCGATGGCGCCGACATCAGCGGCCGCCCTTTCGTCCTTCCTGCGCGCCCGCCTCGACGCCGAGCGCGGCGAGCGCATCCCGGTACGTGCCGCGCGCGAGGCACAGATCCGCCCAGGCCTTGGCCTTGTCGGGCAGGCTGCGCAGCAGATACGCGGGGTGATACGTGACCACCACCGGCACGCCGCGATATTCATGCACGCGGCCGCGCATCGACGCGATGCTGCCGTCTGTCTTGAGAAGACTCTGCGCCGCGAAGCGCCCGAGCGCGACGATGATCTTCGGCTTGACGAGCTCGACCTGACGTTGCAGATAAGGCTCGCAGCGCGCGACTTCCTCGGGTTCCGGATTGCGATTGCCGGGCGGACGGCACTTCAACACGTTGGTGATGAAGACGTTCGACTCGCGCGACAGTTCGAGCGCGCGCAGCATGTTGTCGAGCAGCTTGCCGGCCTGGCCGACGAACGGTTCGCCTTCCTTGTCCTCGTTCTCGCCGGGCGCCTCGCCGATGAGCAGCCAATCCGCTTCGCGGTCGCCGACGCCGAACACCGTGTTGGTGCGGCGCTCGCACAGGCGGCAGCGTTCGCAACCGGCAACGCGCGCGGCGAGCGTGTCCCAATCGAGCGTATGGATGTCGCTCGGGGCGTCGGCTGCGGCGGGCGACGGTGCGTAAAACGGCGCATCGTCGGTCCACGGGAGATCGTCGTAGGCTTCGAAAGGGGCTTCGTGGTCTTGAGGCGGGCTTGGTTCGCGTGCGGCGCGTGCCGGTTCGCGATCGGCGCGAGTGACGGCTTCGGCTTCGGCTTCGGCTCCGGCTTCGCGTAAGCGCGGTTGGTGGGCCAAGGCATCAGGCGATGCGTGTTGCGCAAGACCTTCAGGCGCTTGGTTCGGCAGCGAATCGCGCGAGGTTGGGCTCGCCACATCTCCCCGACGCGTCGCCGATGCGTCGTGTGGATTGGCTGCCGGAAGAGGCGTCAACCGCGCCTCCGATGTTTTCGAAGCCAACGATGCCGCCTTATCCGCACCCGGACTTGCCACTTCGCCACGCGACGAACGCGAAAGCCGCGCCTCGACTGCAACATCCGATGGCAACGTCAAGGAAGCCGAAGACGCGCCACCCGCCTCGCTCACCCGCCGCCGCACCCACACCGGCCCAAAGCCGAGTTCTTCCACAAGCAGATCATCGAGCGCCATGCGCACTCTCCTTCGGAAACGACAGACGCATGACGATTGCGTCCTCGCGCGAACGGTGCCGCGCGGGATAATAATTCTTCCGGCGCCCGATGGCCACGAAGCCAAAGCGCTCGTAAAGCTGAATGGCACGCGGGTTCGACGGCCGCACTTCGAGCAACACGCCTTCGAGCTTTTCCGTGCGCGTGATGCGCACCGCCTCGCGCAACAGCGTGAGCCCCGCTCCAGCGCGCTGCGCACTCGGCGCGACGCACAGGTTGAGCAGATGCATTTCATCGACGACCGGCATCAGCACGCAATAGCCGATGAGCGTGCCCGTCACATGCCGCAAGCACACGCCGTAATAACCATTGCGCAACGAGTCCTGAAAATTGCCGCGGCTCCACGGAAACTCGTACGCCATCTTTTCGACGGCGGCGACTTCGTCGAGATCGGCCTCGGTCATCGGCGTCAGATACCGGTCCGCCAGCAGCACGCCGCTCACCGCAGCGCCCCCTCGCCCGATGCGGCGCGCGCCTGCATGCGCTCCGCCGTCGTTTGCGCCACCTTGTCGCGGATATAGTCGGGTGCGGCGAGTTCAGGTGCAATCGCCCGTCCCGCGCGCCATTCGCGAAGCGCGATCAGCGCGACGGGAAGCGCGTGCGGCAAGGCATGACGATCGACGACCGTCGCGGCTGCAAGCGCGGGAAAACGCTCGCCAAAAGCCGTTGCAGCGTTGCCCGCGAGCGCAAAGGGGACATCGGGAAGCGGTACGGCCGCCGGTGCATCGAGCGATGCGGGATGCAGCGTGCGCCATGCGCCCGTTGCATCGTCGAACTCGAAGTCGGCCCAGTAGACTTCGTCCATGCGTGCATCGAGTGCGACGAGCACGCGCGCTGGCAGCGCTGCGTCGTGCAGGCGCGCCGCTTGTACGCATGCGAAGAGCGTGCTCACGGGCACGACCGGCACGTTCAAGCCGAACGCCAAACCCTGCGCGACGCCTGTCGCGGTGCGCAATCCCGTGAAGGAGCCCGGACCCGCGCCGAACGCGATCGCCGAACATTCGGCAAGCGTGACGCCAGCGTCCTCGCACAACTCGCGCACCGCGGGCAGCAACCGCGTGCTGGATACCGCGCCCGTCGCCTCGTGGCGATACCAGACGCGTAGATCGTCGTGTGCGTATTGCGGGGCGACGGTATCGGAAGGAGAAGAAGAATTGGCGAGCAAGAGCGCAACGGAGCAGAACTCCGTCGAGGTATCGAGGGCGAGCAGAACGGTGCGTGTCATAGCCGGTATTGTAATGCGGGACCCGCGACGCTTTCGCGCCATCTGAATCGGCGCGACGCGTTTTCGGCGATGCGTGGGCTCTGGAGGCTTCGCTCGGTTCGAAGAAAACCTCGACCCATTCGGGAGAATGCGCTTGCTAAGATCGGCAGCCCAAAGACTCGCAGGAGAAACGCGCATGACCGAGATCGATCAGCAATTCGCCCAGGCGCAGAATGATGTCACGCAGTTGACCGAGCGCCCCGGCAATCTCACGCTGCTGCGCCTGTATGCGCTATTCAAGCAAGGCAGTCTCGGCGACGTTCAAGGCGACAAGCCAGGCTTCACCGATATCGCCGGCAAGTACAAGTACGAAGCCTGGGCCGCGCTCAAAGGCACACCCGCCGACGACGCCAAGCGGCGTTACGTGGAATTGGTCGATTCGCTCAGACGCGGCGACGCTGACTAATTCACGAGCTGAGCATGCCGGCGCGCTTCGATGCCCGAAATTGGCGCGCAGGTGCTTCATCATGTGGCGCGGTGCAACAAACTACGATATACTAGCGGTCAGCGCTTGACTGTAAGTTGCATCACCCGAGAAAGACCCAAGCAAGATCGGTGATCCTCCGAGCAACAAAGCGTTTCGTAGCGTTTTGCCCCAATCCAGTTTAGAAACTGTCCCCTCCCTGCCAGGCCGTCTGCGTGTTGTATTAGCGCGTTGTGTTGTTCGCATCTATCGGCCCGTCATGCATCAGGCTGACGTCAGCGCCCCTCGGGTCTGCCGTATCCTATACAGCTTCTAAAAAGATTCTCGCCGCTTATGCGTGCGAGTGGCCCCCGTTTTTCGATTTGCTCGCTGTTTCTTCGCTCGCTGAATCCAACGACCTGGGTATGCCGATTGGCGCCGACGCCTCATTTCCCGTTTCAAGGATCGACATGACTTCGAGCATTACCCCCAGCCCGTTGGACAACATCGCAGCACAAGCACTAGACCTCCCCGCAGCACCCGCAGTACAAGCCGTGGCACAACCCGAAGGCCCGACGTTCGAGTCGCTTGGCCTGTCCGCCGACATCGTCTCCGCGCTGACCGCCGCAGGCTATCAGTCGCCGACGCCGGTTCAGCAGCGCGCGATTCCCGCAGCGCTCGCCGGCCGCGATCTGCTCGTCTCCAGCCCGACCGGTTCGGGCAAGACGGCCGCGTTCATGCTGCCCGCCATCGAAAAATTCGCGCAAATGGAGAAGCTCCAGGCGCAGCAACCGCGCGCCCCGCGTGACCCGAATGCCAAGCCGGTGCGCCGTCAGCAACCCGTCGCGCGCCCGCGTCTGCTCGTGCTCACGCCGACCCGCGAACTCGCCATGCAGGTTTCCGCTGCCGCGACGACCTATGGCCGTCATCTGAAGCGTCTGCGCACGGTCAGCATTCTCGGCGGCGTGGCTTACGGCCAGCAATTGATGCTGCTTGCGAAGAACCCTGAGATTCTCGTCGCCACGCCGGGTCGCTTGATCGATCACCTCGAACGTGGCCGTATCGACCTGTCGACTCTCGACATGCTCGTGCTCGACGAAGCCGACCGCATGCTGGACATGGGCTTCATCGACGACATCGAAACGATCGTTGCCGCCACGCCAGCTTCGCGTCAGACGCTGCTGTTCTCGGCCACCATCGACGGCAAGATCGCTTCACTTACCGGCCGTCTGTTGAAGGACCCTGAGCGCATCGAGATCGTTCAGAAGCTCGAAGCGCGCGACAACATCGCGCAACACGTGCATTACGTCGATGACCGCGATCACAAGGATCGTCTGCTCGACCATCTCCTGCGCGACGAAGGCCTCGATCAGGCAATCGTCTTCACGGCGACCAAGAGCGACGCGGACCTGATCGCCAACCGTCTGTCGGACGCTGGCTTCGATTCCGCCGCATTGCACGGCGACCTGCCGCAAGGTGCACGCAATCGCACGATCCGCGCGCTGCGCGAAAAGCGCGTTCGCGTGCTGGTCGCGACCGACGTGGCTGCACGCGGTATCGACATTCCCGGCATCACGCACGTGTTCAACTACGATCTGCCGAAGTTCGCGGAAGACTACGTGCACCGTATCGGCCGCACGGGTCGCGCGGGCCGCAGCGGCATCGCGGTGAGCCTCGTGCATTACGCTGAAATCGGCGCGCTGAAGCGTATCGAGCGCTTCGTGCGTTCGCCGCTGCCGGTGAACGTCGTGGTCGGCTTCGAGCCGCGCAAGTCGCCGCCTAAGGGTGGTTTCGGTGGCGGCGCTGGCGGCCGTGGTCGTCCGGGCGGCGGCAATGGCGGCGGTCGTCGCTTCGGCAGCGGCGGTGGCAATGGCGGCAGCGGTAACGGCGGTGGCCGTGGCTACGGCGCATCCAACGCCAGCGGATACGGTAACAAGCCGAGCACCGGTTCGCGCGAAGGCGGGTATCGCGGTGAAGGCGGCGGCTATCGCGGCACCAACGCCGGCGGCAGCGAAGGCGGTTATCGTGGCGGTTCGCGCGATGGCGGTTTCGGTGGCCAGCGCGACGGTTTCGCCCGCCGCAGCGATGGTCCGCGCGCCCCGCGCCGCGGCAGCTAAGCCTTGATCGCTTAAAGGGCAGAGCGGCTATAAAAGCCGTTTGCCCGATAGCACAAAAAAAACCGATGCCTCGCGCGTCGGTTTTTTTTCGTCCGCTCGCCATATTTCACGATGTGCAATGATCTTTTGCGTCGCAAAAGACGTGCTGCGCGGCACAACGTCGGGCATTGCAAGATGGAAAACCGTATTTCGCATCGTGGAAATATTATTCCATCTCCCTGTATTTTAACGAAAATATTTATACGAAAATCTCTCTGCAAGGACTGTGTTGCGCGCGGCAATTTGCCTAGACTCTTATATAAGAGTTGAGCAAACGAAACCGCCGACGTCGGCGCACGAAGCTCAAATCGCCAAGGAACTCAGTTCAATCTCAAGGAGAAACGCCATGACCTCACGTCAACAGCAAGCCCAACAACTCCATCAGGAATGGGAAACGGATTCGCGCTGGAAAGGTGTCAAGCGCAGCTATTCGGCGGAGGACGTGGTGCGTCTGCGCGGCTCCGTGCCGGTCGAGCACACGCTCGCGCGGCGTGGCGCTGAAAAGCTGTGGGCGTCGATTCATGAAGAGCCGTTCGTCAACGCGCTTGGCGCATTGACTGGCAATCAGGCGATGCAGCAGGTGAAAGCCGGCCTCAAGGCCATCTACCTGTCCGGCTGGCAAGTCGCGGGCGATGCCAATGTCGCGGGCGAGATGTATCCGGATCAGTCGTTGTATCCGGCGAACTCGGTGCCCCTCGTCGTGAAGCGCATCAACAACACGCTTACGCGCGCCGATCAGATTCAATGGTCCGAAGGCAAGAATCCGGGCGATGCCGGCTACGTCGATTACTTCGCGCCGATCGTCGCGGATGCCGAAGCCGGTTTCGGCGGCGTGCTCAACGCCTTCGAACTGATGAAGGCGATGATCGAAGCCGGCGCAGCGGGCGTGCACTTCGAGGACCAGTTGGCGTCGGTGAAAAAGTGCGGCCACATGGGAGGCAAGGTGCTGGTGCCCACGCGTGAGAACGTCGCGAAGCTGACGGCCGCGCGTCTCGCCGCCGACGTCTGCGGCACGCCGACGCTCGTCATTGCGCGCACGGATGCCGAAGCCGCCGATCTCGTCACGTCCGACATCGACGACAACGACAAGCCGTTCCTGACCGGCGAGCGCACCGTGGAGGGCTTCTATCGCACGCGTCCGGGGCTGGATCAGGCAGTGTCGCGCGGCCTCGCCTACGCGCCGTATGCGGACCTCGTATGGTGCGAAACCGGCAAGCCGGACCTGGAATACGCGAAGAAATTCGCCGAAGCCATCCACAAGCAGTTCCCGGGCAAGATGCTCTCGTACAACTGCTCGCCGTCGTTCAACTGGAAGAAGAATCTGGACGACGCGACCATCGCCAAGTTCCAGCGCGAACTCGGCGCAATGGGCTACAAGTTCCAGTTCATCACGCTCGCGGGTTTCCACGCGCTGAACTACTCGATGTTCAACCTCGCGCACGGCTACGCCCGCTCGCAGATGAGCGCCTTCGTCGAACTGCAGCAAGCCGAATTCGCTGCCGCCGACAAGGGTTTCACGGCGGTCAAGCATCAACGCGAAGTGGGCACCGGCTATTTCGATGCCGTCACGCAAACGGTCGAACGCGACGCATCGACGACCGCGCTGCATGGATCGACGGAAGACGAGCAGTTCTTCGACAAAAAGGTCGCGTAAAAGCGGCAGGCTGAATCAGGGAGCGCAGTAAAACCGACGGCGGCCGTGGCGACATGGCCGCCGTTTTTCATTTCACCGTGACCTGTCACCGATAGACGATGACCGGAATCTTGGTATGCGTAAGCACGCGCTGTGTCTCGCTGCCGATCAGGAGACTGCCAAGCCCGCGTCTGCCGTGCGAGGCCATCAGGATCACGTCGCAGCCGTTGCCCTCCGCCGCCTCGATGATGCCGATATACGGCGCCGCGTCGATGCTCGTCACGCTGTCGCACGCCACGCCTGCCGCGATCGCCGCGCGTTCGACGGCGCGCAGATGATCGCGGGCTTCGCGTTCGGCGCGCGTGTGGAAGTCGTCGGGTGGTTCGACGGCGACATCGGCGAAAGGCGAATAAGGGTATTGCGGCAGGCACGCGTAAGCCGTGATGCGTGCGCCAACGGATTGCGCGAGGTCGATCGCGCCGTCGATGGCCTTTTGCGACAGTTCGGAACCGTCCGTCGGCACAAGGATGTGTTTGAACATGGCGTCCTCCTTCGGGCGTCGGTGCGTGCTTTCATTCTAGTGCCGCAAACGCGCGATCAAGGGCGGTTCATCCCCAGTATCCCGAAGCGTTATACGTATGCTTGAGCAGATCGAGAAAAAGACGCACACGCAACGGCAAGTGCCGGCGTTGCGGAAAAACGGCGTGGATGCCGATAGGCGGCGCGGCGAACGCATCGAGCACGCTCTCGAGGCGTCCCGCGCCGATATCCTCGCCCACCTCCCACCACGACCGCCACGCGAGCCCGCGCCCTTCCATGCACCACTCGTGCAGCACGGCGCCGTCCGAGCACTCCATCGTGCCGGAGACTTTGATCGTCACTACCTTGCCATCTTGCTGAAACACCCAGCCGCGCTGCTGATTCGCCGATGCCCCAAGCGCGAGACAGTTGTGATGCGCAAGCGCCGCGAGGTCCGCGGGTTCACCGAATTTCGCGAGATAGTCGGGCGACGCCACGCACACGCGCCGGTTCTCGCCGAGTTTGAGCGACACGAGCGACGAATCCGGCAACTCGCCGAGACGCACGGCGCAATCGAAGCCTTCGTTGACGAGATCGACCATGCGGTCGGTGAGATCGAGGCTCACGGAAACGTCCGGATGCAGCGTCGTGAATTTCGGCACGAGCGGCGCGACGTGACGCCGCCCGAAGCCCGCCGGCGCCGACACGCGCAGATGCCCGCTCGCCTTCACGCCGCCCGCCGACACGCTCGATTCCGCGTTCTGCATGTCGTTGATGATGCGCTGGCAGTCTTCGAGAAACGCCGAGCCTTCGAACGTCAGCGTGATCTTGCGCGTCGTGCGCACGAGCAGCTTGACGCCGAGCCGTTCTTCCAGCGCGTCGAGCCGCCTGCCGATCACCGCGGGCGCGATGCCTTCCGCCTGCGCCGCCGCCGACAAGCTGCCTTTTGCCGCCACGGCCGCGAACGTCTCAATCTGCTTGAATCGATCCATGCGTTTTTTTCGTCAAATGCGGGACTCGCGCTCAGATTAGGTATTAAAAAGTAAAAGATCAAGTGATCCGGCGATGCTTTTTCCTTCACTACGATCACCAATACAATCCAACCCGACCTCTACATGGAGCGCACGGCTATGTCGGCCATAACGACACACCCATCTCCCCGCGCAGTGATTTTCGATGCCTACGGCACGCTCTTCGACGTTCACTCGGTCGTCTCGGTGGCCGAGCAACTGTTTCCCGGCAAGGGCGAGCCGCTCTCGCAGCTCTGGCGGCAAAAGCAGATCGAATACACGCAGTTGCGCACGCTCGCCGATCCGTCGGGTAGCCATTACGCGCCGTTCTGGGACATCACGATCGATGCCCTGCGCCACGCCGCCGCCCGCCTCGGTCTTGCCGATGCCCTCACCAGCGCCGCCGAGAAGCGTCTGATGGACGAATACGCCTGCCTGTCCGCGTTCCCCGATACCGTGACCGCGCTCAAACAATGGCGCGAGCGCGCAAGCATTCCCCTCGCGATCCTGTCCAACGGCAATCCGCCGATGCTCGATATCGCCATCAAAAGCGCGGGCATGACGGGCCTCTTCGACCACGTGCTTTCCGTCGATGCGGTGCGCGCCTACAAGCCCGCCGCCGCCGCGTACGAACTCGGCACGCGCGCTTTCGGCGCGGCGGCGCGCGAGATCGTGTTCGTGTCGTCGAACGGCTGGGATATCGCGGGCGCGACCTGGTTCGGCTACACGACGTTCTGGATCAATCGCGCCGGCTTGCCGGTTGAAGAACTCGGGCTCGCGCCCCGTGCAACGGGACGCGGCATGGCCGAACTGATCGAATTCATCGAAGGTGGATGCAAGCCACAGGACATTCCCTTACGTGGTGCGCGCCGGGCGCCGCGCAACTGATTTACCGCTTCACCGCTACAAGCAAAACCGTCTGACCGACCAAGGAGATTTGAACATGACGCAGACATCGCAATCGCATCCGCTGTCGTTGCCCGAGGGCATGCGCATCGCGGCCGAGATCAAGCCGGGCTTCGAAACCGTCCTCACGCCCGAGGCGCTCGCGCTCGTTGCATCGCTGCATCGCCGTTTCGAGCCGCGTCGCCGCGAACTGCTCGCCGCGCGTATCGACCGTACCCGGCGGCTCGACGCAGGCGAGCGTCCCGACTTCCTCGCATCGACCGAATCGATTCGCGCAGGCGACTGGAAAGTGGCGCCGTTGCCGAAGGACCTGCAATGCCGTCGTGTGGAGATCACCGGTCCGGTCGAGCGCAAGATGATCATCAACGCGCTCAACTCCGGCGCGGATTCGTACATGACCGACTTCGAGGATTCGAACGCGCCGAGTTGGGACAACCAGATCACCGGCCAGCTCAATCTGATGGAGGCCGTGCGCCGCACCATCTCGCTCGAACAGAACGGCAAGTCATACAAGCTCAACGACCAGGTCGCCACGTTGATCGTGCGTCCGCGCGGCTGGCATCTGGATGAGAAACACGTGACGGTCGATGGCGAGCGCGTCTCGGGCGGCATCTTCGACTTCGCGCTGTTCCTGTATCACAACGCGAAGGAACTGATCGCGCGCGGCAGCGGCCCCTACTTCTATCTGCCGAAGATGGAGAGCCATCTCGAAGCGCGTCTGTGGAACGACATCTTCATCGCGGCGCAGGAAAGCGTGGGCATTGCGCGCGGGACGATTCGCGCGACCGTGCTGGTCGAAACCATTCTCGCCGCCTTTGAAATGGACGAGATTCTGTACGAACTGCGCGAACATAGCTCCGGCCTGAACGCAGGCCGCTGGGATTACATCTTTTCCGCGATCAAGAAGTTCAAGAACGATCCAAACTTCTGCCTCGCCGATCGCGCCAAGATCACGATGACTGTGCCCTTCATGCGCGCATATGCGCTCGAATTGCTGAAGACGTGCCACAAGCGCAATGCGCCGGCTATCGGCGGCATGGCGGCGCTGATTCCGATCAAGAACGATCCCGCCGCGAACGAAAAAGCGATGGGCGGCGTACGTTCCGACAAGGCGCGCGATGCCACCGACGGTTACGACGGCGGCTGGGTCGCGCATCCGGGACTCGTGCCCATTGCGATGGAAGAATTTGTGAAAGTGCTCGGCGACAAGCCGAATCAGATCGCGAAGCAACGTGACGACGTACAGGTGAGCTCACACGATCTGCTCGATTTCCGTCCGGAAGAGCCAATCACCGAAGCCGGTTTGCGCAATAACGTGAACGTGGGCATTCACTATCTCGGTTCGTGGCTCGCGGGCAATGGCTGCGTGCCGATCCATAATCTGATGGAAGATGCCGCGACCGCCGAGATTTCGCGTTCGCAAGTGTGGCAGTGGATTCGTTCGCCGAAGGGCAAGCTCGACGATGGCCGCAAGGTCACGGCAGCGATGGTGCGGGAGATCACCATCGACGAACTCGAGAAGGTGAAGCAGTTGGTCGGCGGCGCGGGCAGCGATACCAAGCCTTACGAACGCGCGGCCAAGATCTTCGAAGAGATGTCGACTTCGGCGCAGTTCACCGAATTTTTGACCCTGCCGCTTTACGAGGCGATCTGACCCGCGAAGGTTGAGTCGTTCATCGCAAAACGTGCATTGCGAACAAACGGCCTGCGGGCCGTTTGTTCATTGAGACGTGGCGAACGAATCGCGCATGGCGTGTGCTACATTGCGCATCGTCTTTTTAACGATTCAACCGTGGAGCGCACTGACCGTGCGAACGACAGCATGAGCAATATCCAGCTCGATATCGAATGGACCGAGGCGGCATCGCGCAAAATCGAGAAACTGATGCCGCGCAACGCCAGCAAGGACGCCTATCTGGCACTGCCGCCGGTCGAATGTCTGCCGATGGAAGGCGATGTGCTTTTCCTTGGGCCGTCAGGCAAGCAGCAACCGTTTATCGTGGCCGAGCGTCAATATCATCACGACGGCGATGCGGACTGGACCATCATTCTGATCCTCGACGTCCCGCACGAAACACACTAACGACCCAACGGCATCCGCGCCGTTCATTCACGCCGCAGTTCAGAGAATCTTGCCTGCGACGTGAACCTCGCCGTGCTCGGCCAGTTCCGGCGACTTGGCGCGAAACGCCTGGATATGCGCGGACTTGCCGTGCTCGGCGAGTGCCTCTTCGCTTTCCCAACGCTCGACGAAGATGAAGCGGCGCGGTTCCTTCACATCGCGATGCAAGTCGTATTGCAACGCACCGCGTTCCTTGCGAGTCGGCTCGACATTCGCTTCGAGCACTTTCCTGAGTTCCTCTTCCTTGCCTGGCTTCGCGACAAAAATAGCGACGACAGCGACTTCCGACATAAGTGTTCTCCTCGTTTCAATGTTGGGATGGAACGCGAAGCATAACCGCGCGCGGCGCACTTTGCCGTTTTCGATCCACAAAGAAAAAACCCGCGTTCCGAATGAAACGCGGGTAAAAACCGTCGCCCTACGAGGATAGGCGACGGGGCCATCGGGGTTCGCGAGAACGCGAACCATTATTCGTTTGTCCTGTACCGGCGCTTCGCTGTACCGTGTTCGCCGATGACGTAATGTACTGTCCACTCGGTCGTTTTCTATAAGCTTTTGCGCACATAGCGCGATAGAAAGAATCCTCTGCGCAATAAGCGCGGAACGCTCGCATATGCGTTCACTCGCACGACCGATTTTTTCGCTATCGGCTTAACTTGTCGCGCCGAGAAAGGTTGACGAAAAAAAACCGCCTCGATGACGAGGCGGTTTGCACACGATGAGAGCCCGAAGGCTGCGAACGCGATGATCAGCCGATCTGACCGGCCAACAAGGCCATGATCTGACGCGCTTGCGGCGACGAATCGAGCTGACCTTTGTCGTCGACGATTGCGACGCGTGTTTGCTGTTCGGTGACCGCGCGCACGTTGACCTGATATTGCTTCGCGACCATTTCCTTGCGGCCGTGGAACACTTGGCTCCAAAAGCCCTGCTCGGCCGATGTCTTGTCGTTCGGATCGACGTAACGCACATAGTAGACGCCACGGCCACGGTCGCGATCGTCCACGGTGAAGTTCGCCCGATCCAGCGCGATGCCCACGCGCAGCCACGCGCGGTCGTAGGCTTCGGGCAGGGTCAGCTCCGATGTCGTGGCTTCGGGTACGGCTTCGTTGCGAATGGGGCTGTTGCCTGCGTTGGCCGCGTTGTGCGCGGCAACCGATGCAGCCTTCTTGTCGCCAGCCTTGGCGCTCGCCGCCGCGGCGGTCGCGCCCGGCAAAGACGTGCCGCCCGCTTGACGCGTGTCCGCGTTGGTAAGCGAAGTCATCAAACGGCGCAGGTATTCGTTTTCGAGCGCGGGGTCGTTCGGACGCGCCTGCCACTGGCTCGTGTCGTTGTTCACGCCGGTCAACGCTTCACGCATGCCCTTCTGGCTGATGAACACGTACGTGCCGCCGTTGGGCGCCGCTTCGAGACGCGTGCGGTATTTGTTGCGCTCGGCCGTGACATAGGAATTGCCCGTGGCCTTGGAGAGCGTGTCGCGAATCAGGCCATCTGAAATTTGCGGATGCGTTTCGTTCCAGTCGGTTTCCATCACGCCTTTATCGCGTTGATCGACGACGAGCAAGAAGCCCTGCTCTTGCCAAAACCGGCGGATCTGCGGCCAGACCTGATCGGGCGCGCGGTCGTCGACGACGAGCCAGCGCTCGGCGCCATCGCGCTGAATGCGCATGCCCGTGATTGGCGGCACCACCGTGGGCGCGGTGGGTGCGACCTTCTGGACTTGCTGCAGATCGGAAAGGGATGTCTGCCCGCCCTGTGGCGGCAGCGAACGCTGATCGACGGCTTCGTCGAGCAGGTTCGGCGGATTCGCGAGGGTTTCCTGCTTGGAGCGCTGATCGCTCTTGTAGTTGATCGCGTTAGGTGAAGACGTGCCGCAACCCGCCACGATTCCTGCCACTGCGACGACCGCAGCAACCCGCCTGGTTACACGAAAATCTGTCATGTCTGGAAAGTCCTTCCGCAACGCCACGGGTTCTTCCGTGGATCAACCCAGCATTTTACCGGTCTGGCGGTGTCTCTGGCAAAAAGAGGCCGGTTTCGTTTTCCGCGACGCTCGTCGCGATATTGATCCACGGAAACTGGATGCTTTTTGTCGCCGAGATTTGTTGGCAATTCGCCATCGGCAGCGAATGCGCTTTTGTTGCGGTCAAAAGGCATGGATGCACCCAAGCCATTAAATCGTCTTCGCCTCGAAATGACAATTTATGACAGTCTCAAAAATAGGCGATTTGGCTTTTCGAGCTTCGTAACGTACTGATTTTCAAGGCACCACGCCCGTCTTTCGAAGGCTTTTCGCGGCTTTCGAGTGCCTCGGGCGACGGTATCGCCCATCCCCTTCTTCCCTCTAGAATCGCTCTCAAAATTAAGAATTATCTGAGTGAAACTGAGAGAGGAACACGTGACTACGCCAAGACATACGCTAAGAAATCCTCATTACCTCGCGGCGGCCTGCATCGCGCTCGGCGGATCGATGGCCGCGCCTGCACAAGCGCAACTCGGCGCGATAGCGCGCAGCGCCGTATTTTCGCCAGGTGTCGTCGCGCATCGATCGACGCACGGCCTGCTCGATTACGTCGAAACGACGGACGCGAACGGCATCGTCGTGCGCGAATACGTCGCAGCCAGCGGCGCCGTGTACGCAATCTCCTGGCGCGGACCGGCCATGCCCGACACAGAAGCGCTGCTCGGCGCGTACTTTCAGCGCTTCAAGGACGGCGCGAACGCTTCTTCGGGCGATGCCGGTCTGCACGCGACGCGCATCGCGAATGGCGATCTCGTCGTCGAAAATCACGTGCGGCTGCGTGAGTTCAGTGGCCGCGCATGGCTCGTGAGCGCGCTTCCAGTTGGCGTATCCACCGCCGATATTCAATGACGATGGAGGCACGCATGCCTATTCGCACGCATCTCACGCTTCTTATCGTCACCGCACTGACCTTGACCGCATGCGGCGGTGGCGGCGGTTCCGACAGCGCCACGCCGGCACCCGCCGCGCCTGCACAAGCCAGCGCGCCCGCGACGGCCAGCGCGCCGGGCACGGCAAGCGTCCCGGCCGCGGCAAGCGCCGCCAGCGCGGCATCCGCACCGAGCGCCGACTCCACCACCGTCGTGCAATCGACCACGCCGAACGTGCAGACCATCACCGTCACCAGCACGCCAACTCGCACGCGCAACATGCTGCAGACGAGCGTCACTATCTGCGTGCCGGGCACGAATACCTGCCAGACCATCGACAACATCCAGGTCGATACCGGCTCGCACGGGCTGCGCGTGCTGGCGTCGGCACTGAACTCGCAAATCGCGCTGCCGCTCGTCGCTTCAAGCGGTTCGAACGGGTTCGTCGCCGAATGCTCGGTGTTTGGCACGGGCTACACATGGGGCGCCGTGCGCACCGCCGATGTGCGGCTCGCCGGCCAAGTGGCGGGGGCAACCTCCGTGCAGTTGATCGCCGATGCATCGACGCCCACGGCGCCCGCCGATTGCGCACAGTCCGGCCTGCCGATGCTCGACGCATCGAAGCCGCGCGGCAACGGCATTCTCGGCGTCGGTCCGTTCGCCGCCGATTGCGGCGCGGGCTGCGCCGCCTCCGCCATGCCACGCTGGTACTACACCTGCAACGCAGGCGGCGGTTGCACGGCGAGCAGCTTGCCGGTTGCGCAGCAGGTGACCAATCCGGTCGCCAATTTCGCCGCCGACAACAACGGCGTGCTGATCGAACTCCCCGCCATTCCAGCCGCAGGCGCATCCGCGGTCACGGGGACGATGACCTTCGGCATCGGTACGCAGGCGAACAATCTACTCGGCACGGCGACGGTGTTGAAATCGAGTTCGTCTTCCGGCTATGTGTCGACGAGCTTCGGCGGCAGTCAGTATGGGACGAGCTTCATCGACAGCGGATCGAATGGGTTGTTCTTCCCTTCGACGAGCATCACGACATGCGGCGCGTGGTATTGCCCGGCGGCGACGCAAGCCTTGAGCGCGACCGTGCGTTCGACGAGCGGCATCACGACAGACGTCTCGTTCAGCGTCGCGCAATCGACTACGTTGATCGCAAGCGGCAATTTTGCGTTCAGCAATCTCGCCGGACCGTCGAGCGGATACTTCGACTGGGGCTTGCCATTCTTCTTTGGGAGACGCGTGTTCACGGCGCTCGAAGGACGCGCGACGCCCGCAGGAAACGGGCCGTATTACGCGTTCTGAAAAGCCGAGGGCCGTTCGCGATGAACGGCCCTCGGCTTGACATGCCGCAACAGGCGGAAAGCTACTTACTTCTTCTGCGCCTCTTCCTCGAAGATCTTCTGCGCCAGATGGAACGCCGAGTTCGCGGCCGGCACGCCGCAATACACGGCCGTCTGCAGCAGCACTTCCTTGATCTCGTCCTGCGTCACGCCGTTGTTCTTCGCGGCGCGCAGATGCAACGCGAGTTCCTCGCCACGATTGAGCGCGACCATCATCGCGATGGTGAGAAGGCTGCGCGTATGACGCGGCAAGCCATCGCGCGTCCAGATTTCGCCCCACGCATAACGCGTGATGAAGTTCTGGAAATCCGTGGTGAGATCGGTGCGGTTGGCAAGCGAGCGGTCCACGTGCGCATCGGACAGCACCGCGCGGCGCACCTTCATGCCGGCTTCGTAACGTTCGTCATCAGTCATGGTTGTTCTCCGAGAAAGTCGAGCACGGCGCGCGTGTAATCGTCGCGCTTCTCGATGTTCGACAAATGCGCCGCGTCCAGTTCGACGTAGCGCGCGCCTTCGATATAACCCGCCAGTTCGCGGCCCTGCTCGGCTGTCGTCGACAGATCGTGCGTGCCTGCGATCACGAGCACCGGCAGCGCGATGGTCTTCGCTTCGGCGCGCAGGTCGGCGTCGCGGATCGCTTCGCAATTCGACGCGTAGCCTTCGCCCTCCGTATGCCGGAAGACATCGCGGATGTTGGCGAGCACGAGCTGTTGCCGCTCGATGAACGGCGCAGTGAACCAGCGCGCGATCACGGCGTCGGTCAGCGACGACATGCCGCCTGCTTCACGCGCTTTCGCGGCGCGCGGCGTCCACACCGCATCCGAGCCGATGAGCGCCGCCGTGTTCGACAGCACCACGCGCGAGAAACGTTCGGGATGACGCGCGGCGAGCCCGATGCCCGTGAGCCCGCCCATCGACAGACCGCAGTAATGCGCGCGTTCGATACCGAGATGATCGAGCAGCCCGACGACATCGCCGATCAACTGATCGATGGTGTACGGCCCCGCTGGCGCGTCCGAATGGCCGTGGCCGCGCGTGTCGTAACGCACCACGCGGTAGTGCTCGGCGAACGCTTCGACTTGCGGCGTCCACATGGAGACATCGGCGCCGAGCGAATTCGACAGCACGAGCCACGGGGCGTCATGGCCCGCGCGGGCATCGACTCGATAGTGAATCCGGGTACCGTTGATAGCGGCAAGGGGCATGCTGTATCGCTCCTGAATCTTGTGCGCTCACGCGTTCGCGCGATGAAGCTCGAGCGCGGCGTCGACGAAGGCCTGTGCCTGACCGGCGTAATTCGCCGGATCGAGCAAGGATTTCAACTGTTGTTGCGAAAGATGCTGCGTGACGGTTTCGTTCGCGGCGAGCACATCGAAGAGAGACTGGCCGCTTGCCACCGCCGCCTTCGACGACTGCTCGACGAGCTTGTGCGCATCCAGCCGGCCGATGGCGTCGCCGAGCGCGAGCATGACCGCTTCGCCGAGCACGAGACCGTTGGTCGCGTCGAGATTCCGCGCGAGCCGCGCGACGTTCACTTCGAGACCCGGCACGATGCCCTTGATATTCGACAACGCTCCCGCCGTAAGCCGCGCGAGATCGGGCAGCGCTTCCCATTCCGCCTGCCAGCCGCCGAGCGCGCGTTCGTGTTCCTGCACCATGCCCGCGAAAATCGTCGCGACGAGATTGGGCGCGCGCGTCGCGGCAGTAAGCACCGCCGCGCAACCCACGGGATTGCGCTTGTGCGGCATGGTGGACGACCCGCCCTTGCCTGCGGCGGCCGGCTCGGCGAGTTCGCCGAGTTCGGTCTGCATCATGAGCGAGATGTCGCGCGCGATCTTGCCAAGCGTGCCCGTGAGCATGCCGAGAAACGCCGCCGCCTCCGCGATGCGATCGCGTTGCGTATGCCAAGGCAGCGCGGGCAGGGCGAGCTGAAGTTCATCGGCGAGCGACTGCGCCACCGGCAAGGCCTTGTCGCGCAGACTCGCCAGCGTGCCCGCCGCGCCGCCGAATTGCAGCACGAACACGCGCGATTTCAGTTCGTACAGACGCCCGCGATGACGCGTCACTGCGTCCAGCCATTGCGCGAACTTGAGACCGAGCGTGATTGGCAGCGCCTGTTGCAACCATGTGCGGCCGATCATCGGCGTCGCGTGATGCTTCTGCGCCTGCTGCGCGAGCGATGCCGCGAGTTCGCGCAGATCGGCATCGATCAGTTCGAATGCGGCGCGCAGTTGCAGCATGACGCCCGTGTCGATGATGTCCTGACTCGTCGCGCCCCAATGCACGTACTTCGCGGCCTCGGCGTCGCCGGCCTTCATTACGGCGGTCAATTGCTTGACGAGCGGAATCGCGAGATTGCCGCCGGCGGCCGCGCCGGTCATCAACGCGCCGGCGTCGATGTTGTCGGCATTGCACGCGGCGACGATCGCATCGACCGCGCTCGCCGGAATCACGCCATGCTCCGCCGATGCACGCGCGAGCGCCGCTTCGACATCGAGCATGGCCTGCACCGTCGCGCGCGCCGACCATAGCGCGTTGGCGGCCTCGTTGCCGCAGATGAGATCCGTGAGACGTCCGGTCGAGGCGAACATGTCCTTAGACACGCTCGATGACCATCGCAATGCCCTGGCCCACGCCGATGCACATGGTGCAGAGCGCGAAGCGCCCGCCCGTGCGCTGCAACTGATAGCTCGCGGTCGTCACGAGCCGCGCGCCGGACGCGCCGAGCGGATGTCCGAGCGCGATCGCACCGCCGTTCGGGTTGACGCGAGGATCGTCGTCGGCAATGCCGAGCATGCGCAGCACGGCGAGCCCTTGCG
The DNA here is from genome assembly GCF_023631485.1 of Caballeronia sp. GAFFF2. Lineage (NCBI taxonomy): Bacteria > Pseudomonadati > Pseudomonadota > Betaproteobacteria > Burkholderiales > Burkholderiaceae > Caballeronia > Caballeronia sp. GAFFF2. Next base: position 222,054 of record NZ_JALQDA010000009.1, on the reverse strand, counting down.
AGGCGAAGGCTTCGTTCAGTTCGATCACATCGAACTGGTCGATCGTCATGCCAAGGCGCGCCAACAGCTTCTGCGATGCGGGCGCCGGTCCGATACCCATCACGCGCGGTTCGACACCCGCGGTCGCGATGCCGAGAATGCGCGCGCGCGGCGTGAGGCCATGACGCTTCGCGCTTTCTTCGTCGGCGATCAGCATGGCGACGGCGCCATCGTTCACGCCCGACGCGTTGCCCGCCGTCACCGAGCCGTCCGGACGCACCACGCCCTTCAGTTTCGCGAGCGTTTCGAGACTCGTCTCACGCGGATGCTCGTCCTGCGACACGACGAGCGCGTCGCCCTTCTTCTGGGCGATGCTGACCGGCGTGATTTCCTGCGCGAGCGTGCCGTCCTTCTGCGCGCGCGATGCTTTCTGCTGACTGCGCAACGCGAACGCGTCCTGATCGGCGCGGCTCACCTTGTAGTCGTCGGCGACGTTCTCGGCGGTTTCGGGCATCGAGTCGACGCCATAGAGCTTCTTCATCAGCGGATTGACGAAGCGCCAGCCGATGGTCGTGTCGTGAATCTCGGCCTGACGCGAGAACGCGCTCGTCGCCTTGCCCATCACGAACGGCGCACGGCTCATGCTCTCGACGCCGCCCGCGATCAAAAGGCTCGCCTCGCCCGACTTGATGGCGCGCGCCGCGATGCCGACCGCATCCATGCCCGAACCGCACAGGCGGTTGACCGTCGAACCGGGCGTGCCCACAGGCAAGCCGGCAAGCAACGCCGACATGCGCGCGACGTTGCGATTGTCTTCGCCCGCCTGATTCGCGCAGCCGTAGATCACTTCCTCGACGGCTTCCCAGTCCACTTCCTTGTTGCGTTCGACGAGCGCGCGCAGCGGCACGGCGCCCAGGTCGTCGGCACGCACGGAAGACAGCGAACCGCCGTAACGGCCGATCGGCGTGCGGATGGCATCACATACGAAAGCTTCTTTCATCGGTCAACTCCAGTTATCTCTCAGGCGAAGCGTTTATGCAGCCTCGGACAGCGGCACGTATTGCAGCGGCACCTGGGCCAGCTTTTGCAGTTCGTCGAACGACAGACCTTCCACCATCTCGCGCACGACAAAGCCTTCCGGCGTCACGTCGAACACGGCGAGGTCCGTATACACGCGATCCACGCACTGTACGCCCGTCACCGGATAAGAACACTCGGCCACGAGCTTGCTCTCGCCTTGCTTCGTGAGCAGTTCCATCATCACGTACACCTGCTTGGCGCCGATGGCCAGGTCCATTGCGCCGCCGACGGCGGGAATCGCATCGGGTGCGCCGGTGTGCCAGTTAGCGAGGTCGCCCGTCGCCGAGACCTGGAACGCGCCGAGCACGCAGAAATCGAGATGGCCGCCGCGCATCATCGCGAAGGAATCGGCGTGATGGAAGAACGCGCCGCCCGTCAAGAGCGTGACGTGCTGCTTGCCGGCGTTGATGAGTTCGTCGTCCTCTTCGCCCTTCGCGGGCGCGGGACCCATGCCGAGCAGGCCGTTTTCGCTATGGAGGAAGATTTCGCGATCCGCCGCGAGATGATTGGCGACGAGCGTCGGCACGCCGATACCGAGGTTCACATACGCGCCTTCGGGAATGTCCGCGGCCACGCGGCGGGCCATTTCGTCACGGGAAAGTTTCTTCATGGCTTCGATCCTTCAGGATGCAAGTTCAGCTTCGAGTTTGGCGGCATGCACCGCCTGCGGCACTTCGACGACACGTTGCACGAAGATGCCCGGCGTCACGATGTTCTCGGGGTCAAGCTCGCCGAGCGGCACGACCTTCGACACCTGCACGATGGCGGTCTTCGCGGCGCTCGCCATGATCGGCCCGAAGTTGCGCGCCGTCTTACGATAGACCAGATTGCCCCAGCGGTCGCCCTTATAGGCCTTCACGAGCGCGAAGTCGGCGTGTAGCGGCGCTTCGAGCACGTAGTGCTTGCCGTCGATCACGCGGGTTTCCTTGCCTTCGGCGAGCTTCGTGCCGTAGCCGGTCGGCGTGAAGAATCCGCCGATGCCCGCGCCCGCCGCTCGAATGCGCTCCGCGAGATTACCCTGCGGCACGAGTTCGAGTTCGATTTCGCCCGCGCGGTAGAGCGCGTCGAAGACGTGCGAGTCGGTCTGACGCGGAAACGAACAGATGATCTTGCTGACGCGCTTCGCCTTCAGCAAGGCGGCGAGACCCGTGTCGCCATTGCCCGCGTTGTTGTTGACGATGGTGAGATTGCGCGCGCCCTGTTCGATGAGCGCGTCGATCAGTTCCGAGGGCATGCCCGCCGTGCCGAAACCGCCGATCATGATGGTCGCGCCGTCCTGCACATCCGCCACCGCCGACGCGAGCGAGTCGAAAATCTTGTTGATCATTGCCGTACTTTCTCCTGTGTCGAACCGACTTGCGTGTCAGCGCCTGCTTGAAGCAAACGCATCTCGGGGTTTACCTGTGCGCCGACAAGCTTGCTTCGAAATGTTCGATATGCGAACATGGATTCGTTAAGCGAACATCGGCATGTTAGTCCCCGGTTCTTTGTCGTGTCAACGAAGCATGCGCGAAGTGCGGGTTTGTACGGGTCTTCACGCTTTCTATATGTCCACTCCAACGAATGCCGACGCGGATTCATCCGATAACCCCGCGCGTCCCGGCGACGCCTACGTGCAATCGTTCGCGCGCGGGCTCTCGGTCATCCGCTCGTTCGACGCGAACCGCCCGGCGCAAACGCTCACCGATGTCGCCGCCGCGACCGGCTTAACGCGCGCGGGCGCAAGGCGCATTCTCCTTACGTTGCAGACGCTCGGTTATGTCGAAGCCGATGGCCGCCTCTTCCAGCTCACACCGAAGATACTCGACCTGGGCTTCGCCTATCTCACGTCGATGCCGTTCTGGAATCTCGCCGAGCCGGTCATGGAAGAACTCGTCGCGCAAGTTCACGAAAGCTGCTCGGCGGCGGTGTTGAACGGCGCGGAGATCGTCTACGTGCTGCGCGTGCCGACCCACAAGATCATCACGCAAAATCTGTCGATCGGCAGCCGTCTGCCCGCGTTCTGCACGTCGATGGGCCGCGTGCTTTTCGCCGCACTCGACGACGCACAACTCGACAAAGCACTCGATGCCAGCGAACTCGTCGCGCGCACGCCGCACACCATCGTCGACAAGACTGCGCTCAGGGAATCGATCGCGCTCGTGCGGCGCCAGGGCTGGGCTATCGTCGATCAGGAACTGGAAGAAGGATTGATCTCCTTATCGGCGCCCATTCGCGACCGGCAAGGCCGCGTGATCGCCGCGCTGAACCTTTCCGGCAACGCGCAGCGCAAGAGCGCGAAGCAAATGGTGAAGTCGTTCCTGACGCCGCTGCAGGAAGCGGCGCAGCGCGTGTCGGACATGGTTGCGCGGCGTGGATGATCCGCGCGACACTCCACTATCCGCGAGGCGAATGCCGCATGACGCACTATTTCGCCGGACGATAACGACGGCCGCATGACCGACCTCGACCTGAATCTGATCCCGTTCCTCGTCGCGATAGAGGAGACGCGCAACGTGAGCCGCGCCGCCGAGCGGCTCGGCGTGAGTCAGCCGCGCGTGTCGACGGCGCTCGGACGGTTGCGCGAATATTTCAACGACCCGCTGTTCGTGCGGACCTCGCGCGGCATGGAGCCGACGCCGCGCGCCCTGGCGCTCGTGCCGGCGGCGCGCGAGGCGCTCGGGCGGATCGAACGCGGTTTGCTCGATACGCAGCACTTCGATCCCTCGTCGAGCACCGACACGTTCTCGATAGCGCTGTCGGATGTCGGCGAGATCGTGTTTCTGCCGCGCTTGTTGCAGGCGTTCGCAACCGAGGCGCCGCAAGCGAATCTGCGGTCTGTGTCGGCTTCACACGGCGATGTCGAGCGCGGACTCGAAGCCGGCTCGATCGATCTGGCGGTCGGCTATTTTCCCGATCTGCGCGGCAACAACTTCTTCCAGCAGCGGCTCTTTTCGCACCGGTTCATCTGTCTCATGCGGCGCGATCATCCCTTCGCGCGCGAGCCTCTCACGCTCGAACGCTTCTGCGCATGCGGCCACGCCGTCGTGCGCGCGGAGGGACGCAGTCAGGAAATACTCGAAAATCATCTCGACAAGGAACGCGTGCGGCGCCGCGCCGTGCTGGAAACGCCGCACTTCATGAGCTTGCCGTTCATTTTGTCGCGTACGGATCTCATCGCGACGGTGCCGCATGCGATCGGCTTCGCGTATGTGGCCGAACACGCGTCGATCACGCTCGCCGAGCCGCCGCTCGCGCTGCCGAGGTTCGATCTGCGGCAGCATTGGCATCGCAAGTTTCATAACGATCCACGCACGAGTTGGCTGCGTGGCGTCGTCGCCTCGCTCTTCAACGACGCACTCGACGAATGGCCGAAGTGACGGGCAGCTTTTCCTCGACGTGCGGCGATGTCTAAGACGCCCGCTCCGGCTTGCGTCCGAGTGGCTCTCATCCGCGGATAAATCCGGCTAACATTGGCGTTTTGTTTCCTCGAAGGAAATGATCGATGGATGCGCTCACCAGTCTTCGCGTATTCCGCGAGGTCGTCGAAGCCGGAAGTTTCGTGAAGGCGGCCGAACGGCTAGACATCTCGACCGCGATGACGAGCAAACACGTCGCCAACCTCGAACGCCATTTGAACGTGCGGTTGCTGAATCGAACGACGCGGCATCTCAGCCTGACCGAAGCCGGCAACGTTTATTACGAACAGTGCAGCGAGGCGCTCGACATCCTGCGCGCGGCAGAAGCCGCGGTCGGCACACAGACGGCGCAGCCACATGGCGTGCTCAAGGTGACCGCGCCGGGCTGGTTCGCCAATCGTAAGTTCGCGGATTTGCTAGTGGCTTATCAGGCGCGTTATCCGGATGTGCTCGTCGATCTGCGCCTTGAGAACCGCTTCGTCGATCTGGTCGAGGAAGGCTACGACATGGCCTTGCGCGCGACGTCCGAGCCGTCGCCCTCGCTCATCGTACGGCCGTTGTGCCGGATGCCTTTCGTGCTGGCGGCATCGCCTGCGTATATCGAACGGCATGGGCCGGTGCGGCATCCGGACGACATGGCGCGGCATCGCGTCGTGCTGCCGACTTACACCAATATCGAGATGGTTACGCTGACGGGCGCGGACGGCGCGTTCACGGTCAGGAATCAGCCGGTGCTGAAGACCAACGATACGTCGATGGCGCTCCAGCTCGTGCGTGCCGGGATGGGCCTGGCGTATCTGCCGGCGTGGATCGTCGATCCCGAACTGGGCGCGGGCAACTTGCTGCGCGTGCTGCCGGGCTACGAAGCGTTCGCGCCATCGGTGTATGCGGTGTACACGAGCCGCAAGTACATGACGACGAAGGTCAGAACCTTCATCGATTTCTTATCGGACTCGCTGAGCGATCAAGAACCAAGGAAGTGACCGAATCACGACAGAATTCGGATTAGTCGTAGATTAAGAATACTCGTATTCAAGCGCTGCTTGCCGTGTGTGAATATCGCGCCCAATTCCCGGTTTGGCCTTCCACGATCTGGTTATCACGGATTGTGACGATCGCCGCTGCGGAGGCTGGCTCTTTCACGCATCATCATTGGCTTAGCGCACATGGACTTCTTTCCCTGGCTCCCCTTGTTGTTCAACCTCTTGCTTCTGTGCGCGGTGATGTTCGTCTGCCGCACGATCAACGCAAGTCACGGCAAGCTGCTGTGGAATGGCGCACTCGTGTTCTTCATCTTCTGCTTTCTGGCAATGGCTCTCGACTTCGTACTGACGATGGTCTTTGCGTCCGCGAGTTTTCATGATCACACGCAGTATGAAAGCATCGCAACGCGGAGCAAGTGGAGCGAACGCGTGCTGAGTTACCTGATTCCTTGTGTCGTGTCGGCGTTGTTGGCACAGCGCTTTCGCAAGCGTCAGCGCGCAGCGCTTGCGCGCAAGCGGCGCGTGCCGACGCTGCGTAACAATGACGCGCCTGTTTCGATCAAGACTTCCCCTTACACGCAGTCTGAACTCAGGCTGTGAGCATTTTCGAGTAGATTCGACGAGTCCGAACACGAATTTCGTCGAAGCAGTTCTACTATTCGTTTCGCTCTGATATACTTTTGCTCTTTCGGGGCGTAGCGCAGCCTGGTAGCGTACCTGCATGGGGTGCAGGTGGTCGGAGGTTCAAATCCTCTCGCCCCGACCAAATTAAGCCCGCGTGATCTTTTGATTACGCGGGCTTTCTCATTTGTATGTCCATGGCGGAAGTAGCAGTTCTGACGGCTTCCAAAAGAACGCCGCCGAAGCGCACTGCGTACAGTCAAAATAGGCGTCCTGCGCGGCTGAATCTTCATCTCCGTCCTTCGCGCGCGTGGCGCGTGCTAGGGCGGACTGAAGGGCGTCGATGTAGTGGTCGCGCTTTCTTTTCATCCGTTATCGCGCTCGCCGTAATGTCTCAGACCGCGTACGGAATGGAGCCGAAGCCGGCGCGACTTTTCGCCCGCTCAGGCCGCTGAACCTCAGTCACGGTCTCCAGAACCGTTCTCGACATCGGGCCGCTATTCGCCGCACCTCTCGGCTAGTCATGCGCGCATCGTCTATCGACGTAGCACGGCATGCCTGCCGTCCTGTCTATTCCTTGCTCTCCGGAAACATACATCCGCCATTCCGAACCAGCGTCTTCACCTCTTCGCTCACCAGCAGGGGGCTTTGTCTTAATCGGGCAATGAAAGCCTTACTTCGCCGAACGTACGACTTTGAATCGTACTTCGCGCTCCATAGGACGATGTTCAGCACGACAGGGATGAGGTCCAAGCCCTTCTCGGTCAGCGTGTAGAAGTCACGGCGCCCATCGTCGGGGCTGGGCGCCCTCGAGAGAATTCCTTGCTCCTCAAGAAACGCAAGGCGGGACGCAAGGACATTGGTCGCGATTCCCTCTTCCGATCTCAGAAACTCGCCATACGTCTTCTTGCCAACAAAGACGATGTCGCGAATGATCAAGAGCGACCACCGGTCGCCAAAGATCTCCACGCCGTAGTTCACCGCGCAATGGGATCGAAGGTCTTCTTTGGATGTCGTCTTCATGGCCGAATATTAACATCGCTTGCATGAAGCAAGTAAATTTCCTCGTTTACTTGTTTTTTGCAAGTTATGTGAATAGGATGGTTGCTAGTGGTTACGAGCACCACCCAACTCACCAGGAGACTGCATGAGCACGATCAGCATCATTGGCACAGGCGGCATGGCCGCAGCGATCGGCGGCCTTGCCGCCAATGCGGGTCACATAGTCGAGGTAATGAGTCGCGACGCTGCCAAGGCGCGGGCGCTTGCCGAAAAATTTGGAGCCAACGCGACGACAGGAATGTTCGGCGTCGCCCCGGCCGGGGACATGGTCATCCTGGCGCTTCCCTACCCAACCGTTCTCGATGTGGTGAAGCAGTACGGGAACGAGCTTGCAGGCAAGGTTCTCGTGGACATCACCAATCCCATCGCCTCCGATCACGTGAGCTTCGTGACTCCGGGCGACAGCTTCGGCGCGCGGGAGATCGCCAAGGCCGCGCCTACCGACGCGAAAATCGTCAAGGCGTTCAACACCCTTTTTTCTCACGTCCTGGCTGCCGGTCCAGTAGAGGGCCGCCTGTTGGACGTGTTCATCGCCGGGGACGATGCACAGGCGAAAGCACGCGTCTCGGCATTCGTCGCGAGCCTCGGACTGCGCCCGATGGATACCGGGCCGCTGCTCATGGCGAAGACGCTGGAGCACGTCAGCCTGCTGTCGCTGGGACTGCTCACTCACTCCGTCAAGCACGCCAACTTCTCAATCGGCGTCAGCCTGTTCGGCTGATTGCACCCGCCACGACATCTCGCATCACATCTTCTGTAGGGAGCAATAACATGCACGTTTTCGTCACGGGCGGGACCGGCCATATCGGTTCGTACATCATTCCCGAGCTCATCGCCGCCGGCCACGAGGTAACCGGCCTCGCCAGGTCGGACAAATCCGCGGCGGCGGTGTCCGCGCTCGGCGCAAAGGTGCGTCGCGGCAATATCTCCGATCTCGATGAACTCAAGGCCGCGGCGTCGGAGTCAGACGGTGTCATCCATGTCGCGCATAGACAAGACCTGCTTCCCTCTGGCGGGCTCGATGCCGTGGCCGCCGCGGAACTCAAGATCATGCTTGCGTATGGCGACGCACTGGCCGGAACCGGCAAGCCGCTGGTCGTGTCGGCGAGCATCGGCTCACCCGGATGGGAAAGCCTCGGCCGGCCCGTCAGCGAGGACGACCCTGCCCTTCCGGCCGGCGATGCATACAAAGGAACCCTGCGAGTTCGTAACGTCGTGGAGCTCGCCGTGATCGCACTCGCGCAGCAGGGCGTGCGGTCTTCGGTCGTGCGGATTCCTCCCATCGCGCACAGCACGAGCGATGCAGGCTTCCTCCCGTTGCTGATTGCGCTCGCAAAGGACAAGGGCGTCATCGGTTATCCGGGAGACGGCGCAAACTTGTGGCCGGCCGTGCATGGCCGCGACCTCGCCACCTTGTTCCGTCTCGCGCTGGAGAAAGGTCCGGCTGGCAAAAGTTGGCACGGCATCGAGGGCGAGGGCATCGCTTTGCGCGAGATCGCCGAGGCCATCGGCAGCCGCCTGGGCCTGCCGGCCGTGAGCATTCCCATCGACGTGCTGATGCTGCCGGGATACTTTGGCTTCCTGACAAACCTGGTCACGCTGGACCTTCCGGCGTCCAATCTCATCACGCGTCAGGCTCTCGGCTGGAAGCCTGCCCAGCCCGGCCTGATCGAGGACCTCGACAATGGCCACTACTTCCCTGCTCTTTGAGTGGCGAAAACAGCGCGGGCACGTTTTGATAGCGCGTTAAACGTGGATGTCGGCTGTCTTTTATCTCAACCTGTCGCGCTCAGCGAGCATGTTCACCATTTCGGCCATATTCTCGGTTCCCCAAGTGCACAGCGGGACGATCTTGTCGGCCAGGCTTCGACCGAGCGGCGTCAGCGTGTAGTCCACGCGCGGTGGCACCTCCTGATAGTCGGTCCGCGCGAGGACGCGATCGGCTTCGAGTTCCTTCAATTGCTGGATCAGCACCTTGGCGCTGACGCCGTGGACATTGCGCTTGAGTTCGCCGTAGCGCTTCGGGCCGTCGAGCAGGAAGTACAAGATCAGTGGCTTCCATTTGCCCGCGATGATGCTGAGGGTCGCGGCTAGCCCGTAAGAGTAGCGGCCACCGCAGGTCGGAGAACAGTCGGTCATATTGTGGTTACCAAAAGGTGCATACTTGTTCTTAGGTTAGTCCAACCGCATACTTGTTTCAAGCAAGCAATTCCTGCTTCCGTACAACTTGAAAGAAGGATGCACGACATGACCAGACTCAACGGAAAGACGGCTGTCATCACCGGCGGCGCCACGGGCATTGGCCGCGCGGCAGCGAAGCGCTTCATCGAGGAAGGCGCTTTCGTCTTCATCTTCGGCCGTCGGCAAGACGCACTCGACGATGCCGTGGCCGACCTCGGGCCCAATGCCCGCGCGGTAAAGGGCTCGGTCTCGGATGAGGCCGACCTCGACCGACTTTATGCTGCCGTGAAGGACGAGCGCGGGACCCTCGATATCGTCTTTGCGAATGCCGGCGCGGGAAGCCAGCTAGCGCTCGGCAAGATCACCGCCGAGCACATCGACGAAGCCTTCGACACCAATGTGAAGGGTTCGATCTTCACGGTCCAGAAGGCGTTGCCGCTGATGCGCGATGGCGGTTCGATCATCCTGACCGGATCGAGCGCCGGCACTACGGGCGCTCCTGGAATGAGCGCCTACAGCGCGAGCAAGGCGGCCGTGCGCAACCTCGCGCGAACGTGGGCGGAGGACCTGAAAGGCACCGGCATCCGTGTGAACGTGTTGTCACCCGGGGCGACGGCAACCGAACTCGCGAAGGAAGCGCTGGGCGAGGAAGGCCAGAAGGCTTTCGCCTCGATGACTCCACTTCAGCGCATGGCCGATCCGGCCGAGATCGGAGCGGTGGCTGCCTTTCTCGCGTCGTCGGACAGTAGCTTCATGACCGCCAGCGAGGTGGCCGTCGACGGCGGCTTGGCGCAGCTTTGATGTGTTGTGGCGGCTCTGGCTAACGTCCTTCGCAGGGCCCCTTCAGTGGGCTTGTTGGTCGACGGCGGAAAGCGTGGGTCCTAAGTGCCGCGTGTTGGACTGCAAACCGCGCGGCACATCGATGGAGCAGAGGCCGTCCGACGTAAGAGCGCGACCTGTTCCAGTTGCGGGTCTGTGTCACAAACATGGAGCGATACCGATGAACGCACAAGCGAACGTCCAGGTCGTGAAGGATTTCTTTGCCGCGCTGGGCAGCGGCGATAAGCAAGCTTTGCTGGCCATTTCCGCAGAAGACATCGAGTGGATCGTTCCGGGCGAGTGGGCGCTGGCCGGCACCCACCGTGGACACGAGGACTTGGCGAACCTGTTGCAGAAGGCGTCCGAGATGGTGGATACGTCCTACCCCGCCCCGCCCGAATTCGTTGCTCAGGGTGACCGGGTTCTGGTCGTCGGCTTCGCGACGGGCAGAATCAAAGCCACGAACAAGACCTTCGAAGACCACTGGATCTTTGCCATCACCGTTCGCAATGGCAAGGTCGCGAGCATCCGCGAGTACATCGACACGCTTGCACTGGCCCGGGCCTCCGAACTTTAAGGCTAGTCGTTGTGTTGGGCGACGGAAGATCAGCAAGTCGCTGCGTTCGTAGTCTCCCCCGAGCTGGCTGATAGCCATCAACCTCGAAGAACTCATATTTGATAACTAGCAGCGGGATGAGCGGTTTCATAGTCGGATGCCTGCGCACTTCCGCGTCCAGCCAGGCGTGAGACGCCTCTTTACCTTCCGCCGCGCCGCTTCCGCAGCATCGTTTTGTGCGCCACCGACCGTCAGATACTTTCGCCCGCAATAGCGAGGAACCGTTCACGCTTTGCAGCGGGCTTCGTCATGGCGAGAGGAAGATCGGCTCTGTCTCACACATCAACGAATCCAAAGTCATTTCGCCCCGCTTGCTATCATGCCTGCCTGCGTGATGGCGGCTCGTGGTAGCGCCACAAGCCAAGCTCAAGTGTCTTCTAGCACGGGCCAACAGTGTGGATACGAAGGATTCGTGTGCACAGCGCCGTCCGGCTAATCGGCTTGACAACGACGACTTTCACAACGGCCCCAGCGCGCGAGACAGGTGATGAAGCATGAAGCCGCTATCTAAATTTTTTTCGAGAAAGGCCCCGCAACCGGCAGTCGAGGTTCCGTTACCGCCACCGGAAGTGACTGACGGACGGTTCTTTTTCCCAGTTCAGGAAATCAGAGTCGCGGTCGGTAACCACAGTCATATAAACCGACCAACCGTTTATTACTGGGGGGCTCCGTGTGCATTTGAGGTTGGGAATTACTGCTCAATTGCTCAGGGAGCAACATTCGTGTTAGGCGGCGAGCATCCGAAGCTTTCGTTGTCTACGAACACGACGCTGCATCAAATAAATGCTTCCAATAGATGGAAGGGAGACGTCGTCATTGGCAACGATGTCTGGGTCGGCGCAAACACCACCATCCTTTCAGGCGTTACGATCCACACCGGAGCGATCATCGGGGCGGGCGCCACGATCAGCAAAGATGTTCCTGCTTACGCGATAGTCGTCGGTAATCCGCAGCGCGTTCTGCGTTATCGCTTCGAGCCAGACGTGATAGCCCGATTACTCGACTCACGTTGGTGGGAACACAATCCGGAGACGTTGAATCCGCTCTTGATGAAAAGCACAGATATAAATGATTTTCTAATGCTGTTTGAGAATTCGGTTTGAGGGATGGCGAATTCGTTTGGCGTCTTGTTCATTTGCTTCTCGTTCAACGATGGGAATGTGTCTCTGAAGGACCATGGTGATGAAGCCGCACTGCCCTCTCTACAAAACTCCTGTAGGCGTGTCCGATACTGGCTCCGCTTGCGGCATCGACGCTTTGCCGATCCTAGCTGTACTCTCTTGTGCGGAATCGCCTTGCCCGTTATCGCCGAGCAGATCCTACTGCCAAAAATCATTTGACCCAGGCGCTTCGATGCGGACAACCGCTTCTTCGCGCAATCTATCGACAAATCATCGGATCAGTTCGAGCGGCCACGATTGTTAGGCACACGCAGTGTTTGCCGTTGCACCTTGATCGCCACCTGAAAGACCGCGAGGCACGCGAGTGTCATGCAAATCACGCCAAACTTTCGACAGGCCTGACGCTGATTGCGGCGTTTCGTTAAGTGGCGCACTCAACTTCTAACCAGACTGCCTCATATTCCGATCATCATCATTAGATAAAAAATCGGGGCGTGCCGTGTCAGCCATTCTCTCAGTTGTCGTCCGCGGTGCCACCGCCAGCCTCCACTATCTCGGGCGTCGAGACAAGAAGCCGGAGGTGACAGCGGATGCACTCGCACATGTCTATCGTGAAGTGCTCGGAACGCTCGCCGAGCTTTCGGGCGTTGTGTTCCGAGTCATGTATCAGACTGATCCTGAACGGCCTTGGCCCAAAGCCGTGCTTGAGGAACTAGAACGCAAGCACGCTGAAATCAAAGACCTGGCGAACACCTCCGGCCATCTGCTGCAAGTGGATGCCCTTGAAGCCTTGCAATTCATCGCCAATGGCGAGGCACGTCAGGCCGGCATGCAACAGTTCCTGGAAGCTATCGACGCCGCACATCAGGTAGTCAGTCGACAGTGCCGTCTTGCTCAACAGAGCTGATCTAGCGATTTCAAGCGTTGTCGTAATGCAATGGTCACTCGGCGCCAGGCGCCTGTAGTGATGAAGCCTCTTGCTCAGCGAATACCGTCCTTCGTCAATCGACCGTCGGGCAAGGACCACCGTCGCACATCCTGGACTTTACGAATGCATCGCCGCCAGAGAATTGCCGTGCTGCTCGAGATGGGCCGACTCGTCGTGCGAAACCCGAGAGTTGCTTATCCTCTTCTCACCGTGCTCTCCCGCACGTGCGCGGAAAAATGGGCAGCAGTCGCCACGCCGAAGTTCATACGCGAAAATGGGCGCGCTAAAACGTTCAGATAGGTTTGCGCGCTGCATGCAATGCAAAAAACACTGAACTCGCGGCGTTCGCGATGATTGGCCGTGCCTGCCTTAACGCGATTTTGACGCGACGCTCAACGACCCGCTCACCGCATAAAAAAAGCAAGGCACCGAACCAGCGGGTAGAAGCTCGACGGACTCATCCGCCGTTAGTCCGCACAGAAGCGCTATTTTGTCCGGTCGATGCATCGCGATTTCTGCGGCGTATGGATAACGAAGAACAGTCGACGCATTTCACAATACTGTCGCCCTAATCAAACTTTCCGAAGCGCTATGGCACCGCTTGCTTCACAGCACTTGAAAACTTGTCGCTGCTTTTCTAAATTGCGCATGACTTTGCACGCTGAAAAGTAGTTCGAAAAGCAAACGTTTGCGGTATGCTCGCCGAAACCGTCAGGAGTTTGTTCCGAAGCGCTTGGATTCATCGGTTTTCACTGTAGATCAGAAACGAGAAAGTATCGTCTCCCTAAGGCAACTGCCCGCTTTTACTCAGACTTAAAAGGCACAAAAACCACTTGTAACTCAGGCCCTTAAGCTCTAATCTTAAAGTGACGTATAAGGAACGCCGCCTGATGCCTTCGCTTGCCCTCGCGCCTGTCGTTCAAAGGCAACCGCTGTCAGCCCGAACTTCCAGCTTGCGTCTCGAAGTCGCAAGATGGTTCGTTTCGGTGTCATCCGCGCGCGTTACACGGTTCGGCCGCATCTATCTGGGCGGGAGCCGCTATGTATGTGTGAGCGCATGCAAGAATGGCGGGCGCTTTGCGCTGTACTTCTTCCATCACGGACCTGATGACTGGCGTATCTATCCGCCTATGGGTATGGGGCCCAGCCTTGTGTACTGGTCGGTTGGTGTAGAGGCGCCAAGCGTGAACCTGACCGTCGGCTGATAGATCCAACCCATGCTTTGTGATTCGCCATTGCGCGGGTAGAACGGCACCATACAGCCCATGTTCCTCGCGCAGTCGCACTCAGAACGCAATGCACACAGACCAAAAAAATGCCGCGAGTCCATCGCGGCATTGGTCACTCCTACAAGACAAGCGGCATTCAGCCACCGAGCAAATCGATCACCTGCGTGATCTCCTTGCGCAACTGATCGACATCGACGCCCGCTGAAGGCGCAGCCGCTACGCCCTCGATATCTTCGGCTTCGGCGTCATCGCTGATCGGGCGGCCTTGCGAATCAAGCCGATTACGCGCGCCGTTGATGGTGAATCCCTGCTCGTATAGCAGTTCGCGAATCCGCCGGATCAGCAGCACTTCATGATGCTGATAGTAGCGCCGATTGCCGCGCCGCTTGACCGGTCTCAGCTGCGTAAACTCCTGCTCCCAATAGCGCAGCACGTGCGGCTTGACACCGCACAGCTCGCTGACTTCGCCAATCGTGAAATAACGCTTGGCCGGGATCGGAGGCAAGACGACTTTTTCCATCGTCGATCAACCATCTTGGTGAGTGATGTCGATGAAGCACGGCAAGCAAAAGCGATTCGCGCGATGTTCAGCGCATGAGCGAATTCAACGCGTGAGACCTGACTCCGCTCCCGTTTCCACCAGCGCCTTCAACTTCTGACTTGCATGAAATGTGACGACCCGCCGTGCCGCGATAGGAATGGCTTCGCCAGTCTTCGGATTGCGTCCCGGACGCTGCGGCTTGTCGCGCAACTGGAAGTTGCCGAAGCCGGAGAGTTTGACGCTATCGCCGCTTTCGAGCGCGTCGCGAATGACTTCGAAGAAGGCTTCGACCATGTCTTTCGCTTCGCGCTTGTTCAAGCCGACGTGGTCGAACAGCATCTCGGCCAGTTCGGCTTTCGTGAGCGTGGGCGTGTCATTGGACACGGCGCCCGAAGTCGGGATATCTCGGGTCATGGCGCTACGCTGCGCCGAAAGAAGGGCTTCGAAATCACTCGAGTTCATTTGGTTCATATCGGTAAAACGGCGGACGACGATGAAGACGGACTAAGCCAACTGCAGGCCAACTACATGCCCAACCGCAGGCTATCCGCGCAACCGCGCGCCGTGTACTCGAGCCAGGCGATCCACCAGCGTTTTGATGGCCGTATCGACCGTTTCATCCTGAAGCGTGCCGCCAGTATCTTGCAACGTAACACGGAAGGCAAGACTTTTCTCGTGCTCCGCCAACCCACCGGAAGTATTTGATTTTGGACGAAATTCGTCGAAAAGCGCAACCCTTGTGACGTGCTTGCAGGCAGGTTCGGAACGGGCATTTTCAAGCTCGTCGAGCAACGCCTGGAGCGGTACTTTCTGATCCACGACGACGGCGATATCACGCCGCACGGGCGGGAATTTCGACACTTCCGAAGGCGCCGGCAGCGCGCGATCCATCAACGCGTCCGCTTCGATTTCGAAGAGGATCGGCGCATGCGGCAGGTCGTACTTTTGCTGCCAGCGCGGATGCAGTTCTCCGATCCAGCCCACCGCCCGGCCCGCCACTTCGACACGCGCGCTGCGTCCCGGATGCAGCGCCGGATGCTCCGCCTTCACGAAGCGCGGCACGACGGGAGCGAACAGCGCTTCGACGTCGCTCTTCACGTCGAAGAAGTCGACGCTGCGCGACGGCGCGCCCCATTGCTCGTCTAGCGCGGGACCGTAGGCGAGACCGCCGATCATCTTCGGTTGCGCGAAACCTTCGACAGCCAATTCGCCCGCCGTAACCGATGCATCGCGCAGAAACACACGCCCGGCTTCGAACAAGCGAATACGGTCCGCGCGCCGGTTGAGGTTGTAGCGCAGCACGTCGATCAGACTGCCGAACAGCGTCGTGCGCATGACCGAAAGCTGACTCGCGATCGGATTGATAAGCTTCACCGGATTGTCGTTGCCGGCGAAATCCTTCTCCCAGTCGGCATCGACGAAACTGAAGTTCACGGTCTCCGAATAGTCGCGCGCGGCCACGGCATGACGCAATGTGTGGATTGAGCGCTTCGTTTCGTTCGTGCGCCGCATTTCGCTGGCAGCAACCGGCGGGCGCGCGGGAATTTTCTCGAAACCGTAGATGCGCGCGACTTCCTCGATCAGATCTTCCTCGATCTCGATATCGAAGCGATAAGCCGGCGGCGTCACGCTGAAGGTATCGCCGTCGCGCTCGAAAGCGAGATTCAGACGCGTGAAAATCTGTGCGATCTCGTCCACGCTAATGTCCACGCCGATAATGCGGTGCGCGCGCGACACGCGCATGGTCACCGGATGACGCTCGGGCACGTTGACGGTCTGATCGTCCACCGGGCCGGCTTCGCCGCCGCAGATGTCGAGGATCAATTGCGAAATGCGTTCGATATGCTCGACAGTGGTCGAGTAATCGACACCGCGTTCGAAGCGATGCGCGGCGTCCGTCGAGAAGTTGTATTTGCGTGCACGGCCGCGAATGGCGTCCGGCCACCAGAAGGCGGCTTCGAGATAGATGTTGGTGGTATCGAGCGTGACAGCCGTACTGTCGCCGCCCATGATGCCCGCGAGGCTTTCGACCTGCGCGCCGTCCGCGATCACGCCGACGGTTTCATCCAGTTCGATAGTGTTGCCGTTGAGCAGCTTGAGCGATTCGCCCTTCTTGCCCCAACGCACTTCGATACCGCCGTGAATCTTGTCGAGATCGAACACGTGCGAGGGACGGCCGAGTTCAAGCATCACGAAATTCGAGATATCGACGAGCGCCGAGATGCTGCGCTGACCGGCGCGTTCGAGGCGCTCGACCATCCACTGCGGCGTCTTCGCGCGCGCGTTCACACCGCGAATCACGCGACCTGAAAAGCGGCCGCACAGATCCGGCGCGAGGATCTTCACTGGCAGCTTTTCGTCGAGCTTGACCTCGACCGGCGGCATGTCGAGCGACTTCAACGTCGCGCCCGTGATCGCGGCGGTTTCGCGCGCGACGCCAAAAACCGAAAGGCAGTCCGCCTTGTTCGGCGTGAGCTTGATCTCGAAGACGGTGTCGTCGAGATTGAGCGCTTCGCGAATGTCTTGTCCGATCGGCGTATCGGCCGGAAGGATCAGCAAGCCGCTATGGTCTTCCGAGAGCTTCAGTTCGCGCGCCGAGCACAGCATGCCCTGGCTTTCGACACCGCGCAGCTTCGAGAGCTTGATCGCGAAAGGCGCGCCACCGGCTTCGGCAGGCGGCAACTCCGCGCCGACCAGCGCGACTGGCACCTTGATACCGGGCGTCACGTTCGGCGCGCCGCACACGATGTTCAACTGCTCGCCCGTGCCGGCATCGACCTGACAGACGTTGAGCTTGTCGGCGTCCGGATG
Source organism: Caballeronia sp. GAFFF2 (assembly GCF_023631485.1). Lineage (NCBI taxonomy): Bacteria > Pseudomonadati > Pseudomonadota > Betaproteobacteria > Burkholderiales > Burkholderiaceae > Caballeronia > Caballeronia sp. GAFFF2. Next base: position 204,685 of record NZ_JALQDA010000009.1, on the reverse strand, counting down.
CTTCGCCACTTCCAGCACTTGTCCGACGACGATCTTCTTGGTCGGCGGCGCGACCGGCCTCAGGTCTTCGACTTCTAGACCGGCCATCGTGAGTGCGTGCGCAAGTTCGTCGGTCGTGAGTGCGGGATCGACGAAGCTTCGGAGCCAGGATTCTGGGAATTGCATGTGTGTCTACGTTCGAATGAGGTGGTGACTCTCGCCCGGTTGCTGTTGCCAAACCGGGCTCCGCGGGCCGTGCGGCGTTTAAGCGAACTGGCGCAGAAAACGCAGGTCGTTCTCGAAGAACAGACGCAAGTCCTGCACGCCGTAACGCAGCATGGCGAGACGCTCGAGGCCGCTACCGAACGCAAAACCGATATAGCGCTCCGGGTCGAGCCCCATGTTGCGGATGACGGTCGGATGTACTTGACCCGAGCCGGAGATTTCCAGCCACTTGCCCGCGTTCTTGCCGTGTTCGAACATCATGTCGATCTCGGCCGACGGCTCCGTGAACGGAAAATACGACGGGCGGAAGCGCACGAGAATGTCGTCGCGCTCGAAAAACTTCTTGAGGAAATCGGTATAGACGCCCTTCAGGTCCGCAAAGCTGATGTTCTCTTCGATCCACAGGCCTTCGACCTGGTTAAACATGGGCGAATGCGTGGCGTCGCTGTCCACGCGATACGTGCGGCCCGGCACGATCACCTTGATCGGCGGCTTGTTCATGCGCGCGTAGCGCACTTGCATCGGGCTCGTGTGCGTGCGCAGCAACAGCGGGCGGCCTTCGGCATCTTTACCGTCGACGTAGAAGGTGTCCTGCATCGAGCGCGCCGGATGGTTCTCAGGGCTATTGAGCGCCGTGAAGTTGTACCAGTCGGTTTCGATCTCGGGACCGTCCGCCACATCGAAGCCGATCGTGCCGAAGATGCGCTCCACGCGCTCCCACGTGCGCATGACCGGATGCAACGTGCCCGTGCTCGCGCCGCGTCCGGGCAAGGTAACGTCGATAGCTTCGGCAGCGAGCCGCTGGTTGAGGAGCGCGTCGGCCAGCGCCTGACGACGCGCGTTGAGCGCCGCTTCGACTTGCTGCTTGGCCACGTTGATCCGCGCGCCTTCGGTCTTCTTCGCCTCCGGATCGAGCTTGCCGAGACCCTTCAGCAGTTCGGTCAGCGCGCCGGATTTGCCGAGAAAGCGGGCCTTCGCGTTTTCGAGCGCGGCGGCGTCGGAGGCTTCTTCAAAGGCGCTTTTTGCGTCGGCGACAATCTGGTCCAGATCCATTGATCCCATCTTTTCAACGTCGAAGTTCTAATTGAATTACGGTTTGGCTTATGCGCACGATTGGTTCGTACGCCTCACATGCGATAAGCAAAACCGTCCGACCAACAAAAACGGGGCTCGGTGAGAGCCCCGTTTTCTACCTTCGCGCCACCCTGAACAACCGGACGACGCTCAGGCGAACCACGCAGTACTAATTTCGCAATTAGGCTGCAACGGCGGCTTTCACCTGATTCACGATCGCAGCAAAAGCAGCCTTGTCGAACACAGCCATGTCGGCCAGCACCTTACGGTCAAGTTCGATCGAAGCCTTCTTCAGGCCGTTGATGAACACGCTGTACGTCATGTCGTGCTGACGCACCGCCGCGTTGATACGCGTGATCCACAATGCGCGGAACACACGCTTCTTGTTGCGGCGATCGCGATAGGCGTATTGCCCTGCGCGCATGACCGCTTGCTTGGCGATGCGGTAGACGTTATTGCGACGGCCGCGGTAACCCTTGGCCAGACGGATGATCTTCTTGTGACGGGCCCGTGCGGTAACCCCACGTTTTACTCGAGGCATGTTGCGCTCCTATGAGTGTCGGTTAAGGGTTAAGCGAACGGCAACATTGCGCGGACGGAGTTCAGATTTGACTCATGAACGGCCGTCGTGCCACGCAAATGGCGTTTGTTCTTGGTGGTTTTCTTGGTAAGAATGTGGCGCTTGAAGGCCTGACCGCGCTTGACGGTACCGCCCGGACGCACCACGAAGCGCTTTGCAGCACTCTTCTTGGTCTTCATCTTCGGCATGAAACTACTCCAGTTTATTAGATGGTCATGGGTGTGCGGATGATCCGTCAAACAAACATTGGACCCCTTGCCGCCCTTCGAAACCCACGCTCCACTTATGTGCGGACAGCCTTTTGTGGCTACCGCTTTTCATGAGCGGCGTCACCAAAGTGACGCCAGCCCTGAAACCACCTGCGATGCCGCGCTCACGCTTTTCACGGCGCGCGATCCAACGCTTTACGACGCTCGTTACTTACCCTTTTTCTTCGGGGCAAGCACCATGATCATCTGACGCCCTTCCATCTTCGGCATTTGCTCGACCTGACCGTATTCGTCCAGATCCGTCTTCAGACGTTCGAGCATGCGCATGCCGATTTCCTGGTGCGCCATTTCCCGACCGCGGAAACGCAACGTGATTTTCGTCTTGTCGCCGTCTTCGAGGAAGCGCGTGAGGTTACGCAGCTTGACGTTGTAATCACCGTCGTCCGTGCCGGGGCGGAATTTGACTTCCTTCACCTGCACGATCTTCTGCTTGAGCTTCGCCTCGTGCTGCTTCTTCGCTTCCGAGTACTTGAACTTGCCGTAATCCATCAAACGGCAGACAGGCGGTGAAGCCTGCGGCGCGATTTCGACCAGATCCACGTCGAGCTGTTCCGATTGACGGAAAGCCTCGGCCAGTTTCACGATTCCGAGCGGCTCGTTGTCCACTCCGACCAAGCGCACTTCCGGCGCAGTGATTTCACCGTTGATGCGATGTGACGACTTATCAGTAGCGATGTTACGTTTCCTCTAAAAATAAAAAGACTAGCCGCGCTGCGAGTGACTTACTTGAACGCCCGCACTTCCTGCTGCAGACGTTCGAGGAATGCGTCGACCGGCATCACGCCCAGATCGACACCGCCACGAGCACGCACGGCTACGGTTTGTGCATCACGCTCTTTGTCTCCGACGACCAGCAAATACGGAACCTTTTGCAGCGTGTGCTCGCGTATTTTATAGCTAATCTTCTCATTGCGCAAATCGCTCTCAACTCTAAGCCCTTGTTTTTGCAACGATTGGGCCAGAGAAGCCGCATATTCGGCCTGACTTTCGGCAATATTCAGCACGACTGCCTGCACAGGCGCGAGCCACGGCGGCATTGCACCGGCGTGGTGCTCGATCAGGATGCCAAGGAAACGCTCCATCGACCCGACGATGGCGCGATGGAGCATGACCGGACGGCGGCGGCTGTTGTCCTCGCCGACGTACTCCGCGCCGAGACGCTCCGGCAACACCATGTCGAGCTGCAGCGTACCGCATTGCCAGGACCGGCCGAGCGCGTCCTTGATGTGGTACTCGATCTTCGGACCATAAAACGCGCCCTCGCCCGCGAGTTCTTGCCACTGCAGGCCGCACGCGGTGAGCGCGTCACGCAGGCCTTGCTCCGCGCGATCCCAGGTTTCGTCGGTACCGGCGCGCTGCTCCGGACGCAGCGACAACTTGATGTCGATGTGATCGAAGCCGAAGTCCTTGTACACGCTCATCGCGAGCGTATTGAACGCGATCGATTCGGCGATGAACTGATCTTCCGTGCAGAAGATGTGCGCGTCGTCCTGAACGAAACCGCGCACGCGCATGAGACCATGCAACGCGCCCGACGGCTCGTTGCGATGGCACGATCCGAACTCCGCGTAGCGCAGCGGCAGATCGCGATACGACCGAAGGCCGTGATTGAACACCTGCACGTGGCCCGGGCAGTTCATCGGCTTGATGGCGTAGTCGCGCTTCTCGGACTCGGTCGTGAACATGTTCTCGCGATAGTTCTGCCAATGGCCGGACGCTTCCCACAGCGAGCGGTCCATGACCATCGGGGTCTTGATCTCGAGATAGCCGGCCTCATTGATCCGACGGCGCATGTACTGCTCGACCTGCTGCCACAGCGACCAGCCCTTCGGATGCCAGAACACCATGCCCGGCGCTTCGTCCTGCAAATGGAACAGGTCGAGCTGCTTGCCGAGCTTGCGATGATCGCGCTTCTCCGCTTCTTCGAGCATGTGGAGATACGCTTCCTGGTCTTCCTTCTTGGTCCAGGCGGTGCCGTAGATACGCTGCAACTGTTCGTTCTTCGAGTCGCCGCGCCAGTACGCGCCCGCGACCTTCATGAGCTTGAAGACCTTCAGCTTGCCGGTGGACGGCACGTGCGGACCACGGCACAGGTCGGTGAAGCCGCCGTGCGAATAGAGCTTGATTTCGTCCGAAGCCGGGATCGATTCGATGATCTCCGCCTTGTACTTCTCGCCGATGCTCTTGAAGTACTCGACCGCTTCGTCGCGCGACACCACGCGCCGCGACACGGGCTCGTCTTTCTTGACGAGGTCCTGCATGCGCTTTTCGATCTTCTCGAGGTCTTCGGGCGTGAAGGGACGGCTGTACGCGAAGTCGTAATAGAAGCCGTTGTCGATGACCGGCCCGATGGTCACCTGCGCCTCGGGGAACAAGTCCTTGACCGCGTAGGCCAGCAAGTGCGCGGCGGAGTGACGAACGACATCGACGCCTTCCGGGTCTTTGTCCGTGACGATGGCGAGCGACGAATCCTGGTCGATGACAAACGACGTGTCGACGAGCTCGCCGTTGAGCTTGCCGGCAAGCGCGGCCTTGGCGAGACCCGCGCCGATCGATGCCGCGACTTCCGCGACGGTCACCGGGTGGTCGTATTGACGGACCGACCCATCAGGCAAACGTACCGAAACCATTTCGTTCTCCAAGACGCCAGCTCACGCCAGGCGAGTTCGACTAAAACATGCCGCTCGATACCGTGCAAAACCCGAGAGACAAAAAAAATGCGGCCCCGCTATCGAGGGGCCGCATTCACTTTTCACACATACCGCAAACAGATTGGCAGAAGGCGAATTAGGTCCTCGACTAGCGTCGCTCCGAAGTTGTTTCGGTCAACGTTCGACGTGCCATATTTTTTCGCCTTGTGCGCAATGCGCTTCTTGCGGATTGAAGACTCGGCGGACCGAGGCTTCGTTTTCGTTGGTAGGCTCGATTGGACTCGAACCAACGACCCCCACCATGTCAAGGTGGTGCTCTAACCAGCTGAGCTACGAGCCTGAAAGAAGTGAGATTATATGGAGCGTTTCGATTTTTGGCAAGTGCATCTGTGCGATGAATCGAAAAATTATTCGTCGATCCGTTCAACTTTTCGCGCAGCGACGCTCCCGGCCGTAGCTTGCGTTCAGGCTCGGCGCGCCGCGCGGATCACGCCCACGACTTCCCCGAGCAAGGTGCACGCACGTTGAATCTGCATCGCGTTGGACACTTCCACGGTGAACTGCATGTAGGCCACGTTGCGCCGGCTTTGCGTCTTCACGCCTATCACGTTGATCTTTTCGCGCGCGAAGACTTCAGTGATGTCGCGCAATAGTCCCTGCCGATCCGCCGACTCGACCGACAAATCCACCGGATACACCGACGACCCGCGCCCGTTCATCACCTGCGCCGACCACGTCGTATGCAGCACGCGCTCGGGCGAACGCTGCGCCATGCGCTGGAACGTCGCGCAATCGGACCGATGAATGGACATGCCCTTGCCGCGCGTGACGAACCCCGCGATAGGGTCCGGCGGCGCCGGGCGGCAGCAACGCGCGAGCTGCGTGAGCAGCGCATCGACCCCGACGACCAGCACGCCCGTCGACGCCCCGAGCGCCACGCTCTGTCCGCTGCTGCGCTTTTCGAACTGCTCGGGCGTTTCGAGTTCGGGCTCGGGGGGCGGCGTATCGCTCAAGGCCTGTTCGATATTGCGCAGGCTGAATTCGTCCTTGCCGACGACCGAGTAGAGATCCTCGGGCGCCTTGAAGCCGAGCTTGCTCGCGAGCTGATCGAGATTGACCGAGGTCTTCCCTTCGCGCTGCAGCGTCTTTTCGACGATCGCGCGACCTTCCGCGATGTTCTCCGCCGCATCGATCGTGTTGAACCACGCGCGCACCTTCTGCCGCGCGCGCGGGCTGTGCAGATAGCCGAGCTGCGGATTGAGCCAGTCGCGCGACGGGCCGCCCTCCTTCACCGCGACGATCTCGACCGTCTGCCCGTTTTGCAGCGGCGTGTTGAGCGGCACCATGACGCCATCGACACGTGCGCCGCGACAGCGATGCCCAAGCTCGCTATGCAGGTGATACGCGAAGTCGACCGCTGTCGCGCCGTGCGGCAACGCGATTACGCGCGCCTGGGGCGTCAGCACATAGATGTGGTCGTCGTCGAGCGTGGCGTCGCGCAACTGCTGCCAACCGGGCTGCTCGCCTTCGACATCGTCCTTCCAGGCAAGCAACTGGCGCAGAAAGGCGATTTTCTCGTCGTACTTCTCGCTTGCCGTGACCTGGCCCGCGTAGCCGCGCGTGCCCGCTTCCTTGTAGCGCCAGTGCGCCGCCACGCCATACTCGGCGAACTGATGCATCTCGTAGGTACGGATCTGCACTTCGAACGCGCGCCCGTCGTCGCCGATCACGACCGTATGCAGCGACTTGTAGCCATTCGGCTTGGGCCGCGAGATGTAGTCGTCGAACTCGCGCGGCACCGGCTGCCACAAGTTGTGCACGATGCCGAGCACGGTATAGCAGTCCTTGATGTCCCCGACGATCACGCGAAACGCGCGCACATCGTTCAGTTCGGAGAAGTCGAGATGCTTGCCGCGCATCTTCTTCCAGATGCTGTAGATGTGCTTTGGCCGGCCGCTGACTTCGGCCTTGATCTGCGCGGTATCGAGTTCAGTTTGCAGCCGCGCGATGGCGTCCGTGACATAGGACTGGCGCTCCACGCGCTTCTCGTCGAGCAACTTCGCGATGCGCTTGTACGTGACCGGGTCCTCGAAGCGGAACGACAGGTCTTCGAGCTCCCACTTGAGTTGCCAGATGCCGAGACGGTTCGCGAGCGGCGCGTAGATTTCCATGGTCTCGCGCGGCACATCGGGCGAGGGATCGATCTTGTTGGCCGCGTGATAGCGCAAGGTTTGCAGGCGCGACGCGAGGCGAATCAGCACCACGCGAATATCCTGCGCGAAAGCAAGCAACATCTTGCGCAATGATTCGACTTGCGCGCGCCGCGCGGCCTGTGCGTCGCGCGTGTTCTCGGGCAAGTCCGCGAGCGTGGCGCGCGAACTGACGGAGCCGAGACGCAAGAGCTTGCGCACATCGCCGACGAGCCGCTGCACTTCCGCGCCGAAGCGCTCCTCGATGACCTTCTCCGGGTCGTCCAGATGCGGCGTCAACACGAAGAGCGCCGCAGCGGCGATCGCGTGAGCGTCGACGTTGAGCGTCTGCATGATGCGCGCCGTGCCTTCCGCGTGCTCGGTGAGCAGTTCGCCCGTCGACACGCGCGCATCCTTCGCGTGCTCGCGGATGAACGCGAGCGCATCGTCGATGGATGGCTCCGGCAAGGTGTCGGCGATAACGGCGGACTCGGTCATGCGCGAATGACTGCTCTTCGGCGAACCTGCTTAGCGCTGCGCCGCCACGACGACGACTTCCACCAGGCATGCGGGGTTCGCGAGCTTCGCTTCGACGGTAGCGCGCGGCGGCGTGTTGCCCGCGGCGACCCACGAGTCCCACACGGCGTTCATCGCGGCGAAGTGCACCATGTCGGAGACGTAGATTTGCACCGACAACAGATGCGACTTGTCGCTGTTCGCTTCTTCGAGCAAACGGTCGATATGGCCGAGCACTTCGCGCGTCTGGCCGGTGATGTCCTGGTCGGTGTCCTCGGCGATCTGGCCCGCGAGATACACGGTGCCGTTGTGGATGGCGATTTCCGAAAGCCGTGCGCCGACGTGATGACGAGTAACTGCCATATGCGTTCCTGTTCGATAAAGATGCAAATTGGGATAAAGCGCCAGGCGCTCAGCCCGATATTATGCCGCGCCCGCGTCATTTCCGAGAAAGAAGGCGCGCGCGGTGGCGATCTGGTCCGCCGCGAGGAAGGCCGGCGCGTGTCCGGTATCCGCCACTTCGACGCTCGTGACCGCCTGCCCTTTCGACACCATTCGCTTGACCGTCTCGCGCGACAGCAAGTCCGAATGCTCTCCTCTCACGACGAGCACCGGCGTCTTGAACGAGGCCAGCGCATGCCACAAGTACGCTTCACCCGCCGCGTTCTGTTCGGGCGTCGACGCCTTGAACGGCTTCGCGATGTCCGGGTCGTAGCGAAAGCGCCACGCGCCGTCCTTCTCGTGCAGAAGCGGCGTATTGATGCTTGCCCACTCCTCGTCCGTGAGATTGCCGAACGAAGCCGCAAGCGCGGCGGCGTGCCGCACGCCTTCATCGAGCGAGGCGAAGCGCGTGGGCTTGCCGAGATATTCCCCGATACGCGTGAGCGCGATGGGCTCGATATGCGGTCCCACGTCGTTGATGAGCATCTTGCGAATCGGCGTATTCGGCAAGCCGCCGAGCGCCATGCCGATGAGTCCGCCCATCGAGGTGCCGAACCAGTCCACCGTTTCCACGTTCAGACGCGCGATGAGCGTCACCATGTCCGCGACGTACTGCGGCACGCCGTAATGGCGCGGGTCGGCGAGCCAGTCCGACAGGCCACGCCCGACGACATCCGGACACACCACGCGATACTCGTTTGCGAGCACCTGCGCCACCTTGTCGAAATCGCGGCCCGAGCGCGTCAGGCCATGCACGCACATCAGCACGCGCGGATTGGCGGGATCGCCCCATTCGGTGTAGGCCATGCGATGCAGGCCGGCCGGGCTCGCACACTGCACGAAACGCTGGCGCGGCACGGCGGCCGCCGGATGTGGCGCTTCGACGACGATGGATGTGCTCATGGGTATTCCTCGCAGGAAGATGTCGAATCGATTGTAAGCGCCGCGCGCGAAACCGACTGAACATCGGCCGAACGGACGACCCCTTGACCACGGTGATCAAAAACAAAGCGGGCGAAGCCTCGCAGCCCCGCCCGCCTTTCCTCGTCGAAAGACGCCGCTTTACTCAAGCCGATTACTTCACGCCGCTGACATCCAACGGCGCGCCGGTCTTTTGCTGAATCTCCTCGGCACTGACGCCATCGGCCAGTTCGACGAGCTTGAGACCATTCTCGGTCACGTCGATCACGCCGAGGTCCGTAATGATGCGATCCACCACGCCCACGCCCGTCAGCGGCAGCGAGCATTCTTCGAGAATCTTGTGCTGGTCGCCCTTCGCGACGTGTTCCATCAGCACGACGACTTTCTTCACGCCCGCTACGAGGTCCATCGCGCCGCCCATGCCCTTGATCATCTTGCCGGGAATCATCCAGTTGGCGAGGTCGCCCGTCTTGCTGATCTGCATGGCGCCGAGAATCGCCAGGTTAATGTGGCCGCCGCGGATCATCGCGAATGAATCCGCCGACGAAAAGATCGACGAGCCCGGCAGCGTGGTCACCGTCTGCTTGCCGGCGTTGATGAGATCGGCGTCCACTTCTTCTTCGGTCGGCGACGGGCCGATGCCGAGCAGGCCGTTCTCCGATTGCAGCCATACTTCCATGCCGTCCGGCACATGGTTGGCAACGAGCGTCGGCAAGCCGATGCCGAGGTTCACATAGAAGCCGTCCTGCAATTCCTTCGCCGCGCGCGCGGCCATCTGGTCACGAGTCCAAGCCATGGTCATTCTCCTTTCGCGCGGACGATACGTTGCTCAATGCGCTTTTCAGGGTGCGCATTCAGGACGAGCCGCTGCACGAAGATGCCCGGCGTATGGATGTGATCGGGGTCGAGCTCGCCCACTTCGACGATCTCTTCCACTTCGGCCACGGTGATCTTGCCGGCCATGGCGCACATCGGATTGAAGTTGCGCGCCGTGCGGCGATAGATGAGATTGCCCGATTTGTCGGCTTTCCATGCCTTCACGATACCGACGTCCGCTGTCAGCGAATGCTCGAGCACGTAATGGTTTTCGCCGAACTGACGCGTTTCCTTGCCGTCCGCGATCACGGTGCCGAAGCCCGTGTTCGTGAAGAACGCCGGGATGCCCGCGCCGCCCGCGCGCAGTTTTTCGGCGAGCGTGCCTTGCGGCGTGAATTCGAGTTCGAGTTCGCCGGCCAGATACTGCCGCTCGAATTCCTTGTTTTCGCCCACGTAAGACGAAATCATTTTCTTGACCTGACGTGTTTCGAGCAGGAGGCCGAGCCCGAAGCCGTCGACACCCGCGTTGTTGCTGATGCAGGTGATGTCCTTCACGCCCGAGTCGCGCAACGCCGCGATCAGCGCTTCGGGAATGCCGCACAGCCCGAAACCGCCGACGGCGAATGTCTGCCCGTCCTTGACGATGCCATCGAGCGCCGCCTTCGCGCTGGGATAGACCTTGTTCATCTGATTGTCCCTTCCATTTGTGAACCCGACTGAAAACCGGCTTTTCTTGGCCGCCGTGGCATGCAAGGCGGCGTTTAGACTTGGGCAAAGATTACGCTTAGCGATCCATCCGGCACAATACGCAAAAATACATAAGTCTTTGCCCGCGCCCTTTGGTTCCGTCCGGGAGCGAAGCACGGGCGCACCTTTTCCTCATGCCTGAACTGGACTACCAAACCGCGTTTCATCTCGCGCCCGTTGGCCTCGTGCTTTCGCGCGAGCGCATCATCGAGGACTGCAACGAGCAGGTCTGCGCCATGTTCGGCTTCGAGCGCGCGGCGCTCATCGGCGAGTCGTTTCAGGTGCTTTATCCGAGTCCGGACGAGTTTGCGCGCATCGGCGAGCGTATTGCCGCGCATATCAGCACGCAAGGCACCTACAGCGACGATCGCATCATGAAGCGCTCGGATGGGGAAATGTTCTGGTGCCACGTCACCGGCCGCGCGCTGGAGCGCGACGCACCGCATGCGGCGGGCGTCTGGACTTTCGAGGATTTGAGCGCGACGCGGCGTGTGGCCATAGAACTGACGCCGCGCGAAAGGGAGATCGCCGCGCAACTCGTGACCGGCAAGACGAGCAAACAAATTGGCCGCGTGCTCGACATTAGCCCGCGCACGGTCGATATCTACCGCGCGCGGCTCATGCGCAAATACGATACGGGCAACGCGACGGAGTTGCTGCAGCGCCTGCTCGGCAACTGAGCGCGCACGCTCATAGTGCGGGCGCAGCCGTCTCGATGATCTGACGAAGCAAGTCCGGCAGCGGCACGGACTTGCCCGCCTTGTAATCCACCCACACGATCTTGGCCGCGCCCTTTGCAAAGAGCTCACCGGGCGCGTCGTCGCGATACAGCTCGAAGTGCGTTTCCAGGCTGCTGCGTCCAGGCTTGCCGACCGACATGCGGCCGATCACGTTGCCCGGATAATGCAGTTGCTGCAGGAATTCCATCGACGCATTGACGATCACCGGCCCTTGTCCCTCGGCGTTCGATCCGACGATGCCGAGCTCTTCGAACCACGAAATTCGCACCTGCTCCATGTAGCGGAAGTAGACGGTGTTGTTGACGTGCCCGAAGGCGTCCATGTCACCCCAACGGATAGGCATGGAAAGTTCGAAGACGGTGTGAAAAGGGTTGTTGCTCATGTTTGCCTGTTCGAGAAAGCGCGCGCGCTCAGAGCGAAAAACCGTCGTCCGCCGAGATGACCGCGCCGTTCATGAACTGCGATTCGTCGGCGGCGAGCAAGAGCAGAAGGCCGTCGAGGTCGCCGGGCGAACCCACGCGGCGGCGCGGCAGCATCGACACGAGCTTCTGGCCTTGCTCGGTTTTCCAGTGATGGTGATTGATTTCGGTGTCGATATAACCCGGGCAGATGGCGTTCACATTGATGCCGTGGCGGCCCCATTCGAGCGCCATGGCCTTGGTCATCTGCACGACCGACGCCTTGCTCATGGCGTAGAGGCCGATCTGCGGAAACACGCGCAGTCCCGCCACCGAAGCCACGTTGATGATGCGATACGCCGGCTTGGCCGCGCCGCTGCCGCGCATGATCATGCGTTTGGCCACTTCTTGCGCCACGAAAAACGCGCCGCGCACATTGGTGCCGAAGACGTATTCGTAGTCGGAGGGCGTGACGTCGGTCAGCTTCTGCGTGGTCGAAACACCCGAATTATTCACGAGGATGTCGATGGTACCGGCTTCCGTCTCCGCATGCGCGACCGCCGACTTGATGCTCTGATAGTCGGTCACGTCCAGCGACACGACATGCGCCGCGCCACCCGATGCCTCGATTTCCGCGCGCAATTCCTTGAGACGCTCGGTGCGACGGCTCGCCAGCACCACTTTCGCGCCGGCTTGCGACAGTACTTGCGCAAAACGCTTTCCAAGTCCACTGGACGCGCCGGTAATCAGCGCGACCTTGCCTTCCAGATTGATCGAACGGCCCATTGTGCTTCCTTCTTTTACGGTTGATTCGGCCTTACGCGGCACGCGGCATGCGCCAGTCCGCTAGTGGCATCGACACCGATTTCGCGGCGCCGTCTAGAATAGTACGATCGTACTCGATCAGACAAGGTCGGTTGCAGCCTGCCTGACGTTCGCTGACAATACGCGATCTTAAAAGGCCATTCTAACGGTACAGAGGAGCATTGATGACCCCGGCGAGCCTTATCGAGCAGTACGGTCCCCGCGAATCGATGGAATACGACGTCGTCATCGTCGGCGGCGGGCCAGCCGGTTTGTCGGCGGCTATCCGGTTAAAGCAGCTTGCGCAAGAAAAAGGCGTCGAAATCGGCGTGTGCGTGCTGGAAAAAGGTTCGGAGATCGGCGCGCACATTTTGTCGGGCGCGGTCATGGACCCGCGCGGTCTGTCCGAACTCATCCCCGACTGGAAGGAAAAAAACGCACCGCTCGACGTCGAAGTGACCGAAGACCGCTTCCTCTTTCTCACGCAGGACAGCGCGAAGCAGGTGCCGAACTGGCTGCTTCCCGACAACTTCAAGAATCACGGCAACTATGTCGTGAGTCTCGCCAACGTCACGCGCTGGCTGGGCGCGCAGGCGGAGGAACTGGGCGTCGAGATCTTCCCGGGCTTTCCGGCCGCCGAAGTGCTGTACAGCGACAGTGGCGCGGTGAAAGGCGTCGTCACCGGCAATCTGGGCATCGGCAAGGATGGCGAGCCGACCGAGAACTTCCAACTCGGCATGGAATTGCACGCGAAGTACACGCTCTTCTGCGAAGGCGCGCGCGGGCATCTCGGCCGTCAGTTGATGGACAAGTTCAAGCTCAATCAGAATGCCGATCCGCAGGTATATGGCATCGGCATCAAGGAATTGTGGGAGATTGATCCCGTCAAGCACAAGCCGGGGCTCGTTATCCACACGGCGGGCTGGCCGCTCGATCCCGACACGTACGGCGGCTCGTTCCTTTATCACATGGACAACAATCAGGTGATGGTGGGCTTCGTGGTCGGGCTCGGCTATTCAAACCCGTATCTTTCGCCGTTCGAAGAGTTTCAGCGCTACAAGACGCATCCGGCCATTCGCCCGTTCCTCGAAGGCGGCAAGCGCATTTCCTACGGCGCGCGCGCCATTACCGCGGGCGGCCTGATGTCGTTGCCAAAGCTCGTGTTTCCGGGCGGCGCGCTGGCCGGCGACGACGCGGGCTTTTTGAACGCATCGCGCATCAAGGGCAGCCACGCGGCGATCAAGTCCGGCAAGATGGCCGCCGAAGCCGCCTTCGACGCGGTGCAGGCGGGCCGTCAGAGCGACGAGTTGAGCGCCTATCCAGAAGCCTTCGATACTTCCTGGCTCAAGACCGAACTGCATCGCGCGCGCAATTTCAAGCAGTGGATGAGCAAGGGCCTGTACCTCGGCACGTTCATGGTCGGGCTGGAACAGAAGGTCATGGGCGGCAACGTGCCGTGGACGCTGCATCATCAGCATTGGGATCACGAGATGCTGAAGCCCGCGTCGCAGAGCAAGCCGATCGTTTATCCGAAGCCGGATGGCAAGCTGACGTTCGACAGACTTTCGTCGGTGTTCATTTCGAACACGAATCACGAAGAGAATCAGCCGGCGCATCTGACGCTGAAAGACCCGAGCGTGCCGGTGAACGTGAATTTGCGGACCTATGCAGGTCCGGAAGGACGTTATTGCCCGGCAGCGGTGTACGAGTTCGTGAAGACGGACGATGGCGGCGAACGTCTGCAGATCAACGCGCAAAACTGCGTGCATTGCAAGACATGCGATATCAAGGACCCAACGCAGAATATCGTGTGGGTGACGCCTGAAGGCGGCGGCGGGCCGAATTACCCGAATATGTAATCGGGTGAGATGGTGGGCTGCGCGTAGGCGCGGCTGTCGTACGGCGCCGGTCTTGAACCGGCGCCGTGCTTATTTCGGCGAGGATAACGCCGGCGCGGTCAAGCCTGCCGTTCAGAAAAGCGCAATCAACGCGCAATCAACTAGCCGGCGTATGCGCCGCAATCTTCGGTGTGCCGACGACGACATCGCCGTTCTGCGCACGATGCCTCAGCGCGTGGTCCATTAGCACGAGCGCAAGCAGGGCCTCGGCGATAGGCGTCGCGCGGATACCCACGCACGGATCGTGACGGCCGAAGGTCTCGACAGTCGCGGGCGCGCCCGATTTGTCGATCGACTGCCGCGCCGTGCGAATGCTCGATGTCGGCTTGATCGCAATCGACACGGTGATGTCCTGCCCGCTCGAAATGCCGCCGAGGATGCCGCCCGCATTGTTGGTCGCGAAACCTTCGGGCGTCATTTCGTCGCCATGCTGCGAACCGCGTTGCGCCACGCTCGCGAAGCCCGCGCCGATCTCGACGCCCTTCGCTGCATTCAGGCCCATCATCGCCTTGGCGATGTCCGCATCGAGTCGATCGTAAAGCGGCTCGCCCAAGCCGACCGGCACGCCGCTCGCGACCACTTCGATGCGCGCGCCGACCGAGTCGCCGTCGCGCCGCAAGTTGTCCATGTACGCTTCGAGCTGCGGCACCACGTCGGCATTCGGCGCGAAGAACGGGTTCTCGCGCACATGTTCCCAGCCGACGAACGGAATGGGAATCTCGCCGAGCGCGCTCATGTAGCCGCGCGTTTCCACGCCGAACTTTTCGCGCAACCATTTCTTCGCGACCGCGCCTGCCGCGACTGTCGGCGCCGTCAGACGCGCTGACGAACGGCCACCGCCGCGATAGTCGCGCACGCCGTATTTCTGCCAGTAAGTGTAATCGGCGTGACCGGGGCGGAAGGTTTCGACGATATTGCCGTAGTCCTTGCTGCGCTGATCCGTATTGCGGATAAGCAGCGCGATGGGCGTGCCGGTGGTCACGCCTTCGAACACGCCCGAGAGAATCTCGACCTGATCCGCTTCCTGGCGCTGCGTCACGTGGCGCGACGTGCCGGGACGGCGGCGGTCCAGTTCGACCTGGATATCGGCCTCGGTCAGGGCCATGCCGGGCGGGCAGCCGTCGATCACGCAGCCGATCGCCGGTCCGTGCGACTCGCCGAAGTTGGTGACGGTGAAAAGCGTGCCAAGGGTATTGCCGGACATGAGCGTCGACCTTAGAAAAGTGCCGGGGAAACCGACATTATGCCAGTGGCATCTAGCGCCGCGCCCCGCGCAACGCCGTCACGATCTGCTGCAAACGTTCCGGCGTCGCCTCTTCCGGCGCGATCGGTTCGCCTACCGCCAGCGTCAGGCGGGTCATGACGCCGCGTTGGATAGGCCGCGGCCAGCGCGCATCTTCATGACGCGAAAACACGCTGCCCCACAAGCCTCGCAGCGCGACCGGCACGACCGGCGCCGGATGCCGCCGCAGGATCTGCGAAATGCCGTGCCTGAACGGATTGATCTCGCCCGTACGCGTGAGTTTGCCTTCGGGAAAGATGCACACGAGCTCGCCCTCTTCGAGCGCTTCGGCGCATTTCTGGTACGCGCGTTCGAGCAATTCCGCGTCTTCGTGCGCGGGCGCGATCGGAATCGCCTTCACATGGCGGAACAGCCAGCCGATTACCGGCGAGCGAAAGATGCGGTGATCCATCACGAAGCGGATCGGGCGCGGACTTTCGGCCATGATGACGATGGCATCGACGAAACTGACGTGATTGCACACCAGCACCGCCGCGCCGCGCGATGGAATGCGCTCGGCATCCACGAGACGAATGCGGTAGAACGTATGCACCAGCACCCAGGCCATGAAGCGCAGCAAAAACTCCGGCACGAGCGAATAGATGTACACGGCGACAACCACGTTGAGCAGCGCGGTCGCGAGAAAGAGCCCGGGAATGCCTACGCCGAGCGCCGTGAGCCCGAGCGCCATCAACGCCGAGACGATCATGAAGAACGAGTTCAGGATATTGTTCGCGGCGATGATGCGCGCCCGATGCGTCGGCTGGCTGCGCGCCTGGATCAGCGCGTAGAGCGGCACGCTGTAGAAGCCGCCGAACATGGCAAGGAGAAAGAGGTCCGCGAGAATGCGCCAGTGCGGCAACGCGAGCAGAAACTCCGCAACGCCGAGCAGATGCCCCGCCGGCGCAATCCGATGACTGGCAAAGAACAGATCGATGGCGAACACGCTGATGCCGATGGACCCGAGCGGCACCAGTCCGATCTCGACGCGCCGCTTCGACAGCTTCTCGCACAAGAGCGAACCCGTGCCGATGCCGAGCGAAAACGTCGCGAGGAGAATGGTGACGACATCGGGGTTCGCGGAGAGCACGTCCTTCGCGAAGTTGAAGAACGACGTGAGAAAAGTCGCGCCGACGAACCACAGCCATGAAATGCCGAGCAGGCTCAAGAACACGGTACGGTCGGCTTTCGCGAGCTTGAGATTGCGCCACGTCTCCGAGACCGGATTCCAGTTGATGCGCAAATCCGGCTGCGACGCCTTGGACTTCGGAATGAAGCTCGATACGACGCGCCCAAGGATCGCGAACGCGAGACACGCAGCCGCGAGCACCATCGCCCCGTGTTCGACCGCACCCGCCGCCGCCCCGCCGACGATCGTGCCGATGAGAATCGCGACGAATGTGCCCATTTCCACGAGCCCGTTGCCGCCGACGAGTTCGGAAGCCTCCAGATGCTGCGGCAGATACGCATACTTCACCGGCCCGAACACCGTGGAGTGCACGCCCATCAGAAATGTGCAGACGTATAAAAGCGGCGCGCTATGCAGCACGAAGCCCGCGCCGCCAACCAACATGACGAGAATCTCGAAGCTCTTGACCAGGCGCGCGAGCGTGGCCTTGTCATATTTGTCGGCGATCTGGCCGGAGGTCGCGGAGAACAGCACGAACGGCACGATGAAGATGGCCGAAATGAGGAACGCGGCCGTGCCCGGATCGACGCCGGAAAAGCGCGCCGCCTGAAACGTGACGAGCGACGTGAAGCCGACCTTGAAGACGTTGTCGTTCATCGCGCCTAGAAACTGCGTCCAGAAGAACGGCGCGAAACGGCGTTCGCGCAAAAGACCGAACTGGCCTTTCTCTTCGTGGCGTGCGGCGCGGGATGCGCGCGACGAGGCACGCGACGGATTTTCACTACTCATGGCTATCTACAAAAATTGATCCGGAGTTGATCGCGAACCGGGCTTGAATGGCGCCGCGCGATCGAATGCGGATGTCACGGGAAAAGAAGCTCGAAGCCTGCAAAGGCGTTCGAGCCGGACGAAAAAAAGCGCGCCACCGGGGCGCGCTTCCATGGGGTGTCACGCGAAGCGTCGAAGCGTTGGATCGGGCAGGTGCTCAGCGCGCTTCTTCCTGTTGCTCAGGCCAGTCGCGTATATACGCTTTCAGCATGCGATTCTCGAAGCCTTGTTCCTCGACGACCGCGCGCGCGACATCATAAAACGAGATCACGCCCATCAGCGCGCGATTCTCCATGACCGGCAAGTAACGCACGTGATGCTCGAGCATCATGCGCCGCACTTCGTTGACGTCCGTTTCGGGCGTGCAGGTGAGCGGATGGTCGTCCATGATCTTGCGGATGCTCGTTGTGCCGACGCTGCCGCCGTTGTCGCGCAAGGTGACGATGATTTCGCGGAAGGTAAGCATGCCGGCCAGATCGCCGTATTCCATGACGACGAGCGAGCCGATGTCATGCGCCGCCATGGCGTCGATTGCTTCGGCGAGCGGCGTGTCGGGCGTGACCGTGAATAGCGCGTTGCCCTTTACTTTCAGAATGTCGCTGACTCGCATGACTGTCTCCTCGCGAAATGCCTGTTCAATTGCCGAACGTTCTTGAAACCATGTTTCGATGCTATCGGAAAGGCCCGCAAAAAGAAAGCAAAGCAGCCTTGTCTGGCCATTCGGATAAGGCTTTGCGGGCCGATTCCCCATTCGATGCGCGCGTGTTCGCCCTAGGTTTTCCCGCGCGAGGCGGATGTTACGATGATCGACCGCTATTTTCCTGACCTGCTCCGCACAGGCCGCCAACCATGCCCGCCAACCGCTTCGACACGCTCGCGCTGCACGCGGGCGCCGCGCCCGACCCCGTGACCGGGGCGCGCGCCACGCCGATCTACCAGACCACGTCGTTCACCTTCCGCGATACCGATCACGCCGCCGCGCTCTTCAACATGGAGCGCTCGGGGCATGTCTATTCCCGCATCTCGAACCCGACGGTGGCGGTTTTCGAGGAACGCGTGGCGGCGCTGGAAGGCGGCGCCGGTGCAATCGGCACGGCGAGCGGCCAGGCGGCGCTGCATCTGGCCATCGCCACACTGATGGGCGCGGGCTCGCACGTCGTGGCATCGAGCGCGCTGTATGGTGGCTCGCACAATCTGCTGCACTACACGCTGCGGCGCTTCGGGATAGAGACCACCTTCGTCGCGCCGCACGATCTCGATGCGTGGCGTCAAGCGGCGCGTCCGGAAACGCGCCTCTTCTTCGGCGAAACGCTCGGCAATCCGGGACTCGACGTGCTCGATATCGCGGGCGTCGCGGAGATCGCGCATGAACATGGCGCGCCGCTGCTTGTGGATTCGACCTTCACCACGCCTTACCTGCTGCGACCGTTCGAACACGGCGCCGACCTGGTCTACCACTCCGCGACCAAGTTTCTGGGCGGTCATGGCACGACCATCGGCGGCGTGCTGGTGGATGGCGGCACGTTCGACTTCGCGGCGAGCGGACGCTTCCCCGAATTCACCCAGCCTTACGACGGCTTTCACGGCATGGTCTTCGCCGAGGAAAGCACGGTTGCGCCGTTCCTGTTGCGCGCGCGGCGCGAAGGGCTGCGCGACTTCGGCGCGTGTCTGCATCCGCAGGCTGCGTGGCAGTTGCTTCAAGGCATCGAAACGTTGCCGTTGCGCATGGATAGGCACGTTGCGAATACGCGCAAGGTGATCGAATTCCTGCTGAGTTCACCGGCAGTCGAAGGCGTGGCTTATCCCGAACTGCCGACGCATCGCGACCATGCGCTCGCCAAGAGGCTTCTGCCGCGCGGTGCGGGCGCGGTGTTCAGCTTCGATCTGCGTGGCGGCGTGCCGGCGGCGCGCAAGTTCATCGAGTCGCTGACGCTGTTTTCGCATCTCGCCAATGTCGGCGATGCGCGCTCGCTCGTCATCCATCCCGCCTCGACCACGCACTTTCGCATGGACGCGGCGGCGCTCGCCGCGGCGGGTATCGGTCCGGGACGTATTCGTTTGTCTATCGGACTGGAAGATGCGGACGATCTCATCGACGATCTCAAACGCGGGCTCAAAGCAGCGCAAAAGGCGGCCGAAAGCGCAGAGAGCGGCAAAAGCAGCGAAGGCTCACGCGCCGCGCCGCTTGGGAGCCGCGCATGATGTTCGATATCGCCGGGCGCCCGGCCTATGCCTACACCGGCGGCAAACCGTTCGATGCCGCCAGGCCAACGATCGTCTTCCTGCACGGCGCGCAGCACGATCACAGCGTTTGGGGCTTGCAGACGCGTTACTTCGCGCATCACGGTTTTGGTGTGCTCGCGCCCGATCTGCCCGCGCATGGCCGTAGCGCCGGGCCCGCGTTGAGCACCATCGCCGCGCTCGCCGACTGGACGATTCACCTTCTCGATGCAGCCCAAACGGACAAGGCCATTTTCGTCGGGCACAGCATGGGTTCGCTAGTAGCGCTCGATGCCGCCGCGCGCCATCAGGCCCGCGCGCTCGGACTGGCGCTCGTCAGCACGGCCGCACCGATGGCCGTCTCCGACATGCTTCTCGATGCCGCGCGCGAACACGAGCCGGAAGCGATCGATATGGTCAACCAATGGTCGCATTCGACCATCGCCGCGAAACCGTCGGCTCCGGCGCCCGGATTCTGGTTGCGAGGCGTCAACCAGCGCCTGATGGAACGCATCAGCGCTCAAGGCGAGGCGCAGCTTTTTCACACCGATTTCAGCGCGTGCAACGGTTACGCGGATGCGCTCGAACGCGCTGCAACGGTGCAGTGTCCGGTACTCATACTGAGCGGCAAGCGCGATGTAATGACGCCGCCCCGCGCCTCCCGCCCGCTCGTCGAGGCGATGAAGCGTGCGGGCGCAACGGTGAGCGCGGTCGAATTGGACGGCGGTCATGCGCTAATGGCCGAGCAACCGGATGCCGTGCTGGACACGTTGTTTACGTTCGCGCTGAAGTGTGCGGGGGAACGGTAAGCGCTTTCGAACCGATTGACGATTCTGCGCTGTTGGCCGAGGAACCGGACGCGTCGTTTGTCTTGGCGCCGAAGTGTGTGGGGAAGCGGTAAGCGCTTCCGGTCTGAGTCACGATTCTGCGCAGATAGCCGGGTAATCGGGCACGTCGTTTGTCTTGGCGCCGAAGTGCATGGAAATCCGGTTAGCGCGTGGTTTGCAATAGTTGAACGCCTCACGCGTATCAAAGCCTTGCATCGCTTGCACCACCATGCGCGCCGTCGCAGAATGAATCTTGCTGGCGTATTCGTCAGGTGGAAGGCACCGCATCGACCCGCAGGCGATCATGGCGCAGACGACACACGGAGAACACTTCGCGAACTTCGCCGAGTTCTATCCGTACTATCTGGACGAGCATCGCAATCTGACATCGCGTAGGCTGCACTTTTTAGGCTCACTCGGCGTGATTGGCTGCATTGCCATGGCCATCGCCACCGGCGACTGGCTCTGGCTGCCGGCCGCCGTGATCTGCGGCTACGGCTTTGCGTGGATCGGCCACTTCTTTTTCGAAAAGAACCGCCCTGCCACCTTTCGCCATCCGGTCTATAGCCTGATGGGCGACTGGGTAATGTTCAAGGACATCTGCATCGGCAGGATCTCGCTTTGAACCGCGCACTCAGGCCGGTTGCTGCGGCATGGAAGAACGCGGTGTTTCGAGCAGGCGCGGGTTTGTGAGCGCCGCCGCGCGCGCCGCGACGAGTGAATTGAGCGTGGCTTCGAGCCTGTCGTTTTCGAGCGCTTCCATCAGCGCCGTGCGATCGAGATGCGTGGCATCGAGACGCAATTGATAATCCAGTTCCTCCCGGTCGATCACGAACTGGTCGAACAGCATGGTCATGGTGATGTGCGCCGGGTTGGCGATCAACACGAAACGCGGCATCTTCGAGTCTTCGAGCCGGCCGATCCAGCCGAGCGCATCGAGCCGCGTGATCAAGCGCGTGGAGGTATCCAGATCGCAACGCGCCATCTTGGCGAGTTCCATCGCCGTGTAGCCAGGCTTGCCTTCGTCGCGCAATTCGACGAGTCGCGCGAGTATTTCGAGCGCGTAAAGCAAGTCGCTGCCCGGAAACTCGCGCCGATGATATTGCCCGATGCGAATGGCCGGCAACGCGGACGTCACCATTGCACCGACGAGCGCGATCATCCAGCAGAGATAAACCCACAGCAGAAACACCGGCAGCGCGGCGAACGCGCCATACACGGCGGTGTAAGTGGGAATACGCCGCACGTAGTAGCCGAAGCCGCGCTTGCCCAGTTCGAACGCCACCGCTGCAATCAGCCCGCCAATGACGGCATCGCGCCATTCGACCTTGCAGTTCGGCATGAACACGTAAATGATGGTGAAGGCAAACACCGTGAGCGGCAACGAAACGCCCGTGAGCGCCCATTCGACGATAGGCGGCATGAGATTGTGCGACCCCGCGAACGCGATCGAATGCGCGAACACGTAGGACGAGATGGAAAGACTGCAGCCGAAGAGAATAGGCCCGAGTGTAATGATGGCCCAATAGACCATGACGCGTTGCGCGAACGGGCGCGCCTTCTTCACGCGCCAGATGACGTTGAGCGCCGATTCGATGGTCATCATGGTCATCACCGAGGTGACGAACAGGATAATGAGGCCGACCGTGGTCAGGCCCTTCGCTTTCGCGGCAAACTGGTTCAGATAATTGAAGATCTGCGTGTTGATCTGCGTCGGCATCAGGTGCGCCGCCAGGAAGTCCTGCAACGACGACTGGAACGAACCGAAAATGGGAAACGCGGTGAAGAGCGCGAACGCGACGGTTGCGAGCGGAACGACGGACAGCACGCTCGTGAACGTGAGACTGCCCGCCACCTGCGCGACGCGATCCTCGCCAAGACGCCGCGCGACGAAACCGGCGAGACGCTTGACTGCCGCGAGATCGATGAAAACGTGCCGCAAACGCATTCTCCCAAGCGAGGCCGCGTGAGGCTATTGCCCTGCGCGCCCCTAAAAACAGGCTAATCCCTATAATAGCCGTTCACTAAAAAAGCCTTATGAACGACATCCTCGTGCTCTACTACAGCCGCCACGGCGCGACCCGCGAGCTTGCGCTCGCCATCGCCCAGGGCGTCGACAGCGTTCCTGGCATGGCCGCGCGGGTGCGCACGGTGCCGCCGGTTTCCACCGTCTGCGAAGCCACGCAGCCCGACATTCCCGCCGACGGCCCGCCTTACGCCGAGCTGCGCGATCTGGAGGAATGCGCGGGTCTTGCGCTCGGTTCGCCCACGCGCTTCGGCAACATGGCCGCGCCGCTCAAATATTTCCTCGACGGCACCACGCCGCAGTGGCTGTCCGGCGCGCTCGCGGGCAAGCCGGCGAGTGTCTTCACCTCCACCGGCAGCCTGCACGGCGGCCAGGAAACCACGCTGCTCTCGATGATGCTGCCGCTTCTGCATCACGGCATGCTGATCGTCGGCATTCCTTACACCGAGTCGCGCCTGACTACCACGCAAAGCGGCGGCACGCCTTACGGCGCATCGCATCATGCGCGCACGGGCGACGCCAGCCAGCACGGCATCACCGCCGACGAGAAAGCGCTCGCCGTCGCGCTCGGCGCAAGGCTCGCGCGCACCGCGCTCGACCTCGTGCGTGGCGCGAAGGCCGCTTAAATCCGTTTGAACCCGCTTAAGCCCGCCATGACCGCACCTTCGCTGACCGAGCCGCGAACGAACGCGCCGCTTGCCATCGGTGCGCTGACGAGTCTTGCCGCGCTCATCGTGCTCTCGCTTCTCTGGGAGCTGTGGCTCGCGCCGCTGCGTCCCGGCGCATGGGCACTCGCGTTGAAAGCACTGCCACTTGCATGCGCGCTGCCCGGTGTCATCAAGCGCAACGTCTATACCTTGCAATGGGCTTCGATGCTCGTTTTGCTCTACTTCGCCGAAGGCATCGTGCGCGGCATGACCGATACCGGCCTCTCCGCGCGCCTCGCCTGGCTCGAAACTTTGCTTGCGTTCGCATTCTTCGTCTGCGCGCTCGGCTTCGTCGCCCCCTTCAAACGTGCGGCGCGTGCAAGAAAACGCTGAATCGTTCGCTTTTTTCCATACGGACGTGATGCTTTTTAGCACGGATCGAAACGCTGCGCGCGGCCTATGCCATTCGGCCGAGGCGCAAGCCGCGCCCCGCTGCGCGATACTGTCGACTACGCTACACGGTCCAATCTGCCCTCATCCATGACTGCCTCTCACGCCCCGTTCATCGCCGCCTGCACCGAACTGCTCGGCGCGTCCCACGTTCTCACGCACGATCACGACACCGAGCCGTTTCTCGTCGACTGGCGCAAGCGCTATCGCGGCAATGCGTGCGCCGTGCTGCTTCCCGCCGATACCGCGGAAGTCGCCGCCGTCGTCGGACTCGCGCATGAACACGGCGTGGCCATCGTGCCGCAAGGCGGCAACACGGGACTCGCGGGCGGCGCAACCCCCGACGAGAGCGGCGCGCAAGCGGTGTTGAGCCTGCGCCGCCTGAACCGCATTCGCGGTATCGATCCGCATAACAACACCATTACCGTCGAAGCAGGCGTCGTGCTCGCCGAAGTCCAGGCGCGCGCCAAAAGCGCACAACGTCTCTTCGCGCTGAGTCTCGCGGCCGAAGGCAGTTGCACGATCGGCGGCAACCTCTCGACCAACGCGGGCGGCACGGGCGTTCTGCGTTACGGCAACACGCGCGAGTTGTGCCTGGGCCTCGAAGTCGTGACGCCGCAAGGCGATATCTGGGACGGCCTGCGCGGATTGCGCAAGGACAACACCGGCTACGATCTGCGCGATCTGTACATCGGCGCGGAAGGCACGCTCGGGATCATCACGGCGGCGGTGATGAAACTGCATCCCGCGCCGGTCGCGCGCGTGACGGCGCTCGCGGGTCTTGCCTCGCCGCACGCCGCACTCGATTTCCTGGCAATGGCGCAACGTCACGCAGGTGCGCTCCTGACCGGCTTTGAGCTCATGTCCGACTTCTCGATGCGCCTCGTCGGCCGGCATTTTCCGCAACTGCGTTATCCGTTCGGCGAACCGCACGCGCAAACCGTGCTGCTCGAACTCTCCGACAGCGAAAGCGACGAACACGCCCGCGCGCTCTTCGAAAGGCTGATGGAACAGGCTATGGAAGAAGGTATCGTCGAAGATGCCGTGGTCGCGGAAAGCCTGGCGCAGTCGCAGGCTTTCTGGGACTTGCGCGAGCATATCCCGCTCGCGCAGGCGGAGGAAGGGCTGAACATCAAACATGACATTGCGGTGCCGATCTCGAGCATCGGCCGCTTTATCGAGGAAACCGACGCGATCATCGCTCGAGCCACGCCTGGCGCGCGCATGGTGACCTTCGGACATCTGGGCGACGGCAATCTGCATTACAACGTGCAGGCGCCCGAAGGCGTCGATCAGAAGCAATTTCTCGAAGCGTTCCAGACGCCGATCAACGCACTCGTCTACGACCAGGTGCATGCGCATCGCGGCAGTATCAGCGCGGAGCACGGTCTCGGGCAACTGAAGGTGGACGAAGCGATGCACTATAAATCGGCCGTCGAGGTGCGCCTCATGCAAAGCATCAAGGCCGCGCTCGATCCCGAGAATCGCATGAATCCGGGCAAGGTCGTGCGCTGGGCGCAAGCCGGGACAAGGAAGGAGAACATCGCATGAAGATACGCGTGCTGTCGGACCTGCATCTGGAAAACGACGAGCCGCTCGCGATTCCTTATGCCGAAGCCGATCTCGTCGTGCTGGCGGGCGATATCCACAATCACGCCGAGGGCGTGCGTTGGGCGGTGGAGAATTTCGGTTCGGATGTGCCTATCGTCTATGTGCCGGGCAATCACGAGTACTACGACGCCGAATTCGGCGCGATGGAAGTCGCCATGCTCGACGCGGCGCAAAGCGTGGACAACGTGCATTACCTGAACAACGCGGCGCTCGTCGACCGGCGCGGCGCGTGGCGCGTTCTCGGCACGACGCTCTGGACCGACTTCGCGCTGTTCGGGTCGAGCGACGAAGAAATCGGCCGCGCGCAGGAAGCGTGCATCAAGGTCATGCTGGATTATCGAGGGCTGATCCAGCTCGCGTGGCCGGAGCAAGACGGCGAACCCCGCGCGTTCGCACCGGAAGATTCCCTCGCGCTGCACGAGCAAGCGCGCGCGTGGCTCGAAAACGAATTGGCCAGACCGTTCGCGGGCCAGACGATCGTCGTCACGCATCACGCGCCGTTGCGCGAAAGTCTGTCCGAGCGGTATGCGACGGATATCGTGTCGGCGGGCTTCGTCAATCATCTGCCGACGCTCGCCCGCACGCCCGCCGCGCTTTGGATTCACGGCCACACGCATACGTCGTTCGACTACACGGCGAATGGGACGCGCGTGGTCTGCAATCCGCGCGGCTACTTCGACCGTCGCTCCGGGCGCTGGGAAAACGAACAGTTCGCCTGGGACAAGGTCGTCGAAATCTGACGGAGCAACGCGAATAACGGGAGCCAAGCCATGTGCGGCCGAATCAGCCAGTACCGACTGCCGATGCATTACGCGCAACGTCTGCATCTGAAGAACCCGTTCGTACTCGTCGATGCCGCCGACCGGCGACCCGGCTACAACTTGTCGCCGGGCACGCATCCGCTCGCCGTCTATCCCGACGAATCGATTCGCGCTGTGCATTGGGGATATTGCCCGCCGTGGGCGATACAAAAGAAGTTGCCGCAGACCATCAATGCGCGCGTCGAGACGGCGTCGACCAGTGCCTATTTTCGCAATCTGTGGAAAAAAGCGCGCATTCTCGTGCCGGCGGATGGCTGGTTCGAATGGCGAATCGAGCCGCGTCCGGGCGAATTGGCGACCAAACCCGCCGCCGCGAAGCCCCTCAAGCAACCGTATTACATTCGACGCGCCGACGGCGAGCCCATGTTCCTTGCCGCGCTCACGAGCATCACGCGCGAGGAGGACGCCGCGCAGCCCGGCGCGGGCTTCGTGATCGTCACGGCAGCAGCCGACGAAGGCC
The DNA here is from genome assembly GCF_023631485.1 of Caballeronia sp. GAFFF2. Taxonomy (NCBI): domain Bacteria; kingdom Pseudomonadati; phylum Pseudomonadota; class Betaproteobacteria; order Burkholderiales; family Burkholderiaceae; genus Caballeronia; species Caballeronia sp. GAFFF2. Next base: position 178,136 of record NZ_JALQDA010000009.1, on the reverse strand, counting down.
TCGTGGACGTCCACGACCGCCGCCCGCTGGTTTTCTCCGCAGCCACGGCGCGGCGCTGGCTGGACCCGGACGCATCAGCGGAGGATTTGGCGCGGCTCGTGAAGTCCGACGGCATGCCGGCTTCGCACTTCGTCTGGCACCGCGTTTCAACCGATGTGAACCGCGCCACCACGGACGAAGCGCGGCTCATCGAGCCGCTGGAAGCGCTTTTTTAGATTCAGCGGGTGCGCCGGTCGCGGTTGCTTTCGACGCGAATCGGGATCAGGCGCTTTCTTGCCTCTTCTTCCGACTGGGCACGCATGGCATTGAAAAGCTCGCGCGACGCCGGAACGGCGATCAACGACACAAGCGCGGCAAGAGCGAACATAAGTGGCGTGCTCATCAGACGAGTCCCCAAGATAAATGCAGTGAACGTGGACAGACAGTAGCAAATGCGGGTGAATCAGGAGTAAGCAAGTGTTGCGCCGCAGCTTATTTCGTAACCGGACTTCGGTCAGCGCGCCGGAGCCGACAGCACTGACGGCAAGCATATTCAGCCTACTACGAACTCCTTGAGCGACTCGGAATCGGCGGCGAGCGTGTCGGGCAGCGCCTCGCGCAGAAACTCCACCCACGTGCGGATCTTGGCGTCCAGATACTGGCGCGACGGATACAGGGCGTAGACCGTCAGTTCCTGCATCGTGTATTGCGGCAGCACACGCACCAAAGTGCCTGCGCGCAAGGCGGGCAGCGCGGAGGACGTCGGCAATACGCCGATGCCCATGTTTTCCCGGATCGCCGTCACCATGGCGTCGGCCACGTTCACCGTGAAGGGCGAAGCGCCGAGACTGACCGTTTCCTGCCCGTTCGGACCGTCGAAGACCCAGCGGTCGGGCGGAAACACGGGCGTCATCAATTGCAGACAGGTGTGGCGCACCAGATCGGACAACACATGCGGCGTGCCGTGCTTCTCGATATACGCCGGTGACGCACATGCAATGCTGAACACCGTGCCGAGCCGCGCCGACACCAATGCGGAATCCGGCAACTCAGAAGCCAGCACCACCGACACGTCGTAACCCTCGTCCAGTAGATCCGGCACGCGTTGCGCCAAAGTCAGCTCGACCTGCACGGACGGATGACGCTGCTGATAGCGCGAGATCATCGGCACGACATAGTGCACGCCGAAGCTCGTCATCGAATGCACCTTGAGTTTGCCGGCCGGACGCGCGTGGGCGTCGCTGGCTTCGGCTTCGGCCTGATCGACGTAAGCGAGAATTTGCTCGCAGCGTTGCAAATAGCGCTCGCCCGCCTCGGTCAGCGCGATTCGGCGCGTCGTGCGATTGAGCAACCGCGTGCGCAGATGCGCTTCGAGGTCGGACACGGCGCGCGACGCGTAGGCGGTGGTCGTATTGAGATGCTGCGCGGCGGCAGTGAAACTACCCGCCTCGACGACGCGCGCGAACACGCGCATGTTTTGGAGCGTATCCATGACGCTTTCCCGTTTTTCGGCGTTTGTGTAGATCGAATTGTTACATGACCAGTAACAGCGATTATCGCAATCTCAGTAAGAATGCTTTACATCGTTACTGGTTATTCGACAATCCCTGCAAAAATATAATTCACTCTCAAATTCTATTCAATTTTGGGAGGGAATCGTGCGGAGTCGGTCGTTCAGTTACGCCGCTTATGCCGCGGTTCTTACGGCATTTTTAACAATCGCCGGATGCGCAGGTACGGGCAAGGTCGCGCCGCAAGATCCGCTGAAAGACGCGGCAACGCTCGATGTCGGCAACGCCATTCGCGCCGCCAATGCGGACGCCGCGTGGCCCGGCCAGGAATGGTGGCGCGCGTATCGCGATCCGCAGCTCGATGCCTGGATTACACGCGCAACCGGCGGCAACCCGACACTGGCGATGGCCGCCGCACGCGTTCGCGAGGCGCGCGAGGAAGCCGGCGTGGCGCGCTCGGCGCTTTTGCCGCACGTCGATGGCGCGATGAGCCTGCAACGCAAGCACTGGCCGGAGAACGACTTCTACGGCCCCGGCTACTACGGCGGCACGACTACGTGGGACAACACCGCCGGCCTTTCGCTCTCCTATGACCTCGATCTCTGGGGCCGCGACGATAACGCCGCCGAACGCGCGCTCGATGTCGCCCACGTGCGCGCGGCCGATGCCCGCGCCGCCCAGCTCGAACTCGAAACCAACGTGGTGCGCGCCTACATCGGCTTTTCGCAGGCGTTCGCGCTGCTCGATATCGCTCAACAGACGCTCGCGCAGCAGCAGCGCATCGCGGATCTCGCAGAGCGGCGTTTAAAAGGCGGCATCGGCACACAGCTCGAAGTGAGTCAGGCCGAAACGCCGTTGCCCGAGTACGAGCGTCAGGTCGATATCTATCAGGAAGAGATTGAGCTCGCGCGCCATCAGCTCGCCGCGCTTGCAGGCGAAGGTCCCGGCGCGGGCGATGCGCTCACGCGTCCCACGCTCGCGCTCGCGACGCCGCTGCCCTTGCCCTCGTCGCTGCCCGCCGAACTCGTGGGTCATCGGCCCGACATCGTCGCGGCGCGCTGGATGGTGGCGGCGCAAGCGCGCGGTATCGATGTCGCGAAGGCCGAGTTCTATCCGAACATCAATCTCGCGGCGTCGCTCACGCAGACTTTCGCGGGCGGCGCGCTGCTCAGCTTCCTCACGAGCAAGGCGACGGGTTATACATTCGGCCCGGCGCTGTCGTTGCCTATCTTCGAAGGCGGACGGCTGCGCTCGCAACTCGGCGCGGTGTCGGCGCAATACGACGTAGCCGTCGATCACTACGACGCGACGCTCGTCGCCGCGCTCAAGGACATCGCCGATCAGGTCGTGCGCGTGCGTTCGCTCGACACGCAGCTGGAAGCGTCGGGGCGCTCGGTCGCCGCCGCACGCAAGAACTACGACCTCGCCAACGCCGGTTATAAGCGCGGCCTGACCGATTACGTCAACGTGCTGATCGCGCAAGCGCAATTGCTGCGCGCGCAGGACGGCGAAGCACGCGTGCGGGCGCAACGGCTCGCAGCCTATGCAACGCTCACCTCCGCGCTCGGCGGCGGTATCGACGATCCCTCGAATGGTCCGCAAGAAACGGCGCTCGCGCCCGCGAAGCATATCGGCCCGTTCGGTTCGTCGCTCGGCGCGTCGTCCTCGGTGAAGTGAGGAGAACGTTCATGGCCACTGTTCTCATCGACAAGCGCGCATCGCTCGTGAACGCCTTCGCGGATTGGGCGCGCACCGACGGCCTCGCGTGGATCTACATCTTCAAGGCGGTGCTGGCGGCGCTGATCGCGCTATGGATCGCCATGCGGCTCGACATGCAGCAGCCGCGCACCGCGATGACCACCGTCTTCGTCGTGATGCAGCCGCAAAGCGGCATGGTGCTCGCGAAGAGCTTCTACCGTTTCTGCGGCACGATGGTCGGTCTCGTCGTCATGCTCGCATTCATCAGCCTGTTCTCGCAGCAGCCGGTGCTGTTTCTCTCGGCGACGGCGCTCTGGGTCGGCATCTGCACGGCGGGCGCGGCGCGCAATCGCAACTTCCGCTCGTATGGCTTCGTGCTCGCGGGATACACGGCGGCGCTGATCGGCATACCGGCGGCGCAGCATCCGGATGGCGCGTATCTGTCGGCCCTGACGCGGGTGGGCGAAGTGTCGCTCGGCATCGTGTGCGCGGGCGCCGTGAGCGCGCTCGTGTTTCCGCAACTCGCGGGCGAGCAGATCCGCACCACGGTGCGACGGCGCTTCACGCAATTCGTCGATTACGTCTGTCACGCGATGTCCGGCAAGCTCGAGCGCGCGCAGATCGAACGCACCAATCTGAGCTTCGTCGCGGATATCGTCGGCTTCGAGGCGGCGCGCAGTGTCGCGATTTTCGAGCATCCCGAATCGCGGCGGCGCGGCGGGCGGCTCGCGCGGCTGAATAGCGAATTCATGAGCGCATCCACGCGCTTTCACGCGCTGCATCAGTTGATGAACCGGCTGCGCGCAAACGCGTCGGGCACGACCATCGATGCGCTCGAACCGTTCATCCACGAAGTGCCGCCGCTGTTGCTGATTGCGGGCGAGCCGGTGCGCAACGCTGCCGACGCCGCGCACGCCGCCGCGCAATTGCGCGACTACAAGGCCGCGTTGCCCAAGCGCGTGCGCGCGACGCGTATCTCGCTCGAAGCCGCGCCCGGCTTCACCGCACTCGAATTCGATACCGCGACCGAGCTGCTTTATCGTTTCGTCGACGACATGCTCGCGTATGCCGACACCTACGCGTCGCTCGCGGCGCCGTCGCATGAACGCGAGCGCTGGGTCGCGCGTTACGTGCCCAAGACCAATCTGCTCGCGGCCGCGATTTCCGGCCTGCGCGGCGCGGTCGTGATGTTCGTCCTGAGCGCGTTCTGGATCGCGAGCGCGTGGCCGAGCGGCGGCACGATGGTGCTCAACGCCGCTGCCGTATGCGCGCTGGCGTCGTCGTCGCCACGGCCGACGCAGATGGCCGCGCAAATGGCTATCGGCACGACGCTCGCGAGCATCACGGGCATGATCGTCGTGTTCGGCGTGTTTCCGCATATCGACGGCTTCGTGCTGATGTGCGCGGCGCTCGTGCCCGCGCTCATGCTCGGCGCGTTCTTGACGACGCGTCGCTCGCTCGCGGGCGTGGGCATCGGCTACTGCATCTTCTTCTGCTTTCTCGCGGGGCCGGACAACCTCGTGCATTACGATCCGACCGGCTTCATGAACGACGCCATCGCGCTCGTCTTGTCGATGATCGTCTCCGCGATCGCCTTCGCCGTGCTCCTGCCGACCGATGCGCCGTGGCTGCGCCGTCTGCTGCTCGCGGACCTGCGCCGCGAAGTAGTGAGCGCGCGGCGCGGACGTCTCGCGCAACTGACGACGCATTTCGAAAGCCGCACGCGCGACCTGCTTTCGCAGATCAACGCGCTCGCTTCCGACAAGCCCGCGCTGCAACGCGAGGCCTTGCAGTGGCTCTTCGCGGTGCTCGAATTCGGCAATGCGGTGATCGATTTGCGACGCGAAATGGCGGGCTTCGAACGCGTCGTCAACCCGACGCTCGATGCGGTGGCGCGGCTCTTCGATCGGCCACGGCAAGCGCGTTTCGATGGCGCGCTCGTCGCGACGGAACACGCCATCGACGAGATGCAGGCCAGGCTTGCTTCGCAGGCTTCGGATTCGGATACGCCGCGTGAAGAGCGGCATCGGCTGCAACGCATCGTGAGTCATCTGCATTTCATTCGTACCGCGCTGCTCGACCCGGAATCGCCGTTCGCAGCGTTCCAACCGATTTCGCCTGAAGGAGCGTCCCATGCCGCGTGATACCGCGATTCTCGAAGCTTACGTGCCAACGCTGCTTTTGCTGTGCCTCGCGGGCGGGCTCGTCACCTGGATCATCGACCGCGTGCTGGCGCTGACCGGACTGTATCGCGTGGTCTGGCATCCGGCGCTGTTTCGCGCGAGCCTGCTCGTCTGCGTGTGCGGCGTGCTGGGTCTCGCGGTGTATCGATGATTCTCGACCGCTTCGTCGCCAACAACATATTCAAGAGAGTTGCATCATGCTGATCAGAAAACTCGTCGGCTTCGTCATGACGATAGCCATCTTCGCCGCGGCGCTCGTCATCGGCCGCATGCTGTGGGTGCATTACATGAACGATCCGTGGACGCGCGATGGACGGGTGCGCGCCGATGTGGTCAACGTGGCGCCGGACGTGTCGGGCGCGGTCGTGCAGATGCCGTTGCACGACAATCAGTTCGTGAAGAAAGGCGACTTGCTGCTGGAGATCGACCCGTCGCATTACCAGATCGCCGTCGAGCAGGCGCAGGCGAACGTCGCGGCGCGCGCGGCCGAGTTGCGCATGCGCCGGGCCGATGCGGCGCGTCGCGCGGACATGGACGCGCTGGTCGTCTCGAAGGAAGCACGCGAGAACTCCATGCAGACGGCATCGACTGCCGAGGCGCAGTTGCAGCAGGCGAACGCCGCGCTGGATGCCGCGAAGCTCAATCTGGAACGCACCAAGGTGTTTTCCCCGGTGGATGGCTATGTGACGAATCTGAACGTGTATCGCGGCGACTACGCGACGGCGGGCGCGGCGAAGCTCGCCATCGTCGATAGTCATTCGTTCTGGGTCTATGGCTATTTCGAAGAGACCAAGCTGCCGCATGTGAAGATCGGCGACAAGGCGCAGATTCGTTTGATGAGCGGCGGCGAGCTCACGGGTCACGTCGAGAGCATTTCGCGCGGCATTTACGATCGCGACAATCCGCAAAGCCGTGAGTTGCTCGCGGATGTGAACCCGACGTTCAACTGGGTGCGGCTTGCGCAACGCGTGCCGGTGCGCGTGAAGATCGATGATGTGCCGGAAGGCGTGCTGCTCGCGGCGGGGACGACTTGTACGGTGGTGATTGGGGCGATGTGAGGTACGAAGGGCGAGCAGCGCCGCTCATGCGACGGACGGGTTCGAGGTAAAGTCGAACGAAATTTTCGTTGCAGTAAAGGAGTCTCGAATGGGATCCAAGAAGATCGGTCGCTTCGCGGTCGAAGACATTCCGCCGCGTGAAAGAATCACGCCCAAGCCTGAACGAGCCATCGACATGTCGACGCCGGAAGCGCGCGAAAGAGCCTCGGCTGCGATCCGCAAGGTGATCCGTACGCATAACGTCGCGATCAAGGCACTCGCAAAGCGCTGAGTCTCGCCATGCTATTAAACGCTGAATTCGTCATCGTCGCGCACGACGACATACTGGCCTGGGAAGGCGGGCTTCCGGGTTTCGCGCAAGCGGGTCCGGGCGGCGTGGACGCCGTGCTTGCCCGAGTAGAGAATCACGCCCATTACGCAGGGCTGGACGATATTTTCGGTATTGCAGCGATGTACGCGGTGGCCATTGCCCGAGGGCACGTATTCAACGACGGTAACAAGCGAACAGCGCTTGTCTGTGCCTTGGCGTAGCTGGGGGAACAGGGATACGACCTGTCCGCGACGCCAGACATTGAAGAGGATCTGGTCGAAACAATGGTGGATGTGGCCGAAGGCAACATCAGTCGAGAAGAATTGGCCGATTACCTCGGCGTCATCTGCGCGATTCGCTAGCTATTCCGCCGCAAAAAAGCCCGTTCCGCTTTCGCCAGAAACGGGCTTTCTCAAGCAAGACCAAGCCTTACTTCAAAACCACTTTCACATCGAAATACTTGGCCGCGAACCGGTCGATGCTCCCATCGTCCTTCAACTCCTTCAGCGCGCGATTGAGCGCATCCTTCAGCGCCTTATCGTTCTTGCGCACGCCGAAGCCGACGCCTGATCCGAGCAGCTTGTCATCCGACACAGCCGGTCCCGCGAACGCGAAACCCGCGCCTTGCGGCTGCTTCAAAAAGCCCTTCGATGCCGCCTCGGCATCTTGGAACGCGGCATCCAGACGGCCCGTCGCGAGATCCGCGTAGATCTGATCCTGCGCCTGATACGACTCGACATCTATCCCCGCCGGCGCCCACTTCGCCTTCGCGTATGTCTCTTGAATCGAGCCTTGCAGCACGCCCACGCGCTTGCCCTTCAGACCAACGACGCTCGGCAGGATCGTGCTGCCCTTCTTCGCGACGAGCTGGTTGGGAATCGTATAAATGGGATCGGTGAAGTCGATCGCGACGCGCCGCTTGTCCGTGATCGTCATGTCGGAGTTGATGGCGTCGAACTTGCGCGCCTGCAAGGCCGGAATCAAGCCGTCGAACGAATTTTCGACCCACACGCATTTCGTCTTCAGCTTCGCGCACACCGCGTTGCCGATGTCGATATCGAAGCCCGTCAGTTCACCCGACGGCGTCTTGGATTCGAACGGCGCGTAAGACGCCTCCACGCCGAAGCGCAGTTCCTTCATGCTGTCGGCGGCATGCGCGTCGAGCGTTGCCATGCCTGCCGCCGCGGAAACGCTCACGAGCGCGAACGCGGCAAACCTGCGATTGAGCCATTGCAGTTTAATCAAGTCCATCTCCTTCCAGTTCGATTCGTTCGTCTCTATTAGATGCCGCATGCCGCCAGCGTCCGAAGCATCGCGGCACGGAAAGCCATGCTCAAACGTCTCGGCGATGATCGCTGCGCCGCATCAAACACAGGGCCGCGATTGTAGCGCGGTCGCGGCGACGGACTGTGGAGATAACGTGGACGGGAAAGTTGCAAGTGGCGGTCGCGTTCATGCAAGTGCAAATGGACGGCCGGGTGCGCGGGCAGGTGCGTGCTGCAAGCTCAAGCTAGAGCCCAAACGCAAACGCACGGGCAAGCCCACGCACAAGTGCAAACACGCGACAGATCGCGAAGGCGTGCCACCCACCTCGATAGACATCTCGGCGATGTGCCGCCCAATAATCGCGACCGATGTGTGGCCACAAGCACGACTCGACGCTCGAACAAACGTGCAAGCGCCACCGCAAACGCCAGCGCTCAATCGAGCGCCGCCAGCGTAGCCTCGGTCGTATCGACGACCATCAGCCCCGCGCGCAATCCCGCCTTGACCCGAGCATTGGGAAACACGATCCGCTCTTCATCGTGCGATACGCGATACCGGTAATCCCCGTCATGCGCGAGCTCGGTGCCCGCCGGAAACGCCGTGAAATTCGGCACGTCGCCAGCTACGTTCAGCACGAACGCATCGCTTTGCTTGTCGATCTGCGCGACCACGGAAAACACGCGCAACGGCGCATCCGCGTCCGGCCGCTCACCGCCTATCAGACGACGCAACGCCGCATCCGATGCCGCAAAACGCGTGAGATCGTTCGCGCCGAACGGACGCACCTTGCCGAGCTCCAGCGTGCAGGCAAGCGCGTTGCAAGCCTGCGCCGTGAAGTATGAGGACGTATTGTTCTTCTCGCGATGCAAAAGCACCGCCTGCAAGCGCGCATCGCGCAGCCAGTCGAACATCGCGCGTGCGAGCGGTGCGCCGGTGTGCGGCAGCAAGGCGAACTGCTCGAATACCGAGGCGCGTATCGCCGTGTGCATGTCGATATGCCATCGCGCATGCGTGACGCCCTCGAAGAACGCCAACGCACTCGCTTCGAGCGACGCCGCGCGCGGCGCTTCCCGGCTTTGCGTGAACTTCGCATGGCGGCCGCTAAAAAGCCGGTTCAGATCGTCGTCGATATACCGCTCACCCGCGCGCATCGCCTCGATGTTGCCGAGAATCACCAGCATGCGCGCGGCAAGTGGCGCCGCGCCGCTCGCGATATCGGCAACGAGCCGCGACAGCATTTCGATGGGCGCCGTTTCATCGCCGTGAATGCCCGCCGATGCAATCACGCTTTGCGATGCCTCGTTCGCCGCGGGTTCGAGCAGCAGCACGCCATCGTCCTGCCAGGTCCAGCGCACGCCCGAAGGCGCGACGCCGAAGGTTTGCGACGGCTGCGCGCCCGACAGCGTGAAGCGCAAGAAATCGTTAAGCAGCAAGGCATCAGCGCTGGAAGTCATAGATCGATCCGAGCGAGAGAATGGCTGTCAATTCATCGAGCGCGGTGCGCGACTGATCGAGCAATTGCGGATCGGCGAGATCGGCGGGCGCGAGGCGATCGCGATAATGTGTGTCGATCCACGCATCGAGGCGGGTGAAGAGCGCGTCGTTCATCCAGACATCGCGATTGACGGCCGCGTGCTCCACGTCGTTCAGCACGACGCGCAAGCGCAAACACGCCGGGCCGCCGCCGTTTTTCATGCTCTCGCGCAGATCGAAGACGAGCACTTCGTCGATCGGCGTGGATCGCTCGCCCAGCGAATCCAGATACGCGGCCACGCGCTCGTTCTCGCGGCATTCCTGCGGCACGACGAGCACCTGCTTGCCCTGAACGTTCGACAGCAACTGACTGTTGAAAAGATACGACGAGACCGCATCCGCGACGCTCACTTCGCTCTCCGGCACTTCGAGCGCCGTGAAGACCGCGCCACGCGCCGCGAGCTTCGCGCTCAGTTCGTCATACACGTTGTGTTGATCGACGAACGCGCGCTGATGGCAAAACAGCGTCGTGCGATTGCCGACCGCGATGACATCGTTGTGGAACACGCCGGCATCGATCACATCGGGCGATTGCTGCGCGAAAACGGTCGCCGACTCATCGAGTTCATGCAGACGCGCGACGGCCCGGCTCGCCTCCAGCGTCTGCCGCGCGGGATAGCGTTGCGGCTGCGGTCCCTGCGCATATTCGCTGCGTCCGTAGACAAAGAACTCGACGCCCTTCTCCCCATACTCGCGCGCAAAACGCGTGTGATTCGCCGCGCCTTCGTCGCCGAGCGCGGGCGTGCCGGGCAGCGCGTGATGAATGCGAAAGCGCGCTTCGTCGATGAAGATCGCGGCGAGCGAACGGCGCGTTTCGCCATGCTCGATCGCGCGATGCAGCTTCGCGGCGAGATTCGCGGGCGTGAAGTGGACGCGGCCATCGGCGGTGTCGGCGGAAGGACTGACGGTCGCGGCGTTGGCGGTCCACATCGCCGATGCGGAACTGGCCGCCGCCAGCAGTTCGGGCGCTTCGCGAGCGGCGCGCGCGATGACCGTGGCATCGTCGCCGGAAAAGCCGACATCGCGCAGAAGACGCACGGAAGGCCGTTCGAGCGGCGGCAAGACGCCTTGCTTAAAGCCGAGATCCGCCAGCCGCTTCATCTTGCGCAAGCCCTGCTTCGCGGCGGCCTTCGGGTTCGCCACCGACTTCTCGTTGCTGCGCGACGCGACGTTGCCGAACGACAGCCCCGCGTAGTTGTGCGTCGGGCCGACCAGCCCGTCGAAGTTTGCTTCGAATGAAGACATCCTTGATCCTTCGCGGTTCTTTAGAACGTGAGTCCCGGCGACACGCTCGCGGGCATCTGCAATTGCGCGCTTTCCACCGATGCCATCGGGTACGAACAGTAATCCGCCGCATAGTACGCGCTCGGCCGCTGATTGCCCGAGCGCCCGATGCCGCCGAACGGCGCCGCCGACGAAGCGCCGTTGGTCGGCCGGTTCCAGTTGACGATGCCCGCGCGGATGGTGCGCTGAAAGTGCGTCCACACGGCTTCGTCGTCGGCGAGCAAGCCTGCCGAGAGACCGTAGGCCGTATCGTTCGCGCGTTCGATGGCCTCGTCGAAAGTCCGGTAGCGCGTGACCTGCACGAGCGGCCCGAAATGCTCTTCGTCGGGAACGTCGGCCGCGTGGGTCACATCCAGGATAGCCGGCGTGACGAAGCCCAGATGCGCCGCGCGCTGCTTCATCTCGAGCACGGGCGCCGCGCCCGCTTCGATCAGATGCGCCTGCGCCTTGACGAGCCGCGCCGCCGCGCGCGCCGAGATCACCGCGCCCATGAACGGCTGCGGATCTTCGTCGTAAGCGCCAACGCGAATGTTCGCACTCACTTCGGCGAAGCGCTGCATGAAGCGCTCGCCGAAGGCATCGTCGGGAACGAAGAGACGGCGCGCGCACGTGCAGCGCTGCCCCGCCGACAAGAACGCCGATTGAATGGTGTGATGCACGGCGGCGTCCGCGTCGTCCGTATGCGCGACGACGAGCGGATTGTTGCCGCCCATTTCCAGCGCGAGCACGATCTCCGGCCGCCCACCGAACTGGCGATGCAACAGCGTGCCCGTATCCGAACTGCCGGTGAAGAAAAGCCCGTCGATTTGCCGATGATTCGCCAGCGCCACGCCCGTGTCCTTCTCGCCCTGCACCAGATTCAACACGCCGGCGGGCAAGCCTGCTTCGCTCCACAAAGCGACCGTCGCTGCAGCCACGCCCGGCGCGAGTTCCGAAGGCTTGAACACGACCGCGTTGCCCGCAATGAGCGCCGGCACGATATGACCATTGGGCAGATGCCCCGGAAAGTTGTACGGCCCGAACACGGCGACGACGCCATGCGGCCGATGCCGCAACACGGCGATGCCATCGGCCATGGGTGCGCGCTTCTCGCCGGTGCGCTCGTGATAGGCCTGCACGGAGATATCGACCTTGGCGGCCATCGCAGCCACCTCGGTGCGCGCTTCCCACAACGGCTTACCGGTCTCGCGGCCGATGGCGTCGGCGAGCGCTTCCTTGTTCTCGTTCAACGACGCGGCGAAGCGGCGCGCAATGGCGACGCGTTCATCGAAACTCACCGCCGACCAGGACGCAAACGCGCGCCGCGCCGATGAAACCGCGCGCTCGACATCGTCGGCCGAAGCACTGTTGCCTTGCCAGACGACCGAGTCCGTCGCCGGGTTGCGCGAGGCGAACGCCGCACCCTTGCCTTCCAGCCACTCGCCGCCTATATACAACTGATTCTGGATAGTCATGTCGTTTCTCTTTACTTGGCGCGCGGATAAGACGTGAGCACGCGCACGGCATCGCCTGCGGTTACGCGCAGGGCATCGGCTTCTTCCTGAGTCAGCAGGAACTTGCCGTCATCGACCGCGCCGACGGTCGCGCCGCAGCGGAACCCTTCCAGCAGCGTGTTCGATACGAGACTGCGCGCATCGCTTTCGATGGCGGCATCGCGCACGCCGATCCTCACTTCGGCCAGCACGCTTTCACGCACCGTGCGCAAATCCGCGACGTGACATTCGAGCACGGGACCGGCATCGAAGATATCGACGTGATTCTCGTAGCGCAGCCCTTCGGCTTCGAGCATCTTGCGCGCGGGCGCGGTATCGCGATGCGTGATGCCGACCGCATCGCGCGCGGCATCGGGCAACAAGTCGAGGTACACGGGATAACGTGGCATCAGTTCCGCCACGAACGACTTCTTGCCATGCGAGCTGAGATAGTCCGCCTCGTTGAAATCGATCTGGTAAAAATGCGAGCCGACCGCGTTCCAGAATGGCGACTCGCCGTTGTCATCGAAGTGACCGCGCAACTCGGCGCACAGACGCTGCGGAAACCGCGAAGTGAATTGCGCGATGAACATGAAGCGCGAGCGCGACAGCAAACCGCCGACACCCGCCGTGCGATAACGCGGGCTCAAAAACAGCGAGCACACTTCCGCGTAACCGGTGAGGTCGTGCGAGATGTTGAGCAGCGACATACGCGTCCATACGCCCAGATCCTTGCTCGCATGCACGACCGTTGCCACGCGATAGTTGTAGAACGGCTGCTCCAGTCCGACTTCCGTTTCGATGCCGCAAACGCCCGCGATATCGCCCGTCGCGGTGTCTTCCATCACGAAGAGATAGCCTGCCTCGAAAGCCTCGGCGGCATCCGCAAGCGTGCGGCGCGCGCGTTCGACGCGCGCGGCGAGCGCCTCGCGATCCGGCTTGAAGGTGGTCAGGCCCGGCCCCGTTTCGAGGGCCAGCGCGACGAGTGCGTCGACATCTCGCGGCCGCACAGAGCGCACGACGATCATTGCAATTCTCCCGAAGCCTGATGCAAGGGCACGGCACGCACCGTCTCTTTCTCCTGCACGCCGAGCGCCGCGCGCGCGTCGGCGCTCAAGGCCGCGCCGTCGGACCGCGTGCCCGCCAATGGTGCGACGATCGCGCGAAATTCGTGCGCGCCGCCCGCGGCCACGAGATACGGCGCGGCGCGTGAACCGGCAAGCGCGCCATCGCGCACCGTGCGCAATTCGCCCGAACTCGCCGATGCGCTCTTGTCCACGGCTATCGTCAACACCGGGCCGGCGTCGAAGATGTCGACGAAACGGTCGGGCTCGAAGCCCTCTTCCAGATGGATGTCGTATGCAAGGAGCGTGCTTTCGTTCGGCTCGCCGAGGACGCGCTGCGCTTCGCCTGGCAAGAGCGGTACATAGATGGGATAACTCGGCATGACTTCGGCAATGAACGTGCGGCTGCGTCCACCCGATTCGAGTTCCACCTGCTCGAAGTCGCGGCTGAAGAACTTGCGTCCCACTGCTTCCCAGAACGGCGACGCGCCGGTGTCGTCGCTGACGCCGAGCATCAGCGAGAAGACTTCGCTCGAAAAGCGCTTGCGGTTCGCGGCGATATACAACATGCGCGAGCGCGACAGCAAATGCGCCGCCGCTTCGCCTTCGGGCGTGCGCAGCGACGGATCGATATAAAAGCCCGTGAGACGGCTCTTGCCCGTGAGTTCGTGCGACATCGTGAGCGCGTGAATCTTGCGATTCACCTTGAGTTCGCGGGATGCGTGGATCAGCGCGTCGTTACGAAACGCGTAGAACGGCTCCGAGTACCCTGCCGACGCGACGATGCTCGATGTCCCGAGCAGCTTGCCCGTCGCCGAATCCTGCATCACGAAGAGATAGAACTCCTCGCCGGGCAAATCCACCTCGGCGCGAAACGAATCTTCCGAGAGCGCAACGCGCGTTTCGAGCGCGCGGCGGTCGCGCGGCAGCGAATGCAGCACGGGTTGCGCCGCACGCGCCATCCGTTCGAGCTCGTCGAGATCGGAGAGTCTTGCGGGACGAACGAATAGCATCATCGGGTCCTATTAGCGAGTGACGGCGGACGCGCCCACGAGCTGGCCGATTGCCTGCTCGATACGCGCGAAGCCTTCGTCGAGATCGGCCATCGGCATGATGAGCGACGGCGCGAAACGCAGCACGTTGGGGCCGGCGATCAGCATGATCACGCCATTCGCCGCTGCCGCATTGAGCACGTCCTTCGCGCGGTCCTTGTAAGCGTCGTTGAGTTCCGCGCCGATCAGAAGACCGCGACCGCGAATCTCCCTGAACATGTTAAAGCGCTCGCCAATCCGCTGCAGATGCGCCTTGATCGCGCGGCTGCGCGCTTCCACGCCTGCGAGCACCTTTGGATCGCTGATCAGTTCGACGACCTTTTCCGCAATCGACGCGCCAAGCGGATTGCCGCCATACGTCGTGCCGTGCACGCCGACCGAGAAATGGCTTGCGATCGCTTCGGTGGTCAGCATCACGCCGATGGGAAAACCGTTGCCCAGCGCCTTCGCGCTCGTGAGAATGTCGGGCGTCACGCCATACTGCATGTATGCGTAGAACGTGCCCGTGCGGCCGACGCCCGTCTGCACTTCATCGAAAATCAGGAGTGCGCCGTGCTTGTCGCAGGCTCGGCGCAGACCCTCGAGGAACGCGGGATCGGCGGGCAGCACGCCGCCTTCGCCTTGCACCGGCTCGACGATCACCGCGCACGTGTCCGGACCGATGGCTTCGACGGCCTTCGCGAGATCGTTATACGGCAGATGCCGAATGCCTTGCGGCTGCGGCCCGAAGCCTTCCGCGTATTTCGGCTGGCCGCCCACGCTCACCGTGAAGAAAGTGCGGCCATGAAACGATTGCGTGAACGAGACGATGCCGATCTTCTCCGGACCGAATGTGTCGATGGCATAACGGCGCGCGAGCTTGAGCGCGGCTTCGTTGGCTTCGGCGCCCGAGTTGGCGAAGAACGCGCGATCCGCGAAAGTGAGTTCCGTGAGGCGTTTCGCGAGGCGCAACACCGGCGCGTTGGTGTAGCCGTTGCCGATATGCCAGAGCTTCTCGCCCTGCTCGTGCAAGACCTTGAGCAGTTCGGGATGCGCATGACCGAGCGCCGTGACCGCTATGCCGCCCGCGAAGTCGATGTAGTCTTTTCCTTCGGTATCCCACACGCGCGAGCCGCGGCCTTTTTCCGGCACGAAACTCGCCGGCGAAAACACCGGCACCATGACTTCGTCGAACGTATCGCGGCTTACCTTGATCTCGCTCATGCTGTGCTCGTCGTCTGCCATTGCAATGTCTCCGATATTAGGCAATCGCGCGCCATCCGTCTTGCGCGTTCGCGACATGCTTCGAGGGCTTTTCGCGGAACGGCGCGTGCAAGACCGAAGCGCAATGCCTTGGAGCACGCTTCCCTATCGCAGGATTGCGCGATTTATCCGGCGCATTGATCGCGTATTACCCCCGCCGTACCTCATCTCGTACGCTCGATCTGTAACAAAAGGATTGACCACAACTCGTTGAGGAGGTCCGTATGCAGGTAAATTCGCAAACTGGGTATATGTACGGCGTATCGAATGATGAGCTGACGCGAGATACGAGCGGCTTGCCGCCGGAATCGCTAATACCGGCCGGTACGAGAGCGCTGGCGGCCCCGCCGCCCCCCGTGGGAAGCGAAAATACTCCGCCTGGGAGCGCAGGCACGACGGGAGGCCCGCAAACGCCGCCAGCAACGCCACCCACCTTTCACGGGCAGAACGTATTCACGCGTTATACGCCAAACGGATATTCCGTCTCCGCGAAGGGAGGAAGCTGGCTCACGCTTCGCCCCGACTTGGTCGCGCAGACTATCACCAATCGATTCGGCATGCTGGGAAATAACGTTCTCGCGATAGAAGGCAAATTGCAGGCTCATCAGGAGCTAACGGCGGACGAAATCGTCGCTCTAAGGCGGTTCGCTGTCGCGACGGAATATCTCGCGCGTATCGATCCCGCGCTCAAGAGCATGCTGGACACACCGTCCACCCATACTCAAGACGAAGTGCAGATCAGCTATGTAGGCGGGCCGATTATCCGGACGGACTATACGCAAGCCGAAGTTCTCGAAATGACGTCCGAGGCTCTCAAAAATCCCCTCACGTCCTTCGTAAAAAGCTCGCAGGATCTCGGTAAGAAGCTGGCAAGAGGAGAAGCGCTTACTCCCGAAGAGGCATCGACCATAGAACGGTATACCGGCGTGGCGGACCAGTTCATGGCATTGACGCCTGCTGGCTGGGCCATGAAAGTTGCCGGTATGTTAACTGGCGGCTTGAATCAAGTCTTAGAAGGAAAGCCACTTACGAGAGCATTGGCGCACGAGTTGCTCAACGAGCTGAACGTGCGGCCGAACTTGGGAGCCGTGCAAAGCGCACGAAACGAGACGCCGCCTGCAACACCTTCGACGCCGTTCGTCAAGCCGCCTGTACAGCTCCGGGACGGGCGCATCGGGTACCTGTTGGGGCCGACCAAACCACCGCGCATGCGCCCGGAACAACCCAGTACCTCCGGCGTTTCGGCAGCCGGGGGCGGCAGCACAACACGGCCGCCTGCCCGCCAGCTCGGCCAGCGCGATGTCGAGAAATTGGCCGGAAAAGGCCCGCTCAAATTACGTGCACCCACCGATCAGGCGGCCGAACAGCAACGAATGAATTCTTTACGCGTCCGGTTCGAATACTATCGGCACGACAGAGACGTCTCCGACATGGCCGCGCCGATGGACGCCACCGAAGCGCGATACGATCAACGTCGCGACGTGCTGAACGTAGGCGAGACGAAGGATGCGACCTCGTACGACAGCAAAATGAAGATGTTCACCGGCACTTATTGGGACAAGAAAGGCGTTTCGCTCAAGAACACCGATCAGATCATCAGTATCGACAATGGCCGGGAGGGAGTCGGTGCCATCGCGGTGCCGTACTCGAAGATTCCGCGCGGGGGAACCGTCCTCGTGACTGCAGGCACCCTGTCCGGATGTTCCGTGGTGATGGCATCGGACGGACGGAACTTTTATGCATACCACGCCGGCACCAATCGCGCGGGTCCAGGATGGACGACCTCTGCGGACGGCGCCGCTGAAATCGTCCGGGCGCACAACGCAATGCGCCCAGATAGCCCGGTCGTTGCTTCTGCCTCGCCCGGCGGTCAAGACCTGATGAACGTCGGCAATAAGTATCCATTCTCGGTAATCGTTTATAACGGCAAATCCGGAAGCCTAACGAATCCGAGTACTGGCAACTCCGTCGAACGAATGTCGATGTTCGACTACTTCGAACCCGACAACTCGAAGAGCGTGGTAGGCACTGGAGAAGCGGTCATCTCCAAGGACATGAACGGCACCGTCTCGGTCCGCGTCCTGGCGGAAAAAGGAACGTTGAGCGATCCCAAGTCGGGGCCGGATGGAATGACGACCAAGTACACGATGCAAATGAGAAAAACGAGCGTCTATACCTTGCCGGCGGCGACTTTGTAAAAAAAGCGGCGGTGCAAAACTTCGTGATTCGCTCGATGCGTCCATTGACCGGCGGACAGGCTCCGTTTCGGTCGATGGCGTGCGCCGCGAGGCACCTCGTCAATTATGCTGGCCGCTGTCATCGGGCGGTTCGATGAGCGCGCCGCCGCGCGGTTCGTCGACCACGCCGCCGCGCTGCTTCTCGATCCAGTTGCGGCGCTCCTCGCGCGGCGTCACGCCGAAACGGTCGCGATAAGCATTCGAAAAATGCGCCGCTGAAGAAAAGCCGCATGCGAGACTGATTTGCACGACCGACTTGCTCGTGCGCTGCAATTGCGTGCGCGCCTTGGTGAGCCGCAGATTGAGGTAGTACTTCGATGGCATCGCGCCGAGGTATTGGCGGAACAGCCGTTCGAGCTGCCGCCGCGAAATGCCGATGAGGTTTGCGATTTCATCGGTGGCGAGCGGGTCTTCGATATTCGCTTCCATGAGCTGCAAGGCGTCGTTCAGACGCGGATGACGCTCGCCCGGCGCGGTCACGAACGGAATGCGCTGCCGCTCCGTGCCCGCGCGCAACACGCCGACGCCAAGCGAATCGGCGATGCGTTCGGCAAGATCCTGGCCGTGATCGCGCGCGATCATCGCCAGCATGAAGTCGATGCTCGCTTGCCCGCCCGCGCAGGTCGCGCGATTCCGGTCAATCTCGAAGATCTGCTGCGAGACGATGGCGCGCTCGAACTGCTCGGTGAATTGCTGATACGTTTCCCAGTTCACCGCGACGCGATACTGCGCGAGTTGTCCCGCCATGGCGAGCCACCAGACACCGTGATGGATGCCGGAAACGAGCGGCGTGCGGGGCGCCACGCGCGCGAGGCTTGCCAGAAAGAGGCGGTAGTCGGCGAACTGCTGGTAGCGCTCCGAGATCACGATGAGCCAGTCGCACTGCACCGCGTCGTTGAAGGCGCAATCGGCGGGCATGTGCGCGCCGCCCGAGAGCGGCACCGGCCGGCCGTCCCACGAACAGATCCGCCATTCGTAAAGCCTGTGCCCGTCGATCTCGTTGGCGAGCAGAAGACTGTCGATGATCGGCGCGATGCCGCTCATGGATACCGGCGGCAGCGCCACGATCACGACCTGCAACGGCCCGGACGAGCCCGCGGAACCCGGCGGCGACAGCCCCACCTTACTTGAGACTGCCGGACAGGAATTGACGCAGGCGGTCGCTTTTCGGCGCGCTCAGCACATCGGCGGGTGCGCCCTCTTCCTCGGTGCGTCCCTGATGCAGAAACATCACGTGATTCGACACGTTGCGCGCGAAGCCCATCTCGTGCGTGACGACGATCATCGTGCGGCCTTCCTCCGCGAGCTTCTGCATGACCTTCAGCACTTCGCCGACGAGTTCGGGATCGAGCGCGGACGTAGGTTCGTCGAAGAGCATGACATCGGGATGCATGGCAAGCGCGCGCGCAATCGCCACGCGCTGCTGCATGCCGCCCGACAAATGCGACGGATACTGCTTCTCCACGCGCGGCGGCAAACCCACTTTCTCCAGATACGTACGCGCGCGGTCCTCGGCTTCCTTCTTCGACAATCCGAGGACGTGGATGGGTGCTTCCATCACGTTTTCGATGGCGGTCATGTGCGACCACAAATTGAAGTGCTGAAACACCATCGCGAGTTTGGTGCGGACGCGCTGCAACTGCTTGTGATCGGCGACATCGAGATTGCCGGCCTTGTCCGCCTTCGTGCGCACGGGTTCGCCGTCGACGACGATCTGCCCCGCGTTGGGCTTCTCCAGAAAGTTGATGCAGCGCAGGAACGTGCTCTTGCCCGAACCGCTCGCGCCGATGATGCTGATGACATCGCCCGCGCGCGCCGAGAGCGACACGCCCTTCAGCACTTCGTTGTCGCCGTAGCGCTTGTGAATGTCACTGGCGACGAGCTTGGTCGCGACGTCTTTGGCGGTAGGCTCCAACGCTTTCTCCTCGGATGATGGCTTGTCGTGATGCATGGCTTCGGATTTTACCGCTCGTCAACGGCTCGCCGGTCTCAAATAGCCGAGCCAGCGCCGCTCCGCGCGCCGGAACGCGGCCACGAGCGCGAACGAAATCGCGAGATACAACAGCGCCGCAATGCCGAACGATTCGAACGACTGATACGTGGCGGAGTTGGCGTCTCGCGCGACCTTCAGGACGTCGGGCACGGTGGCGGTGAACGCGACCGTCGTGGCATGCAGCATCAGGATCACCTCGTTGCTGTACAAAGGCAAGGCGCGGCGCAGCGCGGATGGCAAGATTACGCGGCGATACATCGTGAAGCCGCTCATGCCGTAGGCGCGCGCCGCTTCCACTTCGCCGTGCGGAATCGCGCGAATCGCGCCCGCGAAGATCTCGGTCGTGTAGGCGCAGGTATTGAGCGCGAAGGCGAGGATCGCGCAATTGAAGCCGCTTTTGAAGAACGCTTCGAGAAGCGACTGCGAGCGCACGAATTCGAGGCTGTACATGCCCGTGTAGAGCAGCAGCAACTGCACGTAGAGCGGCGTGCCGCGAAACACGTAGGTGTAGAGACGCACGGGCGTCGAGAGCCAGCGGCGCTTCGACACGCGCGCGCAGGCGAGCGGCACGGCGGCGCAAAAGCCCGTCGCGATCGATGCCGCCAGCAGCCACAACGTGACGACGAGACCCGACGCGCGCATGCCGTCGGAGTACAGGAACGGGCGCCAGTATTCGGCAAGGATCTGGATCATGGCGAGCGTGAGTGGTCAAAGTTCGGCGTGCCGCACGCCAATGGAATAGCGGCGTTCCAGCGCCATCAGCACCAGATTCGAAGCGCTCGTGATCGCGAGATAGATCAGCGCCGCGACGAGGATGAAGAAGAACATGTCGAAGGTGCTCTTGCCCGCATCCTGCGCCGCCTTGACGACATCCGCGAGCCCGATGATCGACACGAGCGCGGTCGCCTTCACCAGCACCTGCCAGTTGTTGCCGATGCCCGGTAACGCAAAGCGCATCATCTGCGGAAAAAGAATGCGGCCGAACACGCGCATGCCGCTCATGCCGTAGGCGCTACCCGCTTCGAGCTGGCCGCGCGGCACGGCGAGGAACGCGCCGCGAAAGGTCTCGGTGAAGTACGCGCCGTAGATGAACCCGAGCGTCAGCACGCCGGCCGTGAAGGGGTCCATGTCGAACTGGTCCCAGCCGAAGGCATCGGTGACGCGATTGATCGCGATCTGAATGCTGTAGAACAAGAGCAGCATGAGGACGAGATCGGGAACGGAGCGGATGAGTGTCGTGTAGGCGGTGGCGATAGCGCGCAGCGCCCCATGCCGCGACAACTTGGCCGTCGCGCCCGCAAGTCCGAGCAGCACCGCCACGAGAAGCGACAGCACCGCGAGCGCGAGCGTTTCCCTGGCGCCCGCCCATAGGAGCGGACCGAAACCGTGTAAAGACAAGGAGCGCCTCCAATTTGTTCTTCGATTGGCGGCGATCCTCGCAAGCTAAAAATAATCGCTCAAAGCGCAAGCTGGCTTGTATTGCGATGCAGCATCCGTGTGTGAAGGCAGTCGAGACGCCGCTGCGTACGCGAGCGCGGATCGGAACCCACGCACGCATGAGGTTGAAAAATCGCGCTTTCAGGTCGCATTTTCGATAGACGCGTCGGCGTCCAGACGATGACCTATCGTGGCCGCGTCGCGTTCAATCCGCTGGCAGCGCGCGCACGAGTTGCGCGACCTGGCCGTTGGCCACCGCGATATCGGCGCTTTCCTGCAGCAGCGGCAGGAAACGTTCGGCGAAGGCGGCGTCGCGAGTTTCGGCGCGGAACATCGCGGCCACCGCTTTCGCGTGCTCGATGCGCGCCTCGGGCGTGGCTTCACGGTCGTCGAGGACGTCGTCGATGGCGGCGATCACGGCCGACAAGGGCGAGAGCCATTTATAAGCCGAACCGTTGATCACGATCTGCAGGAACTCGCCGGGCGACACCGCGCCGAACTCGGCCTCGTGGCGCGCGCGCATGTGCGCGAGCACGCTGCGATGAAGCGTGAGCAGCGGATGACGGACATCGCGAAGAAAAGCGCTTGCTGTCTGGTCGTTCATGGTCGTGGCTCCTTGAGGTCAGCCCACCAGATGAGGACGATACCGGCGATTCCAACCCGCTCAGTGTCCGCGCGTCCTGCTTGCGTAGCGGATGAACTCGGCAGCCGAGAGCGGCGGCGAGAAGAGCCAGCCCTGACCGAACTTCGCGCCCCGCGCTTGCAGATACGCCGCCTGTTCCTCGCGCTCGATGCCCTCGGCGATCACCTGCACGTCGAGCGTCTCGGCCATGTCGACGATATGCGAGGCCACGCTGCTCGATGCCGCGTCCTGACCGATGGTATCGACGAACGATTTGTCGATCTTCAGGCCATCCACGCGAAAATTCTGCAAGTGCGACAGGCTCGAATAACCGGTGCCGAAGTCGTCGAGATAGACCGCGTGCCCCGCATCGCGGAACGCGCTGATGACTTCCTTCGCGGCGGCGGCATCGAGGAAACTGCGCTCGGTCGCTTCGATGCGAATCTGCTGCGGCCGCACGCCGACCCGCGCCACCGCCGGGCGCAGCACGTCGAGAAAACGGTGCGTCGTGAGATCCGGCACGGACAGATTCACGGACACGTAGTAATCGCGATAGCGCTTGAGAAACTCGCCGAGTTCGAAGAGCACGGTGTCGAGCACCTGATCGGTGATGGCCTGGATCAGCCCGCCATGCTCCGCGAGCGGAATGAAGTGATCCGGCCGCACGATCCGGTCATGATGCTTCCAGCGCACGAGTGCTTCCGCGCCGACGCAACGCCGCGTGGTGAGATCGACGATAGGCTGATACGCGACGATGAACTGATGCCGCCGCACCGCGTCGCTCAACTGACCGCGCGGCGAGAGCCTTCTCACGATGAACCATGCGGCCCAGGCCGCGCACGCGAGACCCGCGCCCATGCCGCCAAGCAGCCATCCCCACGGCAAGGTGGAGACACGCTGCCTGAAGGTCTGATGCGGCGCGCTCACGACCACCGCGAGCGGCAGCGACACGGACCGGCGCACGACCCACGACGCGCAGTCAGGCCCGGGCGATGGTGTGCGATAAACGGCGAGGATGGCGGCGGTATCGGTGGCGGGCGTGCGCGCGATCACGCGGCTCGCTTCGGTGTTGATGACCGCGAGACTCGCGGGCGCGCTCGCGTTGTCGCGACCATCGAGATAAAGCGAAGGATCGGCGGCGACGTAGAAACCGTCGCGGCCCATGACGAGCGACTCCTTGCCGCCCGGCAAACGCGAGAGCGCATACCAGGCGCTCACGCCGTCGCGCGAACGCCAGTCCGGAGCCGGTAGCGTGAGCCCTTCGAGCGTGCCCGCCGACACCGCGCCCAGAAGCGACGAGCATTGCCAGCGGCCGTCGTGATCGTAGGCGCCCGCATCGCGCACTTGGGTATGTGTCAGCGCGATGCGCCTGAGTTCGTGGAGATAGATCGTCGAGCATGGCGTGGCGCTCACCTTGCCGATTTCGCCGAGCGCGCCCGACAGGCGGCGCGTCACGTCTTCCGCCCGAAACAGCGCGGCGGCGGCGGCGGTGTTCAGCAATTCGACTCGCTCCTGCCGGCGGCTGCGCTCCGCCAATAAAAAGCCGATGCCCGCCGGTGCGAGCGCCGCAGTCACCACGATGACGATCAGAAGCGCCGCCAGCGCCCCACGTTGGAATTTGTTCATTGCATGTTATGGTCCGCGGCGCGTTGGGTGATACTGGTCTTACGCCGCACGCGCTTTGAGCGCGTTTTTCGTTCGGATGCTCGACTCGGCGGGGCGCGCGCAGGGCGGCGCCGTCCGCCGTCCCGGACAGACGACTAAGTGTAGGGGGCAGCGCCCGCCCGGTTCAACGCTTTCTTTAACCTATAAGTCGCCGGCTTGGTGGGTTGGCGCACGGCCCGCAGGCCCTTTTTTTGCCTCGGCCGGTCGTGCGAGAATCCGCCTATCACTTTTGCTCCAGAAACGACGATGAACGCACAGAGCGCCACCGCGCCGATTATTCGCGACGCCGCATCCGGCGATTTCGACGCCATCGCGCGCATCTATGCGCATTACGTCGACCATGCGCTCGCCACCTTCGAGGAAGTCCCGCCATCGCCCGATGAGATGCGTTCGCGTCAGGCGGCCATCGTGGCTGCGGGCTTGCCTTATCTCGTCGCCGAGATCGATGGCGAAGTGGCCGGATATGCCTATGCGTCGGCTTATCGGGCGCGCTCGGCGTATCGGCATACGATCGAAGACTCCATCTATATCGCCGAGGGCTTTCATGGCCGCGGTCTCGGCTACACGCTTCTCAGCGCGCTGATCGACAGATGCGAGGCCGGGCCCTGGCGTCAGATGGTCGCGGTCATCGGCAACAGCGGCAACGCGGCGTCGATTGCGTTGCATACGCGTCTCGGCTTCGGACATGTGGGCGTGCTGCGCGATGTCGGCTTCAAGCATGGCCGATGGGTCGATTCCGTGCTGATGCAACGTGCGCTCGATGCGTCGGCGCCGGTCATCGACGGGAAGAGTTGAGCACGCCTTGCCGACCTACACACTCGCCTCCGCCGTCAGCGCTGAAATCGATATCCGCAAAAGCCGCTTCATCGCGCTCGCGATTCCCGTCGCCGACCGCGACGCGGCCATGCGCGAACTCGAACGGCTGCGCGCGGAGCACCCATCGGCGACGCATGTCTGCTGGGCGCTCTTGGCGGGCGGCCAGTCGGGCATGTCCGACGACGGCGAGCCATCTGGTACGGCAGGCCGCCCGATTCTCGAAGTGCTGCGCCATCACGAAGTCGATGGCGTGCTCGCCGCCGTCGTGCGCTACTACGGCGGCATCAAGCTCGGCACGGGCGGGCTCGTGCGCGCCTACACCGATGCCATCGCCAGCGCCATGCAACTGGCCGAGCGTGTGGAGCGCATCGAGCAAGGAGTCGTCGAGATCGACATCGATTACGCCGATGAAGCGCGCGTGCGACGCTGGATCGAACAGAACGCCGCCGAACTCGTGGAAAGCGCCTACGGCATGCGCGTGCGGCTCGTCGTCAAGATGGCGGCCGTCGCACGCGAACCCGCTGCCGCCGAATTGCGCGACCTCACCCATGGCCGCGCGAATGTCGAGGTGCGCACTTGAGCGCGTTCGTAATGCGCGTCGAGCCGGCCGGGTTCGTCGTCCCGGTCGATGAAAACGTCTCGCTGCTCGAAGCCGCGCAAAAGGCACGCGTGGCGCTGCCGAGTTCCTGCCGTAACGGCACGTGCCGCGCGTGCATGTGCCGCCTGATCGAAGGCGACGTGCGGTATCGAATAGAGTGGCCAGGGCTGACTGCGGAAGAAAAAGCCGAACGCTGGGTTCTGCCGTGCGTGGCGCTTGCGACGTCGGATGTGGTGATCGAGCAGCCCGAAGCGCGTGAGATGGTGCCTTCGCCGCGCCCTTCACGCTCGCGCGGATTCTGACTCCGCGAACCCGGGTATTCCGGGATTGTCGTCTCGATTCAACGACCTACGATGAATATCCCGAGTCGCCACCAAGCATGTCCGAGTGGAAAGAGGATGCAGGCCGGCTCTCAAAAAGTGTACAATTGCGCTTTGCCCTAAATTCTGGCAGGGCCAGATCAACCGAGAATTCAATGACAAAAGTACTGCTGAAAGAGAATGAGCCTTTCGACGTCGCCATGCGCCGTTTTCGCCGTACCGTCGAGCGCACGGGCCTGATTCAAGAACTCAAGTCGCGCATGGCGTATGAAAAGCCGACCACCGAGCGCAAGCGCAAGAAAGCTGCTGCTGTCGCTCGCCTGCGCAAGCAGATCCGTCGCGCGCAATTGCCGAAGAAATTCTATTGATCGACGTGGGGCTTGAGCCCTCGCCTGCATCAAAGCTGTTTGGAGTCGTTTGAGTTGTCTGGTACAGCGGCCCGATAGCCGGTCATAGCCTGAGTCTGATTAGTCGCGGTTTCGCTCTTGAGTGGCCGTCTGGTCATCGGTGCGAAAGCTCGCGGGTGGTACGCGCACTCGACGTGCGTCCTTCGGACAACGGCTGGCAAGAATGCACAAAGCCTGCATGAGTGAATTCTCATGCAGGCTTTTCGTGCTTGTCGGGGATGAATTTTTCGACGCGGAATTGTGTTTTGGTTTTGCCTTGCAATCAGGATAACGGCGCACAAAAGCCAAACAAACGCACAAAAGCAAAGAGCCCGGCTTTAACCGGGCTCTTTGCTTTGAAACTTGGTTGCGGGGGTAGGATTTGAACCTACGACCTTCGGGTTATGAGCCCGACGAGCTGCCAGACTGCTCCACCCCGCGTCTGAAGAATTGAATTATAGGCGCAATTTGCTCGCTACGTCAAACGGAGTTTTCATCAAGTCGATGAAACACGCAGAAGTGTTTCGCTTGCGTGCGTTTCTTCGCCAGAATGCAACGCTCGATGGTGCTCCCGCGAAAGCTTATTGAGCAACGGCAGCAAGATGAATGCGATGGCCGCGCCGGCCGTCGCAAGCCATCCCAGTCCGAAGAATAGATGCGTATAAAGCGGCAACGACTGCACCGCATCGAGACTGCCGTTCGGCATGCGCGCCAGATTGGCGACCAAGCTGCCAAGATACTGCGACACGCCCGTCGCCACGAAATACGCGCCCATCATGAAGCCGCTCATGCGTGCCGGCACGTAACGCGCGATCATCGCGAGACCAAGGCCCGACACCAGCAACTCGCCGAGCGAGTAGAGTCCGTACCCCGCCACCATGAACCACGACGACACGCGCCCTTCCACCGCGTAGCGCCCGCTCAATCCGAAGACGAAAAAGCCAATCGCCACGACGACAAAGCCAAGGGCGTACTTCGCCGCAACGGAAATGTCGCGGCCGCTACGCCCGAGGCGTGTATAGGCCAGCGCGAGCATAGGACTCAGCAGCATGATCCAGATCGGATTGAGCGCCTGAAACTGCGCCGCGCTCCAACTGAAGAGATGCCGGCCTGCAATGGAGAACGAAGGATCGACATTGCGCAGGGCGAACAGCGTGAGCGACGTCGACATCTGCTGATAGAACACGAAGAACAGGATGACCTGAAACACGAGGATCAGCGCGGCGACGAGTCCCGCGCGCTCGCTACGATCGCACACGCTCAGCATGTAGCCGAAGATCGCGAGAATCGCGACGCCCGCGCCATACACGCACGTCACGGCCACGGCCTTGTGCTGCAGGATGAACACCGTTGCCAGCGCCAACATGACGCCGCCGCCGATGACCGCGAACAAACGCCTCCAGTTCAAAGGCGCTTCGTCGGGCGCCGAGCCGATATGCGCGAGCGTGCGTCGCATCAGCGCAAAATTCAGAAGTCCGAGCAGCATGCCGCCGCAGCACACCGCAAAGGCCGCGTGCCAGCCCCAGTGATCTTTGATCCACGGCGTGGCGAGCATCGAAAAGGTCGAGCCGATATTCACCGCCATGTAGTAAATGGTGAACGCACTGTCGATACGTGCGATATCGCCTTCGTAAATACGTCGCACGAGATTCGCCGCATTCGACTTGAAAAGCCCATTACCGACGACGATCACGCCAAGCGACGCATACATGAACCCGAGCGCGTCGTATGGCAGTGCCAGCATGAAATAACCGAGTGCAAGCACGATTGCGCCAAGCGTCATCGTGCGCCGCGCGCCGAGCACTTTATCGCCAATCCAGCCGCCTATGGACGGCGCGGAGAAAACCAGCGCGGTAAATGCGCCCCATGTGAGATTGGCGTGCTCGTCGGCGAAACCGATCTTGTCAATCATGAACAGTACGAGCAACGCAGCCATGCCGTAATAACCAAAACGCTCCCACATCTCGATCAAAAAAACCGTGGTGAACGAGCGCGTCTCAGACGTGCCGGGCGGGCGAGTAATCATCGATAAATCCTTGAACAACGATGGGCGAATCAGCGGCGCGAGAAACGTCGCTTCAAAGGGTGATCAGGAAAAAGTCAAATAACTGTAAGGCGAGTTCGAGCGGGAAAATGGGTGATTATCGCAAATCCGCGATGTGGATCTTGGGGAAATTGAGAAACAGGCTATTGCGCGAGTCGCCGCAGCGGATGTCGACAAAAATCCGACGCGCCGGTATTGCATGGCAGACCAACGGCGGATCGCACGGAATTCTCTTGCCAATCTCGCGCTGCACGACAACCGCTGCAATTTGAATTGCGCATATCGCCATGAATCTTTGGGCAACGAGACTTTGCGATGCGATAAACAGCATCGCAATTACGAGCGTAATAATCGTTCGAATTACGTGAAAATGTGCAGCACCACATTTAAAAACGATGACGTATTCCCGTCGTGAACATCAACTGATTTCGGCCGCTCGACGGATCATTGCCATAAACCACCGCTGGCGCCTGCGACGATGATCTCTGGTAAATCGATTCGAGATAAACATCGGTGCGTTTCGACAGCAGATAATCCACCTGCAGCGCGCCCTCATGCCAGTGCGCACCGCCGCCGCTGGTATAAACATACATGCCCGCTATCGCAATGGACTGCGTGAGCTTGTAAATGCCGTTGATCTCGTAGTTGTTCAGCCCGAGCGATGGCATGACGTTGCCGGTGTCGGCATCGGTTACGCCAGAATTGACGGTGCGTGAAAAGGCGCCGCCCAGCGTGACCGCACCGAGTTCATAGTTTGCGCCCACGCCGAAAGTATTCTGCTGCTGAACGTTCGCCGAGTAGACCGTGCTGGCCGCGCCGGGAAGCGCCAATGCGTCGTACGCGCCGCTCGTGGTGTCGCCGCGTCCGTTGTTATGCAGATAGGCAGCGCCCGCGCTGAACGACCCGAGCGAATAGTTCGCGCCGATGCTGTACGCGCGATTCTCCGCAAACCGGCCGGCGGCATTAGAGAACGCGTACAACCCGCCGAAGCTCAGGCCGCCATAGGAAGCGCTCGTGTACTTCACGGAATTCGCGGCAAGGTACGAATTGTTGGCGTTGTCGTTATCGAGCAAATGGGCGAACGCGGTGCCGCCAGTGCCACCTGTCAACGTGAATGGCGCGAGGTAATCGTGGATAGAATCGTATTGATGCCCGAACGTCACCGTGCCGAGCGTGTCGGTGCCGAGTCCGACGTACATCGGATGATCGTTCAAGCCCTCTCCCGATACCGACGAGAACCCGCGCTCCAGCCGGAAGATGGCGCGCGCGCCGCCGCCGAGGTCCTCCGAGCCTTGCAGCCCCCAATAGCTGCCATCGATCGTGCCGCTCGTCAGCCGATACTGCGACTTCCCGCCCACGTTGCTGACATAGGCCACGCCGGTGTCGATTTCGCCATAGAGCTGCACCGAACTTTGCGCCCAGGCCGCCGACGGCGTCCCGACGACTGCGATGATGGTTGCCACCGCCGCCTGGACGCCGAACAGCGCGCTCGATGGCGTGAGGCCAGCATCGACGGCCGAAGAAGTATCACGGCAGTTTCGCGGACGGATTGGCATAAAGAGCTCCGATAGTTCGTTTTGGTTCTGAGAGCGATTGTCGATTCTGCAATCGAGGTTGTCAGGTCGAAAAGCGTCAGCAAAGCCCTCTGTGACCTTGAACCAACGAACGCGCTTTTTTCTGCTTTATTGAGGTTGCGGATTTCGCCCTCTTCAGCATAGTCAGCGACCCGTGTTGCTTGCCGCTAGAATCGAGGCGCTCACGGACAACCGGAATACGCCCCATGTCGAAAAACACCATCGCAATCGTGACGGGCCACACGCGCGGCCTTGGCGCGGCGCTCGCCGAAACGCTGCTCGCGCGAGACATTCGACTTCTCGCCCTCTCGCGCAACACAAACGCCGCGCTCGCCGCGCGCTATTCCGGCAAGCTCGAAGAGGTGGAACTGGATTTGACCGACTTGGATGCCCTCGGCCGCTGGCTGGAAGGCGACGCATTGCGCACGTTCATCGGCGACGCGGACCAGGCGCTCCTCGTCAACAATGCGGGCATGCTGGCACCGATCGGCGCGCTCGCGGATCAGAACGCCGCGACCATCGCGCGCGCGGTCAGCGTCAACGTTGCCGCTCCGCTGATGTTCGCCGCAGCCTTCGCCGCACAGGCTGCGCACGTCGCGGACAAACGCATTGCGCATATTTCGAGCGGCGCGGCGCGCAACGCCTATCCCGGTTGGAGCGTGTACTGCGCGACCAAGGCCGCGCTCGATCATCACGCGCGCGCGGTCGCACTGGATTCGGAGCAAGCCGGGGATCGCACGCTGCGCATTTGCAGCGTCGCGCCGGGTGTCGTCGATACGGACATGCAGGCTGAAATCCGCTCGACCGGACTCGAACGCTTTCCGCTGCGGGAACGTTTCGATGCCCTCAAGCGCGACGGTCAGCTCGCGACGCCGCGGCAATCGTCCGAGAAGCTGATCGCCTACTTGTTGAGCGATGCGTTCGGCAACGCGGCCATAGCGGACGTGCGCGAGCTCGGCTGAGCGTCGTGCGTGTCCATTTGAATCGACGCTCCGTCGAGCGCCCGACGCGACAGCACGTCCGCGCTCGCATTCCGTTCGCGCGGAATCCACGTGAGGCGGACCGCGCCGATCCGGGCGATGAGCGCCCGCGCCTCGCGCGCAAAATGAGTCAGGGAGCGAATGCCCGCGCCTTCGCTGGCGTGCATATCGTCGATCACGACGCGGCTGTCGCCGTGAATCGCGATCTCCGTCGCGCCTTCGCGCAAGGCGGCTTCCAATAGCGCGATGAGCGCGCGATATTCGGCAACGCTGCTGTCGCCGCGTCCCGCTTCCGCGCTGATTTCGACGACCTCGCCTTGCGGGCTCTGCAATACCGCGCCAATGCCGACGCGCCCCGGATTCGGCAGCGCGGAGCCGTCGAACCAGCCGCGCCAGGCGGGCGCATCGGTGACCACGGGTTTTCGGTTCGCGCGGCTCGCACGCTCGGCCTCGCGCGTTCGTACGGCATCGGCATACTTCTGCTGCGTTGCACGTCGCGTCGCGATCAAATCGGCGAGGCTTTGCGAACCGGCGACTTTCGCCATCGTCCTGATGAGCGCTTCGTGCTCGGACAACGAAGCGCCTTTGGACAGCCGGCGGCTCCGTTCACGTTCCTTCTTATAGGCAACCGCAAGCAGTTCCTCGACATCGATCATGGACTAAGGAGGCATCGGGGAAAAAGAAGCCCGAGCTTAGCAGACGCCATTAGCGCACATTCAAACAGGCATCGATGGGAACGAACGTTGCTGCTTAGTTGAAGAAAAAGAGCGGCTCATGCACCCTTGAAAACCGACACCGCGCAACGTTTTTCACGCGTAAGGAGCGAATCATGAACCAACCGATGGAACCCGCCTCGGGCGGCGCGACGATCATAGGCAAAGGCGCCGCGACCGCCGCCGGACCTGGCCCGGACGTGATGGCCGCCAGTACGCTCGATGGAAATTCGGTGTTGTCGAGCGACGGTCACGACGTCGGCTCGCTGAAGGAAATCATGCTGGATGTGAGCAGCGGACGTATTGCGTATGCGGTGCTGTCGAGCGGGGGCTTTCTTGGCATTGGCAACAAACTGCTGGCCATTCCCTGGAGCGCGCTGACGCTGGATACCGACAATCGCTGCTTTCGGCTAACCGCGACTGCCGAGGAAGTGCGCAGCTCGCCCGGTTTCGACAAGGATGCGTGGCCTTCTATGGCCGACCGCGTCTGGGCGACCACGGTGCATCAGCACTACGGACGAGAGCCTTATTGGACCAAAGAGACGCGGCCGGACGATGTGAGTCCGACGGGCGCGATCCCGCCATCCGGCGTCGACGCGCCCGAGGCGGGCGGCGTCAAGCTCTGACGGGTGAACGGATTTCGGCGAGCCGCCTAGTCGCGGCGGCGCTCGCCGACTTGAACGTCGACGCCTTCGGTCTCGCCCATCAGCGCCTTCAGGACGTCGCCGGCGAAGTCTTCGATAGCGAAATGCCATTCGAGCGAGCCCACGGGGAAGTCGTTGGGATTGCATTTGCCTTGCGCACGCCGGATGGCTCCGACCGACAGGCTTAACGCACGAGCGTGTTCGAAGTGTGGATCGCTCGAATCCAGAAACGGTATCTGATCTTTATCCATGACACTCTGTCGGCCCCGGCCGCGGCGGTTGCATGAAATCGATATCGGCTGACGCCGGCAATACTTTAGGATCACGCGCGCTGTCGGACTCGCATTACACGGCCACACGGCCGCGCCAGATCCAGCATGCGGGAAACTACTCATGCAGCCTTATGCAAATCTTTCGGGCAAATCGGGCATTGCGGCTTTCGAAATCCTGCACGACGGCATAAAAATACGCTTCGTCAACGGCGGGACCTATTTATACGACTATTGCACGCCGGGGCGTACGACAGTCGAGAAAATGAAACGGCTAGCTAGCACTGGACGCGGGCTGAGCACCTACATTTCGCGATACGGCGGCGAGTATGCCGAAAAAATTAGCTAGCCGCCAAAACCGCCATTTTAGCTTATTGCCGCCAGCACTCTTTTTTTGCCCCACTATGGAACAACTCAACGACGCGACGGAAGGTGCGGGACAACTTCGTTGCAGGTCGTTTCGAGTTGATGAAGCTGACGTTGAAGCTTGCTGAGCTGCACCTGTGCCGAGACTCGCCGGCCTTCTAGTTGGGCAAGCTCGCGACGTATTTCCTGCTGCCTGGCTGCGACTTGCTGATCCTGACTATTGCCACGCTGCAGATCGACCCGCACACGCTCGACTTGCGCTTCGGATTCTGCAATCAACCGTGTGTACTGTTCGTTCTGTGCTTCCAGGTATGCGCGCCGCATTTCGGCTTCGGCGAGTCGCATGGCTTGCTCGACGAAGTGACGGAACGCGGCTTCAGCGGCATCGGCATCTTCTGCTTTCAGGACTCGCCACACAGCGTCGTCGTGGAAAAGTACCGAATAGTACGTCAGGTCACGCGGGTAAAACAGAAGAGTGGTCGAAAACGCAAAACTTTGAAAAGCGCGAAACGTCGATAACGATGATTGCTGAATCAGCCATTCGACTTCTGCTATTTGAGCAGCCTGCAACGCTTGCGAATTGACTTGCTGCGCCGATGCGCCTATCGGCCGAAGAGGCGTAACGCGCGTTGCCTGCGCAGCGGGTGTGGCGACGGTAGGCGGCTCGGCACCAGTGTCATCGTCATCGTCATGCGGCTGAGGGGCGTGCATTCGAAAGGAATCAGGCGCTTTTGGCCGTAAGAGAAACGATGGCGCATTATCGAGTAAGGTGCCTCTTCTGCTGAGCAGACTCTTCACATTGACTCCCCGGCTGCCCCTCGCTCCGATCGCCAGATGTCACGCGATCCGTATTCGAAGTTCGCGACTTGAAATTGCTTCGCGATGAATTGCGAGCTTGAAGATTGAAACGCCACTAATATGCATCGCTCAGTGACGCTTTAATCTTCAATACGATTGAACTGCGGAAAACTTAGTATAGCCGAGGCGTCGGTAGATTCAATCGACGCCTTGAAAAGGCCAAGGCTTCTCATGTATCTCGTAGGAGTGACTCGTGACGTTTCCGTGAATGCAATTCCGTGAAACGCCGTGACTCTTCCGGCGACGCTAATCACATATGGCGGTAGAT
The DNA here is from genome assembly GCF_023631485.1 of Caballeronia sp. GAFFF2. NCBI lineage: Bacteria > Pseudomonadati > Pseudomonadota > Betaproteobacteria > Burkholderiales > Burkholderiaceae > Caballeronia > Caballeronia sp. GAFFF2. Next base: position 144,694 of record NZ_JALQDA010000009.1, on the reverse strand, counting down.
TGCCTGAGTTCCACTCATGCGCAGCTTGGCTAATTGCGCGGACCGTGCCTTGGACATTAAAGCAACCATGCGCATGATTCGAATGCCCTGTACGCCACATGTAATGCCGGGCGTCTTGGCGACGCTGGCCTCAAGCGTGGACATGTGGCGATACAAATGTTCGATGGGCGCAACGCCATGTACCAGCGAAGGTGGTGCAGCGTGCGTGGACGCGGACAGACGACTGACGTTTTCGACGGCAACCGGCGTATTCACCGGCGGTTCCGGAAGCGGCTCGGGCGCTGGTATATCGGCACGGATGGTGCCTTCGTTTCGGCCGACGAAAAACTGATAAACCGCTTCCAGACCATCGGCAGGCGTTTGCTCGACACGTCGCGCAGTCGCGGCGCACACATGCAAGCGCCAATTCTCACGCTCACTTATTTTCGAGATGAGATCGGCAATGCGCAAGCGCAATTCGCTATCGCGGCGCGCAATCATGGTCTGAAGCATTCGCGCTTCTTCGCTCGATGGATCGGGCATGCGTGCGCTCCATGCCATTAATTCGTTCAGGGAAATCGACATGGAAAACTCCGTAACATTCTGTTGATTGAAACGGATTTCGATCCGTTCCAGATCTTCTGGACCACGAATTGTAACGAACCAACAGCGGCTTTTGCCCGTCCATAAATCCTAGTCTTTGCGAATGATTTAAGACAAGAAAGCCGCCGTTTCGACGCGGCACGCGCGATGCTTATGAAGTCGGCACACGGCGCACCGCTCGCGCCGGACTTCAAGGAGACAAACATGAAATCTACCGCATTGATTGCCGGCGCTCTCATCGCCTTAGTCAGCACCGCCACGCTGGCGCAGGAGATGTCGCGCGATCAGTTGAATCAGCGTCCTTCCCAAATGCAGCAGGTGCAACCTGGCGTCTCGCCGGGCAAGAACATGAACGACTCGGCCCAGGGCGGCGTGCCGTCGGGCACAGCGGGAAGCGGCACGCTCATGCAACAGCGCGAGAAGGGCATGGCGCCCGATGCGACGCAGGCGCCCGCAAAGGGCGCGAATTCTACTGGGACGATGAAGCAGTAGTCGTGCGTGACAAAGAACCGCGCGCCGCGTATTCATGCGGCGCGCTGACACGCGCGTTTCTGGACAAAGCGTCCATAACTGTTGGCGGCTTGGGCGCGACACTCGCGAACGGTCTGGCGTGGTCGCCATCGGACCTACCAAACGTTAATTATCGTCTCCGTCACAACGATTAAGAAATGTCCGAAGGTTTTTTGCAGCGTGAGTCGCTTAAATGCATACCTCCTACAAACCATAAAGAGGCTCACAATAATGAAGGACCTGCAAGTTTCCGTCGACTCCAACGGCCGCGTCACCACTTCCCACTCCATGGCTATCGGCGAGCATTGCGCCAATCGTGCGCGCCTGCTGTCATCGCTTGTCAATATCGTCGCAGCGCCGGGCGGCTTCGAACACTTTTGCTCGTATCCGGAAACCATGCGTCGCGACATCCTGAGCCTGCTCCACTCCGTCGCAGAAGAACAGATGCCGTTGATCGCCGCGCTCGAAGAGCACACGGCTCGCGCGTCCTTTGAAAAGGGCGTTCAGACGGCGCGTGAATTCATGGCGCAGGAACAGGCGGCAAACGCCGCATTGCATTTCGACGCAGAGCAGGCTGCGCAAGCAATGATCGCTCACTAAGCGACTTGACCGCGAGCAAAAGCACGCGGTATCGAGTCGAGCGACTCACAGCCCCGCACGCGCGGGGCTTCTCACTGCAACGATTTCAACCGTTACGCGCCCATGTCCACGTACCAGGCAGCGTCATGGTGCATCCGCCAATTGGAAAACAATCACGAAATCATGCGAACACTTAGCGCTCTTATTGTTTCATTCGGATTGCTGGCGTTGACCTGTGCATCGTCGGCCTTCGCGACCTACAGCGAAGAATGGGTTAGCAATACGGCGGGCGCGCGACAAAGCACGCCGCAACACGTGGCGAAGACGGTGTCACCAACACGAAAAGTGGCGGATACGTCGCAACACGTCGATACCGCAAACCAGTCCGATCCCATCGCCGCGTTCGCGCGACCGGAGTCATCAGCCAGGAAACGCGAGGAAAAAGCGGCCGCGTCGCGCGATCCGATCGAGGCTTTCGCGACTGCGCCGCGGCAACGGTAAGCACGGAGCGTACGTTTCTTCGGCAACTTGGCGATGAAACGTTTGCAGAAACACGAATAATCCGATATCGACACCGGAGCAGGATCGACTATTCTTTTGGATGTCGTAAGAGATGGATACACGGTTGGCCCCGCCCTGCCATGTGCGCGATTCAATCGAGCATTATTAGAGGCCTGGCCTTGCCGCCGTAGCCGTCGTTCTTACGGCGCCCCCTTTTCCCCGTGTCTGTCCAAAAAGAAAGCCCGCTATCGGAAATGACTCCAATAGCGGGCTTGTTCTGCTGACTGTCTTTTGCTTGCGTTTAAGCGAGCATATCCGACGGCAGCTTGCCGCCATTGGCAGCCAATGCCTGCATCAGTTGCTTGTGCAACCAGATGTTCATCGTCGCCGAGTCGTTAGTGTCACCGCTGTACTTCAGCTCTGCGGCCAACTGCTTGCGATGGTCGAGGCTGCTGTCTACTTGCAGAAGCTTCATCAGATCGACGATCGATACGCGCCAGTTGAGCGTCTGGCCGCTTTCGCGCGCCAAGCTGTCCATGACGGCGGCCACGTCGATGTCGGACAGTGCTGCAGGAGCCGGCGCCGCGTCGGCTTGTGCGACATCAGCCGGGACCGGTTGCGCTTCGACTGCGGGCGCTTGCTCGGCGGGCTTTGCCTTGTGGAAAATCTTGTTGACGATGTCACCGAAGATGCTCATGTTTCAATTCCTTGTGTTGATAGGGAGTTGCAGCGCGTGAACCTTAGCGCGGAGTACCGTCGATGGTTAGTCTTTCCAGCATCGAGTGATGCGAATTTGACTAAATTTTTCAAGGACGTACGCTTAGGAGTGCGGCTTTTCCCCGCGGATGAGTATTCGGTTGGATCGCGCGTGAGAAATGGCGATCGCTTGCGTTGCGTGAAGTGCATCGCTTGGGGAAACGTCTGGAACGCGGACGTTATCGTGAGGAGAATCGCCTAAGAGCAAGGCGAAAATTACGGCTGGAAAAGAAAAAAGCCCTTGAACAATCAAGGGCTTGAAATCCTGGCGGAGAGAGGGGGATTCGAACCCCCGATAGGTTTTACCCTATACACGCTTTCCAGGCGTGCGACTTAAACCGCTCATCCATCTCTCCGGAAGACCGCGATTATACCAACTTCCCGCCGCCCCGCCACCCCCTACGGATGTCGAATGTAATCGACGAGCGCGCGCGTGTAAGCATCCGGCTTCCGGTCGAGAAGACTCCCGACGATCGCCACCGCAAAACCGGCCGGCACACCGAAGACGCCAGAACTGATCGGCTCGATGCCAAGCCAGCGATGCCCAGCGAAGCCGGTCAGTTGCACGAAGAACGGATACGTCGACACGATGTAATACACGCACACGACAAGCCCGGCAATCATCCCGGCGACCACGCCGCGCTGCGTGGTGCGCTTCCAGAACACACCGAGCACCAGCGCTGGAAACAAACTTGACGCCGCCAGCGAAAACGCGGCTCCCACCAAAAAGAGAATATTTCCCGTGTTGAGCGACGCCACCCACGATGCCAGCAACGCCACGCCCAGCAACAAGATCTTGGAAATGGTGACGCGCCGCTGACTCGTCGCGTTCTTATCGACCATGCAGTAATAGACATCGTGCGAAAGCGCATTCGCGATGGTCAGCAGCAAGCCATCCGCCGTCGAGAGCGCGGCCGCCAGCGCGCCCGCCGCGATTAATCCCGATATCACGTACGGCAAGCCCGCAATTTCCGGCGCGGCAAGCACGACCATGTCGGGCTGCATCTGGATTCCCGCCCAACGCACGATGCCATCGCCATTCACATCGCTGATATGGATGAGATACGGCTCCACGCGCCGCCATTGCGTGACCCACTGCGGCAGGTCCGCGAACCGGTGGCCGACAATGCCCGTCAGAATCTCGTGCTTGATGAGCACCGCGAGCACCGGCACGGTCAGATAAAACAGCGCCACGAAGAACAAGGTCCAGCCAACCGAGCGCCGCGCCGATGCCACCGATGTGGTCGTGTTATAGCGCGTGAGGATGTGCGGCAGACTGGCCGTGCCGATCGACAGGCACAGCAGCAGCGACAAGAAATTGAGTTGATGCGAGCGCGGCGTCTCATCGCTCGCGGAGTCCGGCGCGAAGGCTTCGACCATCGAAACCGGAGCCGCGACGCGCTCGGTCAGAGCATCGCGTTCGCGCGCCCACTTGACTTTCGCATCCGCGGGATCGCGGGGGAACGAAGCCAGTTCGCGCTCGCGCTCGTTGATTTCGCGCAGCGGCCCGTTATGCCGGCGCAGGTCCGCGACTTCGTTGACGAGACGGCCGTGTTCGTCGAAGAACGACTTCGGCAGCGCGTCGATACGCTGCTGCATTCGCGCCGCCTGACGCTGATAATTCATCCGCACGCGCGCTTCGTCGGGTGACGCCGCGACTTCGCGCTCAAGGGCTTCGACTCGCTCCATCACGCGGCCATAGTTGAGTTGCGGCAGCCAGCCTAGGCCTTCGCGATGCGCGATCATCGACACGGGAATCAGCATCGCGCTGATCAGAATGATGTACTGCGCGACCTGCGTCCACGTCACCGCGCGCATGCCGCCCAGAAAGGAGCACACGAGAATGCCCGCGAGCCCGCAAAAGATGCCGATGGAAAACTCGATGCCGATAAAGCGCGACGCGATCAACCCGATGCCCTGAATCTGCGCGACGAGATAGACGAACGAGCAGAGTATCGCCGCGATGGCCGCGAGCGCGCGCACGAGGTTGCTGGAAAAGCGCGTGCCGAGGAAGTCGGGAATGGTGTAGCGCGCGAGTTTGCGCACGTACGGCGCGAGCAGGAACGCGACGAGGCAGTAGCCGCCGGTCCAGCCCATCACGTAGGCGAGGCCGTCGTAGCCGCTTGCATAGATCGATCCCGCGAGTCCGATGAACGACGCCGCCGACAGCCAGTCCGCCGCGGTCGCCATGCCATTGAACGCCGACGGCACGCGCCGGCCCGCGACATAGTATTCGACGAGATCGGACGTGCGCGAAAGCAGTCCGATGACCGCATACACCGCGATCGGCACGAACAGGAACACGTAGCCTATCCACATGCCCGGCCCGGTCGTGCGCTCGATGCGCTCCATCAGAAAGATAAAGAGCAAAAAACCGAGCGTATAGAGCGCGTAGGCGAGGATCAGCCGGTTCGTGAGCTTCATCGCGCGGCCGCGTCCATTGCGTCTTGTCTCGCCGATAACGCGGCCGCGCGCAACAGACGCGCATCGGCAATCTGCATCAGCACGATATAGACGAGGATCAACGCGACATAGACGAGTATCGCGCCTTGCGCCCCGAAGTAGAACGGCAGCGGAAAGCCCGCGACGCGCACGTGCGCGAGACGCTGCGCGAAAAGCGGCACGCCGAACGAGACGACGAAACCGATCGTGAGCAGCACGCCGATCAACGCGATATTGAAGCGCCAATACGCCCGATGCGCGCGCGCCATTGCCGCCGGCACGAGCGGCGGAGCGGGAAGCGTGGGTGGCGCGGAATCGGCGGGCGGCGGCATGACCATGCGGTTATTTACCAAAACCGCATGGTATCGGCAATCGGGGACTACAGCGGGATGGGATGGGCGGACGCGGATCGAGTTCGAATCCGACTGCGTTTGCCCTGGCTGGACAAGTCCGCTGCCGAGACGACCGAATGGGATGGCACGGAGACGGAGAGGCTCACGTACCTGCCCTCGTCGATCGAGCTAAACCACAATCACGGCATGCAGCTAAACGCGATGCGGCGCGCGCCTTGACGTGCGCGACACATCGCAAACCGTCAATCAACGCGCCTCGCCGAGCTGATCCAGAATCGCCGGATTCTCGAGCGTCGAAACATCCTGCGTAATCTGCTCGCCCTTCGCGAGCGAACGCAGCAGACGCCGCATGATCTTGCCCGAACGCGTCTTCGGCAAATTCTCACCGAAGCGAATGTCCTTCGGCTTGGCGATCGGTCCGATCTCCTTGCCAACCCAATTGCGAAGCTCGTTGGCAATCTGCTTCGCTTCATCGCCCTCAGGACGATCGCGCTTGAGCACGACGAACGCCACGACGGCTTCACCGGTCGTGTCGTCCGGACGGCCGACGACTGCCGCCTCCGCGACCATCGGGTTCGCAACCAGCGCCGATTCGATCTCCATCGTCCCGAGCCTATGACCGGAGACGTTCAGCACGTCGTCGATACGGCCCATGATCGTGAAATAACCGGTGTCCTTGTCGCGCACGGCGCCATCGCCCGCGAGATACAGCTTGCCGCCGAGTTCCTCGGGAAAGTAGCTCGACTTGTAGCGGTCCGGGTCGCCCCAGACGTTGCGCAGCATGGACGGCCACGGACGCTTGACCACCAGAATGCCGCCTTGTCCGTTTGGCACGTCCTGGCCGGTTTCATCGACGATAGCGGCCATGATGCCCGGCAACGGCAACGTGCACGACCCCGGCACGAGCGGCGTCGCGCCCGGCAGCGGCGTGATCATGTGGCCGCCGGTTTCGGTCTGCCACCAGGTGTCGACGATAGGACACTGCCCGCCGCCCACGTTCTCGTGATACCACATCCACGCTTCGGGATTGATCGGCTCGCCGACGGTGCCGAGAATGCGCAGGCTCGACAAATCGAAACTCTTCGGATGGACCTTCTGATCCGCTTCCGAGACCTTGATGAGCGAGCGGATCGCAGTCGGCGCCGTGTAGAAGATCGTGACCTTGTGGCGCGCGATCATCTCCCAGAAACGGCCCGCGTGCGGATACGTGGGCACGCCTTCGAACATGACTTGCGTCGCTCCAATGGCGAGCGGCCCGTACGCAATGTAACTATGTCCCGTGATCCAGCCGATGTCCGCCGTACACCAGAAGACATCGCCCGGCTTCATGTCGAAGGTCCACTTCATGGTCTGCGCGGCCCACAGCAACACGCCAGCCGTGCTGTGCTGGACGCCCTTCGGCTTGCCCGTGGAACCCGACGTGTACAGAATGAAGAGCGGATGCTCCGCGCTCACCCATTCCGGCTCGCACGTCGCCGGTTCATTCTCGACTACGTCGTGCAGCCAGGAGTCGCGTCCTTCGGTCCATTGCACCTTGCCGCCCGTGCGGCGATACACGATGACGTTCTTCACCGCCTCGCAGCCGCCGGCCGCGAGCGCTTCATCGGCGATGCTCTTGAGCGGCAACGCCTTGCCGCCGCGCATCTGCTCGTCGGCGGTGATGAGCGCGACCGCGCCGACATCGACGAGACGTTCGTTGAGCGACTTCGACGAGAAGCCGCCGAACACGACCGAATGCGTCGCGCCGATCCGCACGCAAGCCTGCATGGCGACCACGCCTTCCACCGACATCGGCAGATAGATCACCACGCGATCGCCCTTCTTCACGCCGCGCTTTTTGAGTGCATTGGCCAGACGGCATACGCGGTCGAGCAAGTCCTGATACGTGACGTTGGTGACCGTGCCGTCGTCGGCTTCGAAGATGATGGCGTTGTCGCCGCCGCGGCCCGCTTCGACATGGCGATCCAGACAGTTATACGAAGCGTTCAACTCGCCGTCTTCGAACCACTTGTAGAACGGCGCCTTGGATTCGTCGAGCACGCGGGCAAAGGGCTTGTGCCATGACAGCGTTTCGCGCGCGAGCCGCGCCCAGAAACCTTCGTAATCGCGTTCGGCTTCGGCGACGAGCGCCTTGTAAGCCTCCATGCCGGAGATGGCCGCGCCCGCCGATGCTTTCGCAGACGGCGGGAACACGCGTTTTTCCTGAAGAACCGATTCGATCGCAGACATCGACAACCTCTCTGATGGTGATTCCAAAAGCCGGCGGCGCGCTTCGTTGCTATCGCGTGCCGCATGTTATGAAGTTCGAAAGCCGGAAAGCGTGCTTCGTTCCCGGCCAAACCTTGTCTCCTTTGCAGAAACGGCGTCGCTCGTAAAGCGCTGCCATCCCGCATGTACTCCAAGATATGCCGTTCAACTTACCCGCTTCTTACGCGCGCCGGTCAAGAGGCACGGGGTATACGCGGAGTCGCGGCGGCTTCGATTACAATGCGTCCCCACAATCGTAACTGAACTCGCAGTGCGGATTCCAGCTTGAATCGCTACGCCTTTTTACTCATCGCAGCCATGCTGCTCGTCGGAAGCAACGTCGGTATCGGCAAGTCCATCGTCGCGTCCGTTCCCGTTCCGCTCTTCGCGCTTCTGCGCTTCGTGATCGCCCTCTTGGTCCTTTGGCCGCTCTTCCGGCTCCCCAAGATGAGGCAGGTCGCGCGCGGCGAATGGATCAACCTCTTTCTGCAGGCATTCTTCGGCACATTCGGCTTCACGCTTCTGATGTTGAATGGCGTCGCACGCACGAGCGCGGTCGCGGCGGGCGTCATCACGAGCACGATTCCGGCTGTCGTCGCGCTCTTCTCGTGGCTCTTTCTCAAGGAGAAGCCGAGCGGACGCGCGTTCGCATCGATCGCGCTTGCGATTGCGGGCGTGCTCGTCATCAACGTCGCGCAAAGTGGCGATGCCTACGCCGACGGCAGCGCGGGCTCGCTCACGGGCAATCTGATGGTGCTCGGCGCGGTGTGCTGCGAGTCGCTCTATGTGATCCTGTCGCGGCGTCTGACGCAAACGCTGCCGGCCATCGACATCTGCGCTTATACGCATGGCATAGGCTTCGTGCTGATGCTGCCGTTCGGCGCGGCTTCGTTTGTTGCGTTCGACTGGCGCGGCGTCGAACCGCTCACCTGGGCGCTCGTACTCTGGTATGGACTCTCGGCGAGCATCTTCTCGTTCTGGCTGTGGATGAAAGGCATCCGCCATGTCGACGGCAGTCTCGCCGGCGTGTTCTGCGCCGTGCTGCCGATTGCCGCCGCGATCTACGGCATCGCGTTTCTCGGGGAGCGGCCGAGTTTCGCGCATGGCATCGCACTCGCCTGTGTGGTCGCGGGCATCGGGCTCGCGAGCATGAAGACGCGCGCGACGGTATCGGTTGCCGAGTAGTCGCGCCGACACGTGCGCATTTTGAAAGCCGGGCGGATCGTCACATACAACTTGCTACAATGGCGGGCTTCCTGAGCGCGGGTCACCGGCCCGTGCGCGTTTCCTGTTCATTGCTTCTTCCCTTTCCTCGTCCGACAGCCGACCGACAAGCCGCCCATGCCCGCTTCCAAGCACACACCCGACTCGCAAGTCCAACCCGGCTCGATGAAGGCGCTGCCGAAAATCATCTTCATGAGCCGCTGGCTGCAGGTGCCGCTGTATCTGGGCTTGATCGTCGCGCAAGGCGTGTACGTCGTGCTGTTCCTGAAGGAAGTCTGGCATCTCGTCACGCACGCAATGACGCTCGATGAAACCAACATCATGCTGGTCGTGCTCGGCCTCATCGACGTGGTGATGATCTCGAACCTGCTGATCATGGTGATCGTCGGCGGCTACGAAACCTTCGTGTCGCGTTTGGGCGTGGAAGGTCATCCCGACGAGCCCGAATGGCTCGACCACGTCAACGCGGGCGTGCTGAAGGTCAAGCTCTCGATGGCGCTCATCAGCATCTCGTCGATCCATCTTCTCAAAACCTTCATCAACCCGGACCAGCATACGTTTCATACGGTGCTGTGGCAGGTGATCATCCATATGGCCTTCCTGTTCTCGGCGCTCATCATGGCGTACGTCGACAAGCTGACCACGCATACGCATCCCGCACATTTTCACAGCGAAGTCGCGCCCCGAAGCGCGCTCGACTGAGCCTCAGGCGTCATCAGAACGCACAAATATATTCGTCCCCGAAAAGCCCAAGCCATGACCGTCATCAAGCAGGAAGACCTGATCCAGAGTATTGCCGACTCGCTGCAATACATCAGCTATTACCATCCGCTCGACTACATTCAGGCGCTTGGCCGCGCCTACGAGCTGGAGGAAAGCCCGGCTGCGAAGGACGCCATCGCGCAAATCCTGACCAATAGCCGCATGTGCGCGGAAGGCAAGCGTCCGATCTGCCAGGACACGGGCATCGTGACCGTGTTCGTCAAAGTTGGCATGGACGTGCGTTGGGACGGCGCGACGATGAGCGTCACCGACATGATCAACGAAGGCGTGCGCCGCGGTTACCTGAACCCGGACAACGTGCTGCGCGCGTCCATCGTGAGCCCGCCCGAAGGCGCGCGCAAGAACACGAAGGACAACACGCCCGCCGTGATCCACTACGAGATCGTGCCGGGCGACAAGGTCGACGTGCAGGTCGCGGCCAAGGGCGGCGGCTCGGAAAACAAGTCTAAGTTCGCGATGCTGAACCCGTCGGATTCCATCGTCGACTGGATCATCAAGACCGTGCCGACGATGGGCGCGGGCTGGTGTCCGCCAGGCATGCTCGGTATCGGCATCGGCGGCACGGCGGAAAAGGCGATGCTGATGGCCAAGGAATCGCTCATGGACCCCATCGACATTCAGGACGTCATCGCGCGCGGACCGCGGGACTGGATCGAAGAACTGCGCGTGGAACTGCACGAGAAGGTGAATGCGCTTGGTATCGGCGCGCAAGGTTTGGGCGGGCTTGCCACCGTGCTCGACGTGAAGATCATGGCGGCGCCGACGCACGCGGCGTCCAAGCCCATCGCGATCATTCCGAACTGCGCGGCCACGCGTCACGCTCACTTCACGCTCGACGGCTCGGGCGCGGCGAAGCTCGAAGCGCCGCCGCTCGACGCGTGGCCGGACGTGACCTGGGCGCCGAATACGGAAACCAGCAAGCGCGTCGATCTGAACACACTGACGCCGGAAGAAGTGGCTTCCTGGAAGCCGGGCCAGACGTTGCTCTTGTCGGGCAAGATGCTCACGGGCCGCGACGCGGCGCACAAGCGCATTGCCGACATGCTCGCCAAGGGCGAAAAACTTCCGGTCGATTTCACCAACCGCGTGATCTATTACGTCGGCCCGGTCGACCCGGTGCGCGACGAAGCCGTCGGTCCCGCCGGCCCGACCACGGCCACGCGCATGGACAAGTTCACGGAGATGATGCTCGCGCAAACCGGCCTCATCTCGATGATCGGCAAGGCCGAACGCGGGCCTGTCGCCATCGAGGCCATCAAGAAGCACAACGCGGCGTATCTGATGGCCGTGGGCGGCGCGGCATATCTCGTCTCCAAAGCCATCCGCGAAGCGAAGGTGCTGGCGTTCGAAGACCTCGGCATGGAAGCCATCTACGAATTCGACGTGCGGGACATGCCGGTGACGGTCTCCGTCGATTCGCAAGGCACGTCGGTACACAAAACGGGTCCCGCCGAATGGCAGGCGAAGATCGGCAAGATTCCCGTCGCGACGGTCTGATCGATCGAGGCCGCACGGATCGCGGCCAATGAAGAGCCGGACCGCGCGTCCGGCTCTTTTGTTTTGGAGAAGCGGTATCGAGAAGGATTTCCATTCTCAGTTTTATCGCAATCAAAAAAGATTCACTCATCCTTGGCAGAGACGTTAAGAACGTTTATCTTTGCGGGATGCCCCACGCTATGAAAAGGAACAATCATGAAAGGCGACGCTAAAGTCATCGAATATCTGAACGCGCAGTTGAAAAATGAACTGACCGCGATCAATCAATACTTCCTGCACGCGCGGATGTACAAGCACTGGGGCCTGGAAAAGCTCGGCAAGCATGAGTACGACGAATCGATCGGTGAAATGAAACACGCCGACTGGCTCATCCAGCGCGTGTTCATGCTCGACGGTCTGCCGAACCTGCAAGACCTGCACAAGCTCCTGATCGGCGAAGAGACCAAGGAAATCCTCGAGTGCGACCTGAAGCTCGAACAGATTTCGCAGTCCACGTGCAAGGAGGCGATTGCCTATTGCGAATCGGTGCGCGATTTCGTCTCGCGCGATATCTTCGACAAGATCCTGAACGACACCGAGGAACACATCGACTGGCTGGAAACGCAACTGGATCTGATCGACAAGGTTGGCATCCAGAACTACCAGCAGACTATGATGGGCGAAGGCGAGTAAAGATCTGTCCGCAATGTCAGTAGTTGTCGTACCCACACTCATGCCGAACGCGCGTGCTCCGATAAACGCGAGCGCGCCGGTCGGCATTTTCGATTCCGGTCTCGGCGGCTTGTCGGTGCTGCGCGCGGTGCGGGCGTTGCTTCCGCACGAGCGGCTCGTCTATGTCGCGGACTCTTTGTACGCGCCTTACGGCGAGCGCGATGACGATTTCATCGTCGACCGCACCATGGCTATCGGCGAATGGCTCGTCGCGCAAGGCGCCAAAGCGCTCGTGGTCGCATGCAATACGGCAACCGCGCAATCCATCGCGCTCGTGCGCGAGCGGCTTTCCATTCCGCTCGTGGGCGTCGAACCGGGCGTGAAGCCCGCCGCCGCTGTTTCCAAGACGCGCGTCGTCGGCGTGTTGGCAACCGCGGTGACCTTGCGCAGCGCGCGCTTCCAGTTGCTGCTCGAACGTTACGCGGGCGATTGCCGCTTCATCTGCCAGCCGGGACACGGTCTCGTGCAGGCTGTCGAACGCTGCGATACGTCGTCGCCGGAACTCATGGCGCTGCTCGAAGGCTATCTCGCGCCCATGCTCGAAGCCGGCGCGGATACTCTGGTGCTCGGCTGCACGCACTATCCGTTTCTCGACCGCGCCATTCGCGAGATCGCCGGCGAACGGCTGCAACTCGTCGATACCAGCGTCGCCATCGCGCGCCAGCTCGACCGTCTGCTGGAAACGAACGCGCTGAAAAACTCATCGGCTGCGGTGGAATCCATGCCGCGCTTCTGCTCGACCGCCGACGGCGAATCCCAGCGTCAGCTTGCGGCATCGCTTCTGCATCTCGACGCCAGCGTCGAGCACGTGCTGATCCCTTCGCGACGCACGCGCCTTGCCGAACCCGACATCGTCTAAGGGTTTTTCCGGGGCGTCACAGCCGTCGGAGCCACACCAGCAAACGCTCCTAAGCAATAAATCGGCTAACACACGCGCTGTGTTACAAAAAACACAGAACCCGGCTTGCCAAGAGCGTCTTGCTGAATGATAATAATTCGCATTAACGCAAGCTATCGCGAACGACCATGATCGTCTGTGTCTGCAAAGCAGTTTCCGACCGTAAGATCCGCTCCGCCATCGCCGATGGAATGGAATCCTTCGACGAGCTCCAGTTCGAGCTTGGGGTCGCGCTATGCTGCGGGAAGTGCGAAGCAAGCGTGCGCGACGTCATGGCGACGAGCGGTGTCTGCGCGTCGCGCTGTGGAATGGAACAGCGCGAACATGCGCCAGTCGCGCCGCTCACGTTCTACGAACGCCAGGCTGCCTGAAGTTGCGCGGGGCGCGACCGAGATAGCGCTCGGCGCCCCGCTGTCGGCGAAGCGCGCCGCTTGGTTTCTTGATCGCTTATCGCAAGCCAGGTTCCGATCACCTACGCCAGCCACGCAACTCTTTGCCCTTAAGGAGGGAAAGATGGAATTGCTGATTGGTTTCGTGGCTACTCTATTCATATCCCTCATTATTTTCAGAAAATGATGTCGTTTGGTTTCTTCCGCGCCGAACCAGCGAACGTACGTAACTTCGATGGCCGCGCTACTGGCAACACCGCAAGCAGCGAATAAGAATGCAGTCCCCGACAACCTCTCCCGCTGTATTCGACACGACGACGCCGAGCAATCTGAACCCGCGCGTGGTGGCCGCGTGCGTCGCCGTGCTGGCGATTCACGCCGCGCTCTTCGGCGTGGCGCTCACCATGCATCGCGAGCCGCTGCCGCGCCCCGTCGAAGCGAAGACGATCACCGCGCAATTGATCAGCGAAACGCCGGCGCCCGCGCCGCAGCCTGTCGCCGTGCAGTCGCCACCGACTCCCGAGCCGCCGAAACCGGTTCCAAAGCCGCAGCCCAAACCGAAGGTCAAACCCAAGGTCGAGCCGAAGCCCACGCCGATGCCGGTGCGCGAAACGCCCTCGCAAATCGCCGCGCCCGCGCCCGATCCCACACCGCCGGCCCCGACACCGCCCGCGCCAGCGCCCGCCGCGCCGGCCGCGCCCGCGATCGGAAAACCGACGATGGATCTGGCCGCGCCGAAGAACGTCGCGCGTCTGAGCTGCAACATCGCGCAGCCGGATTATCCGGCGATGTCGCGGCGTCGCGGCGAAACCGGCACCTCGCTCGTCAAGCTGACGGTCGGTATTACGGGCAAAATCGAGAATGTGACGCTGCAAAAGAGCAGCGGCTCGCAGCGCCTCGACGACGCGGCGCTCGACGCCGTGCGCAGCAGCGCGTGCAGTCCTTACAAAGAGAATGGCGAAGCCATTCGGGCAACCGCCACGGTGCCATTCGTATTCAGTCTGAACGACTGACCGGCTTTTTTTAGAAACAGGAACTGGAAATGAACAACTACGGGATTGCGCACGTCTGGGCGCAAGGCGACTTCGTCACACGCGGTATCGCGCTGGCGCTCGTCATCATGTCGGTGCTTTCGTGGACCGTGATCGTCGTCAAGGGATGGAACGTGCTGCGTCTCAAGCGCCTCACGAAGAACGCCGATCAGGCTTTCTGGCATTCCGACGACTTCAACGACGGCATCAAGAAAATCAGCAGCCAGTCGTCGAATCCGGCTGACAACCCGTACCTCGCGCTGGCGCTGGCCGGTCAGGAAGCGTCCGAGCATCATCATCAGACGCAGCCGCATCTGCACGACCGCATGGATGTGTCGGAGTGGATCACGCGATGCCTGAAAGACGTCATGGATGAAAGCGTCGGCCGCATGCAAGCAGGGCTCGCCGTGCTGGCATCGATCGGCAGTACGGCGCCGTTCGTCGGGCTGTTCGGTACTGTCTGGGGCATTTATCACGCGCTCCTGACAATTGGCGCGACGGGCCAGACGTCGATCGACCAAGTGGCGGGTCCGGTGGGCGAGTCGCTCATCATGACGGCCTTCGGTCTCTTCGTCGCAATCCCTGCCGTGCTCGGCTACAACGCCCTCACGCGCGCGAACAAGAGCGTCGTGACGAAGCTGAACCGCTTCGCGCACGGCTTGCATGCCTTCTTCGTGACCGGCTCGAAGCTGTCGTCGTCCAAGCGCACCAAGGACGCCACGTCCGAAAGCCTGCGTCTCGCGACGCGCGCATCGTAAGCGGAGGTTCAAGATGGCCATGAGCCCTTTCGCCGGCGATGAAGACGACGGCATGATGAGCGAGATCAACATGACGCCGCTCGTCGACGTCATGCTGGTGCTCCTCATCATTTTCCTCGTGACCATCCCCGCGATGCATCACGCTGTGAAGATCGACCTGCCGCACGCAAGCAGCCAGCCGCAAGACGAAAAGCCGTCGCATGTGGACGTCGCGATTCAAGCCGATGGCACGATCGTCTGGGACGAGCAGAAAATCGACGACGCGACGCTCAAGGCGCGCATTGCGCAGGCTTCGCAGCAAAACCCGCAGCCGGAGATTCATCTGCGCGCGGATCGCAAGGTGGCGTACGAACGCGTGGCCGATCTCATGTCCGCGGCTCAGGCGGGCGGACTCACGAAAATCGGTTTCGTGACCGAACCGAAAGCCGGCGGCAATTAAAGCAGCGCGCAACAGAGCCGCAAAAAGTAAAAGGCCTTCATCGTCGGATGAAGGCCTTTTTTATTGCGCACTCGGCGCATTCGGGCAAGGCAATTACTTGGGACTCGAATAGCCCGAGCCGGAAGAATCGCCACATGCGGCAGCCGTCGTTGACACGGACAGCGCGATCAGCCCTATCAGGCTAACTATCAGAGTAGCCGTCAGTTTCCGCATAAGAAGCTCCTTAGCGAAAGGAATTTCAATATAACGCCGGCTATTCCCGCAAACAAGGTTTCGGCGATTGAATCTGTCCATCGCAAGCGCGCGCTTCAATGACATAAATGATGCCGCGCGCCGATTGCGATCAAACCGTTTCGCGTTCCGGCTGTTCGTTGACAGGACATTCTCCGGGGAAGCGTTTGCCGCCTTCGATCGACTCCACCAGAAAATCGACGAACGCCCGTACGGCCGGGACCATGCCCTGCCGCGTCAGGAAAACCGCATAGAGTTGCGGCGACGGAAATGTCCAGCCGGGCATCACGGGCGAAAGCTGGCCGGTTCTGAGCGGCGCGCCGTACATCATCTCGGGCAGCGCCGCGATGCCGACGCCGCGCATGACGGCTTCGCGGATCATCGAGAGATCGGCGGTGACGAGACGCGGCTCGTGCTCGAACTCGTGACGCGTGCCATCGGGCGCGATCAGTCGATACACATGGCGGCCATCCGCCGATGGCACATCGAGCGTGTCGTATTGCGCGAGTTCGGCGGCGGTCATCGGTGGCGCGTTCGATTTGAGAAGCGAAGGCGCGGCGACCAGCATCTGCTCGGTGCGCCACAGCGGGCGCGCGACCACGTTCGAACTCACGGGCGGCTCGGAGCGCACGCGCAAGGCGACATCGATCGCGTCTTCGAACAGATCCACCACACGATTGGTCACGCGCAGCACGACCCGCACTTCAGGGAATCGATGCATGAAGTCGGGCATCACCGCCGACAGAAACGTCTGCGCGATGGTCACCGGGACGCTCACGCGCACCGTGCCACGCGGTGAGTCACGCAGGCTTTGCACCACGTTGACGGCGGCCTGCGCCTCCACGAGCATTGCCTGACAGTGTTGATAGAAAAGCTGCCCCGCCTCGGTCAGCGCAAGCTTGCGCGTGGAGCGCTGCAAAAGGCGCACGCCTAGCGACGCCTCCAGCTCCGACACGCGCCGCGACAAGCGCGACTTGGAGATGCCCAGCACGCGCTCGGCCGCCGAAAAACCGCCGTGTTCGACGACGTGCGAGAAGTACATCAGATCGTTCAGATCGTGCGAATCGACTTTCATGGGACGTTCGGTTCGTTCGAGTTCGTTATCCGTGGCGGGACAATCCATTGCGCCACGAGGTCTTTTATCGCTAAATCCGGCACATATAATATCCCCACGTTCTACAAATATCGCTATTTCCCTTTTGGTGACGCGAGGCATTCCGATCATGAGCCGTACCATTTCCAGCATCATTCCCGCAACGCGCACGGTTGAAGGCGGCGGATTCGTCGTGCATCGCCCGTTTCCGACGCGTCTTCTGATGGACTTCGACCCGTTCCTTCTCCTCGATGAAATGGGCCCGACCGATTACGCTCCGGGCGAAGCCAAGGGCGCGCCGGATCATCCGCATCGGGGCTTCGAAACGGTCACCTACATGCTCGAAGGCGAGTTCGGTCACAAGGATTCGGCCGGCCATTCCGGCACATTACGTCCGGGCGACGTGCAGTGGATGACCGCCGGCGCGGGCGTCATTCATAGCGAAATGCCTGGCGAGGAATTCACGCGACGCGGCGGCCGCGTGCACGGCCTGCAACTGTGGGTGAACTTGCCGAAGCGCGACAAGATGACGACGCCGCATTATCAAGAGATCGCGTCGGCGCAGATTCCCGTCGCGACGAGCGAAGACGGCAAGGTGCGCGTGAAGGTCATCGCGGGCGAAGCGCTCGGCGTGAAGGCCGCCATCGAAACACGTACGCCGATTCTTTATCAGCACTTTTCGCTGCAACCTGGCGCAAGAGTCGAGCATCACGTGCCGCGGGATTTTCGCGTGTTCGCATATCCGTTGTCGGGCGTCGGTCTCTATGGGCCGCAGGGCCAACCGGTGCGCAAGCAGCAGATGATCTCGTTCAAGGACGATGGCGACACGATCATCCTCGCCGCCGGCGATGAACCCGTCGAAGTGTTGCTCATCGGCGGCGTGCCGCTCAAGGAACCTGTGGTGCGCTACGGTCCTTTCGTCATGAACACGGAAGATGAAATTCGCCAGGCCGTGACCGACTATCAGACAGGCCGCATGGGCGCGATCACGCATTAGGCACACCGAGCGGTATTCATCGCTGAACCGTATCGGCACGATGAAACGGCGCGGCACGAACGGGCGCATTGCGTCACAATGACCGTTCGTGCCGCGCCGCTCTTATTCGCGCCGCTATTCTTGCCGTACATCGCCATTCATAGGAGCGACGCATGTCTTCCGGATCTTCCGTGACCGCCAGCAGCGGCGCTGCCGACTATCAGGTGCAATTGCGCGACGGCACGCATGGCTGGGTCGCCGATGAACCCGCGAGCCTCGGCGGCGCGGATACCGGTCCGGAGCCCGCGTCGCTGCTGCTATCGAGCCTGGGTGCGTGCACCTCGATCACGCTTCGCATGTACGCGAAGCGCAAGGGTTGGCCGCTCGAAGCGGTGCACGTCGAATTGTCGATGAAGAGCACGGCGGACGGCACGATCATCGACAGGCAGATCGCGCTCACGGGCGCGCTCGATGCCGAACAGCGGGAACGCCTCTTGCAAATCGCCAATGCGTGTCCGATGCACAAGGTTCTGTCCGGAGCGGTGCGCATCGACTCGGGGCTCGCTTCCTGACTTCCTGAAAACAGCCCGCACGGGTACATCGAACTATCCAGGGAAACGTCGTTTTGAATTTCGAACATCTCATCCAGATCAACGATCCGATCAATCCGCTCGTCGAGTCGCTCACGCGCGAACAACTTTGGGAAGGACTCGTGCTGCGCGCCGAGCAGCCGCAACTTTTCGTGCTCGGCCTCGATAGCTGCGACATCCTCTCGCGCGAGGGCGACGTCATGGAGCGCGAGCTGCACTACGGTCAGGCCGTGGTGCGGGACCGCGTCACGCTCACACCGGATAGCAGCGTGCGCTACGACATCCTGCCGACTGCCGAACATGTCGGCGGCTCGTTGACCATGGCGATCGAGCAGCCCGACGAGTTGCAACTGTTTCTGCGATTCACGTACAGCACCACCCTGCCCGAAAACGACGACGCGACGCCTGACGAGCGCCAGACCAAAGAGATCGTCAAGTCGGCTTATCGGGAATCGGACATCGACACGGTGCGGCTGATTCGCCAGTATGCGCACGGGCGCCACGACGAAACACCCCTGCACTAGAAAGTTCAAGTACTACATGAAGCGCGGCTATGACGGCCGCGCATTCATAGGAAACTCTAGTTGCAAATAGGAATAGTTATCATTTACTATAGACCCATCGAATCAACGAACGCACTCAAACGACATGACCGACACGCTGCGATCCACCACGCTCAGGCTTCGCCGTCCGGCAGTTCGCGATGCAGCCATCACGCGCCCAAAGACGGCTGCCGTGACGTCGGTGCGGGCATCGACGATATCGACGGATTCAGCCGATGCAACCGGCGATCGTTCGTTGCGCAGCGATACGTTACTGCAGGGGCGCAGTCATATCGCGATCGTGCATAACGGGGAGACCTATCAGTTGCGCGCGACGCGTCTGGGCAAGCTGATCCTGACGAAGTAGGCGGCAAAGAGGTAAGGCAGAACAGCAGTACCGTGTATTGTGGGGACCACCTCGCCAAAGAGGTGTTTGGCCTTAGCCAGCGAGGACGACTTGCACGCGAGAATTTAGACCCCTTCGTGCAAACACCAGCCAGTCGTCGATAGCAAGCGAAGCCGCTTTTTTTGGTTCCCGCCGATGTCATGTGCCCGAACGAGGCCATGCATTTTGATTGATCGAACGGCACGCCTTCAATGCGAAGGCGTGCCGTTTTTATTGTGCGCGGGCTATGGCAAAAATTCGAACGCGTGCTTCGACGTTCTCGCTTCAGACGTTTTCGATGCCAAGCGCCGCAATGCCCGCCCGCGCGATCGATGCATCCTGATCCGATTTCACGCCCGACACACCCACCGCGCCGACGATATCCGTTCCGACGAAGATCGGCACGCCGCCTTCGAGCATGGCCGTCATGGGCGCGCTCAGAAACGCAGTGCGGCCCTGCTTGATCGTGTCTTCGTACACCTTCGTTTCGCGCCGGCCGAGCACGGCGGTGCGCGCCTTGCCAGTCGCCATCTCGACCGTGCTCGCGCCCGTCCCTTCGAGCCGATGCAGATGCAGCAGATGCCCGCCGTCATCGACGATGGCGATGGTCACGTTCCAGTTGTGCGCCTTTGCGTGCGCCTCGGCGGCGGCGGCCATCAGCAGGACGTCTTCGTCGGTCAGTACGGGTTTGGTTCTCACTTGATTCTCACCTAATGGCGTTATCGGCTGAAGCCCCAGAACATCAGATACCAGGCGCTATCCGCGACGGCGAGCGCCGCGACAAACCATACCATCGTGAGTGCGCGCGGAACAAGCGTCGAGGAATAACGAGCCGTGACGCGCCACGCGAGCCAGGCGCTCCACAAGTTGGCGACGCCAAGCAGCCCGAGGCGCAGGTCCGTCACCCACCACAGCGGCAGATGCTCCGCGCGCAGGAGCGAGACCGTGGTCGCCGACAAGCCGAGAAACACGCCGCATCCCGCGAGCGGAATCAGCGAGAGCGTCAGGTGATGCAGCCGCGCCGCGTTCATCTTGCCGAGCATGCGCGTGCCGAGCGCCAGCAGCGCGAGCAGCGCCGTGCCGTAGACGAGACCCGTCGCGACGATATAGCCGATCACCATCGTGCCGTCGAGCCAGGAGAACACGTCGTTCTGCTCGGGATAATGCGTGAAGAGGAACCACGGCGCGTTGGTATCGAGCGGCCAGAGGATGTTGTGATCGATCAGCCAGCTCGCGAAGATCTGCTTGAGATCGACGAACCATGTGCTCACGGTCCAGTGGAACGCACCGATCGCGATGCCGAGCAAGCCGTACAGAATCAGCGCCGTGTCCCACGGATTCGCCGCCTTGTTGCCGAGCTCGACCACTTCCTCCGACGGCGAGCGCCACGTGAGCGCGATGGCATCGCGATGGCCGCTGCATCGGCCGCACATATGGCAGTCGGCGGCGCCTTCCATCTTGCGCAGGGGCACGAGCGGCGCGCAGTTGATCGGAATCACCCGATGCCCGTGCTCGCCTTCCTTGTACGAACGGCGCCACGCGTCTTCGCTGACTTTGTAGTGAAACGGCGCAAGCCGTGCGAGCAGCGAGAACACGCCGTTTACCGGGCAGAGGTACTTGCACCACACGCGCTTTTCGCGGCCATACAGCACGCCGACGATCATCGCGCCCACGGTCGAGCCGCCGAGCACGAGCAGCACGGCTTTCGGATATTGATAGACGCTCACCATCTGTCCGTAGATGGTCGTGAGTCCGAATGCGACGAACGGCCAGCCGCCCCAACGCATCCAGCGCGGAATCGCCCAGCCGCGGCCGAACTTGCTCGCGAACTCGGTGAGCGCGCCTTCCGGACACAGCACGCCGCACCACACTCGGCCGAGCATGACCATCGACAGCAGCACGAACGGCCACCAGATGCCCCAGAACACGAACTGCGCGGCAAGCGTGAGGTTATTCCACAAATGCGCCGAGCCATCGGGCAGCGGCATGACAGCCGGCACGAGAATCAGAAACGCGTACACGGCAACCACGACCCACTGAATTCCGCGGATCGCGTTGCCGTGCCGTTGCATCCATTGACCGGCCTGTTGCAGCCGGCCGGGTCGTTGCAGAACAGAGCTCATGCTGGACGGCTCGCCGCCTTTTGTTTTTGCGCCATCTGATGATTGGAACGGCGCAGGAGAAGATAGATCACGATCCAGTAGACCGCGTAGGCAACCAGGTTCATGCCCGCCGGATGCGCGCGATAACCCGTGAGGGTGGCAACGAGCGAACCGAAGGTGCTCGAGTCGTCGAGCAGCGCGGACGAGTTCCACACCTGATTGACGATGACCGGCAGCACTTCCATGTCGATCAGTTTGTCGACGCCCGTCTCGAAGAGGCCGGCGGCGAGAAACAGCAGCATGATTTCGGTCACGCGAAAGAACGAGCGCCACGAGAAGATCTTGCCGCCGAGTTGCAGCACGTAGAACGTCAGGAGCGCGAGCGCGAGGCCGAGGATGATCGCGAGATATTGCGAAGCATCGACGTGTCCCGATTGCCCGAAGCCTACGCCATACAGAAACACGGCCGTCTCGCTGCCTTCTCGCGCGATAGCCAGCGCAACCAGCACCGCGATGCCCCAGAACTGTCCGTCCTGCGTGCTCTTTTGCAGCGAGCTTTCCATGTCGCGCTTGAGCGTGCGGCCGTGACGCTTCATCCACAGGACCATCTGCACAATGAGCACGCACGCGATCAGCACCATGCCGGTCTGGAAGTAATCCTGCGCGTTGCCGGACAGCACTTCCGTGAAGCCGATGAGCGCGGCGCCCAGCGCGATGGCGGCAACCAGCCCCGCAGCCACGCCGAACCACAGATAAGGCAGGCCGCGACGCGCCTGCTGGTCGCCGTTCTTCAGCCATGCGTACAGAATGCCGACGACCAGCAAAGCTTCGACGCTCTCACGCCAGACGATGAAAAGTACCTGCCCCATTTGAACCCCTTTGCGTTGCTTCACTTGCCCGCGCGGGCGCACCGAAACACGCGCGCGGCACAGACATTTACTTGGCGACGATCACGCCTTGCGCGGTCTGATGAAAGTCGTCGAAGAACTTGTATTCGCCCGGATCGAGCGGCGCGATCACCACGAACGAATCGGCACCCGGCGCGAGCACCTTCTCCTTGCGCAACTGCACGCTTTCGAACTCGGCCGCGCCCTTGCCGACGTTATGCACTTCGATCTTGATGCGCTGCCCCGCCGGTACTTCGATGCGCGCCGGGTTCAGCTTGCCGTCGTTCAATTCGAGCTTGAACGTCGGCAGATCGGCGGCGTGCGCCACGCCAAGACCCGCTGCGACCGAGAGCAACATCGCCATCAGCTGGCTTTTCAATTTCATGCGGACTTCCTGATTGGTACGCGTCCGGCGGCGCAGCGAACTGCAAACGCCTGCCGGAACGCGCGAACGCCGTGCGCGAGCTTAGTACCCGCCCTTCTTGCCGATGCCCGCGAACGGGAAGTCGTATTCGATCGTGAACGGCTTGAACCACGGACCCACGCCGGTTTCCTTGTCGACGTGACGGCCGAACGCCATGTGGCCGGTTTCGGAAGGCGGCGAGATATGCAGCTTGAGGTGATATTTGCCCGGACCGAAGAGCTTGACGTTGTCGCCGTAGTGCGGGCCGTCGCTTGCGACCATCGCCATCAGGTCGCCCTTGACCGACTGCGTCGAGCCGGTTTTCGTGAGTTCATACGTCACGTTCAGATAGGGCATCCAGTCGCCTTCGGCGAAACCGGTCGGGTTGTTCTTGACCGCGTGAATATCCGCTTCGAGGTGGATGTCCGAATCCGATGCCTTGCGCATGATGCCTTCCGGCGCCATCGTGATTGGCTGCAGATAGACGGCGCCCGTTTCCATGCCGCCTTCGATGTGCTGCTTGCCGATCGGATACTCAGCAGCGGAAGCCGCCATCATCGCCGTGAGGCCTGCGGCGGCAACGAGGCCGCGCATCAACGTTGAACCCATCAAACACTCCTGTTGTTATCGATGGCGCGCGTGACATTCGCGCGCCTTTTCCACCGAACTCCGGCGCTCTAAAAAAAAACGCGCCGGCGCAAAAAAATGACTGTGGTGCCGGTTCGTTAGCGCGAAGCAGAAAACCGCTTCCAGAATCTGGAAAACGTTAATACGAACCATTCTCAATGTTCGTCAGTTTAGCACCCTTCACCACTCGGGACAAATTAGCGCGGGCTTACAAAAGCCTGCTGCGGCAAGGCTCCGGCGGGCTTTGCAGCCAACTCGCGGTCCATTCGCGGCCGATAAAAAACGCGGTACGCCTTCCGGCTCGCCGCGTCGCTTGAGACAGAACGATGAAAACTTTCTTTCTTTCGCCTTACTTTCCGCCGATGCCGGTGATGTGATCGCCCACGTTCGCGCCGAACACGCGTTGACGTAACAGCGCCAATTGGTCGCGGGTCTGCGCCGCCTTTTCGAATTCGAGATTCTTGGCGTGATCCATCATTTGCTTTTCCAGCCGCTTGATTTCCTTCGCGAGCTGCTTCTCGGTCATGTCCTCGAACTTCGCGCGCGTCTGGGCTTCCTTCAGTTCGGCGCGCGCGTCGTCGGCGTTGTAGACGCCATCGATGATGTCCTTGATGCGCTTTTCCACTCCGCGCGGCGTGATGCCCCGCTCGAGGTTATGCGCCACCTGCTTGGCGCGGCGCCGCTCGGTTTCGTCGATGGCGCGCTTCATCGAGTCCGTCATGTTGTCGCCGTAGAGGATCGCCTTGCCGTTCACGTTGCGCGCCGCCCGTCCGATTGTCTGGATCAGCGAGCGCTCGGCGCGCAGGAAGCCTTCCTTGTCCGCGTCGAGAATGGCGACGAGCGACACTTCAGGAATATCCAGACCCTCGCGCAACAAGTTGATGCCGACGAGCACATCGAACGTGCCGAGCCGCAGATCGCGGATGATTTCCACGCGCTCGACCGTGTCGATATCGCTGTGCAAATAGCGCACCTTCACGCCGTGATCGGCGAGAAATTCGGTCAGTTGTTCGGCCATGCGCTTGGTGAGCACGGTAACAAGCACGCGTTCGTGCACCGCGACGCGCGCGTTGATCTCGGAGAGCACGTCGTCGACCTGCGAGCGCGCGGGCCGCACCTCGATTTCGGGATCGACGAGACCTGTCGGCCGCACGAGTTGCTCGGCCACTTGCCCCGCTTTCTTCTGTTCGTAGTCGGCGGGCGTCGCGGAGACGAACACGGCCTGGCGCATCTTGCGCTCGAATTCGTTGAACTTGAGCGGCCGGTTGTCGAGCGCGGACGGCATCCGGAAACCGTAATCGACGAGATTTTCCTTGCGCGCGCGGTCGCCGTTATACATGCCGTTCAACTGGCCGATCAGCACGTGCGACTCGTCGAGCAACATGATGGCGTCGGGCGGCAGATAGTCGACGAGCGTCGGCGGCGGTTCGCCGGGCGCCGAGCCCGAGAAATGCCGCGAGTAATTCTCGATGCCCTTGCAAAAACCCAGTTCCTGCAGCATTTCCAGGTCGAAGCGCGTGCGCTGTTCGAGCCGCTGCGCCTCGACGAGCTTGCCCTGGCTATGGAAAAACTCCAGCCGCTCGCGCAGTTCCAGCTTGATGGTTTCGATCGCGCGCATGACGGTGTCGCGCGGCGTCACGTAATGCGACGACGGATACACCGTGAAGCGCGGAATCTTGTTGCGCACGCGGCCGGTGAGCGGATCGAAAAGCTGCATCGACTCGATTTCGTCGTCGAACAATTCGACTCGCACCGCCATTTCCGCGTGTTCCGCCGGAAAGATGTCGATGGTGTCGCCTCGCACACGGAACGAGCCGCGCTGAAAATCCGCCTCGTTGCGCGTGTATTGCATGGCGATCAGCCGCGCGATGACATCGCGCTGGCCGAGCTTGTCGCCTACGCGCAGCGTGAGGATCATCTTGTGATACTCGGACGGATTGCCGATACCGTAAATGGCCGACACCGTCGCCACGATCACCACGTCGCGGCGTTCGAGCAGGCTCTTGGTCGCCGAGAGCCGCATCTGCTCGATATGCTCGTTGATCGACGAATCCTTCTCGATGAAGAGATCGCGCTGCGGCACGTACGCTTCCGGCTGGTAATAGTCGTAGTACGAGACGAAGTACTCGACCGCGTTGCGCGGGAAAAACTCGCGGAACTCGGCGTAGAGCTGCGCGGCGAGCGTCTTGTTGGGCGCGAAAACGATGGCGGGCCGGCCCAGACGTGCGATGACGTTGGCCATCGTGAAGGTCTTGCCCGAGCCGGTCACGCCGAGCAGCGTCTGGAACGAGAGACCGTCGTCCACGCCCTCGACGAGCGTCTTGATGGCCTCGGGCTGATCGCCCGCGGGCGGATATGGCTGATAGAGCTGAAACGGCGAGCCTTCGAACGTGGCGAACTTCGATTCGTCCAGTGCGTCGGGCGTTTCGATAAGGGTATCGGACATGGAGAGGGGAATCTTCTAAGTCGGCGCCGGAGCAAACACCTATTCTAGCGGCTGCGGCGAAAGTGGCGCGGGCCGCCTCACGGAGGCGGAATCGAGGAGGTTGGGACCGTTGGGTGGAAGTCAAGCAATGGCGCGCGAGGCGGCGCGCTGTTCCGTCGATGCCGTCCAATCGAGGCTTGCGCGCATGCCGGACAAGGCGTTCAACCGGCCAGCGCCCATGCGCTTATTCTTGCTCGCGAGAAAAAAGCGCGTACATAGAATAAGGCTCGGTCCGAAATGCAGCGCCGGATTCGATACAATATGCGACTGGGCTTCGAGGGGGCGCCCCGCACGACCGCGCCGCCAACGACGTCACGCGCCGCTTTTTCGAGCGCCCAAGCATCGTTCTTCCCGCCGCACGTCTTCCTTCCACTGCCGATAGATCATGTCTCTTTTCTCTGCCGTCGAACTCGCTCCCCGCGACCCGATTCTGGGCCTCAACGAAGCCTTCAACGCCGACCCGCGCCCGACCAAGGTCAATCTGGGCGTTGGTGTCTACACCAACGAAGAAGGCAAGATTCCGCTTCTGCGCGCCGTTCGCGAAGCTGAAAAAGCACGCGTCGATGCAGCGCTGCCGCGCGGCTATCTGCCTATCGACGGCATCGCCGCGTACGACTCGGCCGTCCAGACGCTGCTCGTCGGCCGTGACTCGCCGCTGATCGCTTCGGGCCGTATCGTCACGGCGCAGGCGCTGGGCGGCACGGGCGCGCTCAAGATCGGGGCGGACTTTCTGAAGCGCGTGAATCCGGGCGCGAAAGTCGCAATCAGCGACCCGAGCTGGGAAAACCATCGCGCGCTCTTCGAAGGTGCGGGCTTCGAGGTCGTCAACTATCCGTATTACGAAGCGGCGACGCATGGCGTGAACTTCGCGGCCATGCTCGACGCGCTGAACGGCTACGCGGCCGGCACCATCGTCGTGCTGCACGCGTGCTGCCATAACCCGACCGGCGTGGATCTGACGGACGCGCAGTGGGCGCAAATCGTCGAAGTCGTGAAGGCGCGCAACCTCGTGCCGTTCCTCGACATCGCGTATCAAGGCTTCGGCGAAAACATCGAAGCCGATGCCGCCGCCGTGCGCCTCTTCGCCGCGTCGGATCTGAACGTGTTCGTGTCGTCGTCGTTCTCGAAGTCGTTCTCGCTGTATGGCGAGCGCGTTGGCGCGCTGTCCATCATCACGTCGAGTAAGGAAGAGTCGTCGCGCGTGCTGTCGCAATTGAAGCGCGTGATTCGCACCAACTATTCGAACCCGCCGACGCACGGTGGCTCGGTGGTCGCGGCCGTGCTGGCATCGCCGGAACTGCGTGCGCTGTGGGAACAGGAACTGGGCGAGATGCGCGATCGTATCCGCGCCATGCGTAATGGCCTCGTCGAGCGTCTGAAGGGCGCTGGCGTGGATCGCGACTTTTCCTTCGTCGACCGTCAGCGCGGCATGTTCTCGTACTCGGGCCTGACCGCGCCGCAAGTGGACCGTCTGCGGGAAGAATTCGGCATCTATGCGGTCAGCACGGGGCGCATCTGCGTGGCTGCGCTGAATCTGCGCAATATCGATGTCGTCGCCAACGCAGTGGCAAGCGTGCTGAAGTAAGGCATTGCACGCGCGTTTGCTGCAAAAGAAAATGGCGTCCTTCTCATGAAGGGCGCCATTTTTTGTGGCCTGTGCGCGGCGTTTCGCCGGCGTCTATATCGATTCGGGACGTGCCGGCGCGTTGGGTCTTGCGTCGTCGTCATCGACTAAGCCGTAGGAAATCGCGCGCGCCAATTCCGCGCTCACGCTTGCCACGCCCGAACGCCCGTGACGGTCGACGGCTAACCGGGGCTCGCCCGCGTGCATGCAGAACGTCAGTACGAGCGGCAACAGGATCGCGGCCGGCCAATAGGTCGATATTGTTTTTTTCATGGGATTACCTCTGTGCGTCGTCGCATCAAGCGCATGAATGATGCCCACTAAGCGACTATCGAATTTTACGGAATCGCCGACATCTTAAAAAGACGCTGAAAAGCAAAGCTTCGTTGCGTGGCGGACAACGAAAGGTAGTCAACCCACGGCTTGAAATTGCAACAAGAACGGGCCAATCGTCATAAAACCTTACAAAGTTCTTGGGGACATCGGAGCACGCCGGGTGTCTTATTGTTATCACTGCAACGAACTAATCAACGACATGAAATCCGCAGTTGCTGGACTTTTGATCGCGTCATCGGCTTTGGTACTAGGCGGCTGCGCGGTCTATCCCGATGGATCATCCTACGGTGGCGGATATCCCGCCGCGGGCTACGCCGATCCCGGCTATGGCTACGACGCGTACGGCGCGCCGGTGGTCGTTCAGCCCGGCGTAGCGGTGGGCGGCGGCTACTACTCCGGTCCTGGCCCCGCTTACTACGGTCCTGGCCCCGGCCGCTATTGGGATGACGGTCCAGGCTGGCGTCGTCCGCCATCGGGCAACTGGAATCGCGGGGACTATCCGCGTGGGCGCCCGCCGCAAGGAAATAATCAACCGCAACAAGCGGGCGGCGGACATCAGCCGGGTGGTGGTCAGCCACCGCAAGCCGGTGGAGGCCGTCCGGTGGGCGGACCGCCGCCTCAACAGGCAGGCGGCGGCGCGCCGTTGCCGCGAGCCGTCGGCGGCGTCCCGCCGGGACGTCCGCAGGCGCCCGCCGCGAATCCTGGCGGAAACGGTGGCGGCAATGGCGGCTACCATCGCGGTGGCGATCAAGGCGGTGGCGCCGGTGGCGGTGGCGGACACGGCGGCAACCAGCGAAGCTCGCTCGGGCCGATCGGCGGATAACGCGTCGATTGCGCGAAGCGCTAAAAAGCCGCGCCGGGTCGAACCGGCGCGGCTTTTTTCACATCGCTTTCATGGAAACACGCTTACCCGAGATGCGTGCCTTTCGCCTTATATAGTTCGCGGAAGGTGCGCCCGACCGGCGCGGGCATATCGCGTGTTTCGGTCCATCCGGCGCCGAATGGCATCCGCGATATCGTCTTTCTCTTTCCGCCCATGACTTCAAGCACGCGCACGGCGAGTTTCGTAAAAAGCGCATAAGCAATTGGCCGAAGCGCGAAGTAACCCCACACGGCGAGCGCCACGCGTTCGGTCCAGGGGCGCAGATGGCGTTCGGTCTGCTTTTCGCGCAGTTTGCGCAGCAGGTCGGACAGCGGAATGCCCACCGGGCACACGCTGTTGCATTCGCCGCATAGCGTTGCGGCTTGCGGCAGATCGAGCGCCTTGTCGATGCCCACATAAGCCGGCGTCAACACCGAACCCATCGGTCCGGGATAAACCCAGCCATACGCATGACCGCCGATCTTTTGATACACCGGGCAGTGATTCATGCACGCGCCACAGCGAATACACCGCAGCATCTCCTGAAACTCGCCGCCGATAAGCCCGGTGCGCCCGCCATCGACGAGCACGAAATACATATGCTCGGGCCCGTCCCGCTCGCCCGTCGCGCGGGGGCCGGTCAGCAATGAGAAGTAATTGGAAATGGTCTGCCCGGTCGCCGAACGCGGCAGCAGACGCATTGCGGTGGCGAGATCTTCGAGCGTCGGCAGAATCTTCTCGATGCCTGTCACCGCGACGTGCACGCGCGGCATCACGGTACACATGCCTTCGTTGCCTTCGTTCGTGACAACTGCCACCGAGCCGGTTTCCGCGATCAAAAAGTTGCCGCCCGTCACGCCCATATCAGCGGACATGAAATGCGGGCGCAGCACTTCGCGCGCCTCGCGGGTCATGTCGGGAATGTCCGTGAGACGCGGCTTGCCGTGCGTCTTCGCGAAGAGATCGGCGATCTGCTCCTTGTCTTTGTGAACCACGGGCGCAATGATGTGGCTCGGCGGCTCGTTGTCGTTGATCTGCAGGATATATTCGCCGAGATCGGTTTCGATGGACTGCACGCCCATTTCGCCGAGCACGCGATTCAGTTGCATCTCTTCCGAGACCATCGACTTGGTCTTGATGACCTTTTTCACGCCATGCGCGCGCGCGATGTCCGCGACCAACCGCGCGGCATCCTGCGTCGATTCCGCGTAGAGCACGGTCGCGCCACGGCGCGTCGCCTCGCGTTCGAAGGTTTCGAGCCATACGTCGAGGTTGTCGAGCGCGCGATTGCGGCGCTCCTTCAGCGCGGCGCGCGTCGCCTCGAAGTCGATATCGAGCACCGCGCTCGCCCGCGCGCTCACGAATTTGGTCGAGAGCTTGGTGAGGTTCTGCTGCAGACGCTCATCGGCGAGTTTGCTGCCGGCGCGCGCCTTGAAGTGCATCGTCTGGACTTGCATGGGCTCGCTCGTTCGTCAGTTGCGGATGGAGTCGGATGCGTCGCCGGCAAGCACTTGCGCGATATGCAGCACACGCGTGCTCGTGTCGCCGGTGCGCCTCAAGCGCCCTTCTATATTCAGCATGCAGCCGAGATCGCCCAGCACGACGGTAGCCGCGCCGCTCGCCTTGATGTTGGCGCATTTTTCATCGACGATGGCCGTCGAAATGTCGCCGTACTTCACCGCGAACGTGCCGCCGAAACCGCAGCAATGTTCGCAGCCCGCCATCTCGATCACGGGCACGCCCGCTTGTGCGAGCAATTCGCGCGGCTGCGCCTTCACGCCGAGTTCACGCAGGCCCGAGCAGGAATCGTGATAGGTCACGGCGCCTTCGAACACACCGGGCTCCATGCGCGCCTTGGCAACATTCACGAGAAAATCGGTGAGTTCGAAGACGCGCGGTTGCAGGCGCGCGAAGCGATTCATGAGTTGCGGATCGTCGCGGAAGAGATCGCCGTAATGCGCGCGGATCATTCCGCCGCACGAACCCGACGGCACCACCACGTAGTCGAATTGTTCGAATTCCCGCAGTGTCTTTTCGGCGAGATCGCGTGCAAGTCTGCGATCGCCGGAGTTATACGCGGGCTGGCCGCAGCAGGTTTGCGCGGGCGGCACGCTCACCGTAAAACCCGCGCGCTCGATCAGCTTGATGACCGAAAAGCCGATCTCCGGCCGCATCATGTCGATGAGGCACGTGACGAATAGTCCGACTTGCATGGTGGAGCGTTTCCTGTTTTATCGCGATTTTCTAAGACGCACGCCGATTATCCGCGAAGCGGCGGTGGTTCGGGCAATCCCAACCGCCGACCGCGTTTTCACATTATGAGATACAATTGCGCATCCGTAGTTTGACGCATCAACCGATTTCCACGATGAGCGATACGAACCCGGAATCCAAAACCTCCATTCAGGTGATCGAACGCATGATGCGTCTGCTGGACGCGCTTGCCGGCCACACCGATCCCGTCAGCCTGAAGGAACTCTCTCAAAGCACCGATCTGCATCCCTCCACGGCGCACCGCATCTTGAACGACATGGTGCTGTGCCGGCTGGTGGACCGCTCCGATCCAGGCACGTATCGGCTTGGCATGCGTCTGCTCGAACTAGGCAATCTGGTCAAGGCGCGCCTTTCGGTGCGCGAGGCCGCAATGCCGCCGATGCGCGAACTGCATCGGCAAACGGGACAGACAGTCAACCTCTCGGTGCGTCAGGGCGACGAAATCGTCTATATCGAGCGGGCTTATTCCGAACGCTCCGGCATGCAGGTCGTGCGCGCGATCGGTGGACGCGCGCCGCTGCATCTGACTTCGGTCGGCAAACTCTTCCTCGCCGCCGACGAAACCACGCGCGTGCGCGCCTACGCCATGCGCACGGGTCTTTCGGGCCACACACAGAACAGCATCACCGATCTGTCGAAGCTGGAACGTGAGCTGTCGTTCGTGCGGCAACAGGCTTGCGCGCGCGATAACGAAGAACTCGAACTGGGCGTGCGCTGTATCGCGGCGGGCATTTACGACGATACCGGGCGGCTCGTCGCGGGCTTGTCGTTGTCGGCGCCGGCCGATCGGCTGCAGGACGCGTGGCTCAAGCAACTCAGTCATACGGCGCTGGAGATCTCGCGCTCGCTGGGTTATCACCCCGAGCCGGTTGCAGCCGCATCGCGCTGAATCTTGCGTTAGACACGCTGCTTCAAAGACAAAAAGCCGGACGGGTCGAGAGACCCATCCGGCTTTCTGCTTATTCAAACGTGCTTAGGGGTTCGTGCCGCTACCCATGTCCGCACTCATGATGCGCGGTTCGCCGAGCGTATCGAGGAACGAACGCAGGCGGCCGGCATCCGCGAAACGCGAATACTTGCCGTAGGAATCGAGCAGCACGATCACGACCGGGCGGCCGTTGACCGTTGCCTGCATCACCAGGCACTCGCCCGCTTCGTTGATGAAGCCGGTCTTCTGCAAACCGATATCCCACGACGCATTACGCACCAGCGCGTTCGTGCTGTTGTAGGCGAGATTGCGCTTGCCGGTGAAGACTTCGTAGCTGCGATCCGTCGAGAACTTGCGGATGAGCGGATATTGATACGCCGCGTTCACCATCTTCACGAGATCGCGTGCGCTCGAAACGTTGAGGCTCGTGAGACCCGTGGAGTTCTCGAAATGCGTGTCGGTCATGCCGAGCGACTTCGCTTTCGCGTTCATTGCCGCGATGAAAGCCGGCCGGCCACCCGGGTAATAGCGCGACAACGCAGCCGCCGCGCGATTTTCCGATGCCATGAGCGCGATATGCAGCATGTCCTCGCGATTGAGCTCCGAGCCGACGGCGAGCCGCGAGCCCGTGAACTTCTCGTAATCGCGATCTTCGTCGGTCACCGCCATTTCGTCGGTGAGCGGCAAGTGCGAGTCGAGCGTGACCATGGCCGTCATCAACTTGGTGATAGACGCGATAGGCACGACCGCGCGCGAATTCTTGTCGAAAAGCGTTTCGGACGTGTTCTGGTCCACCACATAGGCCACGCTCGAACGCAGCGCCAGGCTGTCGGGCGTTTCATGCAGACCGAACGCCGAACCGACCGAGGTGGCACGCGGCTGATACGCCACCGAGTGCACTGCGGCGCGGCGCGAGCGCGGGTCCATGCGGTAATTCACTCGACGCTTGCGGGAAGCCCGGGGTACGTCGTCGTCTTCGGCGGCGACCTTGGCTACGCGGGCGGCACGGCCCGATTTCGCCGATGTCTTCGCCACACGAGCAGGCTTTTCGGCCTTCTCGGCGGAAGCAGTGGACTTCGCGGATTTCTTGACGGATTTGGTTGCGGTGGCGGTTTTTGCGAGGGCTTCAGCCGGAGCCGCTGCAAAGGACGTCGCTACGGCGATGGAAATGGCGATCGACAACGCGGAGCGCAGCGCTACGCCATGAACCACCTTAAACGACGAAAACATTTCGGTTTTCATTAGTGTTCTGTTGGGCGGCTGGAGAGTACCGCCAAGTGTAGTGAAGCTACGAAATTTAAGCAATATTAAGCACTTATCGGCACTCGTTAAACCGAGTTGTAAGCCACGATTGCTTATCGTTACACAACGCGCGCTTTGATCGGAAAAAACGATCGCGCTTTGCAGCAGTGCTGCCAACAGTGCGCTTTTATACGGGACGACAAGCGCACTATCGGCAAAACTTTCTGCAACTTGAGCCAGGAATCGCGGATTCGGGTCTGGAAGACAGCGAAGCGAAAATTCGAAGAAGGCTGCGTGCGGTGGACGGATGCGGCGTCGACACAACAACAACGCAACCGACAGTCGAAATGTTAACGTCTCTTCAACAATTTGGTGTACGGCGTCATCCTAAAAATAGGACTTACTACAGAAACATCTCATCTTTCTTGCCGATGCGAGTTTCCAGCATGCGCATCGACGGGACATGATTCTGTCGTCTTAGCGTGCTTTCATAACGCTCCCATCCGGTTAAGAGCGTCTCGCAACGCCACGCCCTGCGGCGGTGCATAGGGTTTTCACCAAGCAGCAGCGCATGCGGATGCGATCTAACTTAAGCCATTGTTTAACAAGACCTTTCGGCGTATTGTGCAATGCACAAAAAGCGCTTGACATCTATCGGAATATCTCTAAAATGGCTTCATGTTGCGACGCACCAATCGCACTTTGCAGTAACCGGCCGCAACGGCGCGCCGGATCTACCAAACCACGACCCGCGTTGATGGGTCGACTATCAGGAGCCTGAGATGACCCTGTTGACCCCCGAGCAAATCGCCGCCGCACAAAAAGCTAACTTCGACACGCTGTTCGGCCTTACGAACAAGGCATTCGAAGGTATCGAAAAGCTGGTCGAACTGAATCTGCAAGTCGTGAAGTCGACCCTGGCCGAAAGCCAGGAGAACACCCAGCGCGCGCTGTCGGTCAAGGACGCACAAGAACTCCTCTCGCTGCAAGCAAGCCTCACGCAGCCGGTCGCCGAGAAGGTTCTGTCGTACGGCCGTCATCTGTATGAAATCGCATCGTCCACGCAAGCTGAATTCGCTCGCGTTGCTGAAGCTCAGTACGAAGAGCAAAACCGCAAGGTGCAATCGCTCGTCGACAACGTCGCGAAAAACGCACCGGCTGGTTCGGAAACCGCAGTCGCAGTCATGAAGTCGGCCATCACCGCCGCCAACACGACGTACGAAACGGTTCACAAGGCAACGAAGCAAGCTGTCGAAATCGCTGAAAGCAACTTCAACGCAGCCGCCACGGCCGCCACGAAGGCCGCTACGCAAGCGACCGAACAAGCTACGCGCACCGCCAAGAAGACGGTTGCGTAAGTCCGAAGCCGGGTTCGCCCGGTTGACGAAGCAAAAACCCGGCCTCGCGCCGGGTTTTTTGTCGTCTGTTGGTTCGGAAAAACGGCTTTCGCTTCACGCATTCGAGCGGGCAGTTCAAAAGCAAAAGCGCGCTTCCGTGAAGAAGCGCGCTTCGCTCGACACCCTCTTGCGGCCGCTTACTTTTTGCGCTGCGGCGGCAAGTCCGTACAGACGCCTTCGTACAACTCCGCCGCCATGCCGATGGATTCGCCCAAGGTCGGATGCGGGTGGATGGTCTTGCCGATGTCCGTGGCATCCGCGCCCATCTCGACCGCGAGACACACTTCGCTGATCAGATCGCCCGCGTTCAATCCGACGATCCCGCCGCCGATCACGCGATGCGTCGCTTCATCGAAAATCAGCTTGGTGAAGCCCTCGTCGCGACCATTGGCGATCGCGCGGCCCGAAGCGGCCCACGGGAACACCGCCTTGCCGTACTTGATGCCTTCGGCCTTGCACTGGTCTTCGGTCTTGCCGGCCCACGCCACTTCCGGATCGGTATAAGCCACCGACGGAATTTGCAGCGCATCGAAGTACGCCTTCTCGCCATGCGCCGCTTCCGCCGCGACGTGGCCTTCGTGCACGGCCTTGTGCGCGAGCATCGGCTGGCCAACGAGATCGCCGATCGCAAAAATATGCTCGACGTTCGTACGCAGTTGCTTGTCGACGTTGATGAAGCCGCGATCCGTCACCGCGACGCCCGCCTTGTCCGCGCCGATCTTCCCGCCGTTCGGACTGCGGCCCACGGCCAGCAACACGAGGTCGTAACGCTGCGCTTCGGTCGGCGCCTCGTCGCCCTCGAACGTCACGTAAATGCCGTCGTCCTTGGCTTCCGCCTTGGTCGTCTTGGTCTTCAGCATGACGTTGGCGAAGCGCTTCGCGTTGTACTTCTCCCAGACCTTCACGAGATCGCGGTCGGCGCCCATCATCAGACCGTCGAGCATTTCGACGACATCGATTTCGGAGCCGAGTGACGCATAAACCGTCGCCATTTCCAGCCCGATGATTCCGCCGCCCACCACCAGCATGCGCTTCGGAATCTGACGCAGTTCGAGCGCGCCGGTCGAGTCGACCACGCGCGGATCGTCCGGGAAGAACGGCAACTTCACCGCCTGCGAACCCGCCGCGATGATCGCCTTCTTGAACTTGACGACCTTCTTGCCGCCGTCGCCCTGCACTTCCATGTGGTTCGGATCGACGAACGTACCAACGCCCGTCACCACCTGTACCTTGCGCGCCTTCGCCATGCCCGCGAGACCGCCGGTCAGCTTCTTGACGACGCCCTCCTTGAAGCCGCGCAGCTTGTCCAGATCGATGCTCGGCTTGCCGAACGTGATGCCGTGCGATTCGAGATGCTTGGCTTCGTCGAGCACGAGCGCGGTATGCAGCAGCGCCTTCGACGGAATGCAGCCGACGTTCAGACACACGCCGCCCAGGGTCGCATAGCGTTCGACGAGCACGGTACTCATGCCGAGATCCGCTGCGCGGAACGCCGCCGAATAGCCGCCGGGGCCTGCGCCGAGCACGAGCATGTCGCACTCGACATCCGCGCTGCCCGAATAACTGCCTGCCTTCGGCGCGGGCGCGGCGCTCGCCTTTTCGGCGGGCTGCGGTTGCGCGGCCGTCGGCTTGGTCGGCACTTCGCTCACGCCTCCGCCCTGACCTTCGAGCGTCAGGATCACGCTGCCTTCGGAGACGTTGTCGCCCAGCTTGACCTTCAGTTCCTTCACGGTGCCCGCGGCGGGCGAAGGCACATCCATGGTCGCCTTGTCGGATTCGAGCGTGACGAGCGATTGCTCCTTCTCGACCGTATCGCCCGGCTTCACATGGATCTCGATGACCGGAATGTCCTTGAAGTCGCCGATATCCGGCACCTTCACGTCCTGTGCGCCGCCGCCCGACGCCGCGGGCGCGGGTGCAGCCGGCTTTGCGGACGACGCTTCCTTCGGCGCTTCGGCCTTCGGTTCTGCAGCGGCGCTCGCGCCTTCGGTTTCGATCATCGCGATGACCGAGCCTTGCGAGACTTTGTCGCCCTGTTTGACCTTCACTTCCTTGATCGTGCCTGCCTGGTCGGCGGGCACTTCCATGGTGGCCTTATCGGTTTCGAGCGTGATGACGCCCTGTTCCTTTTCGATGGCGTCGCCGGGCTTGATATTGACTTCGATGACATCGACATCGGAGAAGTCGCCGATGTCGGGTACTTTTAGTTCGACGAGACTCATATTTGTCCCCTATGTCGACCAGAGCCGGTGCCTGAAGCGCCTGACCCGGGTCCCATGCAAGATGATGGCGAAGAAGAGCGGTTGGAGCAGGCGCGCGCACCGAAGCACGCGCCGGTCCCAGCGTCTCACGTGTCTTGCCCGCACAATCGAGCGAGGAAGACACGCGCCACTTTTTTAGAGAATCACCCGGCGGAAGTCCGCCAGAATGCCCGCGAGATAGGCGTTGAAGCGCGCCGCCTCCGCACCGTCGACGACGCGGTGGTCATACGACAGCGACAGCGGCAACGTGAGGCGCGGCACGAACTGCTTACCGTCCCACACCGGCTTCATCGCGCCACGCGACAGACCCAGGATGGCCACCTCCGGCGCGTTGATGATCGGCGTGAAGTTCGTGCCACCGATGCCGCCCAGCGAAGAAATCGAGAAGCAGCCGCCTTGCATCTGGTCCGGCTTCAGCTTGCCTTCGCGCGCGAGCTTCGAGAGATCCGTCATCTCCTTCGCGATATCCATCAAGCCTTTCTTGTCGGCGTCGCGGATCACCGGGACGACGAGGCCGTTCGGTGTATCGGCCGCGAAGCCAACGTGGAAATACTTCTTGAAGACGAGGTTGTCGCCGTCGAGACTCGCGTTGAAGGTCGGGAATTTCTTCAGCGCGGAAACCACTGCCTTGATGACGAAAGCCAGCATCGTGATCTTGATGCCCGACTTCTCGTTTTCCTTGTTCAGCTTCACGCGCAGCGCTTCGAGCTCGGTGATGTCCGCTTCGTCGTTGTTCGTGACGTGCGGGATCATCACCCAGTTGCGATGCAGGTTCGCACCCGAGATCTTCTTGATGCGCGACAGCGGCTTCGGATCGACAGGACCGAACTTCGTGAAGTCGATCTTCGGCCACGGCAGCAAGTTGAGGTCGCCACCGCCGCCAGCCGGCGCGGCAACCGCGGCGGGCGCTGCGCCCTGACCCGACATGACGCCCTTCACGAACGCGGTGATGTCGCCTTGCGTGATGCGGCCTTTCGGACCGGAACCGCGCACACGCGTGACATCGACGCCGAGTTCGCGCGCGAACTTGCGCACCGAAGGCGACGCGTGGCTCGACGTGCGTGTGCCATCGCCTGCGGGAATTGCGGGCGCCTGCGCGAGCGCGGACGGCTGGGCGGGCGCGGGCGCGGGTTTGGCGGGCGCATCGGGCGGCGCTTCGACCGGCTTCGGCGCTTCCTGCTTCGGCGCCTCCTGCTTGGGCGCGGAAGCGGCCGGGCTGCTTTCGCCGCCTTCGAGAATCAGAATCAGCGTACCTTCTGACACCGTATCGCCGAGCTTGACCTTCAATTCCTTGACGGTGCCAGCGGCAGGCGAAGGCACATCCATGGTCGCCTTGTCGGATTCGAGCGTGACAAGCGACTGTTCCTTCTCCACCTTGTCGCCAACCTTCACGCCGATTTCGATGACCGGGATATCCGTGAAGTCGCCGATATCCGGCACCTTCACTTCCACCGATCCGCCGCCGCTCGAAGCCTGAGCGGCTTGCGCGGGTTGCGACTGCGTGGTCGTGCCGGCCGGCGCTTCCTGCTTGGCGGGCGCGTCGGTTTTGGCGGGCGCGGAAGCGCCGCTTTCCAATACGACGATCAACGTGCCTTCCGACACGTTATCGCCCACTTTGACTTTTACTTCCTTGACCGTGCCCGCGGAGGAGCTCGGTACATCCATGGTGGCCTTGTCGGATTCCAGCGTGACGAGGGACTGTTCCTGTTCAACGACATCGCCCACCTTGACCAGAACCTCGATCACGGGAATGTCCTTGAAATCGCCGATGTCCGGCACTTTGACTTCGATCGCTTGACTCATTATTAGTGTCTCCTGTGTTGCATGCGGCGCGCCCCCGCTTCGGGAGCGCGCCGCATCACAACGCACGGGGGCGATGCCTTTAGACGGTCATCGGGTTGGGTTTAGCCGGGTCGAGGTTGTACTTCTTGATCGCCTCAGCGACGACCTTGCGCTCGATCGTGCCTTCGTCGGCGAGCGCGTTGAGCGCGGCCAGCGTGACCCAGTAGCGGTCGACTTCGAAGAAGTGGCGCAGTGCTTCGCGCGTGTCCGAGCGGCCGTAGCCGTCGGTGCCGAGCACCACGAACTTGTTCGGGACATAGGCGCGAATCTGGTCGACGAGCGCGCGGATGTAATCCGTCGACGCGATCACCGGACCTTGCGCGCCCTTGAGCAGCTTGGTGACATGCGGCACTTGCTTTTCGTCGGCCGGATGCAGCAGGTTCCAGCGGTCGATTGCCTGACCTTCGCGAGCCAGTTCCGTGAAGCTCGGCACGCTCCACAGGTCGGCGGCCACGCCCCAGTCGTTCTTGAGCAAGTCGGCGGCGGCGATCACTTCGTTGAAGATCGTGCCCGCGCCCATCAACTGGACGCGCGGACCCTTTGCCGCGCCTTCGGCCTTCCTGAACGCGTACATGCCCTTGATGATGTCCGCGGCAACCGATTCACCTTGCGGAATCGCCGGATGCTCGTAGTTCTCGTTCATCACGGTGATGTAGTAATACACATCTTCCTGGTCGGCGACCATGCGGCGCAGGCCGTCCTGCATGATGACCGCGAGTTCGTAACCGAAGGTCGGGTCGTAGCTCACACAGTTCGGGATCGATGCTGCCCACAGCAGCGAGTGGCCGTCTTCGTGCTGCAGGCCTTCGCCGTTGAGCGTCGTGCGCCCAGCGGTGCCGCCCAGCAGGAAGCCGCGCGAACGCATGTCGCCCGCCGCCCAGGCCAGGTCGCCGATGCGCTGGAAGCCGAACATCGAGTAGAAGATGTAGAACGGGATCATGATCTCGCCGTGCGTCGAGTACGACGTCGCGGCCGCGATCCAGTCACACATGCCACCGGCTTCGTTGATGCCTTCCTGCAGAATCTGCCCGGTTTCCGATTCCTTGTAGAACATCAGCTGGTCGGAGTCTTCGGGAATGTACTTCTGGCCGTCCTGATTCCAGATGCCGATCTGGCGGAAGAGGCCTTCCATGCCGAAAGTACGCGACTCGTCCGGCACGATCGGCACGATACGCTTGCCGATGGCCTTGTCCTTCAAGAGGATGTTGAGCACCCGCACGAACGCCATCGTCGTGGAGATTTCGCGGCCTTCGCCCGTGCCCTTGAGCAGCGGCTCGAATGCCGACAGTTCCGGCACCGGCAGCGACTCCGCCTTCTCGCGGCGCGACGGCAGATAGCCACCCAGTTCCTGACGGCGGGCGCGCATGTATTCCAGTTCCTTCGAGCCTTCCTCGAAGGTGAGATACGGCACGTCGGCAATCTGTTCGTCGGTCAACGGCAGACGGAACTGGTCGCGGAATTTCTTCAGCGTGTCGATCGGCAGCTTTTTCTGCTGGTGCGTGATGTTCATGGCCTGGCCGTGTTCGCCCATGCCATAACCCTTGATGGTCTTGGCGAGGATCACGGTAGGCGAGCCCTTCGACTTCTGCGCCTGATCGTAAGCCGCGTAGATCTTGTGCGGATCGTGGCCGCCGCGGTTCAGGTTCCAGATGTCTTCATCGGACCAGTCGGCCACCAGCGCCTTCAGTTCCGGCGTGTTGAAGAAGTGCTCGCGCACGAACGCGCCCGATTCCGACTTGTAGGTCTGGTACTCGCCGTCGACCACTTCCATCATGCGGCGCATAAGCGCGCCGGTCTTGTCGCGTGCGAAGAGCGCGTCCCAGCGGCTGCCCCAGATCACCTTGACGACGTTCCAGCCCGCGCCACGGAATTCGCTTTCGAGTTCCTGGATGATCTTGCCGTTGCCGCGCACCGGACCGTCCAGACGCTGCAAGTTGCAGTTGATGACGAACACGAGGTTGTCCAGACGCTCGCGCCCGGCCATGCCGATTGCGCCGAGCGATTCCGGCTCGTCCGTTTCGCCGTCGCCGAGGAACGCCCAGACTTTGCGGCCCTGCGTCTTCACGATACCGCGCGCTTCCATGTACTTCATGAAACGCGCCTGATAGATGGCCATGATCGGGCCGAGGCCCATGGACACCGTCGGGAATTGCCAGAAGTCCGGCATCAGCCACGGATGCGGATACGAGGAGATCCCCTCGCCGCCCACTTCCTGACGGAAGTTGTTGAGTTGCGCCTCGGTCAGACGGCCGAGCAGGAACGCGCGCGAGTAGACGCCCGGCGACGAGTGACCCTGCACGAACACGAGATCGCCTCCATGTTCCTTCGACGGTGCGTGCCAGAAGTGATTGAAGCCGACGTCGTACAGCGTCGCCGCCGAAGCAAACGAAGCGATGTGACCGCCGACATTGGTGTCCTTGCCCGCGCGCAACACCATGGCGATGGCGTTCCAGCGCGTGTACGAACGAATGCGGTGCTCGATGTCCTGGTCGCCCGGGATCTTGGCCTGGCCGGCGACGGGAATCGTATTGATATAGGGCGTATTCGCCGAAAACGGCAGATGCTCGCCATGCACACGGGCGAATTCGATCTGCTTTTCGATCAGGTAGTGCGCGCGATCAGGACCGACTGCCGAAATGACGCCGTCGAGTGCGTCGAGCCACTCGGCGGTTTCCTGAGGATCGTCGTCTTTGGCATTGGCGACATATTTGAGAACTTCGTCGGGTACAGCGGACATGCTCGTCTCCTGATGTGAGGATCGCTCTAAGAACCGCCGACAGTCGCCCGCCGAAAACCGGGCACTGGCCGCGTGCCGGCAATTCTAAATAGGGTCCAGACTTTGTAGCAAGGAATTTTTCGAATCATGAGAGATGATCTCATAATGCGGAAAATTGCTGCAATGCACCGTCCGATATGGCTTTTTTAATCAGACTTTTCTCCTCCTTTTCCCGCAATTGAGCCGTCTCTAGCACCTTTTTACGCTAATTAACAATCAGACGCTGCGTTACAATCGCTTCCATGTTGACCGATCGGCTTCTCGCACGCTCGGCGCGGGTCGCGCGCAAGCCGACCGACTCGTCGCCCACCCGCTGGCACCACGGACCGTGGTGGTCGAACTCCTATTTACTCACGCCGCTCATCTCGATCCTCGTTTTTCTGGTCGTCATGAGCCTGATTCTCTGGAGTCTCAACCGCCGCGAGCAGCAGCAGCAGGAAGACACGCTATATCGGAACGTCGCCTGGGCCCAGCAACAGATTCGTCTTTCGATGACGGGTGCGCAAGAGCAGATCCAGGCGTTATCGCGAGACATCGCAAGCGGTCATGGCGACCCTCAGACATTCCAGACGTCTTCCACCGACATCATGCAGGGGCATCCCGAGATCCTCTACATGAACTGGTACACGAGCCAGCACAAACCGCGCTGGCCTAATACGCCGCTGCCGGTACTCGGGTCTCGGCTCGCCAAACCCAACGACACGCAGATGGACGAAGCGGTGCAGGCCGCCTTCGAGGAAGCGCGCACGACGCGTCGCCAGGTTTATTCGCCCTTACTCTACGACGACCTCGGCAACGGCTACATCACCTTGCAAACGCCGGTGTTTCGCGACCGCGAATTCCTCGGGTCCATCGCGGCGGTGTTTTCCATCGAAGGCATTCTGAAGCACGACATTCCGAGCGAGCTGTCGGCGAAGTACAAGATCTCCATCACCGATCTGAACAATCGCGAACTCGCGACGACATCGAGCCGTCCACGCCTGCCGCGCGACATGTTCTACGATCTGCCGCTCGATCCGCCCGGCCAGGGGTTGTCGGTGCGCGTGTATTCGTATCCGCAGCTCACGAACTTCACGAACAACACGCTGGTGTGGCTCGTCGCCGGCCTGTCGTGCTTCGTGCTCTGGAGCTTGTGGAGTCTCTGGAAGCACACGCGTCAGCGCTTCGAGGCGCAACAGGCGCTTTACGCCGAAGCGTTCTTCCGCCGCGCGATGGAAAACTCCGTCTTGATCGGCATGCGCGTGCTCGACATGCACGGCCGCATCACGCACGTGAATCCCGCGTTCTGCCGCATGACGGGTTGGGACGAAAGCGATCTCGTCGGCAAGAACGCGCCGTTTCCATACTGGCCGCGCGATGCCTATCCCGAGATGCAGCGCCAACTCGACATGACGCTGCGCGGCAAGGCGCCCTCTTCCGGTTTCGAGTTGCGCGTGCGCCGTAAGGACGGTTCGTTCTTCCACGCGCGTCTTTACGTGTCGCCGTTGATCGACAGTTCGGGCCGCCAGACCGGCTGGATGTCGTCGATGACGGACATCACCGAACCCAAGCGCGCGCGCGAAGAGCTCGCCGCCGCCCACGAACGCTTCACCACGGTGCTCGAAAGTCTCGATGCCGCCGTCTCCGTTCTCGCCGCCGACGAAGCCGAACTGCTGTTCGCGAACCGCTATTACCGGCATCTCTTCGGCATTCGTCCGGACGGGCACTTGCAGCTTGCGGGCGCCGGTTTCGATGGCGCTTCGGGTTCGTCGGAGCTGAGTTCGTCGGACACCATCGACATGGTCGATACCTACGCCGGACTGCCCGCCACCGCGCTGACCGAAAGCTCGGCCGACGCGCAGGAAGTCTATGTGGAAGGCATCCAGAAGTGGTTCGAAGTGCGCCGCCAGTACATTCAGTGGGTGGACGGCCATCTCGCGCAGATGCAGATCGCGACCGACATCACGCAGCGCAAGCAGGCGCAGGAACTCGCGCATCAGCAGGAAGAAAAGCTGCAGTTCACGAGCCGTTTGATGACGATGGGTGAAATGGCGTCGTCGCTCGCGCATGAGCTGAATCAGCCGCTCGCGGCCATCAACAACTATTGTTCGGGCTGCGTCGCCTTGGTGAAATCCGGGCGCATGACACAGGAATCGCTCTTGCCCGCGCTCGAAAAAACCGCGCAGCAGGCGGTGCGCGCAGGCATGATCATCAAGCGCATTCGCGAGTTCGTAAAGCGCAGCGAGCCGAAGCGGCAGGCGACGCGCGTGGCCGATATCGTCGCGGATGCAGTCGGTCTCGCCGAAATCGAGGCGCGCAAACGCAAGATTCGCATCGTCACGGAAATCCGCTCGCGCATGCCCGTGATCTACGTCGATCCCGTGCTGATCGAACAAGTGCTCGTGAATCTGTTGAAAAACGCAGCCGAAGCAATGCATGATGCAAAACCGAATGCCGTCGATCCCGTAATCCGCGTGATCGTGCAGCGGCTCGACGGCGGCGTGGTGTGCATCAGCGTGGTCGATCAGGGCCCGGGTGTGGATGAAGCCACCGCCGAGCGTCTCTTCGAACCGTTTTACAGCACCAAGTCCGATGGCATGGGCATGGGGCTGAACATTTGCCGTTCGATCATCGAA
Source organism: Caballeronia sp. GAFFF2 (assembly GCF_023631485.1). Lineage (NCBI taxonomy): Bacteria > Pseudomonadati > Pseudomonadota > Betaproteobacteria > Burkholderiales > Burkholderiaceae > Caballeronia > Caballeronia sp. GAFFF2. The sequence goes on along the minus strand of NZ_JALQDA010000009.1, from coordinate 100,516 downwards.
TCGCATCGCGGCCGCCTTTGGGTCGTGAACAATGTCGAATCGGACGGACACGTGACCGGCGCGACTTTCCATTGCAGCCTGCCGATCGGCGAAGTGGATGGGTCGGGCACGGACTCGGGCGGCAACGCCGGGTCGCAAAGCGAACATACGAGACAACAAACAGTTACGGGAGAACTATGAGCAGTCCAGTCACCACTCAGGAAACCGTCTTTGTCGTGGACGATGACGAAGCCGTGCGTGATTCGTTGCGCTGGCTGCTCGAGGCGAACGGGTATCGCGTGCAGTGTTTTTCGAGCGCGGAATCGTTCCTCGACGTCTATCTGCCGATCGCGCATTCGGGCGCCATTTCGTGCCTGATTCTCGATGTGCGCATGGCCGGCATGACCGGCCTCGAGTTGCAGGAAAAGCTGATCGCCGAGAATTCGCTTCTGCCGATCATCTTCGTGACCGGTCACGGCGATGTGCCGATGGCCGTCTCGACGATGAAGAAAGGCGCGATGGATTTCATCGAGAAACCTTTCGACGAAGCCGAACTGCGCAAACTCGTCGAGCGCATGCTCGAAAAAGCGCGCAACGAAAGCAGCAGCGTGCAGCAGCAACGCGCGGCCGCCGAGCGGCTTGGCAAGCTCACGGCGCGCGAGCATCAGGTGCTGGAGCGGATCATCGCCGGGCGGCTGAACAAGCAGATCGCCGACGATCTCGGCATCAGCATCAAGACGGTGGAAGCGCATCGCGCGAACATCATGGAGAAGCTTTCCGTGAATACCGTTGCCGACCTTCTGCGTCTCGCGCTTTCAAACAAGCCGCAGCAGCAATAACCGTAGTTCATTGCCTAAAGGCAACCTTCAACCATACGGCCGGCATTCGATGCTGGCCGTATGCGTATTTGCGCTTCCAATTCACGCGCCCTTCTCTCGACATTCCTTCGTTGTCCGCGCATGCAAAACGTGATATTTCGTGGATCACGTTGACACATTACAAGGGCGGCCCGTAACTTGACCGCACCCTCCTTACGGGAACGAGGTCATGCACGACAACGCATTCGTCGCCTTTTCAAACGGTGCTTCGGCACGCGGGCAAACGTTTGAATTGAGTGCTGCCAAAAGCAGCGTGATTGCCTCGGTGCTTGCTTCGCTTCATTGCCTTTCATCGGCTTCGCTCTTACTTCTCGTACCGCCAATCCATCCCGCTGGTTCACGCTCATCTCTCGCGCGCATGTCGCGTCATGCGGCGGCGTGTGCGTGTCTGTCGGGCGCCAAGGTCGCGCCCGAAGCATCGAATACCGTGCAACGGAGGAACTGAAATTGACCGCTCATCGCACCCGTTTGACCCGGCCCGCGCGGCAAGCCCGCATGCTCGCGCTGTGCGCGGCGCTTGCCGCCATGCCGCTCGCCGCGCTGCATTGCTCGTCCGTGCTTGCGCAGACTCAAGGCGCGGCCAGTACGGCGCCCAAGCTCGGCAATCAGCAACTCGACGCGCTCACCGCGCCCGTCGCGCTTTATCCCGATGCGCTGCTCGCGCAAGTGCTGATGGCGTCGACGTATCCGCAAGAGGTCACCGAGGCCGCGCAATGGTCGAAGACCAACTCGAACATCAAGGGCGACGATGCCGTCAAGGCCGTGCAGTCCGAGCCGTGGGACCCGAGCGTGCAATCGCTCGTTGCTTTCCCGCAGGCGCTCGCGACGATGGCATCCAAGGCCGACTGGATGACGCAACTTGGCAACGCGTTCATTGCGCAGCCGAGCGACGTGATGGACTCCGTGCAGCGCTTGCGCCGCGCCGCGCAGACAGCGGGCAATCTCAAGAGCACGGAGCAGCAGAAGATCGTGGTCGAGCAGCAGACTATCCAGATTCAGCCTGCCAATCCGCAAGTGGTCTACGTGCCCACCTACAACCCGACGGTCGTGTATGGCGCGTGGCCGTATCCCGCGTATCCGCCGGTGTACGTGCCGCCGCCGCCCGGCTATGCGATCGCCACCGGATTCGCGACGGGGCTCGCGTTCGGCGCGGGCATCGCGGTTGCGAATTCGTTGTGGGGCAATTGCGACTGGAACCACGGCAATGTGAACGTGAACGTCAATCGGTACAACAACATCAACGTGAACAATCGCCTGAACGCGAACAGCAATAACGTGAACTGGAACCGCAACGACCCGCAGTTCAACCGGAACAACGTCGCGAACCGGCAAAACAACTTCAACAATCAGAATCTCGGCACGGCCAACCGCGATCAGTATCGCGGCCGTAACGACGCCCGCGCGCAGGCCGCACAGACGCTGCAGCAGCGCACCGGCCAGAACCTCAACCAGAATGCGAGTCAGCGCGTGCAGAACATTCGGCAAGGCGGCGGTCAGAACGCGCTCGACAACAACGGCGTGCGGCAGCGTGCGCAGAGCGTGAATCGCGATAACGCGCTGCGCGGCGCGGGCGACGGCAATACGGCCCGGCAGGACGCTCAGCGCGGGCAAGCGAGCAGGCAGTCGTTCGCGAGTCAGCAGAATCGCGTAGGCGGCAACGGCGGCGGCGTGCAGCGCCCAGGCCTTGGTGCGGGCGGCGGCGGCGTGCAGCGCGAAGGCGGCTTAGGCGGCGGAGGTTTTCACGGCGGTGGCGGACTTGGCGGTGGCGGAGGTTTTCATCGCCGTTGATCGTGTCGCGCCCCATGTCCCCATCCGCTACAGGAGCCTGAGATGACGTTTAACCAAGCACTCGCACTTTCACGCGCCTTCTGCGCCGCACTCGCTTTCATGTCGTTGTCGATGCCCATGCTCGCGCACGCGCAGGCCATTTATCCGTCGCCAGAAGCCGCCGCGGAGGCGCTCACCGATGCCATCGCCTCCAACGACGAAACCGCGCTTTCCAAGGTGCTCGGCAAGGACCACGCGCAGTATGTGCCGACCGACAGCATCGGCGAGCAGGATATCTATCAGTACCTTGGCTCGTGGGCCAAGGGGCATCGCATCGTCGAAGATGCCAAGCCGCTCGGCGGCCGTCGCAGCGCGCACGTTGAAGTGGGCGACAGCGGCTGGACGCTGCCGATCCCGCTCGTGAAGGCGGCCCAGGGCTGGCGCTTCGACATGCCCGCCGCGCGCGATGAAGTGCTGACGCGGCGTATTGGCCGCAACGAGCGTTCGGTGATCCAGGTCGCGCTCGCTTTCGTCGATGCTCAAAACGACTTTCGGAAGCTCACGAACCACTACGCGCTGCGCTTTCTGAGCACGCACGGCACGCACGACGGCCTTTACTGGGACGCCGCGCCCGGTGAACCCAAAAGCCCGCTCGGCCCGCTCGCCGCCACCATGCCCGACAAGACCGACACGGCCGATGCCTACTACGGTTACCACTACCGCATTCTCACGGCGCAGGGGCCGCATGCGAAAGGCGGCGCGATGAACTACCTGCAGGACGGAAACCTGAGCCGGGGTTTCGCCATGATCGCGTGGCCGGCAAAGTATGGGCAGACGGGCGTGATGTCGTTCATCGTCAATCAGGACGGGCAGGTGTACGAGAAGAATCTGGGCGCAGCGACGCCGCGCACGGCGGCGGCGATCAAGTCGTTCGATCCGGATTCGTCGTGGCAGCCGGTCGCGCAGTGAGAAGGCCGGCCTGAACGATGCGCGCGTCGCCGAATCAAAGCGGCGACGCGCACCGCCCAGAACGCCACGAAGCCCTCGGCGGTATAATTTCGCCCTTCCCCAGGGTGCGAAGACACCCGGCGATGCCCGCGAACAAACGCGGCATCATCGCGCCGGGCGCTGCGAGTCCGACGCCCGGACATCTCTCTCGCCCATCCTCGATCCGAATCCGATTCGCCATGACTGCCCAACTCATCGACGGCAACGCCCTCTCCAAGACTCTTCGCGCCGATGTCGCCCGGCGCGCCGCCGCCCTCACCGCTCGCGGCCACAAGCCTGGCCTCGCGGTCGTGCTGGTGGGCGACAATCCGGCAAGCGAGGTCTACGTGCGCAACAAGGTCAAGGCGTGCCACGACAACGGCCTGCATTCGGTGTTCGACCGCTTTCCCGCGACGCTCGCCGAGAACGAATTGCTCGCGCACATCGACAAGCTGAACGCCGATCCCGCGATCCACGGCATTCTCGTGCAATTGCCGCTGCCCGCGCATATCGACAGCCATAAGGTGATCGAAGCGATCGCTCCGCAAAAGGACGTCGACGGCTTCCACGTCGCCAACGCGGGCGCGCTTCTGACGGGCAAGCCGCTCTTTCGCCCGTGCACGCCCTATGGCGTGATGAAGATGTTCGAAGCGCACGGCATCGACCTGAAGGGCGCGAACGCGGTGGTGATCGGCCGCTCGAATATCGTCGGCAAGCCCATGGCGCTCCTGCTCCTCGAAGCGGGCGCGACCGTCACCATCTGCCACAGCAAGACGCGCGATATCGCCAGCTTCACGCGCAACGCCGATGTCGTCGTGGCCGCCACGGGCCGCCGCAATATCCTGACCGCCGACATGGTGAAGCCGGGCGCGACGGTGATCGACGTCGGCATGAATCGCGACGATGCCGGCAAGCTCTGCGGCGACGTGGATTTTGCGAACGTGAAGGAAGTGGCCGGCTTCATCACGCCGGTGCCGGGCGGCGTCGGACCGATGACCATCACCATGTTGCTCGTCAACACCGTCGAAGCGGCCGAACGCGCGGCGCTGGACTAAGCGACCGGAGCTGGCACGAAAAGAATTTCATCCATTAATCGGCCCGTTAAAAACAAACCATTGGATTTTGCCCACGCCGCCCTTAAATAATGCTCGAATAGAGCAAACGAACGAAGGTTTGGGCGCCTCGCGCCCGCACCCGAATCAGCATGTATTAGCAAGTAAGGGAGAGTCATGAGCGATACCATCCAAGCCACCACGAACGCCGCAGCCAATCCGCTGCTCGATTTTTCCGACCTGCCGCGTTTTGGGGACATCAAGCCCGAACATGTGACGCCCGCGCTCGACGTGCTGCTCGCCGCCGCGAAAGGCGCCGTCGATCGCGCGAGCGCGCCCGAGACGCCCGCCACCTGGACGGATATCGTGGAGGCAGTTGAACTCGAATCGGAAAAGCTGTCGCGCGCGTGGGGTGTCGTCGGCCATCTGAACGCGGTGGCGGACACGCCCGAACTGCGTGCCGCTCACGCCGCGAATCTGCCGCGCGTGACCGAGTTCTCGGCGAGCGTCGGTCAGAATCTCGCCCTCTACGAAAAGTACAAGGCGATTGCGGCCGGCCCCGACTTCGAGAGCCTTTCCCCCGAACGCAAGAAGATTCTCGAGAACTCGCTGCGCGACTTCCGTCTGTCCGGCGCGGAGCTTTCCGAGGACCGCAAGCCGCGCTTCGCCCAGTTGCAGGAAGAACAGGCCGCGCTCTCGAAGGCGTTTTCGGATCACGTGCTCGATTCGACCAACGCATATGCCTATTACGTCATGCAGCAAAGCGAACTTGCAGGCCTGCCCGACGACGTGATCGAAGCGGCACACGAAGCCGCCCAGCGCGAAGGCAAGGAAGGCTGGAAGTTCACGCTGCACTTCCCGTCGTATTTCCCGGTGCTGCAGTATTCGGAGCATCGGCCGATGCGTGAGGCGATGTATCGCGCGTATGTCACGCGTGCGTCGGAACTCGGCGAGACCTACGGCAAGGGCCGGGCCGAGTGGGACAACACGCGGAACATCGTGGAGAACCTGGCGCTGCGTCTCGAAGAAGCGCGCACGCTTGGCTACCAGAACTTCGCGGAAGTGTCGCTTGCACCGAAGATGGCCGAGTCGCCCGCGCAAGTGATCGCGTTCCTGGAAGACCTCGCAAAGCGCGCGCGTCCCTATGCCGAAAACGACTGGATGGAACTGCGCGCGTTCGCCGCCACCGAACTCGGCATGCCCGAACTGCAACCGTGGGACATCGCGTTTGCGGCGGAGCGTCTGCGTCAGAAGCGCTATTCGTTCTCCGAGAACGAAGTGAAGCAGTACTTTCCGCAGGAAGCCGTGCTCAAGGGGCTGTTCAAGGTCACCGAAACGCTCTTCAACGTCTCGATCCGCCGTGACGAAGCCGCCGTCTGGAACAAGGACGTGCGCTTCTTCCGTGTGGAAAACCAGGACGGCACGCTCGTCGCGCAGTTCTATCTCGACCTGTACGCGCGCGAAGGCAAGCGCGGCGGCGCATGGATGGACGACGCCCGCTCACGCCACAAGCGCGCGCAAGGCGGCGTGCAGACGCCGGTCGCCTATCTCACCTGCAACTTCTCGGCGCCCGTCGGCAACAAGCCTGCGTGCTTCACCCACGACGAAGTCATCACGCTGTTCCATGAATTCGGCCACGGTCTGCATCACATGCTGACGCGTATCGAGGAAATGGGCGTGTCGGGCATTAACGGCGTCGAGTGGGATGCGGTCGAATTGCCGTCGCAGTTCATGGAGAACTTTTGTTGGGAGTGGGACGTGCTGACCGACATGTCGTCGCACGTCGAAACGGGCGCACCGCTGCCGCGCGAACTCTTCGACAAGATGCTGGCGGCCAAGAATTTCCAGAGCGGTCTCGGCACCTTGCGGCAGATCGTATTCTCCATGTTCGATCTCGTCCTGCACACGTCTTACGATCCGGCGGACAGCACGCAGAACGTCAACGACCTGGCGCGCGAGATCAACGAGAAGTTCCACGTGATTCCGCAAACCTCGTTTTCGCGCTGGCCGAACACGTTCAGCCATATCTTCGCGGGCGGTTATGCGGCCGGCTACTACAGCTACAAGTGGGCCGAAGTGCTTTCCGCCGATGCCTACGCCGCGTTCGAGGAAGCCGCGAAGCTCGCGAACGGTTCAGTGCTGGATGCGCAGACGGGAACGCGGTATCGCCGGGAGATTCTCGAAGTCGGCGGCAGCCGTCCCGCGATGGATTCGTTCAAGGCCTTTCGCGGACGCGAGCCAAACATCGACGCGCTGTTGAGGCATAACGGCATGGCGGGATAAATCGAAAAGGGGGCTTCGGCCCCCTTCTTTTTTATCCGCGTTATTGTCCGCCTAGCGCCAGAGTTTGAAGTCGACGCTTGGCGGCCGTCCCTCCAGCGCAAGCGTTGCGCGCACGGCGGGACTTCGGCTCACGACCTTTCCTCGTCTCACCACGGCCACGCGCGCCGCGCGCAGGCGAATGGCTTCGATCGGATCGCGTGCGTCGAGCACGACGCAATCCGCGTTGCATCCCACTTCCAGCCCGTAACCTTCGATGCCCAGAATGCGCGCAGGCGTCGTCGTCACCGCATCGAACGCGGCGCGCATGCCATCCTGGCTCGTCATCTGCGCGACGTGCAATCCCATGTGCGCCACTTCAAGCATGTCACCGGAGCCCAGGCTGTACCACGGGTCCATCACGCAGTCGTGTCCGAAGGCAACATCGACGCCTGCCGCCATCAGCTCGGGCACGCGCGTCATGCCGCGCCGCTTCGGATACGTATCCGATCTGCCTTGCAACGTGATGTTGATGAGCGGATTGGCAATCGCCGCGACGCCCGACTCGCGAATCAGCGGGATGAGCTTGCTCACGTAGTAGTTGTCCATCGAATGCATGGACGTAAGATGCGAGCCGGTCACGCGGCCTTGCAGACCGAGCCGGTGCGTTTCGGCGGCGAGCGTTTCGATGTGACGCGACATGGGATCGTCCGATTCGTCGCAGTGCATGTCGACGCGCAAACCTTGCTCCGCCGCGTATTCGCACAGCAATTTCACGGACGCCGCACCGTCGGCCATGGTGCGTTCGAAGTGCGGGATGCCGCCGACCACATCGACGCCGAGCGCAATCGAGCGCTTGAGATTTTCGAACGCGCCGGCGCTGCGCAGCACGCCGTCTTGCGGAAACGCGACGAGTTGCAAATCGAGATACGGCTTCACGCGCCGCTTGACTTCGAGCAAGGCTTCGACCGCGAGCAGACGCGGATCGCAGACATCGACGTGCGTGCGAATGGCGAGCAAGCCGCGCCCGACCGCCCAGTCGCAATATTGCATCGCGCGTTCGACGAGCGCTTCCTGCGTGAGTTCGGGCTTGAGTTCGCCCCACAGCGCGATGCCTTCCAGCAGGGTGCCGGACGCGTTCACGCGCGGCAAGCCGTAAGAGAGCGTCGCGTCCATGTGGAAGTGGGCATCGACGAAAGGCGCGGTGACGAGCGAACCGTCGGCGTCGATTTCCTCGCGCGCGGTGGCGCTCAAATGCGGCTCGATGGCGACGATGCGCCCCGCTTCCATGCCGATGTTGACCAATTCGCGACCGCGCACGAGCGCCGCGCGGCGAATGATGAGATCCATGTTAGAACCCTCCGCTGTAAGGCTGTTCGTCCGATTGTAGCGGGACAGAAAAGCCGTGCGGGCTTGTTTGGATGACGCGCAAAGCGCGCTAGTGGGCTGTGCGTTGCGATGTTGCGGCGTTTGGAGGACAGATGCCACGTTAAGACAAACGTGCCGACCTTGCCGGATGACGCGCGTTACAAGCGCGTGCTGGTCTCGCGCGGCAGAGCGGCGTACTAGCGAAAAGGCGCATCGCCTTGCATGGCAAAGCGCACGCGACGACGCGCTCACGCACCGCTTCGTCGCCTTCATGCACGCGCGGAGAAAGACCCCGCTACGCCTGGCCTTCGAGCTTGGCAAGCAACGTCGCTTTGACGCCGGGCCATTCGTCGTCGATGATCGAAAAGCGCACCGAGTTGCGCTTGCGGCCATCGGGCATGATGCGCTCGTGCCGCACGATTCCTTCCTGTTTCGCGCCGATGCCGAGTATCGCCGCGCGCGACTTCGCATTGAGTTCGTCGGTGGTGAACTGCACGCGCACGCACTGCATGGTTTCAAACGCGTGCGTGAGCAGGAGCAGCTTGGCTTCGGTGTTGATGCCCGTGCGTTGCGCCGATGCCGCGAGCCACGTATGACCGATCTCCTGCTTGCGGTTCGCGCGATCGATTTTCCAGAAGCGCGTGCTACCGACAACCTTGCCCGTATCGCGGCGCACGATCACGAATGGCATGACGGTGCCGGCATCGCGACCGGCGAGCGCGGCATCGATATAGCGGGCGATGGTGTCGGCGTTCGGCACGACGGTGACCGCGAGATTCCAGAGCTCGCCGTCGGCGGCGGCATCGAGCAAGGCTTGGGCGTCATCGCGTTGCAGCGGGCGAAGCTGAACGCGCGGTCCTTCGAGCGTCGGTTGAGGATCGGTCATGGCGTTTTGTGAGCGTGGCGGCGAATGGCATGATCGCATGGAGGCGCGGGCTTCGGCACGCCGCCAGACGGCCGAGGCCTAAAGAAAGCCGAATGTGCCCGCTGATTCGTGGCATTCGTGAACGGCGACGACCCTATTGAGCCGGGCAGCACCGCTCGTCGTCTGCGCGTCCGATATCGTGAGAACGCGTCCGGTTCGTCTACGGAGCCGCAAGGTAATCGTTAATCGAAAAGACCGCGCGCCCGACTCGCGAGATTCCGGCTCGAGCCATCACGCCGCTCAACCCGCCATATCGCCATCCCGTTGCGGCGCTTCAGCCTCCTCGTCCTGCGGCATGTCCCTAGGCATCGCCTCCTCCACCGGCAACGTGAACCAGAACCGCGCGCCGCCATCGGCACGATTCTCCGCGCCGATGCGCCCGCCATGCGCCTCGACAATCGCCCGGCAGATCGCAAGCCCAAGCCCGATGCCCGGTTTCGCCGACTCCTTCTCCCCACGCGTGAATTTCTCGAACAAGCGCCCTTCGCTACCGGCAGGCACGCCCGGACCGTCGTCGTCGATACACACGCGCACGACGCGGCCATCGCCATCCTGCTCGGCCGCCGCGCTTATGCGTATGGCGGAACCCGCAGGCGTGTACTTCGCCGCGTTCTCCAGAAGGTTCGCGAAGAGCCGCTCCATCAGCACGGCATCGAGCATGAGAAGCGGCAGATCGGCGGGAACGCGCACCTGCACCGGACGGTCGGCGAGCGTCCTGCGCATGACGTTGAGGGCCGCGCCGACGGTCTCCTCGAGCATCGACCATTGACGGTTCAGCCGCACCGCGCCCGCCTGCAAACGCGCCATGTCGAGCAGGTTCGTCACGAGCCCGCTCATGCGCAACGCTTCCTCGTGGATAGCATGGATCAGTTCGCGCGACGACGCTTCCGACGCCCCGCCCTCCAGCAACGACGCAAAGCCGACGATCGATGTCAGCGGCGTGCGCAGATCGTGCGATATCGCGGCCAGCAAGGCATTGCGCATGCGCTCCGATTCCATGTTGACGAGCGCGTCCTGCGCGATCTCCACGTAATGCACGCGCTCCAGCGCCAGCGCGATCTGCGCCGCGAAGGTTTCGATCATGCGCCGCTGCTCCGGCACGGCGAATTCGGCCTCGCGTCCCGTGACGAGCGCGAGCACGCCGCGCGTGCGCATCGGCGCCTTGAGCGGCAAGTAGAGCGCCGCAGCGGCTGGCAGCGTTTCCGCGCCATGTCCCGCGGGCTTTTGCTGATCGTAGACCCACTGCGCGATATCGATATCCAGACGTGCGGCATCAAGCGCCGTGTCGGGATTCGGCTCGTCCACTTTCTGGCGCACTTGTTCGGCGGCATCGGGCAGCAGAATCGCGACCTTCGCCTGGAAAATCTCCGCGACATGGCGCGTGCCGATCTCGATGATCTGTTCGGTCATCAACGCGGCCGCAAGCTCCTTGGTCATCGCGTACATGGCGCTCGTGCGCCGTTCCCGTTGCGATGCAATGCGCGCCTCGCGCCGCAAACTCGACGTGAGATGGCTGATGGTGAGCGAAGTCAGCAGCATCACGATGAAGGTCAGCAAATACTGCGTGTCCGTCACGGAGAACGACAGCGTCGGCGGCACGAAGAAGTAATCGAACGCGGCGACGGAGAGAAACGAGAGCATGACGCCCGGCCCGCGTCCGAGCCGTACCGCCGCGAAGATCACGCCCAGCAGATACAGCATCACGAGATTGGTGATCGCGAAATGGCGCGCTTCCAGGAAGTTTGCGACGACCGTAATGGCCGCACCGATGACGAGCGCAAGAAGGTACGCATGCGGCGGCGAATGCGCGGTGAACGACATTGCGTAGTTCGTGCGCGGTTCGTCGCGTGGACCGGTGGACACGAGCGTCACGTCGATATCCGCCGCCTGCCGCACGATGCGCTCGGTCATCGGCGTATCGAAGAGGCGCCGCCATCCGCCGGGCAAGGACGCACCCGCCACGAGCTTCGACACGTTGCGCATGCGCGCATAAGCGATGAGCGTGGCCGCCGCATCGGCGCCATCCAGCGTGACGGTTTCCGCGCCGAGTTCGGCGGCGAGCTTGAGGGCGTCGAAGGTGCGTTGACGCTTGTCATCGGGAAGGCGTTGCAGGCGCGGCGTCTCCACGTACACCGCGAGCCAGTCCGCCTTCAGCGCGCTCGCGAGCCGCGCCGCCGCACGCACCAGCGCCGCGCTTTCCGGGCCCGGACCGATGCACGCGATCAGCCGTTCGCGCGCGCGCCAGATACGCTCGATGGATTGATCGGCACGATACTCGCGCATCTGCGCATCGACGCGATCGGCGGTGCGCCGCAACGCCAGTTCGCGCAGCGCGATGAGATTGCCCTTGCGAAAGAAGTTGCGCACCGCATGCTCGGCCTGTTGCGGCAGATAGACCTTGCCGTCGCGCAGACGGTCGAGCAACTCTTCGGGCGGCAGGTCGACGAGCGTGACTTCGTCGGCGCGATCGAACACGCGGTCGGGCACCGTCTCCCATACGCGAATGCCGGTGATACGCCCGACGATATCGTTGAGACTTTCGAGGTGCTGGACATTGACCGTGGTGTATACGTCGATGCCCGCATCGAGCAGTTCCTGCACGTCCTGCCAGCGCTTCAGATGCCGCGAACCTTGCACGTTCGCGTGCGCGAGTTCGTCGACGAGGATCAGTTGCGGCTTGCGGGCGAGCGCGGCGTCGAGATCGAATTCGGAGAGAAGCCGCCCGCGATACTCGATGCGCGCAGGCGGCAGAACGTCGACTCCTTCGAGCAGCGCAAGCGTCTCTTTCCGCCCATGCGTTTCGACGACGCCCGCGACCACGTCGACGCCCTCTTCGCGCAAACGCCGCGCGGCCTGCAACATGGCGAACGTCTTGCCCACACCCGCCGATGCTCCGAAAAAAATCTTCAGCCGGCCGCGCCGACGCTGCGCTTCCTCACGTTGCAGTTTGTCGAGGAGTTCATCGGGAGTGGGACGGGTCATCGTGGGCGGCGGATTGCTTCAAGCGTGATCGATCATCGAACATCGTCGAGCGCGAGATTCAATTTAAGCACATTCACTCGCGGCTCTCCGAAGAGACCGAACTGTCTACCGGACGTTGCCTGCGCGACGAGCGTTTCGACCCGTGCGCGCGGCAGGCCGCGCGCCTTCGCCACGCGTTCGACCTGATACGCCGCCGCTGCCGGACTGATCTCGGGATCGAGCCCGCTGCCCGACGACGTCACGAGGTCGACAGGCGCGGACGCCGAATCGTCGAGCGCGGTGATCCGCGACTTGATTTCATCGGCGAGCGCGGGGTTCGTCGGACCGAGGTTCGAGCCGCTCGAAGCGCTCGCGTTATACGGGTTCGGCGTGGTCGCCGAGAGACGGCCCCAGAAGTAGCGCGGGGCATCGAATTGCTGGCCGATCAGTTCCGAACCGACCGCTTTCCCATCTCGCTCGATGATGCTGCCGTTCGCCCGATGCGAGAACGCCGCCTGTCCGAGCGCCGTCACGATGGCCGGATAAAGCAAGCCGGTCACGACAGTCAGCGCGAGCAGCAGCACGATCGCGGGACGCAAGAGGTTCTTCATGTTCATCTCCATTATTGCCAGCCGAGTGCGCTGATGGTCATGTCGATCAGCTTGATGACCGGAAACGGCAACACGATGCCGCCCAGCCCGTAGATCAGCAAATTACGCCGCAAGAGCGAAGCTGCGCCGAGCGCGCGATACTTCACACCCTTCAACGCGAGCGGAATCAGAAACACGATGATCAGCGCGTTGAAGATCACCGCCGAGAGAATCGCCGACGACGGCGACGCGAGATGCATCACGTCGAGCACGCGCAATTGCGGATACGTCGTCGCGAACGCGGCCGGGATGATCGCGAAATACTTGGCCACGTCGTTGGCGATGGAAAACGTGGTGAGCGAACCACGCGTCATCAGCATCTGCTTGCCGATCTCGACGATCTCGATCAGCTTGGTCGGATTCGAATCGAGATCGACCATGTTGCCCGCTTCCTTCGCGGCCTGCGTGCCGGTGTTCATCGCGACGGCGACATCGGCCTGGGCGAGCGCGGGCGCGTCGTTGGTGCCGTCGCCGGTCATCGCCACGAGCCGCCCTTCGGCCTGATGCGCGCGGATGGTCGCGAGCTTCGTCTCCGGCGTGGCTTCAGCGAGATAATCGTCGACGCCCGCTTCGGCGGCAATCGCGGCGGCGGTCAGGCGGTTGTCGCCCGTCACCATCACGGTCTTGATGCCCATCTTGCGTAGTTCGGCAAAGCGCTCGCGTATACCGCCCTTCACGATGTCCTTCAGCTCGATCACGCCGAGCGCGCGCGCGCCGCCTTCGAGCATGCGTTCCGCGACGACGAGCGGCGTGCTGCCGCGTCGCGCGATTTCATCCACGGCGCTCTGCACTTCCTGCGGAAAACGCCCGCCGTGTTCCTCGATGTACTTCTTCACCGCGAGCGCCGCGCCCTTGCGAATCTCGCGGTCGGGAAGATCCACCCCGCTCATGCGCGTCTGCGCGGAGAACGCCAGAAACGTCGCGTGCAAGGTGGCCATGTCGCGTTCGCGGATGTTGAAGCGTTGCTTGGCCAGCACCACGATGCTGCGTCCTTCCGGCGTTTCGTCGGCGAGCGAGGCGAGTTGCGCGGCATCGGCGAGTTCGCGTTCATCGATCCGCGGCGCGGGCGCGAACGACGACGCCTGCCGGTTGCCGAGCGTGATCGTGCCGGTCTTGTCGAGCAGGAGCACGTCGACATCGCCGGCGGCTTCGACCGCGCGGCCCGAGGTCGCGATGACGTTCGCCTGCATCATGCGGCTCATCCCCGCCACGCCGATGGCGGACAGCAGGCCGCCGATGGTCGTCGGGATCAGGCAGACGAGCAAGGCCACGAGCGCGGTGATGCTCACTACGTGGCCCGCCTTCGCGGCATCGACGGCGAACATGGAGAACGGCAAGAGGCTCGCGGTGGCGAACAGCAAGACGAGCGTGAGCGCGACGAGCAAGATGGTGAGCGCGATTTCGTTCGGTGTCTTCTGACGCTTCGCGCCTTCGACCATGGCGATCATGCGGTCGAGAAACGCCTCGCCCGGATTCACGCTCACTCGCACGACGATCCAGTCCGACAGCACGCGCGTGCCGCCCGTCACCGACGAGAAGTCGCCGCCCGACTCGCGGATCACGGGCGCGGATTCACCCGTGATCGCGGATTCATCGACCGATGCCACGCCTTCGATCACTTCGCCATCGGCGGGAATCGCGTCGCCCGCTTCGACGAGCACGACATCGCCGCGCCGCAGATCCGTCGATGCGACGATGCGGATCGGCGACTTCGGATGCGGCTCGTTGAGCTTTTTGGCGACCACGTTGTGCTTGGCGTTGCGCAACGACGCCGCCTGCGCCTTCGAGCGCCCTTCCGCGAGCGCTTCCGCGAAGTTGGCGAAGAGCACCGTGAACCACAGCCATAACGCGATCGCGAGGATGAAGCCCGCAGGCGCTTCGGCCTGGCCCGCGAGCGCGGCGATCCAGAGCACGGTCGTGAGAATGCTGCCGACGTACACGCAGAACATCACGGGGTTTCGCAACTGCGTGCGCGGCGCGAGCTTGACGAACGAATCGACGATCGCGGGCTTCACGAGCGCGGGATCGAACATCGAACGGGCCGCCGTGCGCGTCTGCCCGGTATTGTCCGGACGATGCAGCGGCGCTTGATTCATTTGATTCATGCTTTCCTCGAGATTCAGTGGCCGGCGATCATGCCGAGATGCTCGACGACCGGCCCGAGCGCGAGCGCGGGGACGTACGTGAGCGCGCCGACCAGCACCAGCGTGCCGAGCAGCAACACGACGAAGAGCGGTCCGTGCGTGGGCAGCGTGCCCGCCGTCACCGCGAGGCGCTTCTTGGCCGCGAGCGATCCCGCGATGGCGAGCACCGGAATGATCGAACCGAAGCGGCCGAACCACATCGCGATGCCGAGCAGGACGTTATAGAACGGCGTGTTCACCGAAAGGCCCCCGAACGCGCTGCCGTTGTTGTTGGCGGCGGAACTGAAGGCATAGAGCACTTCGGAGAAGCCGTGCGCGCCGGGATTGGCGATACCCGCCGTTCCCGCCACGCTCAGCACGGCGATCGAGGTGCCCGCGAGCACGATGAACGGCGTGAGCAAAATGGTGATCGACACCATCTTCATCTCGAACGATTCGATCTTCTTGCCCGCGTATTCGGGCGTGCGGCCGATCATCAGCCCCGCGACGAACACCGCGAGCAACGCGAACACGAGCATGCCGTAGAGCCCCGACCCGACGCCGCCGAAGATCACTTCGCCAAGCTGGATGAGCAGCATCGGCACGAGCCCGCCGAGCGGCGTCAGCGAATCGTGCATGTTGTTGACGGCGCCGCATGAGGCCGCGGTCGTCGCCACCGTGAAAATGCCCGATTGCGCAATGCCGAAGCGCGTTTCCTTGCCTTCCATGTTGCCGCCCGATTGCAGCGCGGACGCGGTCGTATCGACATGCAGCGACGCATACACCGGATTGCCCGACTGTTCCGCCGCGATCTCGCTCCAGCAGGCGGCGGCGAACGCGATGGTCATGGCCGCGAGCACCGCATAGCCTTGCCGCTTGTCGCCGACCATGCGCCCGAAGACGACGCATAACGCCGCCGGAATGACAAGCATGGCGAGCATCTGCACGAAGTTTGCAAACGGCGTCGGGTTCTCGTACGGATGCGCGGAGTTTGCGTTGAAGAAGCCGCCACCGTTGGTGCCGAGCATCTTGATGGCTTCCTGCGACGCGACGGGGCCCATCGGCAGCGTTTGCTTGTCGTTCTTGAGCGTTTGCGTGACGGCCTTGCCTTGCGCGTCCGTCGACTGCGTCTGATACGTCGTGACTTGCAGCGTCGAGACGTCCCGATACGCCTTGAAGTTCTGGATCACGCCCTGACTCACGAGCAACACCGACACGACGACAGCAAGCGGCGCGAGCACGTACAACGTTGTGCGCGTGAGATCGACCCAGAAGTTGCCGATGGTCTGCACCGAATGCCGCTTGAAACCGCGAATCAGCGCGATGACGACAGCAATGCCCGTCGCCGCCGAAAGGAAGTTCTGCACGGTCAGGCCGAGCATTTGCGCGAGATAGCCGAGCGTGCTTTCACCGCCGTAGTCCTGCCAGTTCGTGTTGGTCACGAAGCTCACGGCGGTGTTGAAGGCGGCGTCGGGCGTCATCGCGCCGAAGCCTTGCGGGTTGGCGGGCAACAGATGCTGCACGCGCAGCAAGCCGTACAGCGCGAGCGTGCCGAGCGCGTTGAAGAGCAGCACGGCGAGCGCGTAGTGCTTCCACGACATTTCCGCTTCGGGGTCGACGCCGGCCATGCGATAGATGAATCGTTCGACGGGTCGTGTCTTTCTCACGATCACCGATGAGCCATCGAGCACGTTCGCGATGTATCGGCCGAGCGGGATGGCGAGCGCGATCAGCACGACGATGAAGAGTGTTGTCTGCATCAGCGAATTGGCGTTCATTCGAGGTTCTCCGCGTCGAGAAGCGCATAAACGAGGTACGCGAAGAGCAGCAGCGTCGAGGCGGCGGCGAGCCACATCATCCAGGCGTTCATGCGCGGCCTCCCTGAACGCGGTTGCGCAGTAGCGCGCAGCCACGCGTGAGGGCCACGCACAGGGCCCAGAACAGGGCTATGCCGGCGAGGTAAAGCAGGTCCATTGAGACGTTCTCCCCTATCGGTTTTCGGATAGGGTGGAGATTAGGGGAGGACGCGTAAAGGGTTGGATAAGGTTGGAGGGGGCGGTGTAAAAATGGTGTAAAGAGGCGCTTCGACCGCAGCTTTGCGAAGCACGCGCCAGGCTGCCGAAGCCGATCCGCCATGACATGGCGGTATCATTCGGGATGGCTATCCGCACTTGAATTGCCTTGCGCACGAAGTCCGGCGCACTCGACCTCACCAGAACCAAAGATAATCGTCGTCCCCATGAAAATCGCCACCTGGAACGTCAACTCGCTCAAAGTCCGCCAGCAGCACGTCATCGACTGGCTGGCTTCCTCCAACGTCGACGTCCTGTGTCTTCAGGAACTCAAGCTCCCCGACGAAAAGTTTCCGCGCGCCGAACTCGCGGCCGCCGGTTTCAAAAGCTGGTTCGCGGGACAGAAGACCTATAACGGCGTCGGCATTCTGGTGCGCGACGGCATGGAAGTGGACGAGGTGAACGTCATTCGCAATATCCCCGGTTTCGAGGATTTGCAGCAGCGCGTGATCGCGGCGACGGTGGAAGGCGTGCGCATTGTGTCGGCGTATTTTCCGAACGGCCAGGCGCCCGGCACCGAGAAGTTCGCCTACAAGATGCGCTGGCTCGACGCGCTGCGTGAATGGCTGCGCGGTGAGATGGCGCATCATCCGAAGCTCGCGTTACTCGGCGACTACAACATCGCGCCAGACGACCGCGACGTGCACGACCCGAAAGCGTGGGAAGGACAGAATCTCGTATCGTCCGAGGAGCGCGCGCACTTCGTGCAACTCGTCGAACTCGGCCTGACCGATGCCTTCCGCAAGTTCGAGCAGCCCGAAAAGCTCTACACGTGGTGGGATTATCGAATGATGGCGTTCCGCCGGAACATGGGTCTGCGTATCGACCATATCTTGCTGTCGGCGGAACTCTCGGCGCTATGCACTTCATGCGAAGTCGATAAAGCGCCGCGCAAATGGGACCAGCCATCCGACCACGCGCCGGTGATCGCGACGCTCGGCTGACCCCATCTGCTCCAAATCACGCGTCCAGATGCAGTTCCTGAATCTTGCGCGTGATGGTATTGCGGCCAATGCCCAGACGCTCGGCCGCTTCTACTTTCCGGCCGCGCGTGAAGTCGAGTGCTTCGCGAATCACGGCAGCCTCGAAACGGCGCGCGAGTTCGTCCATGACATCGGCCGAATTCTCACGCAAAAGGCGCGCGACTTCCGTGCGCAAGCCGTTCTCCCAGACGCCAGCCGGCGTTCCGGCCAACGGCGCCGCGACGCCGTTGGTGACTGCGGGCACCGCCGTCATCGCGCCATCGGGCAACACCGCAATGCTCTCCGCCGACGCATAGTCCTGTCGCGGCGTGAGGTCGGGTGGCAAGTCCTTCTGCTCGATGACTTGCGCGGGCGCCATCACCGTCAGCCAGTTGCACAAGTTCTCCAACTGGCGCACGTTGCCCGGAAACGGCAGCGACGCCAGATAAGCAATCGCTTCATCCGAAACGCGCTTGGGCTCGACGCCCAAATCACGCGCGCTCTTCTGCAGAAAATGCCGCGTGAGCAAGGGAATGTCTTCGCTGCGTTCACGCAACGCGGGCAAGCGCAGGCGAATCACGTTGAGCCGGTGATACAAGTCCTCGCGAAACAAACCCTGCCGCACGCGCGATTCGAGATTCTGATGCGTCGCCGCGATCACGCGCACGTTCGCCTTGAGCGGATTGTGTCCGCCCACGCGATAGAACTGTCCATCGGAAAGCACGCGCAGCAAGCGGGTCTGCAAGTCGAACGGCATGTCGCCGATTTCATCGAGAAACAGCGTGCCGTTTTCCGCCTGCTCGAAACGCCCTTGCCGCATGGCCTGCGCGCCGGTGAACGCGCCGCGCTCGTGACCGAATAGTTCGGATTCCAACAGATCCTTCGGAATCGCCGCGGTATTCAGCGCGATGAACGGTCCGTTCGCGCGCGGGCTATGTCGGTGCAAGGCGCGCGCGACAAGCTCCTTTCCGGTGCCTGATTCGCCCGTGATGAGCACGGTCGCCGCCGAATGCGACAAGCGGCCGATGGCGCGAAACATGTCCTGCATGGCCGGCGCTTGGCCGAGCATCTCGGGCGTTTCCGTCACGCGCTCGTCGAAGGCGGACTCGCCGCGCATGGACTCGTCGACGGCGCGGCGGATCAGCTCGACGGCCTTGTCGACATCGAAAGGCTTCGCGAGATATTCGAACGCGCCGCCCTGGAATGCGGCCACCGCGCTATCCAGATCCGAGAACGCCGTCATGATGATGACTGGCAAGCCCGGCAAGCGGTCACGCACCGTTTGCAGCAATTCGAGGCCCGAGCCGCCTGGCATGCGGATGTCGGAGACGAGCACTTGCGGGCTGTCGTGCTCGAGCGCGGCGAGCGCATCGCGCACGCCGGAGAAACTGCGCGTCGTGAAGTTCTCACGTGCGAGTGCTTTCTCAAGCACCCATCGGATTGATTGGTCGTCGTCTACTATCCAGATCGGCTTCATATCGTTCGGCGAGAAGTCTTCGTGTGGTTCGGTGTGAGCCCGTCGAAACGGTCAGGCTTCAAGGCTTGGAGCGCAATCGCGTCGTAAATTGGCGGCCAGGAATGTGCGTCGTTTGGATTCAGGTCGATGATCCTCAGTTTCCGAATGGCAACAGCATGGCGAACTCGGTGCAACCGGGCTTGCTCTCCACTTCGATCAGCCCGTCGTGCTGATGCACGAACGACTGCGCGAGCGTAAGACCCAGACCGCTGCCATCTTCCCGGCCCGACACGAGCGGAAAGAAAATCCGGTCGCGAATCTCACTAGGAATGCCGGGACCGTTGTCAGTGATATGCAAGTCCAATGCCAGTTTGTGCAGCTTTTTGCCAATGGTCACCTTGCGCGCAATGCGCGTACGCAGTTCGATCTTGGCGTCGCCTTGCGAGATGCGCTCTCTCAACGCTTCGGCCGCGTTGCGCACGATGTTGAGGAGCGCTTGAATCAGCTGTTCCTTGTCGCCGCGCAGGTCGGGCACGCTCACGTCGTAATCGCGTTCGATGGTGAGGCCGCGCGGAAACTCCGCGAGGATCACCGCGCGCACGCGCTCGCAGACTTCGTGGATGTTCACATCGCCCACGATATGCGGATGCCGGTGCGGTTCCAGCAAGCGATCGACGAGCGTCTGCAGCCGATCCGATTCCTTGATGATGACCTGCGTGTATTCGCGCAACTCGTCGCGTTCGCGCGCGCCGAGTTCGAACTCGAGCAGTTGCGCGGCCCCGCGAATGCCGCCGAGCGGGTTTTTGATCTCGTGCGCGAGGTTGCGGATGAGCTGCTTGTTCACCGCCGTGAGATCGTGAATGCGCTCTTCGCGGTCGGTGCGCAAATGCCGTTCGTTCTCGAAGAGTTCGAGCAGCACGTAATCGGTGGCGACTTCCAAATACGCGACGATCGCATGCACATGAAACGCCTCGCGCCCGGGGCGTTCGAGCATGGCATCGAGCCGCGTCGCGTTGAAGCGGTTTTCCGCGATGGATGCGATGGTCGTCGCCAGTTCCTCGGAGTTGGCGAAGAGATTGGGCCAGTGCGTCTGCGTGAGTTGCTTGCGCGACATCTCCAGCATCGACTCCGCCGACGGGTTCGCGTACGCGATGCGCTGCGTGCGTTTGTCGAGCACGAGCACGACGGTTGGCAACGCTTCGAGTCCCGGCAGAAGACCGGTTCCCGCGAGTTGGGTGTCGTCGGAGAGTGCGTCGGCGTGCCCTTTGCGGGCCTTGATCAGATTCTTAAGCACCATCGAGCTTTAAAAAGGGTGGCCAATGAGGTCGCTCGTGAAACTCGATCTTCTTCTTTCTTTGTGACTGCATGTGACGCGCGTCAGCCACGCGGCGATTAAAAAAAGGGACGGCGCGCCGTCCCTTTTTCGTGTTGGCCTAGGGCATGCGCCGCGCGCTTCATCGACCAGCCGTCTACGAAGCGCATCGACGTCATGCGTTGGCGGCGCTTACAGCGAGTAGTACATCTCGAACTCGACCGGATGCACCGACTGACGATAACGTTGCAGCTCGTTCGTCTTCAGTTCGATGTACGCGTCGAGCATCGAATCCGTGAACACGCCGCCGCGCGTCAGGAACTCGCGATCCGCGTCAAGTGCGTCGAGTGCCTGATCGAGGCCGGCACACACGGTCGGGATCTTTGCATCTTCTTCCGGCGGCAGGTCGTACAGATTCTTGTCCGCGGCTTCGCCCGGATGAATCTTGTTCTGCACGCCGTCGAGACCCGCCATCATCAGCGCGGAGAAGCACAGGTACGGATTCGCGAGCGGATCCGGGAAGCGCGTTTCGATACGGCGGCCCTTCGGGTTGCTCACGTGCGGAATGCGGATGGATGCCGAACGGTTGCGAGCCGAGTAAGCCAGCTTCACAGGCGCTTCGAAGTGCGGCACGAGACGCTTGTACGAGTTCGTACCCGGGTTCGTGATCGCGTTCAGCGCGCGTGCATGCTTGATGATGCCGCCGATGTAGAACAGCGCGAATTCCGACAGCCCCGCGTAGCCATTGCCCGCGAACAGGTTCTGACCGTCCTTCCAGATCGACTGGTGAACGTGCATGCCCGAGCCGTTGTCGCCGACGATAGGCTTCGGCATGAACGTCGCCGTCTTGCCGTACGTATGCGCCACGTTGTGGATGATGTACTTCATCTGCTGCAGCCAGTCCGCGCGCTGAACCAGCGTCGAGAACTTGGTGCCGATTTCGTTCTGGCCCTGGCCCGCCACTTCGTGGTGGTGAACTTCGACCGGAATGCCGATCTGTTCGAGCAACAGGCACATTTCAGAACGCATGTCCTGGAACGTGTCGACCGGCGCGACCGGGAAATAGCCGCCCTTCGTGCCCGGACGGTGGCCGGTGTTGCCGCCTTCGAATTCCTTCGCCGACGACCACGGCGCTTCTTCCGAGCCGATCTTGACGAACGTGCCCGACTGATCCGTGTTCCATTGCACCGAGTCGAAAATGAAGAATTCCGGCTCCGGACCGAAGAACGCGGTGTCGCCGAGACCCGAGCTCTTCAGATATGCCTCAGCGCGCTTCGACAGCGAACGCGGGTCGCGCTCGTAGCCCTTGCCGTCGGCCGGCTCGACCACGTCGCAGGTCAGAACCAGCGTGGATTCTTCGTAGAACGGGTCGATGAACGCGGTATCCGCATCGGGGATGAGCAACATGTCCGATGCTTCGATGCCCTTCCAGCCGGCGATGGACGAACCGTCGAAAGCGTGGCCGCTTTCAAATTTGTCTTCGTCGAATGCCGAGACCGGCACGGAAACGTGTTGTTCTTTGCCGCGCGTGTCGGTGAAGCGGAAATCGACAAACTTGACGTCTTCGTCCTTGACGAGCTGAATGACGTCGGCCACGGATTTACTCATTACCTATCTCCTGATTAACAAAAGTCGGCGAAAACCTTTCGCCGCCCCGACCGAATCCTGTACCGCTGAAACAATCGTGGTTTGAAAAGCAGCTTCCATGCCAAGCGCACCAATCTTGCGCTAAGCAATTGAAGCGGCGCGCGTTTTTTGTGAAACGATGATGCTTTATCGAGCCGGCCGCTTAGTCGTAAGCCGACCGTTCGCACTAGTTCAGTGCGCGACAATTCGGATCTACCGAGGCGCGCCCGATTTTCGTGCATTCGTCTTATCTTGCACCAATTTGACGCAGTAAGGTTGCCGCGATTCCAGCCCTCGGCACCGCTCAGAGTCTGGCACGCTAAAATGAATTTTTGCGCTTTACCGGAGACTACGCGCCATGAGCACGCTCGAACAACTTTATGGTCAGGCCGCGAGCCGAGCCACGGAAAACAAGCTGACCTACGCGGGCGCCTTCCTTCCCGCCGAAGCCTTCGAACTGCTGCAACTCGACCCGCGTACGCGTCTCGTCGATGTCCGCACACGCGCCGAACTCGACTGGGTCGGACGTCCCGCTGTCGATAGCGCGCAATACGCTCATATCGAATGGATTCGCTATCCCGGCTCGGTGCCGAACGGCGAGTTTATCGAACAATTGCGGCAGGTCGCCACTCCGGATACGCCGGTGCTCTTTCTGTGCCGCAGCGCCGCGCGCTCCAAGCTCGCCGCGGTCGCCGCGCAGAAAGAAGGGTTCATGAAAGCGTATGACCTGCTCGAAGGTTTCGAGGGAGACAAAAACGGGCAAGGGCATCGGAAGACGGTGTCGGGATGGTGCTTTCGCGGCTTGCCTTGGATGGGCGCATAAGCGTCGCCGTTCGTTCACTCGCCTGCGTCGAGCAACACCCGCACGCGCGCCACGCGTAATTCGTCGACCGGCTCCGAGCCTTTTCCATCCACGCGCACGCCAGAGCCGAAATGCACGGCCTTCACGCCTGTCGCGGCGGCGAACGGTGCGACCGCATCCACGATGAAACCAGCGCCCGCGAGCACCGTGCAATGCGTTTCCGCCGCTTGCGCGACGAGCGCCTTGATAACCGGTCCGGCTTCCAGCACGGATGGCTTGCCGCCCGATGTCAGCACGTTCGTGACGGCGTCGAAGCGCAAAAGCGTCTCGAACGCAGCGGGTAAATCGCGGGCTTCGTCGATCGCGCGATGGAAGGTGAGCGGCAAACCGTCGGCGGCATCGATCACGCGCTCTAGCGCTTCGGTGTCGACATCGCCATGTGCGTTCAACATGCCGACGACGATCGCGTTGGCGCCCGTCTTCGCGATTGCGCGGACGTCGCGTTCGATGACCGCGAAATCGTCAGCATCGTAGACGAAAGAACGGCTGTGCGGCCGCACGATGACGTTCACCGGAATGCGCACCGCCTCCACCACCGACTCGATCAGGCCGACGCTCGGCGTCAAACCGCCCTCGCCGATCGCCGTGATCAGTTCAAGCCGATTGGCGCCGCCACGCTCGGCGGCGCGCGCGTCGGAAACGGTCGTCGCGATGACTTCGAGCAGAATCACGCCGCGTCCTCCGGCGGCGCTTCGACCACTTCGCCGCCCAGGGCGAGCACGCCCTCGCGCAACACTTCGAACGCGGCGTTGGCCTGATCCGGCTCGCCCTTCACGCCGAGGTCGATATGCGAACGCGCATAGAGCGCGCCGCGCGCGGCATCGCCCACGCTCGGCAGGCTGAAGGCGCGCACGCCGTCGAAATCGCGTTCGATGGTCACCATGAGCGGCGTGATGCGCGACTCCGGCAACCCGAACACGAGCAACGAGCGCTCGATATAAGGCGTCGCGTGATGCAGATGCGCGTACTTGGTATCGAGCACCCATTCGATCATTGGCCACGCCATGACGGGAAAGCCCGGCACGAAATGATGATCGCCGACGGAAAAGCCCGGAATCTTGTTGTAGCTGTTCGGAATGATCGCCGCGCCCTGCGGAAACGTCCCCATATTCAGCCGATGCAGATTCTCCGGCGAATCGAGGTCATACGGTTTGTCGCCGGCCGTCTCGCGGATGCGCTCGCGGATCAGTTCCGCCGCTTCCGGTTGCAGTTCGAGCGGCCGGCCGAGCGCCTTGGCCGCGCATTGACGCGTGTGATCGTCGGGTGTCGCGCCGATGCCGCCGGTCGAAAACACGATATCGCTGGAAGCAAACGTGCGCGCGAGCGTCGCGGTGATACGCGCGGGATCGTCGCCGACGTATTCGGCCCAATCGAGCGAGAGCCCGCGCGCGCTCAGCAATTCGATGATTTTCGGCAGATGCTTGTCCGTGCGCCGGCCTGAAAGAATCTCGTCGCCGATGATGATGACGCCAATGCCCATGAATGCTCCTTCTCAGAATGGAACGGTGGTGGCCGGCACTTGAGGCGCCGCATTCGCCCGTAGTCGTTCGAGCGCGTGCAGGCAGTAATGCGCGAACCAGAGCGCCGAAAACACCAGAATGAATGCGTATGCCCAGATGGTTGCCGCCGCGACCACGGGAAAGAGTGGCAAGAGCCATACCGACCAGGCCCACAACATGGTCGGCACCGAACCGAGCAGGCCGCTCACGATGCCAATGACAAGCAGCGGCCAGCGCGCATCACGCACGATCACACGGCGTTCCTCGGCGCTCGCGTGCACGGCGAGCGCATCGTAAGTCATCACGCGATAGGTGAGCCAGCCCCACAAGAGCGGTGGAATCAGCGCGAAAA
Source organism: Caballeronia sp. GAFFF2 (assembly GCF_023631485.1). Lineage (NCBI taxonomy): Bacteria > Pseudomonadati > Pseudomonadota > Betaproteobacteria > Burkholderiales > Burkholderiaceae > Caballeronia > Caballeronia sp. GAFFF2. The sequence goes on along the minus strand of NZ_JALQDA010000009.1, from coordinate 75,426 downwards.
ACGGTGGAATGAGCCACAGCGGCAACGTGACGACGAGCGCGATCAGGCAAACGAGCGTGTTGATGACCGAGTGCCCGAGACTGCCGTACCACGAGCCGCCGTGACGCTCTTCGAGCAGCGCGTAATGACCGCCCGGCCGGCGCGTGAGCAGCTTGGTGACGCCTGGCATGGAGAGCGTGGCGATCAGCAGCAGCACGGTCACGAAGATCAGCGGAATCGCCATGATGACGACGAAAAACGGCGCGATCACCGCATGCAGCGAGGAGAAGCCGACGGCATCGAACAGGCGGTACATCGCGGCGGTGAGCGCCCAGCCGTCGAGCCAACCGGTTGCCGCGCCTGTCAGCGTCTGCCAGAAGAACCAGAGCACCGCGCCCCAGCTCAGCGTGGCGACCGCAAATGGCATGAAAGTCAGCCAGAGCATGCGTGGGTGAAAGGCATGCGCAATGGCGCGCACGAACGAACGCAGCAAGTCATTCATGCGTGATTCGACGAAGAGAGTGGAAACGACAGCATAAACCAGCGCACCGAACGGGCGCTGGTGATCGAGACTCAGACAGCCGCCGAGCTTTTGTCGGAAGCCGAATTCGCGCGACGCGAAGACAAACGCGCGCCGATCCGCTTGAACGCGAGCCAGTGCTGTTCGACGAAGCCGTCGCCGTAACGCACGGGCGCGACGCCCGGCGCGCCGAGTTGATCGCGAATACCGGTCGGCTCCACGGTGCGGTCGAACGAAGCCGAGCGAAAGAGAATGTCCCAGAACGCGAACAGCACGCCGAAGTTGCAGCCGTACGCCGTGCCTTCGTGGCCGAAGCCGATTGCATGATGACGACGATGAAACGCCGGGCTCACGAAGAGCCGGTCGCCCAGCCAGCCGTAATGCAAGCGAATGTTGGCGTGCTGCACGCTTTGCATGAGGTTCGTAATGGCGACCAGCACGACGAACTGCGACGGCTCCACGCCGATCACGAGCGCGACAGTGGCGAAGAACCCCGCCTGCAGGATGTCGTCGAGCAGATGGTTACGGTCGTCCGACCAAAGCGACATTTGCTGCTGGCTGTGATGCACCGCGTGCAATTCCCACCAGATGCCGATGCGATGCTCCAGCCGGTGATACCAATAACCGGCGAAATCCAGCAGCACCAGATAAATCACGAACGTGACCATGGGTTGCGTGGTCACGCCCGGCCAGAGATTGTCGATTTCCAGATTCGGGATGTCATGCAGGCGCAGCCAGCTTTGCAGCGAATCGAAAACCGGCTGGAACGTGAAGAAGAAAAAGAGGTTCAGAATGCCGAGCTTGACGATCCACGTATAAAGCACGTCGATACGCACGCCCTTGCGATCCTGCCATTCCTCGGCCGGGCGCAGCGCTTCGAGCGGGCGCAGCACGGCGTACATCGCGAGCACTTCCAGCACGCCGACGATCACCCAGTAAAGAGCGTCGTAGGTGTCTTCGTCATAGTCCATGAGGCCGACCTTGAACAGAAACGGCTGGACCATGTCCACGTAGAGCATGGTCTGCAGGGCGGAGACGAAGCTGTCGAGCGACGAAAGAATGGAATGAAACATGATGCTCCGTGTGACTCAATACGGCCTGACTCAATCGTAATACAGGGCGCCCGCAAGCGCCCTTTTCCTACTGCTTTCGCGGGCAGCCTCAGGCGCCGTTAGGCGAGGTCACCGGCGCGCGATTGAAGAAGTAGATTCCGTGCGGCGAACGGCCAACCTTGATGGTTTGGATCAGCTTACGATCCGCAAGGTCGATCACGCCGACATGCTTCGCGAAACGGAACGTTACCCAGAGATACTTCTTGTCGGCGGAAAGTTCCATGTCATCCGGTCCCGGCAAGAGGCCCGTGATGTCGCCGACGTTCGTGAGCGTGTCTTCGTCGATGATGCTGATGGTGTTCGCCACCCGGTTCGACACGGCCACATGCTTGCCGTCCACGAGCGAGCGGAAGTTATGCGCGCCCTTGCCGGTCGTGATGGTCTTGACGATCTTCTGATTGCGCCAGTCCACCACGGCGACGTAATCCGCGCCCGTCATGCCAACGAGCAGATACTTGTCGCCCGGCGTGAACCATACGCCCGCGGGCGTCGGGCCGACTTTCATCTTCCACTTGACCGTCTGCGTCGCCAGGTCGATCGCGGCGATTTCGTTCGACACCTGCAGCGAGATGAACGCGGTCGTGCTGTCGTTCGAAAACGCGATATGGCTCGGCATGGTGGCGAGCGGCAAGCGCTTGGCCACGGTCAGATTCTTGCCGTCGAAATGATAGATATCGAGGCGGTCGAGCCGCAGACCCGTCGACACGAACCACTTGCGATCCGGCGAAAAGCCGATCTGATACGGGTCTTCGATATCCTGAACCCAGCGCTGCACGGCGCCGGTTTTCGGATCGACGAACATGAGATTGTTCGATACCGAGTTCGCAACGATCAGCGATGACGCGTCCGGCGTGGGCATCAAGTGATGCGGTTCCTTGCCCGTGGGCACGGTGCCGACGACCTGGCGCGTGTTTTCGTCGATAAGACTCAGCGTGGCTTCAGCCGAGTTCAGGACGATGACGTTATTGGCAAATGCCGCGGTGGCGATGAAGGCCGCGCCGATAGCGAGCGCGGCGCGTGAGGCAACCGCCCGAAAGCGGCCAGACAGAAAAGATGAGCGCATGAAAAAGTAGACGTCCGAAGGCAGGCGTCATTGTAGAACGTTTGCGCTTGTCGTCGCGTTGACGAAACGCCTGTTTTTGCGCAATTTCGTTTAACGGCGCAAGAAATGCCGTTTTTTTGGCGAAAAAATCGGCATTGCGCTGCTTCATCTTTTAGCGCTGCATCGCTTCCCAGACTTTATGCAGGCGCTTCACGGAAATGGGCATGGGTGTGCGCAGTTCCTGCGCGAACAGGGACACGCGCAGTTCCTCCAGCAGCCAGCGGTATTCCGAGAGCCGCGCGTCCGCCACGCCGCCGCGTTGCGCGAGCGCGCGCTGATATTGCTGCACGAGCGGATGCAGATCCGTGGAAATACGCGCATCGCGAGCCGGATCGGCCTTCAGCTTGTCGATTCGCAGCCCGATGCCCTTCAAATAACGCGGAAAATGCGCGAGTTGCGCGTAAGGCGTGTCGATCACGAAGCGCTTGCCGATGAGCGCATTCAACTGCGACTGGATATTGGCGTAAGCCTGGGCGAACGGCTTCGCCTGCGCGAGCTTCCTTAGAAGCGCCGCGTATTCGCCGAGGATCGCGCCGACCAGCCGCGCGATCTCCTGCGCGAGCAGCGTGAGCCGGCCTTTCGCGGCATCGCGGCGAGCGTGAAAGCTCACGTCGTCGTCAGGTAGCGGGTCTTGCAAACATGCGCGATCCAGCGCCGTATCGACGATCTGATCGCGCAACTCGTCGGCGGTGCCGAGCGCCATGAACTGCATCGACATTTCGCGCAGCCCCGGCAGATTCTTTTCCAGATAGCGGATCGGCTCGCGCAATTGCAGCCAGAAGAGCCGCCGCAAGCCCGCGCGATGAATCCGCGCCGCCTCCTCCGGCGAATCGAACACTTCGACGTCGCAATGCGCGCCGCGATCGACGAGCGCCGGATAGCCGAACAGCGTCTGCCCGCGACGTCGAATTTCCAGCAGCTCGGGCAGCTTGCCGAAATTCCACGTCGTGAGGTTTTCATAGAGCGCGGTGCCGGTGGACGCGCTCGCGGCCTGCGTCTGCGGCGCGTTTGGCGAATCGGCGGAAAGTGCATCGAAAGCCGCGCTTGCCGTCAGCTTCTGGAAATGCTGCTGCGCCTGACCGCCGAGTTCCGCGCGCAATTGCGCGAGATTGCGGCCCATCGCGAGCTGGCGGCCGTGCTCGTCGATCACCTTGAAGTTCATGGAGAGATGCGCGGGCAGCGTTTCGAGCTTGAAATCCGCGCTCTTCACGGCGACTTGCGTCTGCTCCCGAATATCGGCGATGAGCGCATCGACCAAGGCGCCCGCGCCGAACCTCGGCCCCGCGTTGCGCTCGGCAAAGCCCGCCGCGTAATCCGGCAAGGGCACGACATGCCGGCGCAGCTTTTGCGGCAGCGACTTCAGGAGCAGTTGCGTCTTTTCCTTGAGCATGCCGGGCACGAGCCATTCGACGCGGCGCGCATCGATCTGATTCAGGCCATAAAGCGGCACCGTGAGCGTCACGCCGTCGCGCGGCGCGCCCGGCTCGAAGTGATACGCGAGCGTCATTTCGATGCCCGACATCGTCATGCGCTTCGGGAACAGGTCGGTGGTGACGCCGGCGGCCTCGTGACGCATCAGGTCGTCGCGCGAAAGGAACAGCAGTTGTTTGCCGCCCTCCTTGCGCTGCTCGTCGCGATACCAGCGTTCGAACGCCGCGCCGGTCCAGATGCCTTCGGGCACGAGCGAATCGTAGAAGCCGTGGATGAGTTCGTCGTCCACGAGCACGTCCTGACGGCGCGACTTGTGTTCCAGTTGCTCGATGTCCGCGACCAGCTTGCGGTTGTGCGCGAAGAACGGCAGACGCGTGTCGAACTCGCCTTCCACCAGCGCGCCGCGAATGAACAACTCGCGCGCGTACTTCGGGTCCTGCTGGCCGTAACTCACCCGCCGCCGCCCGTAGACCGTGAGACCGTAGAGCGTCGCGCGTTCATACGCGACCACTTGCGCGGCCTTCTTCTCCCAATGCGCCTCGGAAAGCGACTTGCGCAACAGATGCGGCCCGACCGTTTCTAGCCATTCCGGCTCGATCTTCGCGATGGTCCGCGCGTACAGCCGGCTCGTCTCGACGAGTTCGCCCGCCATCACCCAGCGGCCCGCTTTCTTCAGCAGCGCGGAACCCGGCCACAAATGGAACTTGATGCCGCGTGCGCCGAGATAATGCGGCTCGTCGTCGGCCTTCATGCCGATGTTGCCGAGCAGCCCCGTGAGAAGCGAAAGATGCACTTGCTCGAACGTCGCATCGGATTCGTTCAGACGCCAGCCATGTTCGCGCACGACCGTGAGAAGTTGCGAATGCACGTCGCGCCATTCGCGCAATCTCAGATGCGAGAGAAAGTTGGCGCGGCACGCATCGGTCAACTGTCGATTCGACTTCTTGTGCGCAATGGCTTCGTCGAACCACTTCCAGATGCGCGTCCATTGCAGGAACTCGGAGCGCTCGTCGACGAACTGCCGATGCGCCTGATCCGCCTGCTCCTGCGCTTCGATCGGACGATCGCGCGGGTCCTGCACCGACAACGCCGACGCGATGATCAGCACTTCCGTCAACGCGTGATGATCGCGGGCGGCGAGAATCATGCGGCCCACGCGCGGATCGAGCGGCAGCCGCGCGAGTTCGCGGCCGAGCGGCGTGAGCGCGTTGTCGTCGTCGACGGCGCCGAGTTCGTTCAGCAACTGGTAACCGTCGGCGATCGCGCGGCCCGGCGGCGGCTCGATGAACGGAAAGGTTTCGATCGCCGTCAGATGCAGCGACTTCATGCGCAGGATCACCGCCGCGAGCGACGAGCGCAGGATCTCGGGATCGGTGAAGCGCACGCGCGACTGAAAGTCGGCTTCGTCATAGAGACGAATGCAGACGCCGTCCGCGACGCGCCCGCACCGGCCCGCGCGCTGATTGGCGGCGGCCTGCGAGATCGACTCGATCTGCAACTGCTCGACCTTGTTGCGATACGAATAGCGCTTCACGCGCGCCATTCCGGTATCGACGACATAGCGAATGCCCGGCACCGTCAGCGACGTTTCCGCGACATTGGTCGCGAGCACGATACGCCGCGCGTTCGACGCCTTGAACACGCGCTCCTGTTCGGCAGCGGAGAGGCGCGCGAACAGCGGCAGGATTTCTGTATGCGGCGGATGGTGCTTACGCAGCGCCTCGGCGGCGTCGCGAATTTCGCGCTCGCCGGGCAGGAACACGAGCACGTCGCCAGGACCGACGCGGCAGAGTTCATCGACGGCATCGACGATGGCTTCCATCAAATCGCGGTCCGCCTTGCGGTCGTTGCGCTTTTGCAGCGTGCCTTGCGCCGATTTAACGGCGGCGCTGTCTTCCTCCACCGGCCGGTAGCGCACCTCGACCGGATACAGCCGCCCGCTGACCTCGATCACGGGCGCGGGCTTTTCGTCGCTGCCGAAGTGGCGCGCGAAGCGTTGCGCGTCGATGGTCGCGGACGTGACGATCAGCTTGAGGTCCGGGCGCTTCGGCAGGATTTCCTTGAGATAGCCGAGCAGGAAGTCGATGTTCAGGCTGCGTTCGTGCGCCTCGTCGATGATGATCGTGTCGTACGCGCTCAGCAGCGGGTCGGTTTGCGTTTCCGCGAGCAGGATGCCGTCGGTCATGAGCTTGACCGATGCGCCCGGCGCGAGGTTGTCGGTGAAGCGCACCTTGTAGCCGACCACTTCGCCGAAAGGCGTTGCGAGTTCCTCGGCGATACGCCGCCCCGTCGCCGATGCCGCGATCCGGCGCGGCTGCGTATGACCGATGAGACCGCTGCCGCCCGCGCCGAGACCGCGTCCGAGCGCGAGGCAGATCTTGGGGAGCTGCGTGGTTTTGCCGGAGCCGGTTTCGCCGCTCACGATCACGACCTGATTCCCTTCGATCGCGCGCGCGATCTCCTCGCGACGGGCGGAGACGGGAAGCGCCTCGGGAAAGGTGATCGGCGGGATGGGGTTGGGGGTAACGGCGCGCGCCTCGCGGCGCGGTGGGCGTACGTTGTGTTGCCTCGCGGGCTGAACTGCGGAGACTTCTCCTTGTTGCTTGGCGCGTGGTTCGCTGGCTCGCGCCGCGCGCGCTTCACGTGGTGAACGCTCGTCGCTTACGTGGCGAACCTGCCCGGCTTGCGCGTTGCGCGCGCTCGAGTGCGTTTGCGCTGCGGCCTGCTCTCGATGGGATCGGTTGTCCGGTCGTGCGCTTCGATCGACTTGCCGCGCCTCGGCCTTGTGCCGTTCGTCGCGCGCGCTGTGTTCGGCACGTGTAGTCTCCGCGCGAGAATCGTTTTTTGAAGGTCGGGTGCCTTGTGCCTCGACCGGCCGCGCGGTTGAAGCAGAAGTCGTTTGGCGCGCCTGCGTGCTGCGCTGTTCGCCGCGAGCATCGTGCGAACTACTTGCATCGCGCGAAGAGGAAGGTTTGGCGATATCGCGTGCGCTTGCCGGGCGCGCGAGCGACGTGTTCCGATCAGCCGATGCATCCAGCTTTCGCGTCGAAGGTTCCTGCGGCGCTTTGCGCTCCACGCGACTTTGCGGTGCGACTCCTCGCGACTCCTGCGTGACCGGAGACTGCGGCTTCGGCTTCTGCGACTTGGCGGCAGCAACTCCGGCCGCTTGCTGCGCGCCGCGCCGAGGCTGCGAAGCCACCGGCGTCGGCGACTTCGCATTCTGCCCGTGCGAACCCGAAGTCCCAACCGCGCCCTCAACCGCACCGCCGCCCGCAAATCGCCGCGCGGCCAGTTCCTTCTTGCTGAGACCGGCAGCCTCGTCCTCGCCTGTCTGCGCGTCGCGCAGCAAGCTTTCGCGCAGTTTCTTCAACTGCTCCTGGGTATCGAGCGACTTGTCGGCGGATGGCGGCTTGCCGCCTTGGGTGGGGCGTCTGGAAACATTCGGCATAGCATCGCATTATAATCCCGGCATGAATTCCCCTACCGACCTCGCCATCCCGTCGCAGCCGGCCGCAGTCGAAGCCGAAGCGCCGAATCCCCACGCCCAGTTCGTCGACTGGATGCGTTCCGTTGCGCCCTATATTCACGCGTTCCGAAACAAAACCTTCGTGGTCGCGTTTGGCGGGGAACTGGTGCAGGAAGGCCGCCTGAACGCACTCGTCCAGGACGTCGGACTGTTGCACGCCATGGGCATCCACGTCGTATTGGTGCACGGCTCGCGTCCGCAACTCGACGAGCAACTGAGTCTGCACGGCGTCGAATCGTCGTTCTCGCACGGGCTGCGCATTACCGACGCGCGCGCGCTCGAATCCGCGAAGGAAGCCGCTGGCGAAGTGCGCCTCGACATCGAAGCCGCCATCAGCCAGGGCTTGCCGAACACGCCGATGGCTCACGCGCACATCAGCGTGGTGTCGGGCAACTTCGTGACGGCGCGGCCGGTCGGCATTCTGGATGGCGTCGACTTCCAGCACACGGGCGTCGTTCGCAAGATCGACGGCGATTCCATCCGCCAGTCGCTTGCGAGCAACAAGCTCGTGCTCTTGTCGTCGCTCGGTTTTTCGCCAACTGGCGAAGCGTTCAATCTGTCGATGGAAGACGTCGCGTCCGCCGCGGCCATCGCCTTGCGCGCCGACAAGATCATCTTCGTGACCGAGATTCCCGGCCTCGAAGATCAGGAAAACGAACTCGTGCGGGAAATGTCGCTCGACGACGCTTACCGGCTCCACGAAAGCGGCGAGCTTCAGGGCGATACCGCGTTTTATCTCAAGCACGCCATTCGCGCCTGCCGCGGCGGCGTGGCGCGCGCGCACATCATTCCGTACAAGCTCGACGGCAGCGTGCTGCTCGAACTCTTCCTGCACGACGGCGTCGGCACGATGATCTCCTACGAGAATCTCGAAAGTCTGCGCGAAGCGACGCCGGACGACGTCGGCGGCATTCTCACGCTGATCGAGCCGCTCGAATCCGACGGCACGCTCGTGCGGCGCGGACGGCATCAGATCGAACGCGACATCGACCACTTCTCGGTCATCGAGCACGATGGCGTGCTCTTCGGCTGCGCGGCGCTTTATCCGTACACGCAGGAGCGCATCGGCGAGATGGCGTGTCTGACCGTCGCGCCCGAAGCGCAAGGTTCCGGCGATGGCGAGCGCCTGCTCAAGCGCATCGAACAACGCGCGCGCGCTCGCGGTCTCACGCGCATTTTCGTGCTGACGACGCGCACCGAACACTGGTTCCTCAAGCGCGGTTTCGTGAAGGTCACGGTGGACGACCTGCCGGAAGACCGCCGGCGACTCTACAACTGGCAGCGCAAATCGCTCGTCCTGATGAAACAGCTTTGAACCGACATTGCACGCGCCGTGCGCACGAACGCACGCGCTCCGCTACTCAATAGGAGAAACAGACGATGGCCCGAATGATCCAATGTGCGAAGCTCGGCAAGGAAGCCGAAGGACTCGACTTTCCGCCGCTGCCGGGCGAACTCGGCAAGCGCATCTATGAAACCGTGTCGAAGGAAGCGTGGCAGGGCTGGCTCAAGCAGCAAACCATGCTGATCAACGAAAACCGGCTCAATATGGCCGACCCGCGCGCGCGCCAGTACTTGCTCAAGCAAACGGAGAAGTACTTCTTCGGCGAAGGCGCCGACACCGCGACGGGATATGTGCCGCCGCAAAGCTGAACTTAAGCCTAATTGGCTCTCAAAAAAACCGGTCCGAGTGGCCGGTTTTTTGTTGCGCGCTCGTCCTTTTCAACAAGCGCTTAAGGACAAATTCGACTAAGCGTAATCCTAAGCCCAGCAAGGGATTGCGCGTTTTCGAGAGAGCGCCCGGACAGGCTGGTTTGCGCTTCGTCTGTCATCGTGTTATCATCTTGCTCGTTATCAACAGCAATTCACCATCATTCGCGCGGTCAGTTCGAGCTTAAAGCCTGAATCCGAACGCGGCAGTGACAGTTTCATACAAAGAGGCTTGTCGGTTTTCGAGCGACATCAAAACGTCGCGCCGGCCTTTTTCGTTTCAAGCCTTGCTTTTCGCCGACGTCGCGGCCCACCCGCGGCAACTCGCTGAGTTCGCCGTCCGCACGTCAAATTCGTTTGCTATTTCCCGAGTGCAATTTCGCGACTTCTTCCGCGAGGCACCGGCACCGCATTTGCTACGCATTTTTCAGCGCTGACTTCATTCAGGGCTGCGCGGAGCTATCGCTTTCGGCCATTGGCTGAAAGTACGCATGCGGCGCCGTCGCGAAACTGCACTATTCCGGCCGATATCGGCAGTAGTCGCCGCCCTCGGAGCGGCGCACCCGGCGCTGGCATCGCGCGCGCGGGGTTGAACACGGAGTCTCTCGCACTATGAATGCTTCACATGACGGCCTCTGGCGCAAACGAGGCGCATCGAACCAGGCGTCCGATATGACGCTCGACGACATCACCATCGTCGATCAATCGCTTCTCAAGCGCGCGGTCGGCGCCATGGCTATCGGTAACGCGATGGAATGGTTCGACTTCGGCGTGTACAGCTACATCGCCGTGACGCTCGGCAAGGTCTTCTTTCCGTCGAGCAGTCCGGCCGCGCAGTTGCTGGCCACCTTCGGCACGTTCGCGGCCGCGTTTCTCGTGCGCCCGATCGGCGGCATGGTGTTCGGTCCGCTCGGCGACCGCATCGGCCGCAAGCGCGTGCTCGCGATGACCATGATCATGATGGCCGTCGGCACCTTCTGTATCGGTCTCATTCCGAGCTACGCGACCATCGGCGTGATGGCGCCGGTGCTGCTGCTCGCCGCGCGTTTGTTGCAAGGCTTTTCGACGGGCGGGGAATACGGCGGCGCGGCGACGTTCATTGCCGAATTCTCGCCGGACAAGAAGCGCGGCTTCATGTCGAGCTTCCTGGAACTCGGCACGCTCGTGGGCTATGTGCTCGGCGCAGGCGTGGTCGCGGTGTTGACTGCCGCGTTGTCCGAACAGGCGCTCCTCAGCTGGGGCTGGCGCATTCCGTTCATGATCGCGGGTCCGCTCGGGCTGATCGGCTTGTATATCCGGATGAAGCTCGAAGAGACGCCCGCGTTCCAGCGCGAGGCGGAAAAGGCCGAAGCCGTGTCGCACGAAACGACCAAGCAGCAGTTTCGCGAAACGCTCGTGCAGCAATGGAAGCCGCTCTTGCAGTGCGTGGGCCTCGTGCTCATTTTCAACGTGACCGACTACATGGCGCTGTCGTATCTGCCGAGCTATCTCTCGGCGACGCTCAAGTTCAACGAGACACATGGCCTTTTCATCGTGCTCGTCGTGATGGTGCTGATGATGCCGCTCACGCTGTTCGCGGGCCGTCTGTCGGATACGATCGGCCGCAAACCGGTGATGCTCGCGGGTTGCGTCGGCTTATTGCTGCTGTCGATCCCGGCGCTCTCGCTGATCCGCCTCGGCACCGTGCCTTCGATCTTCGCGGGCATGATGATTCTCGGTGCGCTTCTGTCGTGTTTCACGGGCGTGATGCCGTCGTCGCTGCCGGCGCTGTTCCCGACGAAGATTCGTTATGGCGCGCTCGCCATCGGCTTCAACGTGTCGGTGTCGCTGTTCGGCGGCACGACGCCGCTCGTGACGGCGTGGCTCGTCGACAAGACCGGCAATCTGATGATGCCCGCGTACTATCTGATGGGCGCGTCGATCATCGGCATCGTTTCGGTGCTCGCGCTGCGCGAGACGGCCAAAAAGCCGCTGAAGGGCTCGCCGCCCGCGGTGGCATCGCATTCGGAAGCGCATGCGATTCTGCGCGGTCATCGCGAGGCAGCAGAGATGGATGGCTCGTTTCCCGAGAATACCGTTCGGGCTTGAGCATCGAGGTTGAGTCGTTAGAACAAAAGCCGACGCTTGCAAGAGCGCCGGCTTTTTTTAATCGATGAGCGTAACGATGCGCGCCTTTATGTCCGTGTCCTCAGAGTCACCCGTCTCGCCGATTTCGAGCAGACCGACCGTGATCGGCAACTTGAACCTGCGCGGCCCCGCGCTACCCGGATTCACGAACAGCACGCCATTGCGCTTCTCGACGAGCGGCTTGTGCGAATGCCCGGTCACGACGACATGGACGCCATCGAGTGCTTTCGGCACATCGGCGATATCGTGCACGACGTGAATCGTCGCGCCCGCCAAGTCGATGCGCGCGTGCTCGGGCAACATCGCGACATCGTCGCCGATATCGTTATTGCCGCGCACGACGGTCAGCGCAGCCAGTTGCGCCAGCGTATCGAGCACTTCGCGCTTGCAGATGTCGCCGGCGTGGATGATGTGTGCAGAGCCGCGCAGGGCCTCGAGCGCTTCGGGGCGAACGAGATTGTGCGTGTCGGAGATGAGGCCGATGAGGGTCATGTTTTCTCGTCGATATGCGCTCGGAGCGCGGGCCATTCACTTGCTGTCGTCGCGCTGTTTTGGCGCGCTGCATGGCAGTGGTAGAATTCGCGTCCGCCCTCTGCCGGGGTGATGAAATTGGTAAACATAGCGGACTTAAAATCCGCCGCCTAACGGCTTGCCGGTTCAAGTCCGGTCCCCGGTACCACTCGCCCATGGTTTCACGCTGAATCGACAGCATAAAGCCAGACGTCTTTTATCGCGGCGCGCGCTGTTTCCGTTCAGACTTGAACGACCACGAACACAATTGAAACCACCACGCGGGTGAGAGCGCTGCGGGCCGAGACCGCGCCCCGCTTGCGGGATCTACCCCGTTGCGCTTTCCTTCGCCTGCCTGCTTCATCGACACTGCGGATCACACCGCATTCAACAAGCGTTCTGCATCCCTCACTGCATCGAACAAGGCTTCGATCGGCGTTTCGCGGTCGAGCAGGCAGAGATGCTCGATATCGAACGGCAACGCATCCACACCGATAAACCTCACGGTGCCTCCAAAACATTCACGTCCTCTTCCCCGGCGAACCGAGGCGATATAGTTCGGCGTGACGTAAAGCGCAACGGGCGTCATGGCAATCTCCGCAAACTGGCTTGAGCCGATCGGCGCAGGACCGAGCGGTAAGGCCAAGTCTAGCGACCGATAATTCGCGCGCGCACCCTCGCCTCGCGGGGATGACATCCCTCCCTGCGCCGCCACCCGCCGTTACAACCCGTGCGCCAATACGCGCGCGATGTAGTGGCGCCCCCACGCCTCGCCATGCGCGAGGGCTCCGGCTATCGTCTCGAACGGACCGTGCGGGCCGATCATCTCGCCGGAATCATCGACCAACCGCGAGCCGTGCACCGCTTTTCCGTCGATGCGCGCCACCCGCACACGAACCGCATAGCCCGCGCCGGACTCGTTTTCGCTTTCTTCCGCGTTGAGCGCCAGCAGATATTCGCCGGCTTCGATATCTTTGCGCATGACGATGGCCTCCACAAAACGAAACGCTATCCGCCGATTGTGCTACCGCCGCGCGCCGCATGCACGACAGGCAAGCACGCCAGCCAGCACGACGCCAATGCGGTCACGCAAGCCGCGCCCGCATGTTATAAAGCTCGCCATCCCCTGATTTCGCTCCGATGCGCCCTCGCGCGGCCGAGCATTCACCCTGTTCACCAATGATTACCCGTTCCCGCCTCCTCTTGCTGGTCTGCCTTCCGCTCGTGCTTTTGTCCGGCTGCACTTCGTATTACCGCAACGTCGAAACGTGCAAGGACCGCGTGCGCGCCGAGTATCCCGACGCCGCAAGCGCGCCACTGAAGCTCACCGGATCGGGCGCGAGCTACCACGGTTCGCGCGTCGTCGTGCGCGGCGAATTCCCGACGCAGCCCAAGCCGCCCGCCACGAAAATCGTCCAGACGCCCGCCGCCGCCGAATGCACGTTCGCCGAGAACACGCTGACCGGCTTTCAATGGCTCGCGCCCGCCAGGCTCGTGAAGAAGCCGCAGCCCACGGACGATGCCGCGCAGTAAGGCGGGCGACCGGAAGCGCGCATCTCCACGGCGGCTCGCCGCCGTTCTCGCGCTCAACTCAAGGCAACCATGACCGCTTCGTCCGATTCCTCGAGTCATCATCAGCACTATTCGCGCGCTACGCTCTGGCTGCTTGCGACCATCGCGGGCGTATCGGTCGCCAACATCTACTTCAATCAGCCGCTGCTGGGCGATTTCCGTGGCTCGTTTCCCGGCAGCGCGTATCTGATCGGCGCGGTGCCCGCCGCGACGCAACTCGGCTACGCGCTTGGCATGCTCGTGCTGGCGCCGCTCGGCGATCGCTTCGACCGGCGGCTTCTGATCCTGCTCCAACTGGCCGCGCTCGGCGTGGCGCTCGTGGTGGCGTGCGTCGCGCCGACGCTCGCCGTGCTGATCGCCGCGAGTCTTGCCATTGGCGTCGTCGCGACCATCGCGCAACAAGCCGTGCCGTTCGCCGCTGAACTCGCGCCAGCCGCCGAGCGCGGTCATGCCGTCGGCACGGTGATGAGCGGTCTATTGCTCGGCATCCTGCTCGCGCGGACGGTGTCGGGTTTCGTCGCCGAATACTTCGGCTGGCGCGCGGTATTCGGCGCTTCCGTGATCGCGACGATCGTGCTGGCGGTCGTCGTCGTTGCGCGGCTGCCAAAGAGCCGTCCGACGTCTACCTTGCCCTACGGCAAGCTGCTCGTGTCGATGTGGCATCTCGCTGTCGAGAATCCCGGGCTTCGCGAAGCATCGCTCACGGGCGGCGCGCTCTTTGCAGCATTCAGCGCGTTTTGGTCGCTGCTCACACTCCTGCTCGCGGGCGAGCCATTTCACATGGGACCGCAGGCCGCGGGACTATTCGGTATCGTCGGCGCGGCGGGCGCGCTCGCGGCGCCGCTTGCAGGCAAGTCGGCGGACCGGCGCGGGCCGCGCGCGGTGATCACGTTGTCCATCGGGCTCGTTGCGCTGTCGTTCGTGGTGTTCGCGTTTTCGGCGCGCAGCATCGCGGGGCTGGTCATCGGCGTGATCGTGCTCGATATCGGCGTGCAGGCCGCGCAGATATCCAACCAGTCGCGCATTTACGCATTGAAGCCGGAGGCGCGCAGCCGCGTGAATACGGTTTATATGGTGGCTTACTTTATTGGCGGGGCGTTGGGATCGGCGCTGGCTTCGCTCGCCTGGCACGCAATGGGATGGACGGGCGTTTGCGTCGTCGGGCTGGCTGCGACGGCGCTGGCGGCGTTCAGTCACTGGCGCGGGCGGGAAGCGGCAGATTCGTTGGCGGGCTCCGGCGGCGGGGATCGCTAACCGCGCTCACCTTGTCTTTGCCGCGCGTGCCGGCAAAGCGCATCCAGCACCCGATCGAACTCCAGCGATTTATCGAAGAAATGGCGCACGCCATATTGCTGGCAGCGCTCGCGATACGTCGGCAACGCGTGATTGGTGAGCACCGCGACAAAGGCCTCGTCGTGTATGGATGCCTTGCCGCTCTCCTGCAACCACGCCAGTACCTCGATGCCCGAGCCGTGCCTGAGTTGCAAGTCGATGATCACCGCATGGAACCGATGCGACGACAAGAGCGCGATGGCTTCGTCTGGAGCCTCGGCGAACGCGGTCACGCGCCACGGACCGAGCGCGTCGATGGCTTCAGTCAGGCTGCGCCGGATCAGCGGCGAATCCTCGATAAGCAGCACCGCGAGCGGCGTGTCGCGCGCTTCGCGTTGCTGCGCACGGTCGTCGGTGATGATGTGCTTGCCCACTTCGGGCGCCCTCCGGTTCAGCTTGCTGTCCGACTGCGCGTCGCGCTATTCGATCAGGCCGTTCTTGATTGCGTAGTACGTGAGATCCGCGTTGTTCGCCAGCCTCATTTTTTCGAGCACGCGCGCGCGGTACGTGCTCACCGTCTTCACCGACAGATGCAGTTCTTCCGCGATCTCAGTCGGAATACGCCCCGCCGCGAGCTTGCAGAAGACCTGAAACTCGCGCTCGGACAACGCCTCGTGCGGGCGTTCGGCGGCAGGCTTGTCGAGCTTGTCGGCGAGCGCGTCGGCGATGAATTCCGACAGATACCGATGCCCGCGCGCCACCGTGCGAATCGCCCGGACGATTTCCTCCGGCGCCGCGTCCTTGTTCAGATAACCGTTCGCGCCCGCCTTCAACAAGTTGATCGCGTACTGACTCTCGGGATAGCCCGACAGCATCAGCACGCCCTGCTCCGGACGAATCTGCTTGATGACACGCAAGGTATCGACGCCGTTCTTGTCGGGCATCGCGATGTCGAGCAACACCACGTCGAACGCCTGAACGCGCACGTGCGCGATGGTTTCGTCGCCAGTGGAGGCTTCCGCCGCCACTTCCATATCGGGCTCGTCCGCGACGAACTGCTTGAAACCGCTGCGTACGATCGCATGGTCGTCGGCTATCAGGACTCGGATCATTCGCGCTTGAAATCAGGGATGAGCCGCCATTGTACGCATGCGCCCACGCAAAAGATGCGCGGTCTCGGACGAGTTCCGCGCATCGCGTGACGTCATGCCGGCATGCCCTGCTATTTAGCCGTTACGGCCTTCCAGCAGATCGGCCATGTCGTCGGCGTGCTCTTCTTCCACCGCCAGAATGTCTTCGAAGATACGGCGCGTGGTGACATCCTTGTCGCCGAGATAGCGAATGATCTCCCGATACGTATCGATCGCAATCCGCTCGGCGATCAGATTCTCGCGGATCATGTCGATCAGGTCCGAGCCTTCCTTGTACTCGGAATGCGAGCGCGACTTCAGGCTGTCGGGTGCGAAGTTCGGCGCCCCGCCCAGTTGGACGATGCGCTCCGCGAGCGTATCGGCGTGTTCCTGTTCCTCGTTGGCGTGTTCGAGAAACTCTGCCGCCACAGCTTCAGAATGAATGCCCTTGGCCATGAAATAGTGACGCTTGTAGCGCAGCGTGCAGACGATTTCCGTCGCGAGCGAGTCGTTCAGCAGCTTTAGCACGACTTCGCGGTCGGCGCCGTAGCTCGGCGTGACCGGGCCCTCGTCCATGTGCGTGCGCGCATCGGCGCGGATCTTTTCCACGTCGAGGACAAATGCGTCCCGCGATTGAGTCGGCGCGGCTTGTACAGCAGACGATTTGGACATTTGGTTCGCTCCTTGATATTTGATGAAAGACGTTCGCTGGAGCAGGCCTACGCGTGCCGCTTCGTTCATAGGGCCCTGCTATCCAATCAAAAACTCCGATGCACGCGCCATGCCTGCTCCCACCAATGCCTCGCAAAAGGCGCGGGCCGCGCGAGCGGCCCGGTGCAGCAAGGCTTTCAGGCGTACGTCAGGTTCGAAACACGCCCAGCAGCAACGTGACGACGAACACCACCAGGAAAATGTAGAAAAGGATCTTGGCGATTTCCGCGGCGCCCGCGGCAATGCCGGTAAAGCCGAACACGGCCGCGATTATCGCGATGACGAAGAAAACGGCAGCGTAATGAAGCATGGAATCCCCCTGACTTGCTTTTGATGGTCTGATTCAGGTTCGGGCGCGAGTGAGTTGGTCGCTAATCGACTATTTTCTTGGTGACGACGAAACCGAGCACCAGGAACACGACGCACAGAATCAGGAACAGCACGAACAAGAATTTGGCGATGGTCGCAGCGCCCGCTGCCACGCCCGTGAACCCGAGAAGACCGGCGATCACGGCCACGATCGCGAAAAATAATGCCCACTTCAGCATGATCGTTCCCCGTTGGAATGATTGAAAAATGATGACGAACCCATGCTAGCCGGGCCTTTGGGCGTGCGCATCCGGGCTGGCTCCTTTTTTGCTGTGGGAATCCACCGACATCCGCTTTCAAACGGCTTTGCCGGCGTGGCTCACGACGCCCGCCGGAACCGCAGAAACACACCATGAGCCACGTTCTAAAAGACGCCGCGCCGGCAGCATCTGAAACTCCACAGGGACTCGCCCGGCGCGCAACGCGTATCAACGAATGGATGCATCGCTATAGCTGGGCGGTCGCGATGACGGTGGCTATCGTCATTACCGTCGGCGGGCTCGTGATTCTGGAATCGGGGCGCATGCGCATCGCGGCCGAGTACGAGACCGCGCTCGATGCAAAAAGCGCCACCGCGCAGTTATCGTCGCTGGCGGCCGATATCGCCACGCTCAGCGCCGAGGAACGCGGTTTCGCGCTCGCCGCCGACGACACCTACAAGAGCCACTTCGCGCAAACGGCCGGGCGCGTGCGCCGCGCGTTGACATCGCTCGATAGCTATTACCGCCGCATCGGCGATGACGCCGCGCTTGCGAGCTTCGCGCAGATTCGCGCGGCCGCCGACGAGAACATCGCGCAAGGCGAGGCGCATCTCGCCGATCTGTCGAAGACGCCCGCGGATGCGGAAATGCGCGCACGCGTCGTAGCGACGCCGTCGCCCGACACCAGCGCCACGCTCGATGCCGCGCTCGCCCTCCTGCGGCTGAACGAAGAGCAACGCGCGCAGCACGCGCTCGATGCAAGCCGCGCCGATCAGCGCATTTCCACGCTGTGCGTCGGCGCGTTGTGCGCGCTCAACATCGTCCTGTTCCTGCTGCTGTTCCGCAATCTCGGTATCCAGTTGGACAAGCAGGACCGCGTGCAGAAGAAGCTCATTACGCAGCAGGAGGAACTCGACCGGCTCGTGTTCGAACGCACGCGTCAGCTCGAAGCGCTCGCGTGGCATTTGCAATCCGTGAGCGAAAACGAAAAGACCGAACTTGCGCGCGAACTGCACGACGAACTCGGCTCCATTCTTACCGCGAGCAAGATGGATGTCGCGTGGGTGCGCGGCAAGCTCAGGACGAGCGAACCCGCCATGTCCGACAAGCTCGCGCGCGCCATCGGCAATCTGGACCAGGGAATTGCGCTCAAGCGGCGAATTATCGAAGACATGCGGCCGACCGTGCTTGCCAACTTCGGTCTCGTGACCGCGCTGCGCTCGCTCGCCGATGAAGCCGCGCAACGCAACGGCTGGAGCGTCGAATTCGATCTTCCCGGCGACGATGTAAAGCTCGGCGAGGCTATCGAGATCGCGCTCTTTCGGGTGGCGCAGGAGACGCTCACGAACGCGGCGAAATACGCGCGCGCGAACCGCATCGAAATCGCGCTCGCGCTCGATGGTGACGACGTTGCGCTCGCTATCGCGGATGACGGCATCGGCATCCGTCCGCAGGATTTGAAGCGCACGCAGACGCACGGACTGGTCGGCATGCGTCAGCGCGTGTCGGCGCGCGGCGGGCGCTTCGAGATCGAACGCGTGGCGCCGCATGGCACGCGCATCAGCGTGTCGATGCCACGCGAGCGCAGCGCGGGCACGTTCATCGATGCAAGCACGCCGGCGGCCGTTCCGCTTGCTTGATTACGTAGGACGATACTTACGCCAATAGCAGAGACGGCCGACACCAAAAACCCGTGCGCGCCTACAGCGTCGACTACGCCGCTTTTTTATGATTGATCACAACGGAAGCCTCGAAGGGCTACCCGAATTTCTAATTCAAGGGGAACACACATGACTCGAATCATCGCTTTGCTGCTGATCGCCGGCACCGCCGCGCTCGCGGGCTGCAATACCATGTCGGGCGCGGGCCAGGATATCTCGAAGGGCGGTCAGGCTATTTCGAATTCGGCCGAAGAGCATAAGTAAATTGGCCGCGGCGCGGTGAGCCAGGCGCTCATCGCGTTGATGTCTCGTGCTGTTTTTCTGTCGTCCCGTCATGTTTTTTGGCGGGATTTTTTTCGTTTGTCTTTAGTACGTGAGAGAGCGTGGATGCGTGGCGCCTGAGGCTTGCTTGCCTCGCGTGATCGGCGACGTTCGCACCTAGGTAGGCGGCCGGATGTCTGCGAGGGTCATAAACCCGCTCCTCGTCGAACGAAAAAACCCCACGCATGCGGCAGCGTGGGGTTCGTCGATGTCTGCGCCCTGTTACCCGGGCGCTTCAACTTACAGCGTGTCCGGCAACTCGATTGCAGGCGTCGTGGTATTGCCGCCCTGTGCAACGAGCACGCGAATCTTGTTCGGGATCACTTGCGACAGCGCGTTGCCTGAAGGCAGCGTCGTCACGAGCCAATCGGCGTTGTTGCTCAGATTGAACGATGCCGACGCATACACCGGCGTCTTCGAACCCGGCAGCGTCGCGACCAGCTGATACGTCCCGCCGTTGACGTAGAGCGAGTCTTGCGTCGTTGCCGGCACGGCGTTCTTAAAGCCGACGCCCGCCATCGTCGGATTGACGGTCGCGATGTTCGTCCCCGGTGCGACCAGATACAGATCGAGAGTCTGCGCATTCGCCGACGCATTGAAGCCGCGCACCCGCGCGCTGTTCGAGAGCAGGCCCTTGTCGAACGGATCGTCGATCACGGCGATGGACGGCAGGAAACCCGCGTCAGGCAGCGCGATCACCGTGTACTCGTGACCCTTGGCGGCATTCGAGATGCTCGTGTCGGTCGCGAGTTGCGTCGTCGTGTTGACGGCGGCGTAGGAGAAGTTCTGCTGGCCCGTATCGATGTTTGCGAAGTTCGTCACCGTCTGGTAGCCGAGATTCGCTTGCAGCACCTTGCCGTTGTCGTAGAAGTCGACGTTGGGGGCACTCGGGATCGCGTGGATGAAGTGGACTTCTGGATTCGTGAGTCCGAGTTCCTTGCCTACGTCGTCGGAGCCGCCACAAGCGGACAGGAGCGAGGCGACAGCGGCAAGCGCGGTGACTGTGCGGATGAGCTTCATGTTTCCACCTTCCTTAGCTTTAATCATTGATTTTGTTGTCCGGTCCGCGCTGCGAGCATCACGCTTAAGTGATCATGCGTATTGCCCGGCGCGCCTCGGAAGACCCCTTCTCTCTTTTGCTTCTATTCCCTTGAACGACAGGCTTTCGTGTCATGCCGATGAAACTGTCGTTCGAGGGTGACGGCATTGAGCAATGCGCATGCCCTGCATCGGTGCGCAGAGGCGGCCGATATGACGGGGAGCCTTGCGCCGCAAGGATTTGTTATTCGTTAGAGGAATTGCTCGGGCCGAGCTGGAAGGCCGATCAAAGCGGCGCCGGATAGGAGCGAATGCAGCGCGCGGAGGAGGTTTTTACAAAAGGAAAGGCGGAAGGCGCGCAGCTCAAATCAACCCCCGCCGCCGATAATCAAACCAAAACGACAACGCAACGCTCATCAAAATCACGACCGTGGCAACAACCGTCCACTGCGTGATGATTTCCCCGAGCAACAAAGCGCCCAATAAAACCGCGACGACCGGATTCACGTAAAGACAACTCGTCGCGACAATCGTGCTCGTGTTCCGAATGAGGAAGTTATAAGCGACATACGCGGCCATCGATCCGATCACGACGAGATACAAGAACGAAAACCCCGCGCCCATGCTCACTGGGCCAAGGCGCTCGCCTGACACGAACGCGATGACAGTCGCGATAAGCCCGCCAAGCCCGATCTGCAACGCAGTCGACATCAGCAGATCGGAAGGCTGCGAAAGACGGCTTGCCAGATGCGCCCCGCCCGCCCAAAAAATTGCCGCGCACAAGATGGCAAGCGTGCCGACGGTCGAGCTCGGCGAGGGATCGCCATGATTGAGCAACGCGATACCCAAGACACCCAGCGCCACCGCAAACCATTCGCCCTTCGCCACACTGCGCCCGGCAAGCGCGGTGAAGATCGTCGCGAAGAGCGGCACGGTAGCCACCATCACGGCAGCCGTGCCGGTTCCCACCGTGCGCATGCCGTAAGCCATCATCCCGCTCGACAAACCTTCGAGCAAAGTCCCGACGATCGCTGCATTCCGTACTTCACGCGCCGTCGGCCACACCGCCTTGCGATGCACGGCAATCGCGAAGAGACCGACGCCAGCGCACAGGTTACGCAGGCCGCCGAGCATGAGCGGCGGAAACGATTCGAGCGCCAGGTGAATGCCGAGATACGTCGATCCCCACACGAGATAAACGACGGCCAACGCGAGCGCGACGCGTCCCTTGAGGCTGCGAGGAGCGCGAAACGGAAAGCGGTCGGGAAAACCGAGCGGCAGACGCGGAGGTACGGCAGACATGCATTACTCCGCGAAGCGCGCCCGGATCGGGGCAAGAGACTTGCAATGGGGACTGCCGCCAATCGACCGAACGGGGCATGAGCTTGAAGAACGCGCGCGCCAGGTGACGAACGAGGCGGGACTGACGATGGACGGCATGACGGAGCGAAAGAAGTGCGGAAGCGACAGGCGGGGCGACTGCTGACGACATCCGGGTAAGTACCGAAAATCGCGCGCTCGCCATTATGCAGTAAGCGCCTGCGCTTCAGCGCAAACTTCGCGAACGGTTGCCAAGATGCCACGCCACGATGTATGGTGACGCCTGCTAACGCGGGGGTCCTGCGTTGCACATCGCGATTCGTCCGGCTGCGTCGACTGAATGGCCCGTGCAATGTGGGTGAGAAATACCCTTTGAACCTGATCTGGATAATGCCAGCGCAGGGAAGCGTTCGGGCCTCGGCGCACGGTATCTCTCTCACGCGCCACGTCTTCTCGGGCCCGCACCTTTCCATCTCGTTCTTCCCTGTCTAGCTCCTGAATCAGCCGAGCTCGCCGGCGTTCGTTTGTTCGTTGTTCATTCGATCGCCCGCGTGCTCGCTGTCAATTACCGTCCCTGCGACTGAAAAGGAGAAACAGCACATGAATGCGAATCCCAAGTTCCTGTCCGAAAACGCCATCGTCGATGCAGCCGCCATCGCGCCGCTGCCCAACTCGCGCAAGGTCTACGTGACGGGTTCGACGCCCGACATCCGCGTGCCGATGCGCGAGATCACGCAGTCCGACACGCCCGACAGTTTCGGCGGCGAAAAGAATCCGCCGGTGTACGTGTACGACACGTCCGGCCCCTACTCCGATCCGGACGCGAAGATCGACATCCGCTCCGGTTTGCCCGCGTTGCGCGCCGGCTGGATCGAAGCGCGCGGCGACACCGAGGAACTCGCGGGTCTTTCGAGCGAATTCGGCCGCGAGCGCGCCGCCGATCCGAAAACGGCCGAGCTGCGCTTCCCGGATCTGCATCGTCATCCGCGACGCGCGACGCCCGGCAAGAACGTGTCGCAGATGCATTACGCGCGGGAGGGCATCGTCACGCCGGAGATGGAATACATCGCCATTCGCGAGAATCAGCGCCGCGCCGAATACCTCGAAAGCCTCAAGACGAGCGGTCCGAACGGCGAAAAACTCGCCGCGATGATGGGCCGTCAGCATCCCGGCCAGTCGTTCGGCGCGGTGCCGTTCGACAAGGACGCCCTGAAGGCCATCACGCCCGAGTTCGTACGCGATGAAGTGGCGCGCGGCCGCGCGATCATCCCCGCGAACATCAATCACCCGGAAAGCGAGCCGATGATCATCGGGCGCAACTTCCTCGTGAAGATCAACGCGAACATCGGCAATTCGGCGGTGAGTTCGTCGATCGGCGAGGAAGTCGACAAGATGACCTGGGCGATCCGCTGGGGCGGCGACACGGTGATGGACTTGTCCACGGGCAAGCATATTCACGAGACGCGCGAGTGGATCATCCGCAATTCGCCGGTGCCGATCGGCACGGTGCCGATCTATCAGGCGCTCGAGAAGGTCAACGGCAAGGCCGAAGACCTGACTTGGGAAATCTTTCGCGACACGCTCGTCGAGCAAGCCGAGCAAGGCGTCGATTACTTCACCATTCACGCGGGCGTGCGCCTGCAATACGTGCCGCTGACGGCCAACCGCATGACGGGTATCGTCTCGCGCGGCGGCTCGATCATGGCGAAATGGTGTCTCGCGCATCATCGGGAAAGCTTCATCTACGAGCACTTCGAAGACATCTGCGAGATCATGAAGCAGTACGACGTCTCGTTCTCGCTCGGCGACGGCCTACGTCCCGGCTCCATCTACGACGCGAACGACGAAGCCCAGCTCGGTGAACTGAAGACGCTCGGCGAACTCACGCAGATCGCGTGGAAGCACGACGTGCAAGTGATGATCGAAGGCCCCGGCCATGTGCCGATGCAGCTCATCAAGGAGAACATGGACCTGCAGCTGGAATGGTGCGACGAGGCGCCCTTCTACACGCTCGGGCCGCTCACCACCGACATCGCGCCGGGCTACGATCACATCACCTCGGGCATCGGCGCGGCGATGATCGGCTGGTTCGGCACCGCCATGCTTTGCTACGTCACGCCGAAGGAGCATCTCGGACTTCCGAACAAGGACGACGTGAAGACCGGCATCATCACGTACAAGCTCGCGGCGCACGCGGCCGATCTGGCGAAGGGTCATCCGGGCGCGCAGGTGCGCGACAACGCGCTATCCAAGGCACGCTTCGAGTTTCGCTGGGAAGACCAGTTCAACCTCGGCCTCGATCCCGACAAGGCGCGCGAGTTTCACGACGAAACCTTGCCGAAGGATTCCGCCAAGGTCGCGCATTTCTGCTCGATGTGCGGCCCGCACTTCTGCTCGATGAAGATCACGCAGGACGTGCGCGACTTCGCGGCCAAGCAAGGCGTCTCCGAAAGCGATGCGCTCGCCAAGGGCATGCAGACCAAGGCCATCGAGTTCGTGAAGAAGGGCGCGGAGATTTATCAGCCGACCTGAAGCAAACGCTGACTGTACGCAACGGCCTGTGCTTCCTTGCAGGCCGTTTTTGCATGGCGCGCGCGTGCACCGTTTCGGGCATCTTTCCTGCTGGTATACGAACGAACCGGCGAAAAAAACGTTGCGGCGTCCGTCGATGAAAGCCAGATCGTGATCGAACGGCAGGACGCGTGGGCAAAGCCGCGGCCGTTTCATTGATCAATCGTTCTGGAGAGTCGACATGAAAATCATCAAACAAATCGGCGCCGCAGCAGTGGTCGTTTCCCTTCTCGCCGGACTCACGGCCTGCGACAACATGACGACGCGTCAACGCGATACGGCTGTTGGCGCTGGTGTTGGCGCCGCGGGTGGGGCCGTGATCGGCGGAAGCGCGTTATCGACGTTGGGGGGCGCGGCAGTAGGCGGGGTTATCGGCAATCAAGTCGGGAAGTAAGCGGGCGATCCACAGTCATCTCATGCGGCAAGCAGCGATGCTTGCCGCCGCTTCGATCGAGGGCTGTTTCAGGATTGATACACGCCGAGGCTTGTTAGCGGACGCGCGACGCGCACGCCGCAACGATCGAGTAAGCTCCTTCTTAACGGACCCTTCCTCGCAATCGCATAGGTAGAGTCCGGCAAGTCGCAAGCAAGGAGCAGCATCATGATTTCCCCGCGCATCATCTTTGGTTACAGGGCAGCGGCCGTTTCGCTTGCTGCCGGATTGCTTCTCGGCGGATGCTACCTGCCGTATCCCGACTACCCCGCTTATTACTATCCGCCGGTTCCCGCTGCCTACACGCAACGTGAGTTCGCGTTACCGGCGCAAGGTGCTTCGGGCGTCAGTGCCGCGAACGCGCCGTCGCAAGCTCAGTACGCAGTGGCCGCGCCGACAGTCGACTACTCGACGATCTATACGAGCACGCCGTATGCGCCGGCTTATCCCTATCCTTACGCGTACGCACCTTATCCCGCTTACGCCGCTTATCCCGCATATGCTGCTTACCCCGGTTACTACGGCTACGGTTATCCGTCGGTGTCGATCGGCTTCGGCTACTGGGGCGGCGGCGGATGTTGCTGGGGACGCGGCTATGGCGGCGGATGGCATGGCGGCGGCGGTGGATGGCACGGCGGTGGCGGCGGATGGCACGGCGGCGGTGGCAGTTGGCAAGGCGGCGGTGGACATGGCGGTGGCGGCCATGGCCATTGAATAATGAAACCCCACGCTCGAATGCGGCGTCGATGTCGCATTCTGCGCCGCTATTACCGAAAAAAGTAACAACTCTGAAACATTTTCCGGCAATGCAGAAGCAATTCGCTTGCCTTGCCGCTCTGTACGATCGGTCACTTTCCTTATCCGACAAGGCCCTGGCGCATTACGCCGGTGCTTTGGCACGATTATCGCTAAATGGTATCCCTACTTATCGGACAGCGCGGGTGGCAGCCCAAGCGTTACCTATCGTTCTCGGGGATTGGACATGATGGCCTTCGCTTTTTTCCTGCTGTGGATGGTCGCATCCCTTGGGCTGCTCGCGCTCTGGGTGTTTCGCCAAGTGCCGGCATCGCGTCTTGAATCCAGCGCGGCACAACGAACGACGGCTACTCCAGCGACCGTCGAGAGTTGAGCGCCGCATCCCGCGAAACGCGTGACCAACCGTCCGAACGGAGCAGATGCGTCACGTCCCTTTCCGCTTCCATCCGGCATCCTTACGCCAATATTCAAGCCTTGACGAGGGCCATCCTCGCCCTATTCTTAGTGAGCGCGTTATGCGGTTGCTTAAAGTCTTCGATACCACTCGAACCAGCAGCGAAGACCGCAGCATCCATCCAAGAATAGAGACACAGGAGACCCGATGTTCCATCAGATCCTCAAGCCTATCGCGGGTTCGCTCGCGCTCTCCTTTATCGTTGCCGCGTTGCCTATCATCGTCGTACTCGTCATGCTCGGCTGGGCGCGCCGTCCCGCGTGGCAGGCTTCGCTTGCGGGACTGATCGTCGCGTTGATCATCGCGATGGTGGGCTGGCACTTCCCGCTTGGACTCGCGCTCGACTCCATCGCGGCCGGCGCCGTGTTCGCGCTCTGGCCGGTGATGTGGATCGTGTTCTCCGCGATCCTGCTCTACAACGTCGCGCAACGCTCGGGACGCTTCGAAGCGTTTCGCGTGTGGATGATCGACAACCTGCCGAACGACCGGCGCATCGTGCTCGTGGTCATCGGCTTTTCGTTCGGCGCGTTGCTCGAAGGCATCTCGGGCTTCGGCACGCCGATCGCCATCACGAGTTCGCTCTTGATTCTGCTCGGCTTTCCGACGCTCGAAGCGCTCACGTTCACGCTGATCTTCAACACGGCGCCAGTCGCGTTCGGCGCGCTCGGCGTACCGATCACCGTGCTCGGCGCGGTCACGCACTTGCCCACCGATGCGCTCGCCAAGATGGTCGGCCGCCAGTTGCCGTTCTTCGCGTTCTTCCTGCCGTTCTATGTTATCGGTATCTACGCGGGCTTTCGCAACATGCTGCGGGTGTGGCCCGTGCTGCTCGTCTCGGGCGGCGCGTTCGCGTTGACGCAGTACGTCACGTCGAACTACATCAGCTATTCGCTCACCGATGTCCTCTCCTCGCTCGTCTCGCTGATCCTCACGATAGCGTTCCTGCGCGTCTGGAAGCCCGCGCCCGACGAACGCTTCGCGGTGAACGTCGATCGCCTCGCCAACGCACGCGGCAACGTCTCGGCCGCTCAGGGATGGATGCCGTGGATCGTCGTCTCGGTCGTGGTGATCGTCTGGACGGTAGCCAAGATCTTCCTCATCGGCGACGTGAAGGTCCCGTGGCCGGGGCTCGACAAGGCGGTCTACATCACGCTCTACAATCAGCCTTACGGCGCCATCTGGGACTTCCAGCCGCTCGCCACCGGCACGGCGATTCTCGTGGCGGCCATCATCACCGCGCTCCTGGTGAAGTTGCCGGCAAGCGAGTTCGGCCACGCTATCGTCGATACCTGGGTGCAAACGCGCATTGCCATCTTCACGGTGGCGACCATCGTCGGGCTCGCGTATCTCATGAACTACTCGGGCATGAACTACACGCTCGGACTCGGGGTGGCCTCGGTCGGGCCGTTCTTCCCGCTCGTGTCGGCCTTTCTCGGCTGGGTGGCGGTGTTTCTCTCAGGCAGCGATACCTCTGGCAACGCGCTCTTCGGCAACCTTCAGGTGGTCGCCGCTCATCAACTCAATCTCAATCCTGTGCTGATGGCCGCGACCAATTCGTCCGGCGGCGTGATGGGCAAGATGATCTCGCCGCAAAACATTTCGACGGGCGTCGCCACGACCGAACTCAAGGGCAAGGAAGGACTCGTCTTCGCGCGCACCTTCAAGCATTCGATTCTGCTCACCATCATTCTCGGCATTCTCGTGTGGCTGCAGCAGAACGTGTTGACGTGGATGATTCCGCCACATTGATTGTTCCTTGCGGTCTCATCGGCGCGATGACCAGCGGCGCGCGGCGCGGTGCTAACATGCGCGGACTTTTCCTTGGAACACTGAAGTCCGCATCGTCATGTCACCCGTCAATTTGTTGCAACTCGTCTGTCTCGCCGCGCTATGGGGCGCGTCGTTTCTCTTTATCCGCTTGGGCGTCGCCGAGTTCGGCGTCGCGCCGCTCATGGCCTTGCGCGTCGGCATCGGCGCCGTGTTTCTCGTCGCCATGCTGCTCGGCCGCCGCCAGTTTTCGAGCAGTCTCGCGATCATGCGCAAGCGTGCGCTACCGCTACTCATCGTCGGCATTCTCAATTCGGCCGCGCCGTTCTGCCTCTTCGCTTATGCGGAGCTGACGCTTTCGGCTGGCGCCACATCCGTCATCAATGCGATGACGCCGCTGTGGGGCGCGCTCGTCGCCTATCTCTGGCTGAAGGACCGCCTCACGACCTTGCGCACGATCGGCACGGCGATCGGTTTCGCGGGGGTGCTGCTGCTCGTGTGGAATCAGATAGAAGGCTCGCCCGGATCGGCGGGATCGGGCGCGGCGGGCGTGTTGGCGGCGGCCGCGGCGCTCGCGGCATCGGCGCTATATGGTGTTGCGGGCAACTTCGCGAAAAAGTATCTGATGGACGTCGATGCCATGACCAACGCCGCGGGCAGCATGATCGGCGCGACGCTCGTGCTCGCGCCTATCGCCTTCGTCACGTGGCCCGCCGCGCCGGTCTCCGCGCCTGCATGGGCGGCGGTGCTCGCGCTGGGCGTGGGTTGCACGGGTATCGCGTACTTCATCTACTACCATCTGGTCGCGGTCGTCGGTCCCGCGCGCGCGATGACCGTCACTTTCGTCATTCCGCTCTTCGGCATTCTGTGGGGCGCGCTGTTTCTGCATGAGCGGGTGTCGCTCGTCATG
This sequence comes from Caballeronia sp. GAFFF2, assembly GCF_023631485.1. Taxonomy (NCBI): domain Bacteria; kingdom Pseudomonadati; phylum Pseudomonadota; class Betaproteobacteria; order Burkholderiales; family Burkholderiaceae; genus Caballeronia; species Caballeronia sp. GAFFF2. The sequence goes on along the minus strand of NZ_JALQDA010000009.1, from coordinate 46,924 downwards.
CTCGAAGGCTGCGCCGTCGTGCTTGCGGGCACCGCGCTCGCCACCGGCGCGATCAAGCGCCTGCCGTTTTCAGGACGCCGCAAGCTCGTAGGCTGAACTAGACTGCAAACAGCGCAGCCGCTGCCGCAGTGCGAGATTCATCGAATCGTTCGGATGCGCGTTGCATTTCGTGCAACGCGCCGGCATGCGCATCCATGCGTTTCCTGGAGCAGACCATGCACGACTTTTTCGCGAAGGCCAGGCACGAATTGATGAAGATGCTGCCGCCCACCTTGTTCTTCTTCGTCGTGCTGCACGTGGTGATGGTCGTGCACGCGCTCATGGTGAAAGGCGCCGGCCTGTCGATTCCCGCGTCGGCATCCGTGCTCGTCGCCTCGCTCATTCTCGGCAAGGCGGTTCTACTCGCCGACATGCTGCCGTTCATCAATCGCTATCCCGAGCGCCCGCTCATCTGGAATGCGGGATGGAAAACCGTCATTTATACGCTCGTCGCGCTGGTGCTCCATTACCTGGAGCGCTTGTTCGAGTTCTGGAAAGAGACGCATAGTCTTGCGGCCGCGCACCAGGACCTGCTGGACCATCTGAACTGGCCGCAATTCTGGGCCGTGCAGATTTTGCTTGTCACGCTCGTCTTCAACTATTGCGTCTTCGCGGAACTCGCGCGCGTGCTCGGACGCGGCAGGCTTAAGACGATCATGCTCGGGCCGCTCGATGTATCGCCCGCGGAGCAGCACGGCTGACGCGCCGCTTCAACTCTCGCTCGAATCCCGCTTGAAGTCCCGCTTCAGTCGCCGTGCACCGGCCCGCGCCCGGCCTTGATCGCCCCGCGCCTGACCTTGCCTTCGACGCGCCGCACTTGCGAACCGCGCGTTGGCTTGGTCGCGATGCGCTTGCGCCGCACGATGCTCACGCTGCGAATCAGCTCGTCGAGCCGCGCGAGCGCCGCCGCGCGATTCATGTCCTGCGTCCGATATTCCTGCGCCTTGATGACGACCACGCCATCGCGCGTCACGCGGCTATCCGACAGCGCGAGCAGCCGCGCCTTGATGTGCTCCGGCAACGACGATGCGCGGATGTCGAAGCGCAGATGAATGGCGCTCGATACCTTATTGACGTTCTGCCCGCCCGCACCCTGCGCGCGCACGGCCGTCAGCTCGATCTCGTGCGGCGGCACGGCGATGCTGTCGCTCATCGGTGGGCTCCCTTGAAGATGTGTTCGGCGCTTTTCACGTGAGCATAACAAAGGCCGCGAGGCGCCGAAAAGCTGGCTATTCGGACGAGTTCCGAACGAAGCGCAAGTGAGTTATAAGTGCATGACAAGTGCGATAGACTCAACCCGCCTGACCGCCTGGGTCCGGAGCGTGCTTCGCCCGTGGTCATAACGAGCGTCAAACCAGGAAGTCGATGCGCTATTCGTTCGAAATCAGGAAGTTCATTTACAGCCAGTATTTCTTCGGCGGCTTGCGGATCGCTCTGGGCGTGTCCCTGCCCGCCGTGCTCATGCTCATCGTGTTTCACAATCGCGAGCTGGGCTTCACCATCGCGACGGGCGCGCTTGGCGCGTGTGTCGTCGACATGCCGGGTCCGCTCAAATACAAGCACAACGAGATGCTCGCGTGCACGGTGATCGGCTTCTTCTCGGCACTCGCCACGGGCATTGCGACGGCGCATCCGTTGACGCTATGGCTCACGGTCGTGCCGCTCACCTTCGTGCTCTCGCTGATCGTCGTCTATGGCAACCGCTGGCCGCAGATCAGCTTCGCCACGCTCTTCATGATGGTCGTCACACTGGAAGAGCACTTCACGCCGATGCAGGCGCTCGTCAACGCGTCGTGGATCTTGCTGGGCGGCCTCTGGTACACGTACTGGGCCACGCTCGTGAGCCGGCTGCTCGTGTATCGCATCGAACAGCAGGCGCTGGCGCAGAGCATCTTCAGTTGCGCGGAATATTTGCAGGCGCGCGCCGAGTTTTACGACAACGACGCCGATCTCGACGAATGCTACCGAAAGCTCATCGAAAAGCAGATTGCGGCGGTGGAGCAACAGGAAGCCGCGCGCGACATCGTGCTGCGCAATCTGCCGAAAGTAAAAAGCCGCAAGCTCGACGCGCGGCGCGCGCGGCTTTTCAATCTGTTCATCAACGTGGTGGATCTGCACGAGTTCTTCGTCGGCGCGCATACGGACTATCCGCTCGTGCGCAAGACGTTCGCGGGCTCGGACGTGCTGATCTTTTATCGCGACCTGATGCGCAAGGCGAGCGCGGATCTCGAAGAAATCGGCTTGGCCGTATTGCAGAACAGTTCCGCGCCCAGGCAGATCAGCATGAAGGCGGAGCTGCGCGCTATCGAGTACGAACTCGAACTCATGCGCAAGCACGGCATGCCCGAGAAGAACGCCGAAGCCTACGCGGCCGCGGCGGCGGTGTTCCGCCGTTTGTGGAGCGCCACGCGCCTGATCGACAAGATGCGCCGCCGCACGCGCGATGACGCGAGCCTGATCGAAACCGAAGTGCAGATCGACCATGCGTTGTCGCGTTTCATATCGAGCCGGCGCGTGCCGTTCATGCAGATTTTCTCGAATCTCACGATGGCCTCGCCGAGCTTCCGGCACGCGCTTCGGGTCACGATCGCGGTGGGCATCGGCTTTTGGCTGGGACGGCTCTTGCCGCTCACGAACGCGTACTGGATCGTGATGACCACGGTCATCATTCTGAAGCCTGGCTATTCGCTCACGAAGCAGCGCAACACGCAGCGGATCATCGGCACGGCGATAGGCTGCGCGCTGACCATCGCGCTGATTCTGCTCGTGAAGGAGCCGCACATTCTGCTCATCGTGATGTTCGCGTCGATGGTGATGAGCTACAGCCTGCTGCTCTTCAACTATGCGGCGAGCGTGGTGTTCACGTCGTCGTATGTGCTCTTGATGTTTCATCTGCTCGCGCCGGGAAGCATGCGGCTGATCGGCGAACGGGCTATCGATACGGTGGTCGGTTGCGCGATTGCAATCGCGGCGAGCCATCTGTTCCCGTATTGGGAATATCGGCTGATGGGCAAGCTCGTGAAGGATCTGCTTGGCGCGACGCGCAATTATCTCGAGGCGAGTTGGTGGTGGAAGGCCAAGAGCGCGAGCGCGGGGCAAGCGGAGAGTAAAGCGCGTGGCGGTGCGGGTGCGGGTGCGGGTGCGGGTGCGGGTGCGGGTGCGGGTGCGGGTGCGGGTGCGGGTGCGGGTGCGGGTGCGGGTGCGCGCACGCAAGATTCGATTGCACCGGCCGCCGTCGCCACGGCCACCGCGACACAGACGCTAGACGACGCCGCCGTATCGACCATCGTGATCGCGAAAGAAGCCGCCAACGAATCCACCGTCGATACTCCCGCGCTCGATCCGAATCTCGTGACGGCATCGGCGGTACGTGCCGCGAGCGCAACGGCGGAAAAGCTGTCGTCGGTGAGCATCGGCGAGAGCACGGCGGCGACCACCAGCAAGGGCGCATCGGCTGCCGCGACCGTCGCCGCCACCGCGCTGGACCGCGACTTCCGCTACCGGCTCGCGCGCAAGAACGTGCACATTGCGTTCGCCAATCTCGCGCAAGCGTTCCAGCGAATGATGCTGGAGCCCAAGGCGCAGCAAAAATACGTCGCCGAACTCAACGATCTGCTCGTGCAAAGTCACGTGCTCGCGTCGCAGATCACGGCAGCGGCCCCGCTTCTGCAAACGATCAACGAAGCCGAAGGTCAGGCGTTCGAGCCGTTGCAACGGACTTTCGGAATCGTGCGCGACAATCTGTCCGATGCACAGGGCGCGCTGCCGGAGCCCGCGCGCGAAGAAGCGACACCGGCGAATGCGGACGACATCAAGGAACTGCGCCGTGAACTCGACGCCATGGTCACGAACGCCGAACGCACGCAGGCGTTGCCCGCCGATGCGCTTCACGATCTCAAACTGCTTGCGCATCAATGCAAGCAGATGCTTACAGCGTCCGCGCTGATCAGCAAGGATGCGGCGCAAATTCGCTTGCCGGTTTGAGGCGCTCGGCTACTGCGACGCTCCGATCGCCGGCACGGCCGGCCGCGCATCGCTCGCTGGCGAAGGCGTCGCGTTTTGTTGATCGAAGTCGCGCTTCTCGCGAATCGCGTTATACGCGAGCGTGCCGATCACGAGCAACACCACGACGACGATAAACGCGCCGACGCCGAATGTCGGATTCTTCTTCTTGGGCGCGCCGTTGCGGGTGCTGTCCGGGCGGCGGTCGTTGCGGTCATCGGTCATGGCGGATGTTGCGTCTCCTGGCGCGTTTCGTCATCAACCCGTGATAGTACCCGCACTGGTTTTCAGTTGCGTTGCGCCGACCGTTCCTCGATCTGCCGCATGTCCGCGCGCGCCGTTTCGGAAGACGGCCAAGCACCGCGAAATTCTTTGCTGCACGGTCCCGCTTGAGGGGCACCGCGTCACCGGCCATACTTCCTTCGATTCCATGCGCGTCTGATTCCGGCCGGGGCAGTAAGGGCTAGACCGGAATACCTAGTGACTGGACGCGTTACGCCGCCCTCCACGGGCGGTTTTTTTTGGCGAATCGAGCATGCCGCGCCTTCCACAGGCAGGCGCTTGGTGCGGACTGAAGTGGCATGGCGCGGGCAAGCGCCAACCGCCATCTGAAAACGAGTCACGCCTCAGGATTCGAGCGTGGGACGCACCGGCAATGCGGTCGAATACTTGATCTGCTCCATCGCGAAGCTCGAACTGACATCGTAGAGCGGCACGGCGCGAATGAGCTGCTTGTAGACGCGGTCGTAATCGTCGATATCGGATACCACCACGCGCAGCAAATAGTCCGTCTCGCCACTCATCCGATACACCTCCACGACCTCCGGAATGTCGCGCACGGCGCGCGTGAAGTCCTCGGCCCAGATCTGCGTGTGCTGATTCGTGCGTACCGCGACAAACACCGTGGTGCCGACACCCAGCTTCTTCGGATCGCATAGCGCCACCTGTGCGCGGATCACGCCGGTTTCCTTCAAGCGCTGCACGCGCTTCCAGCACGGTGTCTGCGAAAGATTCACGCGCTGCGCAAGCTCGGCGATAGGCATCGTCACGTCGGTCTGCAGCAATTCCAGCAGCTTGCGATCGATAAGGTCCATTCCCACAGCGCACCCCCGATAGGAAATTATTCTATTTTTGGTTCTTTGAGCGGAATTATATGGAAACTAATTCTGGGCGCAAGCCGGTATAAATGTTGTTCGCGAAACACAACGAAAACCGGTGCCGTCATCATGAAATTCGAAGCGTTCAGCCGCCTTTCGCGGCCTCGGGATCAAGCGCCGGCGTCGCCACGCGGCGGTTCGGCGCTAAACCGGCTCTGCGATGAAATCGATGCCGCCTTCCATTCCGCCGATGCCTTGTCGTTCGGATCGCGCGTGCGTGCGGCTCTGCGGCGCGCTTCGTCCGATACGAGCCTGCTGCGTCTCGATCAGCGTGAGAGCGGCGCGCGCGGCTATCGCCGTCATCTGCTGGCGGCCGATCCGCTTGACCGCTACGCCATCGCCGCGCTCGTCTGGGAGCCGGGACAGGCGAGTCCGGTGCACGGTCATCGAACGTGGTGCGGCTATGCGGTGATCGACGGGACGCTTGAAGAGACGCTTTATCGCTGGGACGCGCCTTCAGCATCAGCCATCGAAACGCGGCATCATGCGCGCGAGGCCGGCGACGTCTCCTTCGTGCAGGCGGGCCGAGGCGCGATTCACCGCCTGGGAAATCCCGCCGATGCCACCGCGCGCGCGATCTCGCTGCATATCTACGGCGTCGCGGGCGACGAGATTGCCACGCACGTGAACGACTTGCTCGCGGCCTGACGACGAGTTCGTCTCAACCTTTGCCCGGCTCCGCCGTGGGAATCTGCGGCGGAATTTGCACGGACTGGTCCGTCGGCGGCGGCGCGGGACGCGGTTCGTGCGAGACATCGCGGGCCTTCGAGGGATCGGCATCCACCAATTCCTCGTCTTCGAGCAGCCGTTCTTCGCCCGTCCAGATGCGCTGCGCGCGGCCATCGGCGTGCGGCTCGAACGCGGCATGCAGGTCGGTGCGGCTCATCTGCACATGCATCCGCGGCACGGGAATCTCGATGCCCGCCTCGTCCATCCGCCGCTTGATGCGCAGATTGAACGCGCGCGCCACACTCCATTGCTGCAGCGGCCGCGTCTTGATCTGCCCTTTCACGACCATCCAGTTCGGATCGAAACGGTCCAGTCCCCAGACCTCCACCGGACCCAGCATCTCGCGCCGGTAGCGTAGATCGTCCATCAGCTCGACGCCGACTTCGCGAATCATTTGCGTGATTTCGTCGACATCCGCCGAAAACGGCATGCGCACTTCGAACACGGCGTAGGCGAAGTCGCGCGACAGGTTCTTCACCGTCTTTATCTGCGAGAAGGGAATCGCGTGGATTGCGCCCTGGCCGTCGCGCAGGCGCACGGTGCGGATCGTCAGACTTTCGACGATACCCGCGTGGCCGCCTTCCACCTCGATCGAATCGCCGACGGAAATGGTGTCCTCGATGATGATGAAAAGCCCCGTGATCAGATCCGCGACCAGCGATTGCGCGCCGAAGCCGACCGCGAGCCCGATCACGCCTGCGCCCGCCAGCAAGGGCGTGACGTTCAGGCCGAGATTGGCCGCGGTGACGATGCCCGCGATCATCAGCAGCACGACGAACACGACGTTGCGCACGAGCGGCAGCATGGTGCGCGCGCGCATGCTCGGGCCGCGCGTGCCGCGCCGCGTGGAATCGGGCCGCAACGTCTCCTGGATGGCGGTATCGATCAGGATCCACACCAGCCAGACGATGAAAAACGTCAGCACGATCATGGCGAACGCGCGCGTGATGCCGCGTGCCGCGACGCTCTCCTCGGCCATGTGCGCGAGCGAAAAACCCCAGAAGCGCGACGACAGTTCGAGGAATACGAGCCACACGCCGGTCACGATCATCGTGCCGACGAACTTTACGAGCCGCCGCACGTAAGCCGACTGGCGGCGTGGCTTCTGCGACTTCGGCCGCGTGATGCGGATCACGATCGCCGACAGGAAGAACGCGACGACGAGCAGTCCGGCGGTCGCAATCGCCATCTGCAACACGTTCTCTGATGTACCGATGCCCGCGAGCGTCGCGACCACCGACGCCGACGCCAGCAGCAGCAACGGCAACTGCCACAACGAAGCGACCACTTCGAAGGTCTCGGTCGCGGCCTTGCGCGTATTGCGCTGCTCGTAGGTGCGGCTGCGGATCAGATGCGCGACCGGCCGCTGGAACGCCAGCGCGAAATACGCGGTAAGCGCCGCCGCGCCCATGTTCGCGAAGGTCGAGATCAGGGCGGACAGGTTGGTGCCGAGTTGCTGCGCGACGTCGTAGTTGGCGGCCGCGTCGCCGAGCGCACCGAACGTGCCGATCAGGAACAGGAGCCGCCGCGCGCGGATGATCAGCACGTTCACCGCCACGCGCCGGTGCGCCGAGCCGAACAGCGAAAACATGATGAGGCAGATCGCCGAGAACACCGCGCCCGCCACGATGGCGTAGGCCGTGACCATCGCGAGCGTGCGGCCGAGCGAAAGCGGCATCATGCGCACGAAGGCCAGCGCGACGAGGAACGCGAACAAATAAGGCGCGACGCGCCGCAGCGCGAAGAGCAGCAATTCGCGCGTGGTCGGGTTGGAATGCAGTCCGGCCTGGATGCCGTAACGCGCGTGGACCTGCCGCTGCACATAGACGAGGACGAACGCGCACGCGCCCCAGCCGACGAGCATCGCGAAGTAATTGAAGAGCGTGCGGCCGAACGGCTCGCGGCTCTGGCTCGTGACGATGGTGAAGAGTTCGTTGCCGGCCGCGTTGAAGCGCCCGCCCCAGTACGCGATCGGCGTTTTGCCGCGCTTCACGTCGGCTTCGATGTTCGTGAGCGCCGATGCTATCGCGCCCAGCAAGCCCGCGTTCTGCGCCATGCTCGCCACGACCGACGATGCCGTCGACGCCGTGGCCGCGGGTGCGCTTGCGCCTGACGCAGCGGCTGAATCGACCGCGACCGCGCCCGATGACGCGCCAGCCGTCTCGGCCGCGCGCTTGGCTTCGCGCAGTTTCTTCAATTGCGCGACGAGCGCGCCGCGCTGTCGATCGCTGTCGAGCGTCGAGATGACCGTATCGAGCGAGCGCACCATGTCGGCATCCGATACTACCGGGTCCGTCACGCCGGAAGCCGCATCGGGAGCGGATGCGGGTGCGGCGGGCTTGATCAGTTCCTCGAACGAAGGCAGCGTGAGCGCCGGAGCCGCGAACGCGGCGGGCGTGAAAAGCGCAAGCGCGGCCATCCAAAATATCGCGACGATCGCCAGCGCGCCGTCATGCGCGAGCTTGCGTGACTTCATAACTGTCTCGATTTCCGAAAGACCGCCAGTTTAGCGGCTGCGGTGAAGGCATCGGCCGAATCGGACGTAACGGAATGTTAAGTCGACGCCGGCTGCTTACTTGTCCATTTCCGTGCGGGCGCCGCTCGTGTCGGTGGTCGGGCTCGCGCCCGAAGTGCCCGACGTACCCGCGTTACCCGCCGTGCCCGATGCGCTTCCGTCCTTCGACCAGTCCTGCAACTTGCGGCCCGCGTTCTGCAAACCGGCGCCCGTCGCGCTGGCCGCGTCGGTGATGGCGGCGTTAGTCGCGCTCGCCGCGTTCTGCAGATTCGCACGCGCCGTCGCCGCGACGCTGCTCGCGGAGATATCGGGCATCGAGCCGGCGTTGTCGATGTTCTGCTGAGCTGTCTGTTTGGCGGAATCGACCTTCTGGTCGACGTAACTCGCCGCCTGATCGAACTTTTGCTGGGTCTGGCTCGCGAGGTTGTTGAGCGCGCCCGCCGCCTGTCCTGCCGATGCATCGTGCTTTTCGCACGCGGCAAGTACACCGAGCGCGGCGAGCGCGATCCCGATTCGGGTCATGGGCGAAGTCTGCATGGTCGTTCCTTCCAGATGTGGTGCCTGAGTGCTGCATGAATCTTGATGCGAAGTCCGCACGCCTGAGCGCGATTTGTTCCTCTTGGAAATGGCGCTCATCATACGCTGACCCTGGATGGCAACGTTTTGAGCGCATTTTGCCTAAGCGCGACAGCTCGAATTGGCACTTGGAAAAGAAGCTTTTTGTAAAGCTTGCATCACGAGGGAACCTTGGAAAACCCTTACCGGCTCTTCTTGGCTTCGCCTAACTTTTGAACACCCTCTAACTCCCCGCGAATGTAATAGAGTTTTCCCTCTACATTTAGGACACTTCTGGTTTTGAGAGGCATGGGACTCGCATATATTCGCCGCCAGTCCACATCTCTTCGCGCCAACGTTGCCCCCATGCTTTATATGAATTTCGTCGTGGCCCTCTTCGCCGGGGTCCTGCTTTTCGAGCCTTTCACCCGTCCTCCTGTCTCCCGCTTTACCACGCACCAGATGCGCCGCAGTCTGGCCAAGCGCGCCTACTATCAAGCGGCGGCGGCATTTTTCGCGGCGCTTTTGATCGCCACCAGTCAGCCAGCGCCCGAACGCATTTCGCCAGTATTCGTTTTGAGCGTCGCGTTGCTTTTGTTACTTGCCGGCGTGTACTGGATCATGCGCGGCAAGCGGCTGCTTCGGCAGCGCCGTGTGTTCAACGAATTCGATTGAATCGACTCACCGGCGGCGCATCGCGCGCCGCTATAGGTCCACGCACCCGGCCTTCGGGCGCGCGCCTCGCCCTCTTCCAGCGTCTCCGCAACCCTTCGCGCCGAAGCAAGCTAGCTTCCAGTCCGACGCCATTTCTGCTTTCAGCGTATATTCAGTGCGTTTGTTACCGCAAACATAGGGCGAAAAAAAAGGCGCTATGTTTCCATAGCGCCTTAAAAGTTCTAGCCATTCCGAGGGCCGTGCTAGAACCTGAGAGCCGGTCATTCAAGCGGGGAGCGGAAAGCAACTGTGCACGTCGCCCCACCAGTTTCGAAATTCGGTTCCATTTTTTATGGGATTGCTGCCCAAGTCAAGCAAAATCTCCGGCGCAGAACTTCTGCCCAAGGTAATCTTTGCAAACCCCTAACAAGAGAAATGTTTCATCCCGTCTACCGCTTATCGATGAGAGGCTTGCACCGCTTGCAAGTTTAAGCGGCATCCGGGTTATTTAGCGTCAGTCCGCATCCGAAACTACGTTTCAGAAAATAAGAATGCACACATTAAAAAGCCGGCTACCAGACCGGGAAAAACCGAGAGAGAGAGAGGGCGAAGAAGTCACGGCGCTTGCGCGCGGTCTTGACGTTCTACGCCGTATCGCTGCCGCCGATGCCCCTGTCAGCAACCGAGAGCTGACCGAATGGACCGGCATTCCCAAACCTACCGTGTCGCGTATCACAGCAACGCTCGTCGGCGCGGGCCTGCTGCTGCGGCTGCCCGACAGCGAGCGTTTCGTGCTGACCGCCTCGGTTCTGGAATTCAGCAACGGATTCTTACGCAATTTCGATATTCGTGCTCGGGCGCGCCCCTACCTCATCGCGCTCGCCGAGGAAACCAGCCTGTCGGTGCATCTGGCGGTGCGGGACCGGTTGGAAATGGTCGTTATCGATGCCATCCGTCCGCGTTCGGCCGTGCTCGTCTCACGTCTTGAAGTGGGCGGAAGGATGGACCTGACCCGTACCGCCGTGGGGCGCGCGTACTTGTCCGTGCTGTCGCAGGCGGATCGCGAGACGCTCATCGGTAGTCTGCAGATCGCATCCGGCGACGACTGGCCGCTCATCGCGATGGGACTTCGGCACGGTATCGAAGACACGCATCGCAATGGCTTCGCTGTTTCGATCGGCGAATGGCATCTGGGGCTCAACGCGGTCGCGGCGGGCTTCATCGGTCCGTCGGAAGAGCGTTACTCCGTGAACTGCGGCGGCGCGGCACATCAGTGTCCCGAAGAGACGCTCATCGAAACAGTCGCGCCCGCGCTGTTGCGCTGCGTGAGCCAGATCGCGCACGAGATCGGCGGCACGTCCGGCGCCGCATCGGCGGCCATCGCGATGGCTGCCTCTACGGACTTGCGCGCCACCGAGTAGACTTGACACCCCTGACGTATTGGCCGGCCGACCCATCGACGGGTTCGGCCGGCCTGCGCTCGCATCGTGCGAAAGCCATGTCAGGCCGCGTGTAACACTCGTAATCAGCCGAAAGAAAGGTAGGTGGACGGGCCTCGATGCGGGACGTAGCATCATGCTTCGCACGACTGCGCGGCGTTGGTGCGGCTTGTATGCGTCGTGTCTCTTCGTTGCGGTTTCGTCATGCGCGGCAGCGCTTCGAACGCGTCGCGACAAAGCTTCATGTGCTCATTGCCCGCATTCAGGTCCTCGCCTCGATGCGGCTTGCAGATTGCGCTGTCCTGCCTGGCGTTCGCGCGCCGCCTTGGGCGCTCCAACGAATCACTTGAAATACCAGCCACAGAACCGATGGACGACCAAAAGAATTCTCCCGGACAACCGCAGAAACCGTCCAACTCGCCTGATCGACCTGCCACGACCACGCTCGGGGAACGCCCGCCAAGGCGGCGCAAGCTCGTCCCGCTCGTGATCGCTTTGCTGATTGTCGCGGGAGCCGTCGCCTGGTGGCATCCTTGGAGCCGCAACAGTGCCTCGGGTCAACCACAGGATGCACGTCAGGGCGGCGGCCGTCGTGGCGGCGGCGCGAACGCGATGAATCAGCCGCAGCCCGTGCACGTCGCGACCGTCGCGCAAGGCGAGATGCCGGTGGTCATCAATTCGCTCGGCACGGTCACGCCGCTTGCCAACGTCACGGTCAAGACGCAGCTCAATGGCACGCTGATGGACGTGGCCTTCAAGGAAGGCCAGATGGTCAAGAAGGGCGACGTGCTCGCGCAGATCGACCCGCGTCCTTATGAGATTTCGCTGCGTAACGCCGAAGGCACGCTGGCGCGGGATCAGGCGCTGTTGCAGACCGCGAGGCTCGACTTGCAGCGCTATCAGACGCTACTCTCGCAAGACTCCATCGCCAAGCAACAGGTCGACACTCAGGGCTCGCTCGTCAAGCAGTATGAAGGCGCGGTCAAGTCGGACATGGCCAACGTCGATACCTACAAGCTCGATCTCACCTACGCGCGCATCACGGCGCCCGTGTCGGGACGCGTCGGCCTGCGTCAGGTCGATCCCGGCAATTACGTGACGACGGGTGACACCAACGGCGTCGTGGTCATCACGCAATTGCAGCCGATCAGCGTGATCTTCACCACCTCGGAAGACAACCTTGCCGCCATCCTGAAGCCGCTGCACGCGGGCACGAAGATGTCGGTGACGGCATATGACCGCGCCAATACGGTTGCGCTCGAATCGGGCTATCTGGAAACCCTCGACAACCAGATCGACACCACCACCGGCACCGTCAAGCTGCGCGCGACCTTCGACAACAAAGGACTCGGGCTTTTTCCGAACCAGTTCGTGAACACGAAGCTGCTCGTCGATGTCATCAAGGACGCGCTTATCGTTCCGACTTCGGCGGTGCTGAACGGCTCGTCGGGATCGTTCGTGTATGTCGTCAAGCCGGACAATACGGTGACGGTGCGCAACGTGAAAACCGGTCCCGTCGATGGCGAGCGCACCAGCATCAAAACCGGTCTGCAGGCCGGCGAGCGCGTGGTGATCGACGGCTCCGACCGGCTCAAGGAAGGCGCGAAGATCACGATTCCGGCGGACAAGGCCAAGGGTGCTTCGGGCGCATCCGGCGCTTCAGGTGCATCGGCGGCGGCTGCCGCGTCGGCAGCTTCGGGCGCGCGTCATGGCGGGCATCGTCGTCAGCAACCGCAGCAGTGACAGTTAAGCCAAGAGCAACCAGAGCCGCATGAATCCATCTCGCCTTTTTATCCTGCGTCCGGTCGGCACGGCGCTTCTGATGGCGGCGATCATGCTGGTCGGCCTCGTCGCGCTACGTTTTCTGCCGCTGTCCGCGCTGCCCGCGGTCGACTATCCGACCATCCAGGTGCAGACGTTTTACCCCGGCGCGTCGCCGGATGTGATGACCTCCAGCGTCACCGCGCCGCTCGAAAAGCAGTTCGGGCAGATGGCGAGCCTGAACCAGATGTCGTCGCAGAGTTCGGCGGGCGCGTCGGTCATCACCTTGCAGTTCAGTCTGGATTTGCCGCTCGATATCGCCGAGCAGGAAGTTCAGGCCGCCATCAACGCGGCGGGCAATCTGCTGCCGTCCGACCTGCCCGCCCCGCCGATCTACGCGAAAGTGAACCCCGCCGACGCGCCAATCATCACGCTCGCGATCAGTTCCAAGACACTGCCGCTCACCAAGGTCCAGGATCTCGCCGACACGCGCCTCGCGCAGAAGATTTCGCAAGTCGCAGGCGTGGGTCTCGTGTCGATCAGCGGCGGCAACCGCCCCGCCGTGCGCATTCAGGCGAACACACGCGCGCTGGCCTCGTACGGGCTGAATATCGACGACTTGCGCACGACTATCGCCAACCTCAACGTCAATACGCCGAAGGGCAATTTCGACGGCCCATCGCGCAACTACACCATCAATGCGAACGACCAGTTGACCGATGCAAGCGCGTACCAAAGCGCGGTGGTCGCATACAAGAACGGCCGGCCGGTCATGCTCACCGATGTCGCCACGGTCGTCGAAGGTCCGGAGAATACCAAGCTCGGCGCGTGGGTCGACGCGACGCCCGCCATCATCCTCAACGTGCAGCGTCAGCCGGGCGCGAACGTCATTCAAGTGGTGGACGGCATCAAGAAGCTGCTGCCAGGCTTGCAGCAATCGCTGCCGGCGGCGCTGGACGTGCGCATCGTCACGGACCGCACCACGACCATCCGCGCGTCGGTGCGCGACGTGCAGTTCGAACTCGCGCTCTCCGTCGTGCTGGTCGTGCTGGTAATTTATCTGTTTCTCGCCAACGTCTACGCCACCATCATCCCGAGTCTTTCCGTGCCGCTGTCGTTGGTCGGCACGCTCGCGATCATGTACCTGTGCGGCTTTTCACTCGACAATCTTTCGCTGATGGCGCTGACCATCGCGACAGGCTTCGTCGTCGACGACGCCATCGTCATGATCGAAAACATCGCGCGCTATGTCGAGGAAGGCGACCCGCCGCTCGAAGCAGCGTTGAAAGGCTCGAAGCAGATCGGCTTCACCATCATTTCGCTGACCGTTTCGCTGATCGCGGTGCTTATCCCGCTGCTCTTCATGGGCGATGTGGTTGGCCGTCTGTTCCACGAGTTCGCGATCACGCTCGCCGTGACCATCGTGATCTCGGCTATCGTCTCGCTCACGCTCGTGCCGATGATGTGCGCAAAACTCCTGCGCCACACGCCGCCCAAAGACAGCAAGCGCTTCGAGGCGCGCGCCCACAAGTTCATCGACTACGTGATCGGCCGCTACGCCGTCGCGCTCGAATGGGTGCTGGAGCGGCAAGCCGCGACGCTCGTCGTCGCCCTGCTGACGCTCGTTTTGACCGCCGTGCTGTACATCTTCATTCCGAAGGGCTTCTTTCCCACGCAGGACACCGGCGTGATCCAGGCGATCACGCAAGCGCCGCAGGCCGCGTCGTATCAGGCCGTGGCCGAGCAGCAGCAGGCGCTCGCGCAGAAGATTCTGCAGAACCCGGATGTCGAAAGCCTGACTTCGTTCATCGGCGTGGACGGCACCAACATCACGCTGAACAGCGGGCGCATGCTCATCAACCTGAAGCCGCGCGACGACCGCAGCAACACGTCGAGCGACGTGATCCGTTCCATTCAGAGCGACGTCGCGGACATTCCTGGCATCAAGCTGTATATGCAGCCGGTGCAGGACTTGACGATCGATTCCACCGTCAGTCCGACGCAATATCAGTTCATGCTGACCGACCCGAACCCGTCCGAGTTCGCGGAATGGGTGCCGAAGCTCGTCGAGCGGCTGCAACATACGTCCATTCTCACGGATGTGGCGACCGACCTGCAGCAGAACGGCCAGTCGGTGTATATCGAAATCGACCGGCCGACGGCGGCGCGCTTCGGCATCACGCCCGCGACGGTGGACAACGCGCTTTACGACGCCTTCGGCCAGCGCATCATTTCGACCATCTTCACGCAGTCGAACCAGTATCGCGTGATCCTTGAATCGGAGCCTTCGGACGCGCACTACAGCGAGATCCTGAACGGCATCTATCTGCCGTCGTCCACTTCGACGACGGGGCAGGTGCCGCTCAACACCATCGCCAAGTTCCACGAGCGCGCGGCGCCGTTGCTCGTCACGCATCTGGGCCAATTCCCGGCGACGACCGTTTCCTTCAACCTGGCCAAGGGCGAATCGCTTGGGGCGGCGGTCAAGGCCATCGAGCAGGCGAAGAACGACATCGGCCTGCCCGCGTCGTTCCAGATTCGCTTTCAGGGCGCGGCGCTCGCGTTCCAGGCTTCGCTTTCGAACGAACTGTTCCTGATCCTCGCGGCCATCGTCACGATGTATATCGTGCTCGGCGTGCTGTACGAGAGCTTCATCCACCCGATCACCATTCTCTCGACGCTGCCGTCCGCAGGCGTCGGCGCGCTGCTTTCGCTGATGGTCACCGGGCACGATCTGGACATCATCGGCATCATCGGCATCGTGCTCTTGATCGGTATCGTGAAGAAGAACGCCATCATGATGATCGACTTCGCGCTCGAAGCCGAGCGCGATCAAGGCAAGTCGCCGCGCGACGCGATCTTCCAGGCGTGTCTGCTGCGCTTTCGCCCGATTCTCATGACGACGATGGCCGCGCTTCTCGGCGCGCTGCCGCTCATGATCGGCTGGGGCGCGGGTTCGGAGCTGCGGCATCCGCTCGGTATCGCGATTGTCGGCGGTCTCATCGTCTCGCAGTTGCTCACGCTCTTCACCACGCCCGTGATCTATCTGGCCTTCGATTCGCTCGGCCGCCGGTTGCGCGCGCGCTTCGGCGGCGGCATGCACGAGCCGCGGCCCGCCGCCGACGCGGAGTAAGCCATGAACATGTCGCGCATTTTCATCGACCGGCCCGTTGCGACGACGCTGCTCGCGGTGGGCATCGCGCTCGCCGGCATGTTCGCGTTCGTGAAGCTGCCGGTCGCGCCGCTGCCTCAAGTCGATTTTCCGACCATCTCCGTGCAGGCGCAGTTGCCGGGCGCAAGTCCCGAAACCGTGGCGACGAGCGTGGCGAGTCCGCTCGAACGGCATCTCGGCTCCATCGCCGATGTCAGCGAGATGACTTCGCAAAGCGCGGTCGGCACCACGCGCATCACGCTGCAATTCGGCCTGAACCGCGACATCGACGGCGCCGCGCGCGACGTGCAGGCCGCCATCAACGCCGCGCGCGCCGACTTGCCAACCGCGCTGCGCAGCAACCCGACGTACCACAAGGTGAACCCGGCCGACGCGCCCATTCTGGTGCTCGCGCTCTCCTCGCCTACCCGAACCGCGGGCGCGCTTTACGACTCCGCGGCGACCGTGCTGCAGCAGACGCTTTCTACCGTGCCGGGCGTCGGCGAAGTGGACGTGAGCGGCTCGGCAAACCCGGCCGTGCGCGTGGAACTCGAACCGGGCGCGCTGTTTCACTACGGCATCGGGCTGGAAGACGTGCGCGCGGCGCTGGCATCGGCGAATGCGAACAGTCCGAAGGGCGCAATCGAATTCAAGGACAACCACGTCCAGCTCTACACCAATGATCAGGCGAGCAAGGCGTCGCAATACAAGGATCTGGTCGTCGCCTATCGCAACGGCTCGGCGGTGCATCTTTCGGACGTCGGCGAAGTGGTCGATTCCGTGGAAGACCTGCGCAATCTCGGCCTCATCAACAACAAGCACGCGGTGCTCGTCATTCTGTACCGTCAGCCGGGCGCGAATATCATCGAGACGATCGACCGCGTGAAGGGCATGCTGCCGCAACTGCAAGCCGCCCTTCCCGCCGATGTCCTGATCACCCCGACAGCGGACCGCTCGACCACCATCCGCGCCTCGCTGCACGACACTGAACTCACGCTCGTGATCGCGGTGGCGCTCGTCGTGATGGTCGTGTTCCTGTTCCTGCGCAACTGGCGCGCAACGCTGATTCCAAGCGTCGCCGTGCCGATATCGATCATCGGCACCTTCGCGGCGATGTATCTGCTCGGCTTCTCGCTCGACAATCTCTCGCTGATGGCGCTGACCATCGCGACGGGCTTCGTGGTGGACGACGCCATCGTCGTGCTGGAGAACATCTCGCGGCATGTCGAGAACGGCGTGCCGCGCATGCAGGCCGCGATACTCGGCGCGCGCGAGGTCGGCTTCACGGTGCTGTCCATCAGCATTTCGCTCGTTGCCGTGTTCCTGCCCATCCTGCTGATGGGCGGTATCGTCGGGCGCCTGTTCCGCGAGTTCGCGCTGACCTTGTCGCTGGCGATCGCCGTATCGCTCGTGGTGTCGCTCACCGTCACGCCCATGATGTGCTCGCGTCTGCTTCAAGAGCCGCATCAGAAGAAGAAAGAAGGCCGGCTCGCGCTCTGGCTCGAACGCCAATTCGAGCGCATGCAGCGCGGCTATGCGCGCACGCTTGGCTGGGCGCTCGGGCACCCGCGGCTCATCCTGCTCATTTTGCTCGCGACCATCGGGCTGAACGTCTATTTGTACATCATCGTGCCGAAGGGCTTTTTCCCGCAGCAGGACACGGGGCGTATCGTCGGCGGCATTCAGGCGGACCAGAGCACCTCGTTTCAGGCGATGAAAGGCAAGTTCTCGGAGATGATGCGAATCGTCGAATCGGACCCGGCCGTGGACAGCGTCGCCGGTTTCACGGGCGGGCGCACGACCAATTCCGGCTTTATGTTCATCTCGCTCAAGCCGAAGAGCGAACGCAAGGTGTCGGCGGATCAGGTCATCAACCGTCTGCGCAAGCCGCTTGCCGATGTCGCGGGCGCGCGCACCTTCCTGCAAGCCGTTCAGGATATTCGCGTGGGCGGGCGGCAGTCGAATGCGCAGTATCAATTCACGTTGCTGTCCGACACCACGAGCGACCTTTACACGTGGGCGCCCAAGCTCACCGAGGCGCTGCTCAAGCGCCCCGAACTCACCGACGTGAATTCCGACCAGCAACAAGGCGGTCTCGAAGCGATGGTGACCTTCGACCGCGCCACGGCCGCGCGTCTGAACATCAAGCCCGCGCAGATCGACAACACGCTCTACGACGCCTTCGGCCAGCGCCAGGTCTCGACCATCTACAACCCGCTGTCGCAATACCACGTGGTGATGGAAGTCGCGCCGAAATACTGGCAGGACCCGGAGATGCTCAAGCAGATCTACATCAGCACGTCGGGCGGCACGGCGAGCGGCACGTCATCGACTAATTCGACCACCACTTCCGGCGCCAACTCGACGGCGTCCACCTCGGCGACCGGCTCGACCGGCGCGGGTGGCTCGTCCACCAGCAGTTCCGACACAGCCGCCGCGCTGGCGCTCGCTTCGGTCAAGAATTCGGCGACCAACGCCATCGCGGCGAGCGGCAAGTCGAGTTCGTCGTCAGGCGCGGCGGTTTCCACATCGCAGGAAACGATGGTGCCGCTTTCGGCCATCGCGAAATTCGGGCCGGGCAATACGCCGCTTTCCGTCAATCACCAGAGCCAGTTCGTGGCTTCCACCATCTCGTTCAATCTGCCGCCGGGCAAGTCGCTCTCGGAGGCCACCGCCGCGATCTACGAAACGATGGCCGAAATCGGCGTGCCGCAGACCATCCACGGCAGTTTTCAGGGCACGGCGCAGGCGTTCCAGCAGTCGATGAACGACCAGCCTATCCTGATTCTCGCGGCGCTCGCGGCCGTGTATATCGTGCTCGGCATTCTGTATGAAAGTTATATCCATCCGATCACGATTCTCTCCACACTGCCGTCGGCGGGCGTCGGCGCGCTGCTTGCGCTGCTGCTGTTCAAGACGGAATTCAGCATCATCGCGTTGATCGCGGTCATCTTGCTGATCGGCATCGTGAAGAAGAACGCGATCATGATGGTGGACTTCGCTATCGAGGCCACGCGGCACGGCGCCAAGACTTCGCGCGATGCCATCGAGGAAGCGTGTCTCTTGCGCTTTCGCCCGATCATGATGACGACCGCCGCCGCGCTGCTCGGCGCGCTGCCACTCGCGTTCGGAACTGGCGAAGGATCGGAGATGCGCGCGCCGCTTGGCATTGCAATCGTCGGCGGGCTGATCGTGAGTCAAATGCTGACGCTCTATACGACGCCGGTGGTTTATCTGTACATGGACCGCTTCCGTGTGCGCGCAGAGGAACGGCGCGCGCGGCGGCGTGGCAATGCGCGGCCGGCAAGCGCGGTGGAGTGACGCGAGGCCGCGCAAGCACGGATAGCACAAGGCGCCGAAATCGCCTACTTTGATTGTCGAGCCGGCCACCGCAAGGGAGCGAACTCAATGAAGACGATGAAAGTTCTGCTGATCGGCGCGCACGGCCGCACGGGCCGGCTTATCGCGCAAGGTCTTCATGACCACGCCGCGCCTTTTCGGGCGCTGCTTCGCAAATCCGCGCACAAGAGCGAGTTCGCGGCGCTGGGCGCCGAAATCGTGCTCGGCGATCTCGATCAGGACTTCTCGCATGTCTTCGACGACATCACGCACGTGATCTACGCGGCGGGATCGTCCGAGAGCGAAGGCGTGCACGAGGAACGTGCGATCGATCGCGACGCCGTCATGCGCACCGCCGATTACGCAAAGCGCCGGCGCGTGCGGCAACTCGTCGTCGTAAGCGCGCTGACCGCGTTTCATCCGGAGCGCAATCCGCTTTCCCTGCGTCATTACTCGCGCATGAAACGCGAAGCCGATGCCTACGTCATGCGGCGCGGCGTGCCTTACGCGATCCTGCGTCCTGGCCCGCTATCCGACGAACCCGCGCGCGGCACGATTGCGCTCGCGGACGAGACCACGGTCGAGATGCCCGACGTGTCGCGCGAGGATGTCGCGCGCATTGCGCTGCGTTGCGTGGCGCTTGGCGTGCGGGATCGGGTCATCGGCTTCGTCGGCGGAAACGAACCGCTCGACGCCGTGCTCGATACCTACGCCGCGGTCACCGCGTAATTCGAACGACGCACGTCACACGACTCCCACGAGCCGATATCCCACGCCCGTTTCCGTGACGATATGCTCGGGCTGCGCCGTATCGCGCTCGAGCTTCTGCCGCAGATGCGCCATGTAGATGCGCAGATAATGCGGACTCTCCACATGCGACGGTCCCCACACTTCCTTCAGCAATTGCCGATGCGTCAAGACGCGCCCCGCATGCCGCACGAGCGTGGCAAGCAGGCGATATTCGATCGGCGTCAGATGCACGCTCTCGCCGTTTTTCGTGACGCGCCGCAACGCGAGATCGACGGTGACATCGCCGAAACGCACGGCCGGCGTCTCGCTGCCCGCCGCCTGATTGCGCCGCCGCAAATGCGCGCGAATACGCGCCATCAACTCGGAAACGCCAAACGGCTTGGTGAGATAGTCGTCGGCGCCGGCATCGAGCGCGGCGACCTTTTCCGCTTCCTGCGTGCGGGCCGAGAGCACGATCACCGGCAATTCGGTCCAGCCGCGCAGTTCGCGAATGACGTCGAGGCCATCGGTATCCGGCAGCCCCAGATCGACGATCACGAGATCGGGCTTGCGCGTCGCCGCTTCGATCAGACCTTGCTGGCCGGTTTCCGCTTCGTGCACGGTCATGCCCTCGGCTTCCAGGGACACGCGCACGAAGCGGCGAATCTGCTTTTCGTCCTCGATCAGGACGACGGTGACGGACGGCTCGCTCATATCGATGCTGTTCTATTTCTTAGTTTCAGTGAGAATCCGTCACGCGGGAAAGGCTCAAGGCAAAAGAATGGTCGAGCCCGTCGTCTTGCGCGCTTCGAGGTCTTCATGCGCGCGGGGCGCGTCGGCCAGCGAATAACGTTGCCGCACGTTCGTCCTGACCTTCCCCGACGACACGACTTCGAACAGTTCCGCCGCCATGGCATCCAGATCGGCGCGCTTGGCGATATAGCTGAAAAGCGTCGGACGCGTGAAGTAAAGCGAACCGCGCCCGGCGAGTTCGGATGAATCGATAGGCGGCACCGGACCCGACGAATTGCCGAAGCTCACGAAGTATCCAAGCGGCGAGAGGCTGTCGAGCGACGCGATATACGTGTCCTTGCCGATGGAATCGTAGACCACCGGCACGCCCGCGCCGTTGGTGATCTCGCGCACACGCTGCGTGAAGTTGTCGCGCGTGTAGACGATCGCGTGATCGCAGCCATGCGCCTTCGCGATCTCCGCTTTCTCGTCCGAACCGACCGTGCCGATCACCGTCGCGCCGAGCGCCTTCGCCCACTGCACCGCGAGCAGGCCGACGCCGCCCGCCGCCGCGTGGATCAACACCGTTTCGCCCGCCTTCACGCGATAGGTCCGGCGCAGCAGATATTGCGTGGTCAGTCCTTGCAGCATGATCGACGCGGCATCTTCGTAGCTGATCGCATCCGGCAGCTTGACGACGAAATCCGCCGCCATCACGCGTTCCTCGGCATAAGCGCCCGGCGGACGCGACGCATACGCCACGCGATCGCCCGGTTTGAATTGCGTGATGCCCTCGCCCACCGCCGTGACTTCGCCCGCGCCTTCCATGCCGAGCCCGTTGGGCAGCGGCATCGGATAAAGCCCGGTGCGGAAATACACATCGATGAAATTGAGCCCGACCGCGTGATGCTTCACGCGGATTTCACCCTTGCCCGGCTCGCCCACGTTCACGTCGACCCACTTCATGACTTCGGGGCCGCCTGTCTTGTCGAATCGGATTGCCTTGGTCATCGCTTGAATGTCTCCGTCGGTTCAGTTCGCCATGTGTCGAGAATCAAGTGCGCCGTTCGCGCTGATGCGCGTGCGGTGCGGCTGCGTTCAGTACGTGCCCGGATAAGCGCCGCCATCGATCAGCAGATTCTGCCCGGTGATGTAGCCCGCATGCGCGCTGCACAGGAACGCGCAGGCCCGGCCGAACTCGTCCGGCTCGCCGAAGCGTCCAGCGGGCAGCGCGTCCGCGCGACGCTTGCGCGCCTCGTCGATGCTGATGTTCTGCGCCTTTGCCTGCGCTTCGAACGTCACGGCGACGCGGTCGGTGTCGAAGGTGCCGGGCAGCAGATTGTTGATGGTCACGCCCGTGGACGCCACCTTGCGCGCCACACCCGCGACGAAGCCCGTGAGCCCGGAGCGCGCGCCGTTGGAGAGCCCGAGCACATCGATCGGCGCCTTCACCGACGAGCTCGTGATATTGACGATGCGTCCGAAACCGCGCCCGATCATCCCGTCGATGGTCTGCCTGATGAGTTCGATCGGCGTGAGCATGTTGGCTTCGAGCGCCTTGATCCACATGTCGTGCGTGAAATTGCGGAAGTCGCCCGGCGGCGGCCCGCCCGCGTTGTTGACTAGGATGTCCGGCTGCGGACACGCGGCGAGCGCGGCGGCCTGGCCCTCGGGCGTGGCGATGTCGCCGGCCACGGTCTTCACGTCCACGCCATAAGCCGCGCGGATGGCGGCGGCCGTCGCTTCGAGCGTTTCCGCCGTGCGCGCGGTGATGACGAGATTGACGCCCTCGGCTGCGAGCGCCTCGGCGCAACCGCGCCCGAGTCCCTTGCTTGCCGCGCAGACGAGCGCGGTGCGCCCTGCGATTCCCATGTCCATCGTCCATCCTCCAAAGGTTGTCTCGACTGTTTCGGTTCGGAGCGCGTGAGATGACCGTCACGCCTTCCGCGCAATTCTAAGAGAATCGGGGCGGCAACGTCGGGCGGGCCATGCGGCTTGCCGGTGAATGCGGCAAATGTTCTTAGGCAACGGCGGGGTTTTCGGTAAACTGTCGCCACTGTCCGCCCGGCGCGCGGCATGAGCGCCGGCGCTCATGCATCGCCCATGACGGCACCCCATCACACGAGCAGCACACCAGCAGGACGCGCGAACGCGCGAGACCCATGAAACAGGACAGCCGTTTTCCCAATCTCTTCATCACCGATCACCCGCTGATCCAGCACAAGCTCACCCACATGCGCGACAAGGACACGTCCACGCGCACGTTTCGCGAACTGCTGCGGGAAATCACCTTGCTGATGGGCTACGAGATCACCCGCAATCTGCCGCTCACGACCAAGCGCGTGGAAACGCCGCTCGTCGAGATCGACGCGCCCGTGATCGCGGGCAAAAAGCTCGCCATCGTGCCGGTGCTGCGCGCGGGCATCGGCATGTCGGACGGGCTGCTCGACCTGATCCCCTCGGCGCGCGTCGGTCATATCGGCGTCTATCGCGCGGAAGATCACCGGCCGGTCGAGTATCTCGTGCGCCTGCCGCCCGACCTGGAAGAGCGCGTCTTCATTCTGTGCGATCCGATGGTCGCGACCGGCTACTCGGCCGTCCACGCCGTCGACGTGATGAAGCGCCGCAACGTGCTGTCCGAGAATATCGTGTTCGTGGCGCTGGTGGCGGCGCCCGAAGGCGTGAAGGTGTTCCAGGACGCGCATCCGGACGTGAAGCTCTACGTCGCCTCGCTGGATTCGCATCTGAACGATCATGCGTATATCGTTCCCGGTCTCGGCGATGCAGGCGACCGGCTGTTCGGCACGAAGAACTGATCGCAACCCGTTTTCGCAAATCAAGTCTCGAGACCGCCGCGCGACATGCGCGGCGGTTTTTTATTGTGCGATGGCTTTTGCGCGGCGCACTTTCCCCGAATCCGCCTTCGCCCGCTCGTTTTCCCCAATCGACGCAAGCCGCCTGCCAAGCCATCCCAGCATGATAAAATTTCGGTTTGTTCCTAAGCGGATCTTGCCGCGAGCCTGACTGGCTTGCCTTCGGGCCGCGCCCGACGCACGAACCCGGCTGCCGTTTAAAACGACGCGGCAGCGCATCGAACAGACATCTACAGCATCACAGCAAACCAAGGCGCGGCACGACGTCCGCGCGCGATGGAGAAAGGTAATGGCGGGTCACTCGAAATGGGCCAACATCAAGCATAAGAAGGCCGCAGCCGATGCAAAGCGCGGCAAGGTCTGGACGCGCCTCATCAAGGAAATCCAGGTCGCGGCCCGCATGGGCGGCGGCGAAGTCGACTCGAACCCGCGGCTGCGGCTCGCGGTCGACAAGGCCTACGACGCCAACATGCCGAAGGACAACATCAACCGCGCGATCCAGCGCGGTGTCGGCGGCGTCGATGGCGCGAGCTACGAGGAAATCCGCTACGAAGGCTACGGCATCGGCGGCGCGGCGATCATCGTCGACACCATGACCGACAACCGCACCCGCACGGTCGCGGAAGTGCGCCACGCGTTCTCGAAGTTCGGCGGCAACATGGGCACGGACGGCTCGGTGTCGTTCATGTTCGACCATGTCGGCCAGTTCCTGTTCGCGCCGGGCACGCCCGAGGACAAGCTGATGGACGCCGCGCTCGAAGCAGGCGCGGACGACGTGGTGACGAACGACGACGGCAGCATCGAAGTGATCAGCCCCGCCAACGACTTCCAGAAGGTGAAGGACGCACTCGAAGCCGCCGGCTTCAAGGCGGAACTCGCCGAAGTAACCATGAAGCCGCAAAGCGAAGTGGAATTCAGCGGCGACGACGCCCTGAAAATGCAAAAACTGCTGGACGCTCTCGAAAATCTCGACGACGTGCAGGAAGTCTATACAAACGCCGCCATCAACGACGAATAAGCGCCGCCGTTGCGCCCGTCCGCCGCGCTCGGCGGGCCGCGATGCTGGAACGGCTTTCGCTTGATGAGAAGGCAGGTGACGCAGCCTGAAGTCCGCGCGAGCCGCCTTCGACCTGTCATGCCGGTGACGGCGTGGACTCCGGCATTGGCCTGGTCCGCCCGGCGTCAGCGCGCGGCTACTGCTTTCACTCAAGCTTTTCGGGGATTCAAATGAAGTTACTCGTCGTTGGTTCCGGCGGTCGCGAACATGCGCTGGCCTGGAAGCTCGCCCAGTCGCCGCGCGTGCAGATCGTCTATGTGGCGCCCGGCAACGGCGGCACCGCGCAGGACGAGCTCCTGCGCAATATCGACATCACCGAGCCTTCGGCGCTCGCCGATTTCGTCGAACGCGAGCATGTCGCGATGACCGTCGTCGGACCGGAAACGCCGCTCGCCGCGGGCATCGTCAATCTGTTCCGTTCGCGCGGGCTCAAGATTTTCGGGCCGACAAAGGAAGCCGCGCAACTCGAAAGCTCGAAGGACTTCGCGAAGGCGTTCATGAAGCGCCACAACATTCCGACGGCGGACTACGAAACCTTCACCGACGCCGCCGCCGCGCATGCCTACATCGACACGAAAGGCGCGCCGATCGTCGTGAAAGCGGATGGCCTTGCTGCCGGCAAGGGCGTGGTGGTCGCGATGAGCGCAGAGGAAGCACACGACGCGATCGACTCCATGCTCGCCGACAACAAGCTCGGCGACGCAGGCGCGCGCGTGGTGATCGAAGAGTTCCTGTCCGGCGAGGAAGCGAGCTTCATTGTCATGGTGGACGGCAAGCACGTGCTGCCGCTCGCGTCCAGCCAAGACCACAAGCGTCTGCTCGACGGCGACAAGGGCCCGAACACCGGCGGCATGGGCGCGTATTCGCCCGCGCCGATCGTCACGCCGCAACTGCACGCGCGCGTGATGCGCGAGATCATCCTGCCGACCGTGCGCGGCATGGAAAACGACGGCATCCGCTTCACCGGCTTTCTGTACGCGGGCTTGATGATCGACGCCAACGGCACGCCCAAGACGCTCGAATTCAATTGCCGCATGGGCGACCCCGAAACGCAGCCGATCATGGCGCGCCTCAAGGGCGATTTCTCGAAGGTCGTGGAGATGGCCATCGACGGCAAGCTGGACAGCGTGGAGCTCGACTGGGACCGGCGCACGGCGCTGGGCGTCGTGCTCGTGGCTCACAACTACCCGGAGACGCCGCGCAAGGGCGACCGCATCAACGGCATTCCGCCTGAAACGGACAACGCCGTCACGTTCCATGCGGGCACCACGCTCGCGGACGGCAAGCTCACCACTTCAGGCGGGCGCGTGTTGTGTGTCGTGGGTCTGGCGGATTCCGTGCGCGGCGCGCAATCCGTGGTCTACGATACAGTGAATCAGATTTCGTTCGATGGCATGCAGTATCGCCGGGACATTGGCTACCGGGCGGTGAACCGCAAGCACGGATAAGGCTTTTCGCCTGAAATCGAGCCGTTTTTCCCGCGCTGCCGGACCTCCGCGTCCGGCAGCGCGTTTTTAGAGAATCCACATAACGCCTGTCATGGCGCATTGCAGCAATCGATGAGTGAAACGAACCAGCACGACGCAGCCCACGATATCGCCGCCGTCCGTCAATACCTGACGGGCTTGCAGACGCGTATTGCCGATGCCCTCGGCGCGTTCGACGGCAATTCGTTCGCGACCGATGCCTGGACTCGCGAGCCCGGCGCGCATCTGCGTGGCGGGGGCGTGACGCGCATTCTCGAAGGCGGCGAGTTTTTCGAGCGCGGCGGCATCGGCTTTTCGGACGTGGCGGGCGACGCGCTGCCGCCCTCCGCTAGCGCCGCGCGTCCGCAACTCGCCGGGCGCGGTTTCGAGGCGCTGGGTGTGTCGCTCGTGATGCATCCGAGAAATCCGCACTGCCCAACCGTGCACATGAACGTGCGCATGCTCACGGCGGTCAAGCCCGGCGAAGAGCCGATCTTCTGGTTCGGCGGCGGCATGGACTTGACGCCCATTTACGGCTACGAGGACGACGCGCGGCATTTCCACCGCGTCTGCCGCGACGCGCTCGACCCGTTCGGCGTGGAGTTGTA
Organism: Caballeronia sp. GAFFF2; assembly: GCF_023631485.1. Classification (NCBI taxonomy): domain Bacteria; kingdom Pseudomonadati; phylum Pseudomonadota; class Betaproteobacteria; order Burkholderiales; family Burkholderiaceae; genus Caballeronia; species Caballeronia sp. GAFFF2. The sequence continues at coordinate 20,118 of NZ_JALQDA010000009.1, read as the reverse complement.
TCCGCGCTTCAAGACGTGGTGCGACGAGTACTTTTATCTGAAGCATCGCGACGAGCAGCGCGGTATCGGCGGCATCTTTTTCGACGATTTCTCCGAGCCCGGCTTCGAGCGTTCGTTCGCGATGATGCGGCGCGTCGGCGATGCGTTTCTCGAAGCGTATCTGCCAATCATCGACAAGCGCCGCGACACGCCTTACGGCGAGCACGAACGCGCGTTTCAGGCGTATCGGCGCGGACGTTACGTCGAGTTCAACCTCGTGTTCGATCGCGGCACGCACTTCGGTCTGCAAAGCGGCGGGCGCACCGAATCCATTCTCATGTCGATGCCGCCGGTCGCGAACTGGCGCTACGACTGGGCGCCCGAGCCCGGCACGCCGGAAGCGCGACTCTATTCCGACTTTCTGGTGCGCCGGCAATGGCTGTGATCGCGCCGGGCACACCTTGCAAAAAGCGCGTCGGCATTTTGGGCGGCACCTTCGATCCGATTCACGAAGGGCATCTGGCGCTCGCGCGCCGCTTCGCCGCGCTCTTACGCCTGACCGAACTCGTGCTGTTGCCCGCGGGTCAGCCGTGGCAGAAGGAAGGCGTATCGGCGCCGCATCACCGGCTGGCGATGACGCGCGCGGCGGCGCAGTCGCTGCACATCGAGGGCGTGAAGATCACCGTCGCCACCGATGAAGTCGAGCGCGAAGGCGCGACCTACACGGTGGAGACGCTTGCCCGCTGGCGCGAGCAGGAAGGCGCCGAGGCATCGCTTGCGTTGCTGATCGGCGCGGATCAACTGGTCAAGCTCAATACCTGGCGCGACTGGAAACGGCTCTTCGAATTCGCGCATGTCTGCGTGGAGACGCGTCCCGGCTTCGATGTCGCGTCGCTGCCCGCGCCCGTCGCCGCCGAACTCGAAGCACGCGAGGCATCCCCGGAAGTCTTGCAGGCCAGCACGCACGGTCACATGCTGATCGACACCACGCTTCTCATCGACGTATCCGCCACGGCGATCCGCGAGGAAGCGAGCGCATCACACGAAGGCGCACGAGGCGCGTCGCAAGACGAAGTCCGCGCGCAGGTCCCATCCGCCGTATGGGACTACATTGTTCAACATCATTTGTATCAACGGTAATCATGGAAATTCAAAAGCTTCAACGCGCGATCATCGACGGTCTCGAAGACGTCAAGGCGCAAGACATCAAAGTGTTCAACACCACTCACCTGACGTCGCTGTTCGACCGCGTGGTCGTGGCGAGCGGCACGTCGAACCGGCAGACCAAGGCGCTTGCCAACAGCGTGCGCGAACGGGTGAAGGAAGCCGGTGGCGACATCATCAGCACGGAAGGCGAAGAGATCGGCGAATGGGTGCTGGTCGACTGCGGCGACGCGGTCGTCCATATCCTGCAACCGGCGCTGCGCCAGTACTACAACCTCGAAGAAGTCTGGGGCGACAAACCCGTGCGCGTGAAATTGAGCAAGCCGAGCATGTTCGGCGGCGCGAACGTCGAAGCCGACGAGGACGAAGACGAGGAAGATGCCGCACCGGCCGTCAAGCGTCCCGCCCGCAAGACCGCGCGCAAGCAGGCCTAAAGCGCAGCGCGTCGATGAAGCTCGTCATTCTCGCAGTCGGACACAAGATGCCCGACTGGATCACGAATGGCTTCGACGAATACGCGAAGCGCATGCCGCCCGAATTGCGCATCGAGCTCAAAGAGATCAAGCCCGAGCAGCGCTCGTCCGGCCGCAATGCCGAAAGCGTGATGGCTGCCGAGAAGCAGCGAATAGAAGCCGCCCTGCCGAAGAACGCCCGCGTGATTGCGCTCGATGAACGCGGCCGCGACTGGACCACGATGCAACTCGCGAACGCCCTGCCCGCCTGGCAACAGGACGGCCGCGATGTCGCGTTCGTGATCGGCGGCGCGGACGGCCTCGCGCCCGAAGTGAAGGCGCGCGCCAAACTCATGCTGCGTATCTCGAGTCTCACGCTGCCGCACGGCATGGTGCGCGTGCTGCTTGCCGAACAGCTTTACCGTGCGTGGAGCATCACGCAGAATCATCCTTATCATCGCGCGTAACGGCAGATGCCCTGATATTCCGTGGTGGTGTCGAAGGCCGGCGCGCTTGTCGAGACCCGCTATCGAATGTCTACTTATCCCTTCGTCTATCTTGCGTCTCAAAGCCCGCGCCGCCAGGAGTTGCTGCGGCAACTGGGCGTGCGGTTCGAACTCCTCTTGCCTCGTCCCGATGAAGACGCCGAAGCGCTCGAAGCCGAGCTGCCCGGCGAAGCAGCGCATGCCTATGTTCAGCGTGTCTGCATGCTGAAGGCGCATGCGGCGCGCGCACGTCTTGTCGCGGGCAATCATGGGACAGCGCCCATTCTCGTCGCGGATACCACCGTGACCATCGACGGACAAATACTTGGCAAGCCCACGCATGAAGAAGACGCGGTCGCGATGCTGACGAAGCTCGCGGGTCGCGAACATGAAGTGCTGACGGCGCTGACCATCGTCGATGCCGATGGCGCATGTCACGCCGCGCTCTCGCGCTCGACGGTGCGTTTCGCGCCGGTCGACCGTGCTGCGCTGCAACGATACGCCGCGACGGGCGAGCCTTTGGGCAAGGCTGGCGCCTATGGCATTCAAGGCCGCGCGGCAGCATTTATCGAGCGAATCGACGGGTCCTATTCGGGTATCATGGGTTTGCCCCTTTTCGAAACCGCAGCACTCTTGCGCGTGGCACGCGTCGAATTCTAAACAGGCCATGAACGAAGAAATCCTGATCAACGTCACACCGCAAGAAACCCGCGTCGCACTGGTTCAGCAAGCCGCCGTTCAGGAGCTTCACGTCGAACGCACGCTCTCGCGCGGCCGCGTCGGCAACGTCTATCTTGGCAAGGTCGTGCGCGTGTTGCCGGGCATGCAGTCGGCGTTCATCGACATTGGTCTGGAACGCGCCGCGTTTCTTCATGTTGCGGATATATGGCATCCGCGCGTGGCGGGCGAGCCGCATGGATCGTCGCCGCATGTGCCTATCGAGAAGATCGTCTTCGAAGGACAGGCGCTGATGGTGCAGGTCGTGAAGGACCCTATCGGCACGAAGGGCGCGCGACTCTCCACGCAGGTGAGCATTGCGGGGCGCACGCTGGTTTATCTGCCGCAGGAACCGCATATCGGGATTTCGCAGAAGATTGAGAGCGAGACGGAGCGCGAAGCTATTCGCGCGCGTCTCACCGCCGTGCTGCCCGCCGATGAGAAAGGCGGCTATATCGTGCGGACGATTGCCGAAGATGCATCGAGTGAAGAGCTTGCCGCCGATGTCTCGTATCTGCGCAAGACCTGGGCGACGATAGTTGCTCAAGGGCAGCGCGTACCGCCGACCACTTTGCTCTATCAGGATCTAAATCTGGCGCAGCGCGTGTTGCGCGACTTCGTGAATGACGAGACCACGCGCATTCAAGTGGATTCGCGCGAGACGTATCAGATGCTGGCGGATTTTGCGGCGGAGTTCACGCCGGCGGTGGCATCGCGCGTGCATCACTACACGGGCGAGCGGCCGCTTTTCGACCTGTACAACATCGAGGCGGAAATTTTGCGGGCGCTGTCGCGGCGCGTCGATTTGAAGTCGGGCGGTTATCTGATGATCGATCAGACCGAGGCCATGACCACCATCGACGTGAATACGGGCGGCTATGTCGGCGCGCGCAATTTCGACGACACCATCTTCAAGACGAACCTCGAAGCGGCGCACACCATCGCGCGGCAATTGCGGTTGAGGAACCTGGGCGGAATCATCATCATCGATTTCATCGATATGGAGAACGTCGAGCATCGCGATCAGGTCCTGAGCGAATTGAAGCGCGCGCTGTCGCGGGATCGTACGCGCGTGACGGTCAATGGCTTTTCGCAACTCGGGCTCGTGGAGATGACGCGCAAGCGCACGCGGGAATCTCTTGCGCATGTGTTGTGCGAGCCGTGTCCTACTTGTCAGGGCAAGGGGCAGGTGAAGACGCCGCGAACCGTGTGTTATGACGTGTTGCGCGAGATCATGCGCGAATCGCGGCAGTTCAATCCGCGCGAATTTCGCGTGGTGGCTTCCCAGCAGGTGATCGATCTGTTTCTGGAAGAAGAGTCACAGCATCTGGCGATGTTGATGGACTTTATCGGCAAGCCGGTTTCGTTGCAGGTGGAGTCGAATTTGAGTCAGGAGCAGTATGACATTGTCCTCCTCTAATTTGAAATATCTATCTAAATCAAGAGCTTAAAGTAGCATATCTGCAGAATTTTGAACGCCAGCTACCCATCTGGCTACCCTTCCAAGGCGCGCCTAGGCACTTGGTCGCGTCCTTTACCTGTTGCGTCCTGCCATATTCGAATCAACAACTCACCGTTGAAGTGCTGCAGGTTGGGAGAGGCCGCTTTTCTCCATGCTCGGACCGAGCTCTCAGAGAAATAGCCCTGCGCCTCTCGGACGATCTCTTTATCGCTCAGGCCCATCTCTGCAATCAACGCTACAAAGTCGATTGGGAGCGGCATCACGAATGGCGCATTGGACGCTGAACAGTCACTCGGCTTGAAAGGGCCACGCTGCGCAGCCAGTCCCTTTCTCCCCTTTCGCGGCCGTTCTAACTGTGCAATGAGATCGCGCCACTCCGTCCTTTCTTCGCTCATCGCTCCACCCGGTATAGCGTTCGATGCTCGCGCGACGAGGCCGCATGGGACGGCAACATCTTCTGCAGCATTGTTTGAAATGTGGCGTCATTACGGGCGGTGACGTGTCGCATGTGCTGCTCACGCCATGCCTTGCGGCCCTCTGCCGATCGCAAAAAGGTGTCTCGCATCTGCCGTCTTTCGCTTCGCCACATACTGTAGTCGCGCCCAGTCCAATCGGTTCGCGTCATCGACAGGCACCATGTATCCCGCGCAGCAGGAGCACGCAGATGCGGAGCGCTGCGCGGACGTTCGCGCCGTAGTCGGCAAATTAATCCGCGCATCTCCCACTCCACAACCTGGTTCACTCCTGGCCATATTCCAGACGGAGGCGCCAATCCTTCTGCCTCTATCTGTTCCCGCGCGCCGATGTACAAAGTCCAGCAAAACTCCGGGTGCATCGCGATCACTAAATCATTGTCGGCTCGCATGGCTGTCTCCAATCATTCGTCCGAAGAACCGCGCATCATCCGATGGAGCTCACTGATATCACGGTTCTTTTCGCGCATCGAATCTGCCAAGCGGCCGATATGTGCACCGATGACTTCCATCGCGTTGAGAAGCCCCACGTGAGCTGAAAAGCCCAGCGGTTCAGCGCCGCTCATTTGCGGCTCGCAGATGCTGTTGTGGACAAGGCGTGAGATGGTCTGAATGGCATTCGATGCGCGGTCAAGTTCTGCGACATCGGCCGAGGCGATATGCATGAGTTCTTCTTCTCCGTCGGCGACCATGTAATCGCGCATCATCGCGCCTTTGAAGTTCAGTTGCTCGTGATCGAGGTTTGCTGATGCGGCCGGCTTGGTGACAGGCTTCGACGCGGTGATGGCTTTTGACATGGCTGTGGCTCCTATTAGGCTTAATGCCCGGCCACTCATCGCCAAATGAGGTGAGCGGGCGCTGGTGGGGTTGGCGAACCGAGGTAATAGGAACCCGGCAGACCCGAAGGTCTCCCCACCAGGCCCACCCATAGGGTAGATCTCCGGCGTGCGGACGTAAAAAAACCGCGCTGGGCGGTTGTCCGCCTATTACTGTTCAGGTCGCCAAACCTGACTGCTGTTGTTTCAGCAGTGAGCGAAGGATAGTTTGGACAATCAGCGCGCGTCAAGCGCTTTATTTTTCATATGTGCGCTAAAGATCGTCCGTGCTCTGACGTGCGAAAAAAGAAAGGGCTGCCGAATTGGCAGCCCTAAACCGTCGATTCCCACCAAGACTTCACATGCGCCAGACAAGTATAACGGCAGCGGTAGACAGATTGCTTCCTTAGAAATCTAATCGTTCATCGCACGCGCAGCGCGTTGATGTAGCCGCTACATGTCATCGTGCTGGTGCCGAACGTCGCCATGCCGACAGCATAGACGGTGGTTGTGGTAGAGACGTTCACAACAGTCGGTGTGGTGTGAACAATCTGTGCGGCGCCCGTCGCGAACGACGCCGTCAAGGCGGTAAGCGATGCATTCGATGGCAGCGTTGCGGAGGTAGTGTTCGTGCCACCATAGATCGCGCTGACTGTCGTGGAGCCGGCCGCCGTGAACGCAATGTTGCTCCACACGAGATATTCGCCGGCCGTTAGCGATTTGCTCGTACAGTTCGTGGCGGTGTTGCTCGTCATCGACACGCCGGTCGAATTGCCTGATACCGCTTCGCCTACGCTGCCGGCTGCCGCCGCGCTGCCGTTCGTCACGCCGACAAGGTTTGGCGTCGTGATGGTCGGGCTCGATGTCGATGCCGCGCCCAGCGCCGTCAGCGCCCCAGCCGCTGTCGTTGCACCCGTTCCGCCGCTCGCCACCGGGAGCGCGCTGCCTAGCGACAAAGAGCTTGCGTAGGTCGCGCCGCTGTTGCTTACGTTGAAACCCGTACCCTGAATTGCGTTTCCGGTGTATGTGCCGTTCGCCAGGTTGATACCGTACTGGTGGGTTCCACCGATAAAGATGGAATGCGTTGAATTGCTCTGATCGATGAACGAGTATGTCTTGACGCTGCTCGAGCTGAAGTAGAGTCCCGAATCCCAGTTCGACGGGCCAGCGCCGGTATCCTTGCTCACCCACAAGGCTGAGGTATTGAGCTTGGCTCCCCCTGCGGTCACATGGATACCGACTGCAGATGGCACCGCACCCGTGTTGAGCGGCGCATCGGAACCCGTGTTATTCGCGGTGTATGTTTCGACCGCGAACGCGTTGTTGCCGGCCGTGTCGGCCTGTCCGTTGAAGAAGCCGCCATAGGCATAGTGGCCCGACGAGCCCCGCTGGATACCCCAGCCGACCACGCCGACGGCGTCTCCCTTACCAGTCTGCGTACTGATCGCCTCCATCGCGTTGCTGTTCGCGTTTGCCGAACCAGTGCCGGTATTGTTACTCAGCACCTCAACCCACAAGGCGGGCGCGGCGCCGGTGAGGTCGGTGGCGTTTTGGGCCTCAGTGCGATTGATGGAAAACGACGGCGTGTTCGCGGTATGCGGGTTGGCTGGAGAACCATCCGAGAGTACTGCGGCCGTTGCCGTCGAGGCGACGTCACCTACCGCGCCAACGGGCGGCGTGCCACCAGCGCGAAGCAGTTGTGTGGGAACTGTCGTCTGTGCGAGCGAGGCAGCAGAAACAAACGCGAGGATTGCACCGATTAATGAGCGTTTCATTGGCTTCCTTGTTGTTTAAATCCGCGCGATGGCGAAAACATTCAGGAGTGGGTTACTGGTCAGCGGAACGGCAACACCGCTGTTCTGGTACGCCTGCACGCGTAGCCTGTCGCCGGTGCTAAGCGCCAAAACCCCGTTTACAGAGACGCGATGCGCCGCGATCGTTGCGTTTTGCGAAACCTCTGCGCCTTGGAGATAGATGGCAGAATCGTTCACCAGCACGTTGACTGCGGTGAGCGTTCCAACGGGCATCGCCGCGCCGAAAACAAGCGAGGCACTGACTTGATAGGAGCCGCCCCGCGGGCATGTGAAAACGCCCGAAGGTGCGTCGAAATTCTTCCCGAGTCGATCGAACTGCGTCGACCACCCGATCACATTCGTCGGCGCGTTGTTCTGAATGGATTGGTTGCTCGGGTTGAGGTATGAAAGTGCATCCTTGACCGCATCATCGGCATCGACAAACACCGATAGCGTGGTGCCGGTTTCTGCATAGACGCGGTTGATGTAGATGGGGATGGGCTGCTTAAACGTGATGACGTTGCCCACGAGCGTGGCGATGTTCTCGGGACCCCAATACACGCCGTCAAAAAACAGACGGAGATTGTCAACCGTGCCGGGCGCGCGGGAGAGAACGAGTTGCGTGGTAACGCCAGGCTCGAAGTGTGTGTCAGCGACAAACACCTCGGTCCGCAGGTCTCCCGCGCCGACATTCGCAGAGAGGGGGACCATCGTCGGAAGTCCGCTTGAATCGAACCCGAGCAGGTATCCGGCGCGCTGTGAAGCAGACGGAAGCGTTCCGTCTGTTCCGTATTCAGACAAAGGGAAGCGCAGGGAATTGATGACGCCCGCGAGGGCCTGCTGCGCAAGCATCGTCAGCTTGTCGAGCGCCTTTTCCGTAGTCTTCGCCGGGAATGCATCGTTCTGCTGATACTCGGTTTCTTGCGTTGCCGGCACATTTCTGTAAATACGAAGCTGAAAGCCCGGTGCGTATGTCAGGACGGTCGAGAGTGCTCCACCGCTTTGGTTGCCAGCCCCTTCGACGTTGTAGTCCGATCCGAGATCCAACGGCGTCAACACCCCATTCTTTGCGATCAAATCGACTAGGAGATGCGTGTCGCGCAAGAAATAAAATGGGATTTCGAAGACGGTGGATGAGCCATCCGTCGAGAAGACTACTGATGATGTATCTGAGCTGATGGTCATGGCGCAGCCTTGGTTGGTCTGCGCCATGGTCACCGCATAGGCGTGGAGAATTGTCCGTTTTCCGTTATGCGATATCTTTACAACACTCCAAAACAGCAAAGGTGTAACTGATGGACTCGGCCTTGTTTCTTCAACTGCTTTTCACATTCCTTGTCGCTGGCGGTGGGGCCTACTTCGGGTCGTATATAAGAGAAAAAGGAAAGAGCCTTGCAACGAAAGAGGACATTGGAAAGATTACCGCCATCGTCGAGAAGGTTAGAACCGAGGTCAACCATCTGGATTGGACAAAGCGAGAGTGGACGAACCTGCGGCGCATTAAACTGGAAGAGCTACTAAATCATGTGCATGAGACGGAGCGCTTCCTTACATCAGCGGAACGGTGTGCGCTTGACGGAACGATCCTTGATGCGACAGATCCGCGGCCGGAACTAGAAACGATAGAAACACTCTATTTCCCCGAACTGCGACCGGAAATGAAGGTACTGCTGGCAGTCGTTTCGGACCGCGTAAATCGGAGCAGTCAAATGGCTGTGCGTGTTCGCCAAGCCATCAATAGCATCGACATGAACGCACAAAAAGCGGCCTTCGAACAATACAGCAGAGAGCGCGACCTAGCCGCATATATTCTTGCAGTCGACGCGCTGCGGAAAGCAGCGGCACGTGTCCTTACTCAAATATTGCCGCCTCAATAATCTTCAAGTCGAAGATGCTGAGTGCATTGGCTTCCAGTACGTTGGATGCTGACTAGTGAGATAGGCAGTGACATTTAATGAAGGCGTCGTTCCGCTCAAGGCGTAGTAGATGCGCACATAACGTTGAATCCCGTATGGCATCGGCACGCCAAGGACGGCATTAGCGTGCGCGTCTTCCGGCGCAGGTCGAATGCTTTGCATCACGCGCGGCGATGTGAAAGAGGCATCGTCGGCGGTCTGGATCTGGATCTCATACACACCAGCGCCTGCAATCTGGTGCAAAACGAAGGCCAGCCACATTGGCCGATCGAGCCGCGGTTGCGCGGACAGGTCGATTACGTTCGAAGAGCCGGCACTCACCGTAAGCGCTTGCCGGTCTGAGAAGGTCAAAAGCGTGTCGCTGATCATTTCAGCCTCCCATCATTACGCTGCCTCAATGCCTCTTCAGCGAACCGCATCACGGTCTTTCGGTCTGCCCCGAGGCCAGACTCCACGAGCATCTTGGCGACGCGCGGGTCGCGCCGAGCAAGCGCCGCAGCAGCGTCCCAAGCGCCTTCCCAACCATCGCCATACTTTTCCTTCATGCCCTGAATGGCATCGGCAAGGAACTCTTGCTTATGTGCCTCTGTGAGCTTCGCCTCGCTGAATTCGCGGTAGTCCTGCAGGAACTCGCGCACATCCGCGTGCGAGGCGCCGTGATCAGCAACGATCGAGGAGAACTCCGCGCGGTCAACGCCTTCGACAGGCGCCATATCGTGCGGTACTCCATTGACGCCGTCAGTCGCGATGAGCTCGTCGTAGAGCAGGCCATTCGACCCTTCGTCGCTGAATATCTTGCGCATCGGGTCGTTGCGCACGAGATCAAGCGCGTGCGCGTCCGCCGACTGCTCCTTGGCCTGAATAGTTAGCGGGTTCGCCGTCGCGTCCTGGCGACCGTTTTGCGGCGTTGCTGGGGCTTCCGCAGTCGTGCTCTTACCGTACAGCACTGCAGCCATCTCCTCATCGCTTCGCGCGGGCGCGGCAACGGCTGGCGTGGTGTCGGTGCTGCTGCCATAGAAGGCCGCAGCCATCTCTTCTTCATTCATCATTTTCTCCAGTCTTAGAAGTTTTCAGGCCCCGCCCGGTGAAGTCGCGCACACGCACCTTCGGTTTCTTCAGAATGAGCTTGTCATTGAACATACCGAGATGGCGGCCGAGCAGTTCGATAGCCTTATCCCGACTGCGTAACCGAACCTTGATGCCGTCTTTCGTCTCCTCGACGCCGTCGAAAAGACGAGCGGCGCCACCGATGAGCGTGCCGCTGTCGTGCATGTGGACGCTGCCGACGCCTTCACCGAAGCATTCACGGCAGGACTGGCTAGGCTCGCGTGTCGGATTCCAGCCGTCTCCACCCTGCTCATCGAAGGGGTCAGGAAATTCCTCGCCTTTGGCTCGCGCGGCGCGCATATCACGCGCGTAGGCCGCGCGAGCACGCTCCATTTCTCCAGCGGTGCGCTGATAGCGGTTGTCACGGCCGTAGCAATAGCGGCAGCACGTACGCCGGACCTCGACAACGTCCGCCGCGTTCGCGAACACGAGCTCGTACAGTTCTCGCACCACCCTGTCTGACTCGGCAGTGACCCTGACCTTGCGCGCAGCCAGGCCGGTGTTTATCGCTTCGGCGACCTCGCGCTTCTGCAGCAGATTGTGAGCGGCCTGGCGCGCATTTTTGGCCCCGAACCCGGCTCGCACAGCGGCCTTCGCCCCCGAGAGGTCGATCAGATACTCGTCGACGAAGCGCTGTTGCTTAGGCGTCAGCATCTCGAACCTCGGACGATGCCGGCAGAGCACGTGCAGACGGCATGCTCTTCAGACTGTACGGACGCATCGGCGCATCATCTCGCGAACGCTCCAATTTCTTTGCCCAAAGGCATAAAAGCAGCTCACCCCGATAATGCCCGGGCGATTGATTGTCCGCGTACGCGCGAATTTGCCGCTCACTTGCATGGCCTCCGATCGCGACGCTGATCGCGCGAGACGACATCCCGCTATCGAAAAGGTCCTGCACAATCTTGGGCCAATCAACTTGCACTCCGGTAAGAAACATTTCATGCACCTCGACGGAAAAGGACTTTGTAGCTGCTTGGCGGGTAGATCGATGCAGGGTCGAACGCGGGGCCGGGGATATAGGCGACGACGCCCGCAAAGTGCCGCTCGCTTGACTCGCAATGGTGTCGAGCCCACGTCTCGAGACGTTCTTCGCCCTTCCCGCCTTCGGCCAAAACGCTGCGAATAAGATCAGCGGTCCGCGTGCGCACCGGATAGACGACATGAGCGAGCGCGCCGAACGCATGACTCTCACGTACGCGCGAATGCAAGACGATTTCCTTCGCAATGCGCGCGGCCTCCGATTCGAGCGCTTCTGCATCTTCGATGGCGCGCTTTAAATGGTCGCGAGCCTTATCTACTGCCTTCAAGGCCTCTATCCGACGCGGCGAAATCTTGCTGTACATCTGCAACGCGCGGCGCGCGGTTGCAGCCTCTTCGGCAAGCTCTTGAGCCGCATCTTTGCTCTCGGCCATCAGCTTGACGCGCATGAGTTCAGCCACGCGCGCCTGATGCCCGTGAGCGACCGTTCGCAGCTCTGCCGCTGTAGCATCCTCAGCGCCGTTCGTATCAAGCAAGTGCTCGTCGAGTTGCTTTTGCACCTCTTCCGCTTTGGCGCGTGCATCGCGCAGGTGCTGCTCGATCACTTCGATATCTGCCATGGCCCTACTCCGTGTTTCCCGTTGAAAGTCTTGATACTGCCGCGTTTCGTTCGCAGAAATGTCCGCATTTGCGCGAAAATGCAGAGCGTCACCATTTGGACAAAAAACCATGTATCAATTCCTCGGGTTGGACAAAGAGCAATGGGAAATCGCGAATGCATTTGCCTCATGTGTCGGCGCCGCAGGAACGTTGGCCGCAGTTATCGTTTCTCTATGGCTCGCGCAACGCAAGGAAGGCCTCGATCTTGAGGTCAGTGCAAACGTCCGTACGCTCGTAGGCGGCGGAGTGGAACCTTCTGATTTCGTCGTCATATCCGCAACCAACAAAGGCTCTCGTTCCGCCAAAATTCTGAGCATTGGGTGGCGCGCAGGTGACGGAAAATCCGCCACACACCTTGTTCAACTCCCGCCCGGCCGCGACCTGATGTCCGCTCCGTTACCTGTGACCATAGCGGACGGGGAACAGGCTCAATGGTTCTTTCCCGTAGCTGACTGGCTCGACAACTGGCCGGAGGCGCTTGGAGAGCGGTGGGAAGACCGTTTAACAAGCCTAACGCTGCTGGTACATCCCACATACGGCCCGCCTTTTGAAGCTCCGGCCTCTCGCGAACTACGCGACGCTATCGCGTCGCGATGTTCCCGCTAAGCTAATTGCCGATGGCAGCGCCCAGGTCAGGCCCACGGCTCGGGCTACTCATGGTGCCTTTTAGAAGCGAGCCGCTGTCCGGCGCCCAATAGTACTGTTGAGCGAACTCGCGCTGCGCGCGCGCCTGCATGCGCCCAAGATATCCAGGCGACAGGTTCTCGCTCAACGCATTCAGGAAGGCGTGATCGAGCGCCGCGCGTGCATACCAAAGATTGGTGAACGGAAGATGCCCGCGCGCCAGCCGGAGCGCCTCAGCGCCTGCATGCGTCTGCTTGCCGGCGATCGATTTATCGATGTTGCCCTTCGTCAGCTCATAGGCCTGTGCCACAGTGCCGAAAGTCGGTCCGAGCAGCTCGAACAGGCCTTGCTGAGGCGAGTTGTCGTCAGTCGAATCGCGAAGCAGCACGTCGCCAAGGAAGCCGAGCCCGCCACCCTTCGTGGCTGCTGCAAGCCAAAACTTCTTCTGGGTCATGTCGATCGGGTCTTTGCCTGCCGCGATCTGTTGCGCCTGCACGGCGATCGCACCGAGCGCCGTCATTGCGATCGTGAGAGCCGATCCATAAGCTAGCTTATTCGAGGCGAGCGGCGCGCCTTCAAGGCCAGCGGGCGTGTCGAAGAGCCGTTGCCAATGGCGGGTAATGATGGCCAGAGGAAAGCTCTTGAACTGCATCACGGCACGCGCCAGTTCGCCGCGCATCGTGCCCGCCTGACTGCCACCCCAGGATGCGACTGTGCGCACCTTCAGATCTGGGTTCAGGATGGCCGTCTCCGACTCGTCGATTATCATGGCCTGGTACTTCGTCAGCACCTCGACGGCGCGCGGATCATCGACGGCACGGATAGCTTGCGGCGTCATGAATTCGCGGCCCTTGAATTGCGTCGGCGTCGCCTGCCTGATCAGATTCCAGTCGTCCTCGCCGAGTCCGTGGTTTTCCATCCGCCACCGGTCGTATTCCGTGAGCGCCTGCCAGTCGGTTTTCGCAAGGCGAGCCATGGCTGCCTGCATAGTCAGGCTGAAACCTCCGCGCAGGGAATCTGTCCAGGCGCGCAAAAGCGAAAGCTTCTGGGTGGAATTGGCGAGCTTGCCGGGCAGGTCACCGCGCAGGCTATCTCCGCTCCACCTGTTCAAGTCCGATGCGATCGATTCGGCGATGATGCCGTGCATGGTCAGGAAGTCGCGCGTGTCTGCGTCTGCCGCCACATGGGTGACGTTCCGAATGAGATCGAAGTACGGCAGCTTATTGAAGCCCGTGGTGACGAATAGAAGCGGAAGGTCCGTGATCGACGAAAGGAGCGTAGCCTGCAGCTTGCCCGCCGACTCGATAGCGCGCGCGGCGCCGGCGATCTTCGCAATGTTCGCGTCAGCAGGTGTCGCGGCCTTGCCGCTCACCATGTCCCAATACGCCTGGGGCGTGTTGCCAAACGTCCGGTGCAGTCGGCTGACATCACGAAGATCAGTCGCCGCTGCCTTGTTGAACTCGATGCGCATGAGACTGTTCGGATTGGGCCCATAGCGCTCCACCAAACCGATATTGCGTGCCATGCCGCCGAGATGGCCAAGCATTACGTCGTACATGCTGCCGCCGCCGTATTTCGCCATCGTCTGCAAATAAGCATCGGCATCACGGAAATGAATCTCACGGGATTCGCTGCCGCGGCCGGCGCGCGCACCAGTGCCCGGAAAGGCATCGACCTCCATCTTGTTCAGGCCGTTCGTAGAAAGCGTCTCCCAAGCTTCAGCCAGGAAGTCGGCGATCTCTGCGTCCGGCATCGCAGTGCCGTCCTCGCGCAAGTACCGCGATCGATCCAGCTGCGGTAGCACGTCGTCGACGAAGGTCTGCTTGGCGCGCGCATCGCCTTTGCCGCGCACGAGATGGGTCTCCCAGGCGTGCGGGATATACCCGTACTCCAAGCGGCCCACGTCGCCACCGGAGGCGTTGAAGCGCGTGCGCAACTCTTCGATGGTGGTCAGCCATGCCTTGGCTCCGTCGCGAGCCGTCTTGTTGCCCGTGGAACCGTCCGCGTTCGCGTAGATCTCGCGCAGAAGGTCGCGGGACATCTGGGGATTCTCTGCGTCAAAGAGAAACATCGACACACGGCGCGCCACGCTCGCACCCTGGCCGCTCTTTGCCGCGTTGATGAGGTCAAGCAGGCCGCCAAGCGACGTGTCTTTGATTGCGCGGATATAGCCGTCCGTGCGCTCGATGTCTTCGACAAGGGCATGCGCGCGCTTTTCGCCGTTTGCCATGCCGGCCGTAACGCGCGCATCCGTCTGCATGGCTTTCAGGATTTGCAGCTTCCCGCGAGCAGCTTTCTTATCCGCTTCGGCGTTGATGTCCTGCATCGCGCGCTGAGCGGCGCGGATCGTTCGTTCCTCAGGCGAAAGCGACCGCCACGTCGAGTTGTCCTCTCGAGCGAGCCGTCGCGCCGTGCGCTTCAAGCGACTGTCGATCTCGTCCAGCTCGCGTTTCGAAATGGCTCGTCCTGCTGCTTTTGCGACTGCGGCCGCGCATTGGGGTGTCATGTGTCAGACCTCCAGTAAATTTTTGTCTATCAAATAGGATCGTCGAAGCCTTCGCTGAATGCCTCTGCGGCCCCACCAGCGGCTTCCAGCGCCCTCCGCTTCCGAGAGACGTGGTACGCAGTCAAAACGCGCTGCGCCGTCATGCTGACGCTCGCTTTTGTGCCGTCGCGCCCGGTGTAGGTGCCGATCTTCAACGGACCAGCGAGCGAGACGCTGTCGCCGTCGGCGAGCGCGAGCAAGGCGTCCTGAGCCTGCTGGTCGAAGGCAATGACGCTGATGAACATGCTCTCGCCGTCGCCGTCGGCCGCGCGCACTTTCGCGAGCACGTAGGTGTTGCCGTTTTGGCTACGCCGCGCCTCGGCCTGTTTGTAGAGCTTGCCGCCCACTAATGCATCGATCACGTCTTCTTCTCCCCGGTCTGAATCATTCGCCAAAGCTCCCGACGCTGGCTGTCCGCAGCCATGTCGCCGTGTTTCGCTCGCACCGCCTCGACAATCTGTCGCGCGGGCCCGTAATTTCCGCGTTTGCCTTCGTGCACAGCGCGCATGAGATTGCTCCACGCCTTGCGGCGCTCGTTCGCGTTCGGCATCGCGCCGATCACTCGTCGAATCCGCCGCGCGGGCGCGAGCGGCGTTCGCGCGCGTCTTCCCATAACGCGCCGGGCGGAAGGTCCGAAAAGCGTGTCAGCTCACCCGTGTACGCGAGTCCGACCTTGCCCAGAGCGCCGTTCCGCTGCTTGCCGATGATGATTTCAGCAACTCCTTTGGCCTGCGTGTCGGGGTAATAGACCTCGTCGCGATAGATGAACAAGATCGTGTCCGCGTCCTGCTCGATCTCACCCGAATCGCGCAGATCTGCCATTACCGGGCGGCGGTTCTGGCGCTGCTCGATCGCGCGACTGAGCTGGGCGAGCAGCACAATCGGACAGCCAAGCTGTTTGGCCAGCCCCTTCAGGCCGCGCGTGATGCTGCCGATCTGCTGCGTGCGGTTATCGCCGTCGCCGCCGGTCATGAGGCCGAGGTAATCGATGACGACAAGCCCGAGGCCGTGCACGCGCTTGATGCGCCGCGCAGCGTTCTGGACTTCGAAGAGCGACAGGCCTGGGCGATCGTCGATGAAGAGCTTCGCGGCTGCCGCACGCTGGGCAGCGCGCGTGATGCCCGGCCAGTCTCCGTCGTGCAGCCGCTTGCCATCTTTCAATCGACCCATTGGAATGCCGCCCGCGCGTGCGCCGTGACGCATCGCAATCTGCTGGCCGCCCATTTCCATCGAAAAGAACACCGCAGGGGCGTTGCCGGAGACGTGCTCGGCGATGCCAAGCGCAAAGGCCGTTTTGCCCATGGACGGCCGCCCGGCTACGATCACCAGATCGCCGTCGAACATGCCGCCGTCGAGCTTGGCATCGAGGTCCGCATAGCCAGTGGCGGTTGCCTTGACTGTCGAGCGCCCGGTGTACTGGGCATCCAGTTCCTGCACAAGCTCACCGAAGTACTCACCCAGCAGCCGCGGCTCCGTGCCGCGCGCGTCGCCCATCCGTTCGAACTTTGCTTGCGCGCTGCTGAGGATGTCGCCGACGCTCGCGCCGTTGCGGTTCATCACCTCACCCCGAATATCGTCAGCCGCTTTCAGCATTTGGCGAAGACGCCAGCGGTCGACCACGCCCTCGGCATAGCGCGCAATGTTCGCGGCGCCCGGCGTGTTCTGCGCAAGCGCATTCAGATACGGCAGGCCGCCGACCACGTCTTCCTTGCCAATGGCGCGCACCTGTTCGAGCACAGTGATGACATCGGCGGTCGAGCCGGCGGAGATCATGCGCGTAACCGCTTCGAAGATTAGGCGATGGTCAGCGCGAGCGAAATGCTCGGCGAGCAGCGGCCCGATGCGGTCGATCCCGTCGTTGTCGAGCAGCAGCGCGCCGAGCACCGATTGCTCCATCTCGACGGAGGCTAGCTCCTGCGATGTCTGGTTGAGATAGGCGTCAAAATCGATAGCGTCTCCGATGGTCTTGGTCATGCTGCATCCCGGTGGTATTTGTTTTCGAGGCAGGAAATGAAGCTGCTCGGCTTCATTAGGAAATCGATATCGGCAACAAACGGCGTGCGGCCCGGAGAAGGCGTCGCCTTGCCAGTCAAGAACAGAGACTGCGAACAGACCTGGAAGAAACGACGCCAAGCCGCGATGCCCGAAGGCACGTCGGCGTAGCCGAAAGGTTTGCAAGTGAGCTGGGACGCTTCCTTCCATCGCGCCGAAATCATCTTTCGGCGTGCATCACTCACGACCTTCACGCGCGGGTTATCAGGCAGAAGATCGTGGTACGCCTTGACGATGGCATCGACGGGACAGGGAAGTGCAGAAGACTTCTGACGATGCGAAGCAATGGACGCGGTAGTCGACGGCTCGCGGAGCGAGTCACCCTTTGCTGGTTTTTCAGTCTTTACTGCTTCTTCAGTCTTTACTAATACATCCGGAATATCCCGATCGGGCTTTTCCAGATCGGGCTTTTCCGGATGAGGCTCGCCATGATCCGCAACGCCTTTCCTGGCTTCCTCGTCGGGCTTTTCCGGATAGGGCTTTTCGCAGATTTCTAAACCCTCATCCGGATTTTCCGGATAAGGCTCGTCGAAGACCGTCCAGACGACTGAACCCGTTGAGTTCCGCTTTTGGCGAACATAGCGAGCGGACGTGAGCTCATCGAGAATCTTGTAGACCGCATCGCGACCGGCGGGCCGCTGTGCATCGCGGGTCTCATTGATCAACGCCTGGACGTTGATTGCCCAATGGTCCGGTTTGCTCAGCAGATGCACGAGCATCCCTCTCGCCGCCCACGACAATCCGGCGTCGTTGAGTATGCGATTGGAGATGCGAGTGAAATTGCGATCGGGCTGCGGCCCTCGAACGATCGGCATCTGAAGAGCTTAGGCAGCTGCTGCGCGAGCGCGTTGAGCCTGCAGTTCGAGCCATTGATCGATCTCGTTCTCGAAAAAGATCGTCATTCCAGTGCTTATCTGGACCGGCTTCGGGAAGTCCGGACGAGTCCTGCAATAGCGCCAAAGCGACGTGACGCTAAAACCGATTCGAGCAGCGGCTTGCTTGGGGCGAAGGGCCCGCCCTTTGGCTTCTACTGACATGTGACGCCCCTTGATTCAGAGTGTTTTTTCGTGGCGCTTCTTGCATCACGATGTCAGCAGAGTAAGTTTTCAGGAGCGCAGAATTGTCCTTTTTTGAACGCTATTGGAACCTTTGACTCGATAGAAATTGGAGCAAAATTACCCTGAGCGCTTGAACGGCACGATATTCCAAACGGTTCCTGCTCGACAGGATGTCAGGAACGACGCCCACAACCGAAGCGCCTCCCGCCGCTCTTCATAGTACGTGTACTGGTCATACAGCCCTTCGACGCCCTTCAGCTTGTGATTAAGGCACATCTCCGAGATGTCACGCGACACCCCGAGTTTGCGCATATGGCTTTTCATCGTGCTGCGAAGGTCGTGCGGCGTAAAGCGTCGGATCTTCGGTTTCGGCACCGTGTTATCGAGCCAGTAATCAATGGCCTCCCGAAAAACATCCTTCGAGATGTGTGCGTCGCCATCAAAGCGATTGAACCGAGTGCTCAGCCTGGCCGGTAAAACGAAACCAGAACCGCCAGCAAGTTCAACCAGTCGCCGGAACCACGCCACGACGACGGGCGCAAGCGGGATGTCCATCTCCGGACCGGTCTTGCTTGACGGGATATGCCAACGCGCCTCGTCAAGGTATAGGTTTGCGCGACGCGCGGTGAATAATTCGGATGCCCGCACGCCGGTCGCGAGAAGGATGGACATCGAGAGAAGATTAGGCTCACTCATCTCGGCAGTCATGAGAGTGCGAATCTCGTCGGCGGTCAGCATGAGGCGCTTTCTGACCTCCGGACGCTTGCCAATGATCGACTCGAGAACAACGCCAGCACACGGGTTCGCCATGACAATCTTCTTGCCCGCGGCGTGCTTGAAGATGCCGCGTAGCGCGCACCAGAGCGTGAACGACTCGACCCACCCGACCTTCACGCGCTCGAGCTGCGCGACCACGTCCGCCGGTCCGACAGATTGCACGGACATCGCGCCCATACCGTTTTCGATACGCTTCAAGTTGCGCTCGTAGCTCCGCTGCGTACTTTCGGCGAGACCATCCAACACGAGCAGACGGTAGTCTTCGACCAGCTCGCGCACGGTCCAATCGCGACGCGACTTCGCCTTGCGAACCTCGTCGGCAGGATTGACGCCATCAGATAGGCCTGCCCGCTTGCGAGCGGCGCTGACCCGAGCAGCAGAAAGTGAGAGATCGGGATAGCGGCCAAGCGTGACTTCCTGGCGCCGGCCGCCGTGATAGAAGCGCAGGACCCACGCGGCTGTGCCGTTCGCCGAAAGCGTGAACGTCAGACCGCCTCCATCGGATTTCGCGACGGGCACGCCGGCCCGGACGAACTGCCTGAGCTGGATGTCGCCCAGCAAATTTATTGCCCTCTTGCCCATCGTCGCCCCGTAGCTACCTGTCTAGCTACCCATTTTAATTGAAGTTATGTGGCTCAACGTGGTTCGATATGTTTTTCAGAAAACGCCGAAGTATTGCCCGGCAAAGAGACGGCGGTTCTGTTTGGTGCAAGGTGTCATCAACATCACGACAATATGACATTGTGTTGATGTAGGACTAACTCATACAACCTCTAAAGAAACACGCAGGGGCGCGCGTTCGAACCTTTTGTTCATCGACGCATAAATAGGCAACGAGGGCCGAATAGCGGCCCTTCGTAATTACGAAGCTTCATTCGAAGGCAGACCAGAATTTATCGACATCGAAATCAGCGCCTTAATGGATGGCTGGTATGGTTTTCCAGACGACTGAGCCGAGCGGCTCTTCTGGGACCTATCCGCAATTCTGTGGGCGAGGCATATTATGAGAGGTAAAAGTCATGGATATGCCGATGAAGAAGAAACGCACCGTCGCTTCT